>CAIKVT010000064.1 GCA_903830945.1 uncultured Elusimicrobia bacterium
GCAACAAAGTCGTGCAGGAACTTCTCCTGGGAATCCTCGCATCCGTAGACTTCGGCCAAGGCCCGGAGCTGGGAGTTCGAACCGAAGATGAGGTCGACACGGGTGCCGGTCCACTTGAGTTCGCCCGTTGCGCGATCACGTCCCTCGAACAGGTCGTCTTCCGAGGCCGCCTTCCAGGTGGTGCTCATGTCGAGCAGATTCACGAAGAAGTCATTGGTGAGCATCCCCGGCCGCTTGGTGAAGACGCCGTGTCGGGTTTGCCCGACGTTGGCATTCAGGACCCGCATCCCCCCCAAGAGAACTGTCATCTCGGGGGCGGTCAGCGTCAGCAATTGCGCCCGATCAACCAACAGCTCCTCTGCCGGTACGGAGTATTTCTTTTTGAGGTAGTTACGGAACCCGTCTGCAGCCGGTTCGAGTACGGCGAACGCCGCCACGTCGGTTTGCTCCTGAGACGCATCCGTGCGTCCCGGCGTGAAGGGGACAGTCACCTCGTGGCCGGCAAGCTGCGCAGCTTGCTCGACAGCGGCGCATCCGCCCAGAACGATCAAGTCCGCGAGCGAAACCCTCTTCCCGCCTGACTGCGCGAGGTTGAACTCTTTTTGGATTCCCTCCAGGACCTGCAGCACCGCCGCCAGTTGGGCCGGCTGGTTAACGTCCCAATCCTTCTGCGGCGCGAGACGGATGCGCGCGCCGTTCGCCCCGCCGCGCTTGTCGGAGCCGCGGAAGGTGGACGCCGCCGCCCAAGCCGTAGCGACCAGTTGTGAGACAGGCAGACCCGAAGCGAGGATCTTGCCCTTGAGGCCGGCAATGTCCTGCTCGCCGATCAATTCATGAGTGAGCTCGGGGACGGGGTCCTGCCACAGGAGCTCCTCTTTGGGCACTTCGGCGCCGAGGTAGCGCGAGCGCGGACCCATGTCGCGGTGGGTCAGCTTGAACCACGCGCGGGCAAAGGCGTCCGCGAATTTCTCGGGGTTCTGCTGGTAGTATCGTGCGATCGGCTCGTAGATCGGATCGAAGCGAAGGGAAAGGTCCGCCGTGGTCATCATCGGCCGGTGCTTTTTCGACGGGTCGTGCGCATCAACCACCATGTCCTCTGCTGCCACGTCCTTGGCTAGCCACTGATGCGCGCCTGCCGGGCTCTTAACCAGCTCCCACTCGTATTTGAACATCACGTTCAGATAGCCCATGTCCCAGGTGGTCGGGTTCGGTTTCCAGGCGCCCTCGATGCCGCTGCTGATGGTATCGCCAGCTTTGCCGCTGCGAAAGCTGCTCTTCCAGCCGAGTCCCTGCTCCTCGATGCCGGCGGCCTCAGGTTCCGGACCGACCAGCGCCGCATCGCCCGCACCATGGCACTTCCCGAAGGTGTGCCCGCCGGCGATGAGCGCCACGGTCTCTTCGTCGTTCATCGCCATGCGTGAGAAGGTCTCCCGAACGTCGCGGCCGGAGGCTACCGGATCCGGATTGCCGTTGGGCCCTTCTGGGTTCACGTAAATCAACCCCATCTGCACGGCTGCGAGAGGATTCTCGAGTTCCCGCTCGCCGCTGTAGCGCTTGTCTCCCAGCCAAATGTCCTCAGCGCCCCAGTAAATGTCTTCCCCGGCTTCCCAGACGTCCTCGCGCCCGCCGCCGAAGCCAAAGGTACTAAAGCCCATCGACTCCAGAGCGCAGTTGCCGGCGATGATCATCAGATCGCCCCAGGAGATTTTCCTGCCGTATTTCTGTTTGATCGGCC
>CAIKVT010000065.1 GCA_903830945.1 uncultured Elusimicrobia bacterium
CAACCGGTTCGCATTGCTCTGGGAAGCTCGCTTCCCAGAGCAATGCGCATGAGCGATCATCAACCTCAACTAAGACGTTTACACAAATTGTTTGACACTACCCAAGGCCTACCATCCCCATTACCCTACTACCTGCCAAACCCCCGGGGATAAACCCTGCTTTAACTCCCCAGCCACCGACTGGTCATCTACCCCTCGTCCACCCGCAGCAGCATCGTCCCCACCGCAAGCTCATCATTCACCGCCACGGTTCTCCCTGTACCGTTCCCGTACCCATCACCCACCACCATCTGCCAGCTCCAGGGGCGGAGATCGCCGGGCTCGCAACAGAAACGCTGGACGAGAAACGCCCAACTCCTTCTTCTTCTATCCCAGGTCCGGAGCACCGGCTTCGTCGCCTTCGCCCAGGCACGGGAAATTTGTTCTTCACCGCGAGGGACCTAGTCTGAAAACGTAAAACCACCCATCCAGTACACACTTAGCCCACGGAGTCATCGATCGACACCGCGGAACCTTCGTTGAGGATCTCGACCCCGACGACCTTCATGCAACAGGCCGCGCCCATTTCGTTGGTGCCGGCCAGCGTGATGTCGAACGGCAGGATCTGATCCGAGTACCAGGGCTTGGCCGCTTCCTTCAGCCCGGACACGGTATCCAGCCGCCGGCCGCTGAGCTGGTCGATGGTGGCGCCGGCGCTGTTCAGGATGCCGCCGGAGCGGGTCAAAGAACTCTGGAAGATGGCGTTCTGGGAGAGGAAGGCATTGGCATCGGTCTGGAACTGCGGGCGGATGTCATCGACGTTGGCGATGAACTGGCCCTTCATCTTGTTGACCAGGCCCAGGAGGGCATGGCGGTCGAAGTTGACCCAGATGAGGGTGCCGGCGATGCCGCGTTTGTTGCGGGAGAAGCTGCGGACGTCGGGCGATCCCAACGTGTAGATCGGCGCTTTTTCCCGGGTGACGGAATAACTGACGGCCTGAAGTTCCGCAAAGCGGTACTGGCCAATGACCGCGCAGATATCCGAACCGGAGAAAAACAGCAGGGAGGTTTTGGCTCGCCGGTCTTTTCATTTAGGCTTTGACTATCGACGGACTAACGTCGATACTAAGGGCTCGTGCTCCTCGCGGCCCAATTCCAGGAGAGTCTTATGAAATATCTTCGCCGCCGCCGCCACCTTCGCCCCGTCCCCGCCCGTGCCCAGGTCCGCCAGCAGCTCTCCCAGGTGCGCTCCCGCTTGCAACTGTTCCAACTCGAGTGGCTGGCCGAAGCCCGGCGGCCTCAGCCTCGCCTGCCGCATCTCCGTCTGCTGTATGGCGTGATCGGCCAGATGAGGGATGAGATCGCCAGCCTGGAGCCGTGGGCATGAAGCGCGCCGCCCTGTACTTGCGAGTATCCACCGTGGACCAGCACCCGGAAAGCCAACTGCACGACCTGCGGCTGCTGGCCGCCCAGCGCGGCCTGGAGATCGTCGAGGAATACACCGACCGGATCAGCGGGGTGAAGGCCCGGCGCCCCGGTCTGGATCAGCTTCTGGCCGCCGCCCGCCGCGGCCGCTTCCAGGTGGTGCTGATCTGGGCTTTCGACCGGGTCGCCCGTTCGGTCCGCCATCTGCTGGAGACGCTGGATGAGCTGAACCGGGTCGGCATCGAGTTCATCAGCTTCCGGGAAAACATCGACACCGGCGGCCCGCTGGGGCGGGCCATCGTGGTCATCATCGGCGCCATCGCCGAGCTGGAACGCAACCGTATTGTTGAGCGGGTACGCTGCGGCATGCGCCGCGCCCGGCTGGAAGGCCGCCACATTGGCCGCCGGCCGCTGGAAATCGACCGGGACGCCGTGCTCCAGTCCCGGCAGAACGGGCAGAGCCTGGCTCAGATCGCCAAGGAGTTCCGCATCTCCCGCGCCACGGTCGCCCGCGTCCTGAAGCAGGCGGAAACGGATGTCTCAGAAGGGGTGCCGCAGCCGACCCTGCAAGTAGCTGAAAACAGGCCGCCGAAAACGGCGGCCTGAGCTGTACCAGAAGGTTTGGCTTTAGAGCAGGATACAGCTGCGTTTAGAGAAGAGCTAACGGCAAGATCAGTCAGAATCTACCACTGAAAGCCATAACTGCGTGAAACTGTACCTCCGGCCGACCAGCAGCCTCATCAGTCGACCTTCTCGCCGACTTGCCGCAAGCGATCCCGCCGAAGCGCAAGTCCAGCACTTTAGGAAGTCACGCCCACGCATCTCAGATAATTCGCAATGCGGTCAACCGTGCCCAGATTTGAGATCGTCAAGTCTTCCTGAGGAATCGCAACGCCAAACTCGCTCTCAAGCCACAGAATCAG
>CAIKVT010000066.1 GCA_903830945.1 uncultured Elusimicrobia bacterium
GATGACGGCCACGTAGAGCGGAAAGCACAAAAGCACCAAGTACAGGCGCGCCAGGGGCAGGGAGAGAACGGCGCAGACGACCAACAGGATGGTCAGGCCGCCGGAGATTTCCCCCCACAGGTGGGGTGATGGCGGGTTCAAGCCCAAGCTCCGATGCGCCCAGACTCCGACTGCAGCCATGACCAGGAGCAGTCGGAGCGCCGGCCAGAGGTTCCAATACGCGAGCCGAGTCCAACGGGGGGTCGTATATCCCATGCCTAGATATACGAGGCCGAGGCGAAAACGTTCCATTTTGGTCACGGTGCCCTCAGGGAGTCGTAGGGCCTGGGGAGAATCTGCTTGACGATATCTAATTGATTTGCAACAATAATTTGAGAAACGTGGGCTGGTATCTGACTAGTCCCATATCCAGCCCCCGCAACCAATTTAAAGATTCGAACCTGCAACGAGTAATATCAGGACCTTGACCCCCGAAAGGGGGTTTCGTGTTTTATAGTACGCCTATCCCGCCTGGTCAACCTATGACCATTATTAGCGCCTTATCATCTCCGTCACTGACGTCTTTTGTCTATTAGCGATTGTACGGCGTCAGGTGTATTGGTCTGAATCATGATGTTTGCACCCTGCTCGACGATATCCAAGAACAGACGCCCGAGGTCATCATGATAAACACCCTCGAATTGGGAGGTGTCAGTCTGCGGGATCTGGTCGTAAAGTATCTTAAGATGGTGCTCACGCGCCCACGCGCGGATCCTTGGGTCGCGCATATGATTTAGATACTTGATCTCAATAATCTGAATAGCATAGGCCAGAAAAGGCTCCATGGCGCGGATCCATTCGTCGGCGCTGGTTTTAGAAGTGACGTTATCCGGGCTGGCCATGATCCTAATGTCCGGGTCGACCGCCCGAGCCAGCGCGGCTACACGAGGATGACGCACGGCGATGAACGCCTGGCCATGGGCCTTGGCGTGACCGAGGGCGGTCGATAGGTTTTGGAGCGCCTTGCGGGTGAATTCCTCGATCTTTTCGGTACTCCAGGAACCAATGATCCAATGCCAGTCGGAAAGGTCATAAAGGCGTCGGGCCAAATGATTGATCTCCTTAAAATCAAGGTAGAGAGCGATGGGTCCGGCCGCGATCGAACGCGGCAGGATCTGGCCGCTCGTCGAAGGAGGCCCGCGGGCTTCATAGGAATACTCCGGTATCTGAAGCTTCCCAGGGCGCTCGACACTTTTGAGCAGCTCCGTCAGGCTGATGAGTGGATATTCGCGCCCTGACGGACGGTCGAATATCTTAATCTGACCGTTGGAGCCATCGTCCCGATAATGACCTACACCGTCAAGAAGAAGGAAATCCCAGTGGCCTTCCTTTTGTCGCGCGAGCTGCGGGTACTCTTGCCGAAAGGCTTCGATCCTATGCTGCGGGGTCTGGTAGTCGCGCACCAGGACGTGGAATGTCGGATCATGATAGATGATGAACTGGTCGCCGGCCTGGCGAATGTCGACCTCAATGACGATGGGGCGTTTATGAGCGGCCTCGACGGAGTGGGCGATATTCCCCCAGGTGCTCTCGCCGGCGACGCCCCTGTAATCGTTCTTGCCATGAGCGACGACGACCGTTTCTTTAGAGCGGAGGAGTCTGTCCAGAACGCCTGGAGCGACACCCGGCACTGCGGCCACGTCTGCGTTCAAGGCTCCTTTCCGCGAAGTCAGCCCGTCCGTCTCCAGTGGCGGGGCTTCCTTCGCCCCGTCGAATATCCAGGAGGCCGAAGGGGCCTTTCTGGCGGCCTCGATCAGGGAGGCCATGATCCCAATCCTTCGGGAGCCTTCGAGGAGCGCCGCCTCTTTGAGGACGATCAGGGAGCGCCGGAGAGCGGCAAGCTCGGGGGCGGGCTGGGCTTCCAGGGAATCGATAAGCTTCTGAGCGGCCTGGGGCTCGGCCACGACTCTGGCGAGGACCTGGGCGGAGAGCCCGTCGATGGGCTCTTTTTCCTTCAGGGAGGAGATGTACGCCGCCGCCTTCTCTGGCTGGATTCGCCCGTCCTCCAAAAGCCGGACGAGTTTATCGGCGTGGAAGGAAAGATTGAAGTACTGGGGACTATTTGGAGCGGTGAGCGAGCCAATGGAGAGATGGCGGACCAGGGTCTCTGGCAGCAGGGGAACGGCGATGGCGTTGGCTGCCGGAGCGGCAACGGTTGCTTTTGGGGAGACTCCGGCCTGCCCGAAGGCAGTAAAGGCCAGAGCGAAAACGAAAAGGCTCGTGCTCATTACAAAGATAGTATTATCTTCGCGAACATCAGAGGCCAGGGTCCTTCGCCCTCGACTAGTGGGCCTTTGGAACCATCTAAAAATCAGGACTTGTGGTATACGCGACTCGCAGGCCAAGTAGCCGATTATGCCATGAAATAGATACACTCAATTCATGCTCCCCGTGCTGATGCTCTTCCTCATCCCGATCGGCGGCGGCATCCCGGCTGGCGTGCTGCTGGCACGCGGCCATGGCATCGCTTGGCCAGTCACCATGGGCCTCTACCTCGTCTCCGACGTTATCCTGGCGTTCCTGTTCGAGCCGGTGCTCCGACTGCTGATCGCAGCTGGGCGCAGCATCCCCCCTCTCGCCCGCGCGACCGACGCCGTCCGACGCGCGATGGACCGGACCGTGGCCCAATACGGCGGCGGCGCGGGGCCGTTTGCTCTCATCATGATTGCGTTCGGCGTCGACCCCATGACGGGCCGCGCCGCGGCGGCTGCGGCCGGACACGGATTCGTCTCGGGCTGGGCCATCGCCATCGCCGGCGACATGATCTACTTCACCGTCATCATGGTCGCGACCTTGCGTCTAAACTCCGTCCTCGGCGACCCCAACCGAACCATGACGGTCATATTGGTCGCGATGATTTTTCTGCCCATGCTGATACGCCGCTTGAAATCAAAATGCGCCAAGCTGACCCTGCCGGGCGGCGGTCTTCAGGCCCCCTAGACCCGCACGACACGCCAGAGTCTCGCCGAGCGCGAGCGCGGGTTCAGGCGGACCTCCTCAGGCGACGGCCGGCGCGGCTCCACAAGCGGCGCGCGCCACAACCCCGCGGTCGTCTGCGCGCCGAGAGCTCCGCCGACCAGCGCCTCCTCCCCGGAGTGGAAGGTCAACAGCACCGCCCGACCACCGGAGCGCAACAGCCACGGCAGGTCCCGGAGCAACTGGGCCAGAGCTTCGTGCTCGGAGTTCACGACGATCCGCAGCGCCTGAAACGTCCTCGCGGCAGGATGAGAGGAGAACGCGTCCTTCTTAAGAAACCGCCCCGCTCCCAGTTTCTTTGCGACGCCGACAGCCGCAGCGAGTTCGCGCGTCGTCCTGGGCGAGCGCCCCTTGGCGGCAAGGCCCGCCAGCGCCGCCGCAATCGCAGCCGCGTCAGGCTCATCGCCGAAGCGAGACAACGCCGCCGCGATCTCCGCCTCATCGGCGCGCGCAAGCCATTCGCAGGCGGTCTCCCCGCGCGAGCGGTCCATGCGCATGTCAAGAGGTCCGTCCGTTTTGAAGGACATCCCGCGCTCCGGCCGGTCGAGCTGCATGGACGAGACCCCGATATCAGCCAGAAGGGCGTCTACGTCGTAAATCTTGAGCTCGCGCAGAACCTTCGCAGCACCCGCATAGTTGCCGCGGCGGACAACGACGGCCGCTCCGCGCCGGCGTAGGCGCTTCTCGGTCCGCACGAGCTCCTCGCCATCGAGGTCGATGCCGATGACGGAACCCGCCGGACCCACTGCATAAGAAATCCGCGCCGCGTGCCCTCCCCAGCCCAGCGTGCAGTCGAGGACAGTCGCTCCCGACAGGGGCTCCAGAGCCTGCATCACCTCGTCAAGCATGACCGGAAGATGCGCGCCCGCCGGTGTCGATCCGCGGGCCTGCGCCTTGGCGACCTCGTCCGGAAAGCGCTCCGCGTTGAGTTCCTTATACTTCTCCTCGAACCGGCGTGGGTGCGTGCCCTGGTAGCGCTTGCGCCTGCGATGCGGCGGCCCGGCGGAATGATCTGGTTCCATGCGGCTCTCCCGGGGAGTATACCAAACAGGCCCGGGGAGATAAAAAACTCCTTGACCTGCCGGGCCCGAATGCGCTATACTTCATTGCTGTTGATTTCGAACCTGTAACGAGAAATGTCAGGACCTTGACCCCCGAAAGGGGGTTTCGTGTTTTAGGGTCGCGCCCGGCGCCGGCGCGCTTAGTACAATCTCTCCATGACATCCCTCTTGACGGACCGCCATGCCGCGGGGACAGTGGGGGTCTCCCTCCAAGAGCTACACGAGATACTGAGCGAGGCCGGCCCCGCCGCAGAGCAGGCTCCATGAGTCCTTCGGGCCTGAAGATCCTAGCCTACGAGCTCACGCCTCTGGGCATACTATGCCTGCGGCGGCGCAAACTTCCATCCGATCCGGGGACTACGGTCACGGAGGTCACCCTCGATGGCGAATTCCTCATGAGCAGCCGCAACACGGCCTCCGAGCGGGCCCTGGCCGAATCCGCTCTCGAGATGCATCCGGGCCTGGAACTCAAGACCCTCGTAGGCGGACTCGGCCTAGGCTATACCGCGAGCGCCGCCCTGGCGTCGCCGCGCGTCGGAAGCCTAGAAACAGTCGAGCTCCTGCCCCAGGTCATCGCCTGGCTGGATCAACGGCTCTGGCCTCTCGCCGATGAGCTCAAGGCCGACACACGCTTCCAGGCGGTCCAGGGAGACATCTTCAAGCTGCTTGCTGGGCCGCCAAAGAGGCGCTTCGACCTGATCCTCATCGATGTCGACCATTCCCCAGAGGAGCGCCTAGACGAAGCCAGTGGCTCTTTCTATACCGCGAAGGGTTTAGCGCGGGCCAAAAGGCATCTAGAGCCCGGAGGCATCCTGGGCGTATGGTCGTACTCCGAGTGCATCCCCTTTGGCGAGGCGCTGCGCAAGACGTTCGCGGAGGTCCGCATCCAGCCGGTACTCTTCCAGAACAGGCTCGCCGACACGGTCCGCACGGATTGGCTGTACTTCGGACGCTCTTGAAGCCAACCCCGTTGAAATTGCCTCGGCCGCGCCTGGCTAGGCAGAAGATGAGTCCGTGGCTGGGACCGCGGGTCGGAGCCCTGTTACGGAATTATGAACAGCGGCCGCCGGCCTATTGACGAAAGCGGCGCCATGGACTATACTCCAAGTAGCCGCATTTTCCGAACCTGAGACGAGCAATGTCAGGACCGAGCCCCCGAGAGGGGGTTTCGTGTTTCCGGCCGGTGCGCAGGCTCCCATTAGATTATCTTATGGCCGACGCTTGCACACGGCCAATTTTTGTTACCATATGGAAGTCGCTACACGGGGAACTGAATATATCCCGCGTGCCCTGTGCGGCGTCGCGGATGCGATGCGACGCCGTCCTGATAACCCTCAGGAAGTGCGCGGTCGTCATGAGCCGAGGAGGAAGCATGCCGAACATCAAGGTAGATGAGGCGCGCTGCAAAGGCTGCGAGCTCTGCACCGCCGCCTGTGTCAAGAAGTGCATCGTGATGTCAACGACTTTCAGCGTCACGGGCTATTATCCCGCCGTCTGCTGCGCCCCGGAGCGCTGCACCGGCTGCGGCCTGTGCGCCCAGATTTGTCCGGACCTGGCCATCACGGTCTTCAAGGAAGAGAAGGCTAAGGCATAGGACGTTAAAGGATTTCAGGAGGCGATAATGGGCGAGAAACTTCTCATGAAGGGCAACGACGCGATGGCCGAAGGCGCCGTACGCGCCGGTTGCCGGTTCTTCGCGGGCTACCCCATCACCCCGCAGAACGAGGTGCCGGAATACATGTCCTGGCGGC
The DNA here is from genome assembly GCA_903830945.1 of uncultured Elusimicrobia bacterium. GTDB lineage: Bacteria > Elusimicrobiota > Elusimicrobia > UBA1565 > UBA9628 > UBA9628. The sequence continues at coordinate 5,828 of CAIKVT010000066.1, forward strand.
TACCCCAAGCGGGCGGAGCCTTCATCCAGGCGGAATCCGAGGTAGCTGCGATCAACATGCTTTATGGGTCAGCGGCGACCGGGATCAGGTGCATGACCTCATCCTCCTCGCCAGGCATCAGCCTCAAACAGGAGGGGATCTCCTACGCGGCCGGCGCGGACCTGCCCATCTTCTTCGCCAACGTGGTGCGCGGCGGCCCGGGCCTGGGCAACATCGCCGGCGCCCAGGGCGATTATTTCCAGTCGGTGCGCGGGGGCGGCCACGGCGACTACCGGACCTTCGTCATGGCGCCGGATTCTGTGGAGGAAATGGGGAACTTCCCCCTCCACTGCTACGCGGTCGCGGAGAAGTACCGTATCCCGGCCATGATCTTGACTGACGGCGTGCTGGGCCAGATGATGGAGCCCCTGGAATTCAAGTTCCCCGAAGTTGACCCCAAGAAACTCTCAGAACCTGACTGGGCCCTGGGCGAGTGCCGGGGCCGCAAGAACCGTCTGGTGGGCTCCTACGATCTCTACGAAGGCCGGCTTGAGGTCATGACTCTCAACCGCGCCAAAAGATACGCTGAAATCGAAGCCAAGGAGGTCATGTTCGAGGCCCAGCAGTGCGACGATGCCCAGATCGTCCTTGTTGCCTACGGCATCTCGGCCCGCGCCTGCGGCGCGGCCCTAAAGATGGCCCGCGCCGAAGGCCTCAAGGTAGGGCTCTTCCGGCCAATCACCCTCTGGCCGTTCCCGAAGAAGCAGCTGCGTGAGCTCGCCGACCGGGTCCAAGGCTTCCTGGTCGTGGAGATGAGCCTCGGGCAGATGGTCGATGACGTGCGGCTGGCGACCGAGTTCCGCGCGCCGGTGCACCTCCACGCCCGCCCCTCCGGCGTCACGCCGACGGGAGAGGAGATCCTCAAGAAGATCAAGGACACGCTGAAGGCAGGCAAGGGGGAATGCGTATGCTGCAAGTGAACAGACGACCGGAAAGCCTCGTCGACGTGAAGATGCACTACTGCCCGGGCTGCGGCCACGGCATCGTGCACCGGCTGGTGGCCGAGGTCATGGACGAACTGAAGATCCGGGAGCGCACCATCGGAGTGGCGCCCGTCGGTTGCGCGGTGTTCGCGGACCACTACTTCAACTGCGACATGATCCAAGGTCCCCACGGTCGGGGCCCGGCCATCGCCACGGGCATCAAACGCTCCAAGCCGCAATGCATCGTATTCTCCTACCAAGGAGACGGGGATCTGGCCTCCATCGGCATGGCGGAGACCATCCATTCTGCGGGCCGCTCCGAGAACATCACCATCATCTTCATCAACAACGCCATCTACGGCATGACCGGCGGCCAGATGGCGCCCACGACCTTGGTAGGCCAGAAGGCCACCACCTGCCCACTGGGCCGCGACCCCAAGGTCAACGGCTACCCCATCAGGGTCTGCGAGCTTCTGGCTCAGCTCGACGGCTCCCGTTACCTAGAGCGCACATCCATCCACACCGCAGCCCACGTGATCAAGGCCAAGAAAGCCATCAAAAAGGCCTTCCAATGCCAGATCGACGGCAAGGGCTTCAGCCTGGTGGAAGTGCTCTCGACCTGTCCGACCAACATGGGAATATCCCCGCTGGATGCCTGCAAGTTCGTACAGGAGAAGCTGTTGCCGCAGTATCCGCTCGGCGTGTTCAAGGACAGCGATGGAGGCATGAATAATGTTTCAAGGAATTAGGATCTCCGGCTTCGGCGGACAAGGCATCATCTCCTCGGGCGTCCTGCTGGCCTACGCCGGGATGCTCGACGGCAAGCACGTCAGCTTCTTCCCCTCCTACGGAGCCGAGATGCGCGGCGGCACGGCTAACTGCTCGGTGGTCATCTCCTCCGACGATGTCACGACGCCCGTGGTCTCCCAGCCCGACACGGTCATCGTGATGAACGAGCCGTCCTTGGCCAAATTCGAACCCTTTCTCAAGCCCGGAGGACTTATGATCATCAACGAATCGCTGGTCAAATCCCGACCCCAGCGCAAGGACATAAAGGTCGTTCTGGTGGCCTGCAACAAGATCGCCGACGAGCTCAAGGCTCCCAAAATCGCGAACATGGTGGCCCTGGGCGCCTTCTGCAAGCAGACCGGAGCCCTGTCTATCGAGGCAGTGGCCAAAGCCATGCCAAAAGTCTTCAAGCGCGCCAAGCCCGAGATCCTGGAGCTCAATATCCAGGCCCTAAAGAGGGGCGCCGGCCTGAACTAGCGCCGCTTTCTTCAGGGAATCAGGATGACGCCGCATCCTGTGGAACCGTCGATGCGGATATCGAGCGGCTTGACCAAGCGCACATGGCGCAACAGCTCGGTCTCGGCGAAGGCGGGCTGATCATCGAGCCAGTCCCAACGCAGGGTCCCGCCGCCGTGCTGGCCATGCACCGTGAAGTAACCCAGGCCCAGCGAAGTCACGTTGTGGAAGAAGTGGGTCCCAAAAGAAGGGTCTATGACGAAATCCTGCAGGGTGGTCTCTACGATGACGCGAGACTCCGATATCTGGTTCCAGCGCACCGGAATGCCCAACCACGGGTCGGCCGAACCCCAGCGGCCGGGGCCGATGAGCAGGCACTGGCGCCCCTCGCGCTTCAATGACTCGTTGATCCGCCCGATCTCACCTGCGATCTCGACCGTGCGGGCCGGATCAAAGCGCTCGGGCTTGACGTAGACCACGTCCGTGACATTAGCTACGTAGCCATTGCCCAGGGTCCGCGGGCTCTCACAAAGCACGCTCTGGCCGGGCGACCCGTCGAGCCTCACCTTTTGCGTACTCCAGCGCGAAATCATCGGCCGCATCTGCAGGATGGCGAACTCCTGCAAGCCATCCTCGCCGCGGTCGATGTTGACGGCGAACTCAATCTCCACGTGCGAGCCCATCGCTTCCCGGCCCATACGCGTGATCAAATTGAGCACCTCGGGCAATGGGAACACGTCATCTTTAAGGATCGGAGCGAAAGTCACCAACCGCACGCCGGGCCGCGAGGTCCCGTCATAAACGCCCTCGTTCTCAGCGGAATAAGTCGAGCCCACGGGCCCCAGCGTCTGGTCCTCTTCGGCGGCGTCCAGCCCCAGCCAGACCATATTTGGCTCATGGTCGTACCCCAGGTCGCCAGCGCTACGCTGCGTGTCCAGGGCCAGAAACTCACGCTGGGAGTTTTCCAGATAATCGTTGACCGTGGAGAACTGATGCAGATGATGCGGATGGTTGGGCGAGAAGCGCAGGGAGCGGTAGCCATCCATGATGGTCTTGCCCAGGCCCAACGCCACGTACGCCACGCCGTCCTCGGCCGTGATCGGCGGCACCGGATAGTAGTTATAGGACTGTGCCACCCCAGAGAAACTCGGGTAGTAACGCCGGCCGTCCCCGCGCAAGCGGCCTACCAGATGCTGAACGATGACCGCCATCTTCTCCTCGTCGGGAAGGTGCGCGGAAAAACGCAGGTAAGCCCGCGCCTCGGCTGAATAAGTCGATGCGTAAACCAGCTTCACCGCCCGGGCCAACTCCCGCACGCGCTCCTCCATGTCGGAGGCGTTATTGGGCAACATGTAGGTCTTGTAGATCCCAGCAAAAGGCTGGGCACGGGAATCTTCCAGCATGCTCGATGAACGCACGGCTAAAGGTCCGTGGATCCTACCGACCATGGTGCGCAGGTCGGAGATGACGTAAGCGGGCAGGTCTGCCTTGAGGAAAGCCTCGGCCAGCTCCGCGTTGGTGTGCTCCGCGCGCACGAAAGCATTGAGGCCGTTGTGCTCCATGAAAAAGTCAAAAACATCCGTAGAGATGACCGATGTGGGCGGGACCGTGATGCTCACCCCTTCAAAACGCTGCGCCAGATCGGTTTTGGACAACAAGAAGTTCACGAAAGCCAGGCCGCGGGCCTTGCCGCCGATCGAGCCTCGCCCGATCTTGACGAAAGGGCTCTCCTCATCGAAGTACCGGCCGTCGAACTGGATGATGGTCCCCAACTGCGTCTTCTGTAGGAACCGGTGCATGGTCTCGATGAGATACTTGCGCAAGCCCCCGATATCCGCGAACTCCGCCGCCTTACGCGGACGGATGCGATAAGCGATCTCAAACTCCGTGCGGGCCATAAGCCACTTGGAGAAGTGGTTGCGGTTAGAGTGGAACTCGATGGCCGAGTCCGGGGCGGCCTTGAGTGCCCCGATCATCCCGTGCAGGTCCGAAGCTCGGCCGTATTCCCGGCCCGATGAATCGCGGAACACAAAGTCGCCAAAACCAAAGTAAGTCAGGATGAAGTCTTGGAGCTGTTTGAGCAGGGTCGGAGAGGTCTTCTGCAGGAAGGACGCGCCAACGGCCGCCGCGTCGGGAGCCTTCTTTGAGTCCGAGGACTGCACCAACACCGGCATATCCGGGATGTCGGCTTTCACCTTCTCCGCGAAGACCAGACCTGCACGAGGGTCTTCGACGCCGCCGCGTCGGAACTGAATATCCGTGATGATGCCCAGGAGGTTGCTGTGATATTTCTCGTAAAGCGCCCACGCGGACTCATAATCGTGCGCCAGCAGGATCTTGGGCCGGGCGCGCATGCGCAGCATCTTATGCGAGAGATTAATGCCCTCGGCCATGAGCAGCTGGGTCTGCTTCATGAGCTCCGCGTAGAGCACGGGCAGGTAGCTCGAGTAGAAGCGAACCGAGTCTTCGATGACGATGATGGCCTGCACGCTCGTGACACTGATATCGCGGTCGATGTTGCGGCTATCCTCGACGAGCTTGATGATGGACATGAAGATGCGGGGGTCGCCCAGCCAGACGAACACCCGGTCCACGGCCGACCGGTCCAAATCGCTCAACTGAGCTACGTCCATCATGTTGAAGCACAGCAGGATCACCGGCAGTTCAGGGCGGACGCGCTTAACCCCCTGGGCAAAGCCTGAAACGTCGAGGTTCCCCACGGAGGCCATAGTGATGATAAGGTCGAATGACTCGCCCTCGATGCGCTTGAGCGCCTCGGCGGCCGTTGAGACCCGGGTCACGCGCGGAGCGTAGCGAAGGTTGAGGTCCAGGTACTCGCTGAAGACCAGCTCGGTCAGCGCATCGTCGTCGGCCAGCAGGAAAGAGTCGTAAGGGGCGGCGACTAGCAACACCTCCCGAATACGGAAGGGCATGAGCTTGTCGAAACCGCCGAACTGGATATCGTAGGTTCCGACGAGGGCCTTGGGCTTATTATCGGACATGGCCGGTTGTGGAAACGGCGGCGAGCGCGAAGCCCGCCGCCGTTTCCTTCACCGATCTGCTGACGCGCTTACACCAACCCCTGGTCCATCATAGAGGTCGCGACCTTCATGAAGCCGCCGATGTTGGCGCCCATGACGTAGTTGCCGGGCTGGCCGTATTCCTTGGCAGTCTCCACGCAGGTCTTATGGATGCTCTTCATGATGTTGTGCAGGTGCCGGTCAACTTCCTCTCGGCTCCAATTCATGCGAATGGCGTTCTGGGACATCTCGAGGCCCGAGGTGGCCACGCCGCCGGCGTTGGAGGCCTTGCCCGGCCCGTAAAGGATCTTCTTATTGACGAAGATCTCTACTGCTTCCGGGGTAGAGGGCATGTTGGCGCCCTCGGCCACGCACACGCAGCCGTTCTTGATCAGGGTCTCGGCGTCCTTGCCGGAGAGCTCGTTCTGGGTCGCGCAAGGCAGGGCCACGTCCACCTTGACGTTCCAAACCCCGGTTCCGTCGTGGTACTGGGCTTTGGGGAACTTGGCTACGTAATCCTTGATGCGGCCGCGCTTGACGTTCTTGAGGTCCAGGATGAAGGCCAGCTTCTCCGCGTTGATGCCGTCCTCATCGACGATGTAGCCGTTGGAGTCGGACATAGTGACGACCTTGCCGCCCAACTGGTTGACCTTCTCGACCGCGTACTGCGCGACGTTGCCGGAGCCGGAGACCGCGACTCTCTTGCCCTTGAATCCGTCGCCGCGGGTCGCCAGCTGCTCAGCCGCGAAGTACACGCAGCCGTAGCCGGTGGCTTCTGGCCGCACCAGGCTGCCTCCCCAGTTGAGACCCTTTCCGGTCAGAACGCTGTCGAAGCGGTTGGTCAGCTTCTTGTACTGGCCGAACATGTAGCCGATCTCGCGGCCGCCCACGCCGATGTCTCCGGCCGGGACGTCCGTGTTCGGGCCGATGTGACGGAATAGCTCGCTCATGAAGCTTTGGCAGAAGCGCATGACCTCGGCATCGGACTTGCCCTTGGGGTCGAAGTCGCAGCCGCCCTTGCCGCCGCCCATGGGCAGGGTGGTCAAAGAGTTCTTGAATATCTGCTCAAAGCCCAGGAACTTGAGGATGCCGATATTCACGCTGGGATGGAAACGCAGGCCGCCCTTATATGGCCCGATGGCGCTGTTGAACTCCACGCGAAAGCCCTTTTGGATATGGATCTCGCCTTTGTCGTCCATCCAGGGCACGCGGAACATGATGGTCCGCTCGGGCTCGACGATGCGCTCCAGGATCTTGGCCTTCTTGAACTCCGGATGGCGCTCCATGACCGGGACCAGGCATTCCACGACTTCCTGCACGGCTTGGTGGAATTCCTTTTCTCCCGGGTTCTTGGCGGTCAGGTTCTGCATGAATTGGGAGACAAATGCGTCCTTGCTCCCCGACTTCGGCTTGGTCAAAGTGGCCTGCATTTTGTTCGTAACCCCCTCGAGATTTTGACGATCAACGGCTATATCCACAGAGTATCTCTTCAGAATACTATTGTCAACCAGTTTATTAGCTCCACTTATAATGGGATCCTAGATTTTCCCGGTCAAGGGTACCGGCAGGGCGAACACGCGCGTCCCCGCATCCTTATCCAGGAGGTAAAGGGCCTTCTCATCCTCCAGACGCTGGGCCTGGCGCAGCATGGCCTCGGCGCTGGCCTCCTCCTCCACCTGCTCGGCGATGAACCACTCCAGTGCCTGTTTAGTGGCATGGTCGCGCAGCTGCACGGCCAGATCCGCGATCGCATGGATGGAAGCGGTCACGGCCCGCTCATGAGCCACGACCGCCTTGAAGATGTCGGTAGTGGACTTGAACTTGGGAGGCGGAGCGTCTATCCCTCCCAGAACCGGCTGGACGCCTTTCTCGCAGAGATAGTTGAAGAAGATCAGCGCGTGGCAGCTCTCCTCCTGCGCCTGCACCCGCATCCACTTAGCCAGCCCGGGCAGAACCTGAGCTTCGAACCAGCCCGCCATGGCCATATAAAGATAGGCCGAATAGAACTCCTTGACGACCTGTTCGTTGAGCGCCTTCTCCAGCTTTTTATCCAGCATATCCGACCTCCTTAAGGGACCTGAGGCATGTGCAGTCAGGACCGCGCTGCCGCTTTGGACCCAGGCCCGGAATAATTGTGATATAATCCAATGCGTCGCGCAACACTAAAATTCAGACTACGGGAAAGGAACCTTATTATGAAGATAGGCATCCCCGCTGAGATCATCGAAGGCGAACGCCGGGTGGCCGTCGCTCCCGAGACGGTGGCCGGGCTCAAGAAGCTCGGAATCGATTTCCTCGTCGAATCCAACGCCGGCGCCGGAGCGGACTTCTCCGACGCCGATTACAAGGCGGCCGGCGCGGAGGTCACGCCGGACACTCGGGCGGTATGGGCGACAACCGATGTCGTCTTAAAAGTACGCCCGCCGGCGCTCAACGCAAAACTCGAGGCCCATGAAGTGGACCTGCTCAAGGAAGGCGGGGCGCTGATATGCTTCGTCTACCCAGCCCGGAACAAGGAGCTCATGGACCGATTCGCGGCCCGCAAACTCACCGTGCTGGCCATGGACATGGTCCCCCGGATATCACGCGCGCAGAAAATGGACGCTTTGAGCTCCATGGCCAATATCGCCGGCTACCGCGCCATGGTCGAGGCCGCTCACATCTTCGGCCGTTTTTTCACCGGCCAGATCACGGCGGCAGGCCGGACCCAGCCGGCTAAAGTCATGGTCATCGGCGCCGGCGTGGCCGGCCTGGCGGCCGTCGGCGCGGCCAAGGGCATGGGCGCCATCGTGCGCGCCTTTGACACGCGCCCCGACGTGAAAGACCAGGTCAAGAGCATGGGCGCGGAATTTTTAGAGGTCTCCATCAAGGAAGACGGGACCGGAGCGGGCGGCTACTCCAAAACCATGAGCCCCGAGTTCATCAAGGCCGAGATGGCCCTTTTTCTCAAGCAGGCCAAGGAGGTGGACATCATCATCACCACCGCGCTGGTTCCCGGAACCAAGGCCCCCACCCTTCTAACTAAGGAGCACGTCGAGGCCATGAAGCCCGGATCGCTCATCGTGGACATGGCCGCGGAACAAGGCGGCAACTGCGAACTGACCAAGCCCGGGACAATCTCAGACCACCACGGGGTCAAGATCGTGGGCTATACTGACCTCGCCTCGCGCCTCCCCAATCAGGCCAGCAAACTCTACGGCGCCAACCTGGCACACCTCCTCAAGCACATGGAGGCTCAGAAGGGATGGAAGATCAACATGGAAGATGAGATCGTCCGCGGCTCGCTGATCGCGCATGCTGGCCAGATCACCTATCCCCCGCCCAAACCCAAGACGGTGATCAAGCCCATGGCGGCCACCCCGGCGCCCGCCGCACAGGCCACGCCCACCGCGAAGAAATGCCCCTGCGGACGCAACGCCATCTTAAGTCTCCTCGCAGCCGCCGCGCTCACCGCAATCGGGCTCTACGCCCCGGCGGCGTTTATGGCCCACTTCACGGTGTTCGTGCTGGCCATCTTCATCGGGTATATGGTGGTCTGGAACGTCACCCCGGCCCTGCACACGCCGCTCATGAGCGTCACCAACGCCATCAGCGGCATCATCGTGATCGGGGCCATGCTGCAGATCTCCGGCGGCTTCGACCGCTGGACCACTTGGGCCGCGGCATTCGCGGTGCTGCTCGCCTCCATCAACATCTTCGGCGGGTTCCTCGTGACACGGCGCATGCTGGCGATGTTCAGAAAGTAAGGGAGAATCAATCCATGGAACAAACCATCGCGCAGAACGGCATGTTGGTCGTCCTCTACGTCATCGCCAGCGTCTTGTTCATCCTCAGCCTCGGCGGGCTGAGCAATCCCGAGAGCTCACGCCGCGGCAACTGGTTCGGCATCATCGGCATGGCCATCGCAGTCGGAGTCACATTCTTCCATCCCCAGGTTACCGCGCAGAGCTACGGCGTCCTACTCGCCATGATCGTACTCGGCGGCGCCATCGGCTCAATCGTGGCGGCCCGCATCGCCATGACTGCCATGCCCCAGCTGGTGGCGGGCTTTCACAGCTTCGTCGGCCTGGCCGCGGTCCTGGTCGGCATCAACAGCTACATGGACAGCGCCGGGCTCATGGGCGCTGAACGCGTCATCCACGAGATGGAGGTATTTCTGGGCGTCTTCATCGGGGCCGTGACCTTCACGGGCTCCATAGTGGCCTTCGGCAAGCTTCAGGGCCTCATCCGCAGCAAGCCCCTCCTTCTGCCGGGACGCCACTTGCTCAATATCGGGATGTCCTTAGTCTCGGTGTATTGCGGCTACCGCTTCTTCGGCGTCCAGGACATCATGACCCAGGGCCTGCCCGCGCTCCTGGCCATGACCGTCATCGCCTTCATCCTTGGGGTGCACCTGGTCATGAGCATCGGCGGCGCGGACATGCCGGTAGTCGTCTCCATGCTCAACAGCTACTCCGGCTGGGCGGCGGCAGCGACCGGCTTCCTGCTCGCAAACGACCTGCTCATCATAACCGGCGCCCTGGTGGGCTCAAGCGGTGCCATCCTGAGCTACATCATGTGCACGGCCATGAACCGCTCGCTCCTGAGCGTCATCTTCGGAGGCTTCGGCGCCGAGGAGGGCAAGGCCGCGCCGGCGGGCGCCCAACCGGCGGGCGAGGTGGTCGCGACCACCGTCGATGAGGTCTCCAACATGCTCAAGGAGGCCCGGCAGGTCATCGTGGTGCCGGGCTACGGCATGGCGGTGGCCCGCGCCCAGCACCCCGTCAAGGAAATATCGGACAAGCTGCGCGCCCGCGACGTGAAGGTGCGCTTCGCCATCCACCCGGTGGCCGGACGGCTGCCCGGGCACATGAACGTGCTCCTGGCCGAGGCCAACGTCCCCTACGACATCGTCATGGAGATGGACGAGATCAACCCTGACTTCCCAGAAACAGACGTGGTCCTGGTGATCGGCGCCAACGACATCGTCAACCCCGGCGCACTCGAGGATCCCTCGAGCCCGATCTACGGCATGCCGGTCTTGGAGACCTGGAAGGCAAAGACCACTATCGTCCTCAAACGCAGCATGGCCGCGGGCTACGCCGGCGTCGACAACCCGCTGTTTTACAAGGACAACACCCGGATGCTCTTCGGCGACGCCAAAAAGTCCGTCGACGCCATCCTCGCGCAGCTGCAGTAACAGACCGGAATATTCGTACAATGGGGACATGAACTGCCCCCATTGTCTTTTCCTGCTGGCCTTCCTGACGTCATCGTCCGCCCAGGCCGCTCTGTCGGACCGGGATAAAGGCATAGAGCAGGCTCGGCAGCTTTGGACCGCTGCCGACGGCTCGCCGGAGGAATTCTCGCGCTTTACGGCGGAGAACTTCGCGCAGGGCCCGGAGCGCGACATCATCTTCGACCGCTTCGAGGCCAAGCTGGAAGCCATGCGCGGCCACTACACAGCTTTAGGCCTGGAGCTGCGGCGCGAGATGGACGAAGACCGCGGCGAGCTCAAGCCGGTGGACCGGCTGTTCGCCGCGCTGGACCCTTCCGCCCACATGATGGAGGATCTTTTCAAGAGCCGCCTGGGCTTTATCGCGGCCTTAAACTTCCCTCTGCGCACGCTGGAGGAGTCCGCTGCCCAAGGCGCGTCCTGGACAAGAAAGCAGTGGGCCGAGGCCCGCCTGACGAAGCTGTTCGCCTTCCGGGTGCCGACCGAGGTGCAGCAGAAGACCGCTGATATCCGCGCCGCGGCCGAGGTCTACGTCGATACCTACAACGTCTACATGGACCACGTGGTAGGCGCCGACGGCAAGCCCATGTTCCGCGACGGGCTCAAGCTGCTCTCGCACTGGGGCTTGCGCGACGAACTGCGAGGGCTTTACGCGGACCCTGCGGGTCTGGCGAAGCAGAAGACCATTCTGACCATTATGGAGCGAATCATCAACCAGGATATCCCCAAGACGGCGGTGGACGGCAAAGAGTATCTTTGGGACCCGGCGAAGAACACCTTGGACGGCAAGCCTGCGGAGCGCGAGCCGGACACGCGCTATGCGACTCTGCTCTCGCTGTGGCGCGCGGCCCGTCTGGAAGACCCGTATTATCCTGGCTATCCGACGCTTATGGACCGTTCATTCAAGCTGGAGCGGGAGATCCCGGAGCCGGAGGTCGAGGCGCTGCTCAAGAGTCTGCTGGAAGCGCCGGTGGGCAAGCAGGTGGCCGACCTGATCAAGAAGCGCCTGGGCCGCAAGCTTCTCCCTTTTGACATCTGGTACGAGGGGTTCAAGCCGGCCAAGGGCATGCCGCAGGAGCAGCTGGACGTCTTGGTGCGCAAGAGATATCCGACGTCCGAGGCTTTCCATCAGGATATCCCGAACATCCTTATGAAGTTGGGATTTTCTCCGGAGACCGCGCAGTTCGTGGCGCCACATATCGAGGTGGACGCGGCCCGGGGCTCGGGACATGCGGCTGGGCCGGATATGCGTTCGGACAAATCTCACTTACGCACGCGGGTGGGCAAGGCGGGGATGGACTATCTGGGATTCAATGTGGCGATGCATGAGCTGGGACATTGCGTGGAGCAGACTTTTTCGATGCAGCGGGCGGATCATTATCTGCTACACGGGGTGCCCAACGATGCATTCACGGAGGGGTTCGCTTTCATGTTCCAGGCGCATGACCTGGACGTGTTGGGATTGAAGAAATCGGACGCAGATGCCGCTTCTTTGAAGGATCTAGACGATTTTTGGATGGCGAGAGAGATCTCTGGCGTGGCTTTGGTGGATATGCGGACGTGGCATTGGATGTACGAGCATCCGGGGGCGACGCCGGCGCAGTTGCGCGAGGCGATGGTGGGGATAGCCAAGGATGTGTGGAACCAGTATTATGCGCCGGTTTTAGGCGTGAGGGATTCGCCGCTGCTGGCCATCTACTCGCACATGTTCTACTACAGCCTTTACATCCCGAACTATCCATTGGGGCATCTGATCGCCTTCCAGGTGGAGGACTATTTCAAGACGCATTCCTTGGGGACGGAGATGGAGAGGATGTGCCGCATCGGCAGCGTGACGCCCGCGGAATGGATGCGGCAGGCGGTAGGCGAGCCAATCTCGACTGCGCCGATGCTCAAGGCAGCGAAAAAAGCGGCGACGCTCGTCCGCTAAGCCTGAGAAGGCAGCGTTATTCGTTCCTTCTTTAGGACCGGGACGGACGAGCGGCGCGGCCGGCCCATCGGCCGCTTCTCGGTGGCCGCCGGACCTTGCTCGGCCATAGGCTCCACCGCGGCCTTCTCCTGAACCAAGCCCGCATAGAGCCTGCCCGTCACACCGCCCTGAAAGGAAAACCGGTCCTCGACAAGCGGCCCGCCTAAAGACCTCTCAATGCGGACTTTATGAGAAGCCCAAGCCGCCTCATCCATATCCCCAAAAGGATAGACCGCGAAGAAGACCGCGGCCCGATATCTCCCCCTCCCCTTGCGCAGCCGCTTGATCAGCTTGCGCAGGTCCTTGACGTCTTCCGCCAGATCGCCCGAAGCCGCCTTGGTCCCCTCGCAAACGAAAGCCGTGGGCAGACTCGCGACTTCCACAAGCCAGTCCCCAAAGCGGACCGCGGCGCGCCCCTTGGGAAGCTTGAAGGCAGGCTCCGCCTCCCCGATCTGCGCCAGGATGGCCGTCAGCTCCACCTTGAGCCACCCGTCCATGCGCACCCGGCCCCGCGACAAGGCCGCCATCGCCTTATGCTCCCAGAACCGGCGCTTAAGCTCGTTGCCGACGTGCGTGCACAGCCCCTCAAACTCCATGGCTATTTGCCCTCGCTCTTAAAATAAAGGATAGACAACGGCGGCAGACAGATCTCCAGGGACTGGCCGTGCCCGTGCCAGCCAACGCCCTGGGCGTTCACACCGCCCAAATTGCCCAAGCCAGAGCCGCCGTACTCGGCCGCGTCGGAGTTGAGGATCTCGGCCCACCAGCCGCCGTGCGGCACACCCACCCGGTAGGTCTTGCGCGCCACCGGCGTGCAATTCATAACCACCAAAATCACGTCATTGGTCGACTGCCCCTTGCGTATGAAGCTCAAGACCGAGTTATCCGCGTCGTTGCAATCGATCCAGGAGAACCCCGAAGTATCGAAGTCCCGCTCATAGAGAGCCGGCTCGGCCCGATAGACGCGGTTGCAGCGCTCCACCAGCCGGCGCACGCCTTCGTGCGGCGCATGATCCAGCTGATCCCAGTCCAGGCTCGAATTGCTATCCCACTCCCGCCACTGGCCCCATTCGCCTCCCATGAACAAAAGCTTCTTCCCCGGCTGGGACCACATATAGCCGTACATGAGGCGCAGATTGGCGAACTTCTGCCAATCATCTCCGGACATCTGCGAGATGAGAGAGCGCTTCCCGTGCACCACCTCGTCGTGGGACAACGGCAGGATGAAGTTCTCGTGGAAGGCGTAAAGCATGCGAAAGGTGATAACGTTCTGGTGATATTTACGGTGGATGGCATCCTTCTTCATGTAGTTCAAGGTGTCGTGCATCCAGCCCATGTCCCACTTGAAACCAAAGCCCAGCCCGCCCACATAAGTCGGCCGGGAGACCATGCCCCAGGACGTCGACTCCTCAGCATAGGTCTGCACATCCGGGAATTGCTTATAGACCTCCTCGTTGAGCCGCCGCAGCAGCCAGATAGCCTCGATGTTCTCACGACCACCGTACTCGTTGGGGATCCAGTCCCCGTTCTTGCGCGAATAGTCGAGATAGAGCATGGAGGCCACGGCGTCGACGCGGATGCCGTCGACGTGGTACTTGTCGAACCAGTACAAGGCGCTGGAAATGAGGAAAGAGCGCACCTCGTTGCGGCCGTAGTTGAAAATGAAGCTGCCCCAGTCCGGATGGAAACCCTTGCGCGCATCGGCGTGCTCGTAAAGAGCCGAGCCGTCGAACAGCCCGAGGCCGTGGCCGTCGGTGGCGAAGTGCGAAGGCACCCAGTCCAGGATCACGCCGATGCCCTCCTGGTGCAAGTGGTCCACCAGATACATAAAATCCTGCGGCGTGCCGAAGCGTGAGGTAGGCGCAAAATAACCGATGGACTGGTAGCCCCAGGAGCCGGAAAAGGGGTACTCCATGACGGGGAGGAACTCGACGTGCGTAAATCCCATCCGCCGCAGATGGGCCGAGAGTTTGGGCGCGAGTTCCCGATAGGTGAGCGACCGGTTGCCTTCCTCAGGCACGCGCATCCAGGACTCAAGGTGCATCTCATAGATGGACACCGGCGCGTCGTGGGCATTGCGCTGCTTGCGTTCCTTCATCCAGGCCGCGTCGCTCCATTGGTAATCCAGGTCCCAGACCACGGAGGCGGACTTCGGCGGAACCTCGGCATGGAAGGCCACAGGGTCGCACTTCTCGACTTTATGTCCGTGCAGGTTCGATGAGATGTGGTACTTATAGGGCGCCCCTTTCTCCACGCCAGGGACGAAGCCCTCCCAGATGCCGGAGGAGCCCCGGGGATGCAGGTGGTTCTTGGTCTTGTTCCATTCGTTAAAATCGCCGATGACGGTCACCTTCTTGGCGTTGGGCGCCCAGACCGCGAAGTAGACGCCTTTCTGGCCGTCGTGCTCCATGAGATGGGCCCCGAGCTTGTCATAGATGCGAAAGTGCGAGCCCTCGTTGTAGAGGTAAAGATCCTGCTCGCTGAGCAGCGTCGCCGCCGGATGATGAGCGCCTTTGTCCATGAGACTCATTTGGTCCATCTCCTTGGGCCTCGTCCGTAGGCCCCGGTCATCAAAGCCAGCCGTCCGGCCACCGCGGGCGTCAGCTCCCCGGGCGTCAGGCGCCACTGCCAGTTGTTCTCCACGGTCCCGGGCAGGTTCATGCGCGCCTGGGAACCCAGCCCCAGCAGGTCCTGAGCCAGCAGGATCGCGGTGTCCGCCGGGCTCTTGAGCGTCGCGCGGATCATATCCCAATGCAGCTCCACGCCGTTGGATCCAAGATAGCGCAAAGCGTTCTCCCGCTCCAGGCGAACCTGCTCCACAGTCCGGGTGCCCGACTTGTCGCTGAGGTTACGGAACCAACCCGCCACCGTGTCGTTGTCGTGCGTGCCCGTGTAGGCCACGCAGCGCTTTGGAAAATTGTGCGGCTGCTGATCTTCGTCCCAGTCGCAGAACGAAAACTGCAGGACGCGCATTCCCGGGAACTGAAATCGGTCGCGCAGGGCGGCTACCTCCTTAGTCAGCGTGCCCAGGTCCTCGGCGATGATCTCGACGGCGGGCAAGGGCCCGCCGTCCCTGGAGACGAAGGTCGTGCTCCTCTCGCCGGAAGGGACGCCCGGCTCCCCCGCTTCTGCCCTGGGGTCTCCGAAAGCGCGCAGCACCGTGCGAAAAAAGTCCTCACCCGGCGCCAGGACCCAGCGGCCGCGCACCGCGTCCTTGTCGCCAGCCGGGATCTCCCAGTAGTTATGGAAGCCGATGAAATGGTCCAGGCGCACGGCGTCGAAGCGCGAGAGCGTCGCGCGAAACCGCTCGATCCACCAGGAGTAGCCGTCGGCCTTCATGGCGTCCCAGCGGTAAAGAGGGTTGCCCCAGAGCTGGCCCTTCTGGCAAAAGTAATCCGGCGGCACGCCGGCGACTACGGAAGGCCGACCGTCCGGCCCCAGGCAGAAAAGCTCGGGGTGAGCCCAGACATCGACGCTGTCCGCGGCCGCGAAGATGGGGATGTCGCCGATAAGTCCCAGCCCGATCTTGGCGCAGTAGCCCTTGAGCTCGGCCCATTGCTTATGGAAGAGATACTGCAGGAACTGGTGATAGCGGATGCGGGTCGCGAAGGCTTGCCGGGCGCGCTCCAGTGCCGCTGGGTGGCGCAAGCGCAGGCCCGGCTCCCACTCGACCCAAGGCAGGCCTTGGTGGATCTCCTTGGCCGCGCAGTACAGCGAGTAATCATCGAGCCAGGCCTTCTGGCCTTCGCAGAAATCGGCGAAAGCGGCCTTGGCCGCAGGGTCGACGCGCCGCTCGAAAGCGTCAAAAGCCTTGGCGAAACGGGGTTCTTTGAAGCGCTCCGCCGACGCATAATGGACGCGGTCCTTGACCTGGCCCCGGATGGCCTTGATGTCGGCCGGCTCCAACAGCCCATCCTGGCAGAGCTTGTCCAAAGACAGGAGCAGGGGGTTCGCGGCGAAGGCCGACGAGGAGAAATAGGGGGAATGCCCGTGGGCGGTGGGGCCGACGGGGAGCATCTGCCACCAAGTCTGACCGCAGGCTGCCAGGAAGTCGGCAAAAGCATAGGCCTCACGCCCGATGTCGCCGACGCCATGGGGACCGGGTAAGGACGTGGGGTGCAGGAGCACGCCGGAAGAGCGCTGCCGCAGAGTGGGCTTCTCAGTCATCGGTACGGCATGATTCTAGCAAATGGCAACTAGGCCAAGCCCCATTTCCTGAGCGTATAGCGTTATTGACCTGCCCTCTTAAATACCCGACAATATGGTCCTATGCTCGGCGAAACCGGCCTCTGGCTCATCTTCGGGATTGTGATCGCCGCGGCCCTGGCAATGGACCTGGGCATCCTGCACCGCCAGGCCCGAGCCGTTTCCTTCAAAGAAGCCGCCTTCTGGAGCGTGGTCTGGTGCGCTTTGGCACTAGCCTTCGCCGGGGTCATAGCCCTGACCAGCGGCCGAGAGCGCGCCCTGCAGTTCGCGGCGGGCTATCTGCTGGAAGAATCGCTGAGCGCGGACAACATGTTCGTGTTCCTGGTGATCTTCCATTATTTCGGCCTGACCCCGGCCCACCAGTCGCGCGTCCTGCATTGGGGCATCCTGGGCGCGATCGCCATGCGCTTCATCTGCATCTTCGCGGGGGTGACGCTGGTCAACACCTTCCACTGGATGATCTACATCTTCGGGGCCATGGTGATCTACACGGGCGCGAAGATGGCGTTGACGGACGAAGCTCAGGTCCGGCCTCAGGACAACGCGGCCCTTAAGCTCCTGCGAAAGGTCATGCCCCTGACGGATGATGGCCAGGGCCAAAGCTTCTTCTTGCGCTTAGGCGGTGTCCAGCACGCGACCCCGCTGCTGGCCGCGCTCTTAGTCGTCGAGTTCTCGGACGTCCTTTTCGCCATGGACTCGATCCCCGCGGTGATTGCCATCACCACGGATCCTTTCGTGGTCTACACTTCGAACGTGTTCGCCATACTCGGCCTACGAGCGCTGTTCTTCCTGCTCGCCGACCTGATGGTGACCTTCCGATTCATGAAAGCCGGGATATCCCTCATCCTCATCTTCGTGGGCCTCAAGATGCTGGGCGGACACTTCTTTCACGTGCCCACTGGCGTGTCATTGTGCGTGATCGCCGCAGTGTTGGGCGCAGCCATCGCAGCTTCCCTGCTGACGAAACCCAAAGACTCCTAGGCCGGCTTCAGGACCGGTTTCCGGCCTGATTTTTCCGGAACCCGATGGGCTTGAAGCCGCAAGCCTCCTCATAGTCCTTGGCACAGCCCAACACCTGAGCCGCGATGTGCCCCACCTCGCAAAGGCTCTTGCCAGGCCCGACCTTGATGCCGCCCAGGTCCGCCCCAAAGCCGATGCGCTCAACGATCAAAGGCAGCTCCTCTTTGTTGTGGTAGCCATAATCCTCGCGGTGCTGCATGCCGTGGTCGGCCGTAATGATCAGCAGGTCGCCCTTGCGCAGCCTGGCCTCGAAGAGCGGCAAGGCCTCATCCACGCCTTCCAGGCAGCGCAGCGCCCCGGCCACGTCCCGCGTGTGCCCATAGAGACTGTCAGCGTCGACCAGGTTCGTGAACACGAAGGTCCCGCCCGGCCGGTACACCGCGGCCGCCTCGGCGAGGACGTTGACAGTGCCCTGGATCGTATAGGGGTTGGTGTCCTTCTTTTTGGGATGCATGAAGCGCAGACGCAGGCCGGGATCCAGAAAGGTCGGCCTGGTCAGCTTGATGCGCTCATGGTAGGCCGTGTTGACCAGATCGCACGTCTTGCCAACGGCGGCAGTCCACACGTCCCGCGCATACATCACGTCCACCAATGTCTTCCCCCGCATCGGCAAGACCTTATCGTGGCGATTGGCCGTACGCACGATATCCCCCTCCGCCGAGCGAACATAGGCTCGCGCGATCACGCGCGTGATCGGGATGCCCATCTCCCGCGCCAGCTCGAAGGCGCAGTCCGCTATCGCGTGCTGTTCCTTGACCGGGATCACCGCTTCATTCATCGCGATCTGGACCAAAGGGTCGCATTTGCTCGCGTACACGATGGGATGGCCCGTTTTCTCATGCGCGGCTGCGTTGAGCTCGATGGCCTCCATCCCCCCCGCCATCTTGTTGAAGATCGTCTTGCGGCCGATGCGCTTCTCCAGGGCCGCAATAAAATCCCACCGAAAGCCGTTGGGGAATAAGCCGTAGGTGCTCGGGTCCACGATGCCCACCATCTCCCGGTGTCCGATGACCGAATCCGCGGAGGCGGAAGCCTGCTTCAGGCGCATGGCGCAGGTCTTCCTGCCATCGCGGCCCAGGCGTTGGCGGTGCCTTCGGGCCACGATCCGGCCCAAACCCAGACGCGAGAAGTTGGAAAGCTTCAACTTGCCCGGATGCTGGTCGAGCAGGAAGTCCAGAGTCTGCGCCCCCACGGCATCCACGACCAGAAGCAGGACCGTCGCTTTCGGCTTCACCATATGCTTACCTCATTTTCTGCGCGTCGAACCATGTCCGCAGCCGTTCCAGCCCGGCAGCGAATGTCACATGCGGCTCATAGCCCAGATCGCGCCGGGCGGCCGAGATATCGAACCAATGCGCCGTGGTCAGCTGCTGGACCAAAAAGCGCGTCAACCTCGGCTCGCCGCCGCGCTTGCTCACCGAGTACAAGGTCTCATAGCCCCAGGCCGCAAAGTTGGCCAAGATAGGCTGGACGGTATCTTCGACCGGCGGCAGTCCCACCGCGTCCAAGATAGCGTTGATGACATCCCAGACCGGCCGCGGTTCGCCTCCGGTGATAAAATAGGCCTGGCCCGCGATCGAGCTGCCCGGCGACAGCCGCTCCAAGGCGAGGCGGTGCGCCTCGGCCGCGTCGTCGAGATAAGTCGTGTCCACCTTCTTATTGAGCGTGCCGATGCGGCAAAGCTCGCCGCTGCGGGCCTTCTCGATGAGCCGGGATATGAGCTTATCCTCGCCCGGCCCCCAGACCAGATGAGGCCGCAAGGCCACCGTGGCAAGAGCGGCCGTGTTGCTGGAGAGCACCATCGCCTCAGCCGTAGCCTTGGTGCGCGAGTAGTGGGAATCGAAAGATCGAGGATAAGGCGCGGACTCGTTGCAGCCCTCCACGTCACTACCGGTGAACACGACGCTGGGAGAACTGGTGAACACCAACTTCGAGATGCCCAGTCCCTGGCAGGCCCGCAGCACGTTGTTAGTACCGGTGACATTGACCTGATGGAACTCTTCCAGAGGCCCCCATAGCCCCACCTTGGCCGCGCAATGCACCACGGCCTCGGCGCCCCGGCAGGCGGCCCGCACCGAATCCAGGTCAAGCAAGTCCCCGGGGAACTCCACCACGCCATCTTTGGCCAGCTCTGGATGATTGGTTCTCGAGAGACTGCGCACCTCATGGCCATGGGTGCGCAAGAGCCGTGCCACCGCCCCGCCTATGAAACCGCTGCCGCCCGTCACCAGGACCCTCATGTGACCCTCCTGCGCACGGGAGTACGCTGGCACTGACCGCCCTCAGGAAAGGTGCTAACGGTCATATGCCCCTTGGCCCAGACCGCCAGCTTCTCCCGGAAGATCTTGGCGTTGTGCCGAACATCCACCGGAAAGCCCGGATGAAACAGGACTGTCTGGATGCTCCTGGTGTGCGCGAATCGCTGCGCCATCTCCAGGAGCTCGCGGCGCACCCGGTCGCGATCCGCTCCTGGTTCCAATTCCACGCATAAGACCGGGATTTGCGCACCTGCGGCATCTAAAGTTCCGCAGGTGCCGGCCGCCATCCCCACTAAGGCGCTGCGCCGCACCCAGGGATGCTGGTTGAAGACGCCCTCGCAGGGGATGGTGAAAAGCGTCTCCGGCAGGGCATTGATGCGGTGGCTCTTGCGACCGCAGAACCACAGCCGGCCTGTCTCATCGAGATAACCCACGTCGCCCATACGGTGGCGCACCGCCCCGTCCGGCTCCGAGATCTTGGCCAGGGCCGTGGCCTCGGGCCGATGGAAATACTCACGCGTGACCACCGGCCCTTTAACCACGATCTCGCCAATCTCGCCGGCAGGAACGCAAAGGGCCGCGGACCAAGCCGGAATAGGATCGTCGCTGATGCCTATGACTTTGACTTCCATACCGGACCAAGGCCGGCCCACGCAAATGCCGCGACCCTCCCCGGTCATGACCGCGGTCTGAGCCAGCACCTCGGAACCCGTGATGCAGGCCACGGGCAAAGCCTCGGTCGCGCCGTAGGGCGTGTGGATCTCCGCCTCCGGGGACAACATCCGCGCCAACCGGGCCAGGACCTTGGCCGGGACCGGCGCTCCGGCGCAGATCACACGCTTGAGGCTGGGCAGACGCGCGCCGTGGCTCTCGCCGTAGCGGCTCACGGCATCGAGAAGCGCGGGTGAACCGAAGAGCTGAACCGCGCCATGCGCCTGGATGGGCAGGACGATCTCGCGCGGGTCGACCCGGGCCGGCCGGGTCGGGTCCATGCGCGGGATGATCGCGCTCAGGCCCAAGGCCACGTCGAAGAGGGCGAAGAGCGGGAAGGTCGGAATCGAATAACCGCCGGGCTCGATCTGAAAATGCTCGCGCAGCATGGCCGCCTGATGCGCGAATATGCCGTGGGTGTAGACCGCACCCTTGGGCGCGCCAGTGCTGCCCGAGGTGAATAGGATCGCCGCAGTTTTGTCTTTCCCAAAGTCGGCGCCAAAGGCGCCGACTCCGGCCGCCTCCCTGCGGGGGGCGGCCGTTCCGTCGGGGGACGATGCCGTTTTATAAAGGTCCGTAAGATTAAGCCCCCCCCACCCCCACTTCCTCCCCACCGTCACCATGCTCCGGATACTGCCCTTGCCCCACCCTCCAGCCAAGCGCGCCAGATGCGCCTTGGTCGAGCCGATGAAGGCCTGGGGCTCGGCCTCGGCCAGACAGCGGCCCACATTCTCCCAACCTATGCCTGGGTCGATGAGCACCGGCACCGCACCGCAGCGCAACAACGCGAAGGTCAGCGAAATGAAATCGATGCCAGGCGGCACCAGCAGCGCTGCGCGCACGCCTGGGCCCACACCGATGCGCTCCAAGCCCGCAGCCAAGCGCCAGCACTCCGCATCGAGCTCCTTGAATGTGATGGAGCGCCGGCCGTCCAGCACCGCGGGACGATCCGCCACTTTGGCCGCGGCCTCCATGAGTAGCTCGGATACGCTCAGAAGTCGATCCTGCGTCGTCATATCAAGCCGGTATGGGGTGCCTCGCGAGGAAATCCTTCACCAAGGGGATAATCAGGTCGCCGGCGTCCTCCAGGACGTAATGCCCGGCGTCCGGGAAACGGTGGACCTCGGCCTTGGGGAAACGGCGCACCCACTCGTCCAGGAAATTCCTGTCGAACACAAAATCCTTCTCCCCCCAGCAGATGAGCATGGGCCGATCCTGGAAAAGATCCAGCCTCTCGGCGGTCCGCGTCACCAAGCCGTAGGCTCTGTCACCGGGCCCCAGGGGGATGTCCTCGACGAAGCGCTGGACCGCGATGCGGTTAGCCCAGGAGTCGTAGGGCTCCAGATACAACCGCCGCAGTTCCGGGCTCATGGGCCTGCGCGTGCAGCACATGCGGCTAGCGGCTATGGCGAAAGCGTTAGCCCCGCGCACCAGGAGCGCGCCCAGCGGACTGCGACAGGCCTTGAGTCTCCAGGGCAGGCTCTTGCCATTCGGCAAGGGGAAGGCGCCGGTGTTGAAGATGACGATCCTGCGTATCCTCTCCGGATGGCGCGCCGCTAGCGCCATGCCGATCATGCCGCCCCAATCATGCAGGACCAAGGTCACGCGGTCTCTGACTGCGATGGCTACGAGCAGAGACTCGAGGTCGTCCACGCGGCTCTTGAGGGTGTAGTCGTATTGGTCGTCGCCGGGCTTGCTGGAGAGTCCGCATCCTATATGGTCAGGGACTACGACGCGATAGGAGTCGCTCAAGGCCTGGGCGAGTCCGCGGTAATAGATCGCCCAACTGGGGTTGCCGTGGACCATCACGACCGGGTCGCCTGAGCCGGAGTCCAGGTAGTGCTGGCGCAGCGGCCCGCGCTCATGGAAGCGGCTCTCGAACGGCAAAGCCGGATGCCTCACCACTGCCACCCCAACATGAGGCAGTTGAGGCCGCTGCCGATGCCCAGAAAAGCGACCTGATTCCCTTTTTCGAGGAACTCGCGTTCCTCGGCGATGGCCGCAGTCATAGGCAAAGACACGGTGCCGATGTTGCCCAGGAACTCGTAGGTCTGGAAATCCTTCGCCTCGGGCACGCCGATCTCCGCGAGGACCTGGCTGCGATGCGGGGCGCCGACCTGATGGCAGATGGTCTTGTCCACGCCCGCGGCAGTCCAGCCCAACTCCTTCATAAAAGCGGCCCAAGTGGCACGTCCCAGGCCCACGCCGTGCTTCAAGACCGCGGCGGCGTCCGTGGACATGCAATCGCGCTGCCAGAGGCAGAGGCCGTGGTGCTCGGGAGCGGTGCGCAGGACGCCTCCCAGGAGGCGATGCCCGCGACGACCGAAGGAACCGTCGGTCAACAGCACGCCGACTGCCCCCGAGCCGCCGGTCAAGGTGGCCATGGAAAGACGGAAATGGCTCATACTCGGGTCTTTGAGCATGCTCGCGATCATACTGTCGTTGATCTCGCGGGCGGACTCGCAGGAGACGACCAGGCCCGCGCGTATAGCGCCGAGCTCAATGGCATTGGCGACCTCGAAGATGCCGTTCATGACGCCAAGGCAGGCGTTGGAGATGTCGTAGACCGCACAGTCCGGCCGGACCCCCAGGCCGGCCGCCACGGCGCAGGCCGTTGCTGGCTCGCTGGCCTCGCGACAGACGCCCGCGTAGATAAGGGCGCCGAGTTCCGAGGCCGGTACGCCGCCCGCGGCCAGGGCCTTGCGCCCGGCGCGCGCCGCGCCTTCGGAAAGCTTGAAGCCCGGCTCCCACCAGCGCCGCTCGCGGATGCCGGTCAGGGCTTCGAGCTGGCCCGTCTGCATGCCCAAGGCGCGGTAGACCGGGGCGATGCGCTCCTCCAAGGTCGCGGAGGCGACCACGTCGGGCGCCAACTCGTAGCCGATGGCCTCTAAAAAAACCTTAGTATAGCGCATGCCCCTCCCGTCAGTCCTCAACGACGCGGGAGATGGCTTCGACCAAAGAGCCTGCGGCCTGTTCCGCGGCCTTCTGCACGGCCTTCTCGCAGGCCTCGGCCTGAGTGCGCCCGAACCCAGTCGCGTCCTGGGCGGCTTGGCCCACGACCACATGCTGCCCTGGATCGCCCTTTGACACTAGGGCCTCGGGACGCAAGCTGGCCCGGCAGGAAGGACCCAAGTCCACCCCCATGGGCCTCGTCGATCCGAGCCCCTCCGTCTTGAGCTCGCCCGACACCGCAATGCGCGCAGCCCCGGCCTGCGCCGGAGACAGGACCACGAAACCCTTCGCGTTGAATCGGCGCGCGAACTCGACTTCCGCGAGCTTCACCAAGCCGGCAGCGACGCCGGATATCCCGACGCTGACGCTCTTCTCGGTGCGACGGCGCTGCGCCGCCGCGAACGCCTCCTTGATGGCCGCGTCAGCGTCTTCCTGGATCATGGAGCAGCGCACCCAGTACTCCTTGCTGCGCTCGTCGCGGTACTCGTCGAAGCGCTTGCGCCCCAGGACAGCGTCGAAGACACTGCCGGTCATGCTCTCGATATCCTCACGGGACACTTCTGAGCCGTTGCGCATCTCGGCCTGAAGGCTGGTCTTGACCTCACCACTGACCACGACGCGCAGCTTCAAGCTCAGCTTCTGCAGGGCGTCGTTGTAGGCCGTGTCGCGGGCCTTCTTGACGCCGTCCGGGTCAGAGGCCCGATAGGAGCCGAACCCGACCCCGTCTATCCCGGCTCCCTCCGCGCCGGCGGAGCCAACCCAAACCGGTCGGCGCGAGGCTGGGCTGCCGCAGGAGGACAGGACGAATGCCGCCAGAAGCGCGACCGCGGCTTGCTTTAAAAGCGCTTTACTCATCAGGAGAATCCTCCGGGAACCTTGGCCGAAAGTCGGTGTCAAAAAGGATAGCATTTCACCGCTATCTCGGTCCGCGATAGTATGTTACAATCCCAACCACCCACAGGAGGATTAATGAAGACCAGGCCCAGACTCGTTTTAGCGCTCTCCTTGCTGACTTTCCTGGCCGCGTCCGCTTCAGCGGAGCCGCTGGAGAAGCTCGCCCGCAAGCTGGAAGCCGGCCTGAAAGGCCAGCCCGTCAAGCTGATGGCAGTATTGAGCTTCCCTTACCATGACGGGGCCACGAGCAGCGGCTCCACCATCGTGCAGGAGCGCCTGACCACATTCCTCGTTGAGAGCGGCAATGTACAAGTCGTGGAACGCAGCCTCCTCAAGAAGGCGCTGGAGGAGATGAAGCTCGAAACCACGGGCCTGATGGACCCGCAGACCACCAAGGAACTGGGCAAAGTCCTGGGAGTAGACGCAGTGGTGGTGGGGACGCTCAACGACCTTTCCAAAAAAAAGACCGAGATCAACGCGCGCATCATCCAGACCGAGACCGGCAAGATCCTGACCGCAGGCCAGACCAGCTTCTCCCGGACCTGGACGGACGACCCGATCAAGACGCCCGCAGGCCCGACCCCGCCTCCCACGCCCGTGACCGGGCCGGCCAATCCGGCGACCCCGGCCAACCCTCCGACGGGACAATACCTGGGCAAGGCCTTGGTCCAGATCGCCATCCTCCTCGACACCTCCAATAGCATGGACGGACTAATCAGCCAGGCCAAGAACCAGCTCTGGCACATCATCAACGAGTTCGGCGCAGCGGAAAAGGGCGGCAACAATCCCACGGTGCAGGTCGCGCTCTATGAGTACGGCAACGACAACCTTGCCGCGGGCGAGGGCTACATCCGCCAGGTCCTGCCTTTCACCACGGACCTGGACAAGATCTCAGAGCAGCTCTTCGGCCTCAGGACCCGCGGCGGCCAGGAGTACTGCGGCTGGGTCATCCGCGATGCGATCGGCTCACTGCAGTGGGACAGGCACGCCGACGTATACAAAGCCATCTTCATCGCCGGCAACGAGCCGTTCACCCAGGGCCCCGTGGACTTCCACGAATCGGTCGCGGAGGCCGTCAAGAAAGGCATCGCAGTCAACTCCATCTTCTGCGGCAACCGGCAGGAAGGCGTGGCCATGCAGTGGAAGGCCGGGGCCGACGCGGGCGGAGGCGACTACGCCAACATCGACCAAGCGGCCCAGGTGGTCTCCGTTCAAGCCCCCCAGGATGCCGAGATACAGCGCCTCTCCAGCCAGCTCAACGACACTTTCATCGCCTACGGCTCAGCAGGAAAAAAGGCCCGAGCCCGACAGGAAGCCGCGGACAACTCCGCCCTCGCGGCTCCGGCCGCGACGGGCGTGGCCACCCAACGCGCCATGGCCAAGGCGGGGACACAGTACAGCAGCCAAGCCGCGGAATGGGATGTGGTCAGTGCGTTGGATACCGGCAAGCTCAAGGAAAGCGAGATCCGCAAGGAGGAACTGCCCAAGGAGCTCCAGGCCATGGATTCCAAGGAGCGGGACACCTACATCCGCAAGAAAGCGAACGAACGTAAAGCCATCCAAGCCAAGATCAGCCAATTGAGCGAGCAGCGGCGCAAATACGTATCCTCTGAGGAAAAGAAGCTCGCGGCGCAAGGCGCCAGCCAGACCTTGGGCCAGGCCGTCATCAAGACAGTGCGCTCTCAGGCGACGAAAAAGGGGTTCAAATTCAAAGATTGAACGAATTCGGGGACACAATATCTAACTCCCTTCCACCCGACTGGATATAGCTGGTCGCTTTAGGGCCAGGCCGTTGCCTTCGCAATCTGCGGCCCAGCTGTGCCTCCAGCCGAGTCACGAACTCGTCAGCCCCCAACGGTCTGCCGGTCCGCTCACAATCGCGGATTCTATCGACGGTCCCTTTATCCATCGGTTCAGCCAAGAACTCCTGCCAATCCGCGACGATATCTAGCAGCGGCCTTACCTCGACCACATGGTCATCTCGCGCATTCAAGTGCGCCCTGGCACTGCTCCACGGATAGGATTCAGGACGCTCCACCAGCCCAGCCCGCACAGGATTGAGCTCAATGTACCTTGCCGCGTTCAACAGGTGTCTCTCATCCATAGGGCACGAACCGAACCGTCCTTGCCAGAGGTAGCCGGTCCATCCTTCCCTCTGATTGATGAGACTCGTGTAACGGCGATGAGTCTCCCCGATAGCGCGGTGAAGGCCGTCCTCGCTCCCAGGGACCATGATTAGGTGCACATGGTTCGGCATCAATACATAACCCCAAATCACCACACCGCATTTTGCGGACTGCTCCGCCAACAGATCCAAATAACTCTCAAAATCGGAGTCCCGAAAAAATGTCCTCATTCTTCGGTTTCCCCTTTGAACTATATGATGGGGGATGCCTGGGACGACGACCCGTGCCATGCGCGCCATAGGATGTTTATCCGGGCCGCTCTTCGGCCCTAATAATCATACGATTGACAGGCGATTTAGTTCCGTGGCCCGGAGTTAAGTATTGTGTCCCCGAACTACCGAACTAAGCTAGGCGCAGGGTGAAGTCGGTCATCGTGTAGATGACCAAGCCGTCCACCTTCAGCAAGCCGTCCGCCTTGATGAGCCGGCGCGCATCGTCCACCGCGGTCACGCAGGCCTCTACGGTGACGAGTTTATTGGTTGGGATAACCTGGCCTCTGTAGAGCCAACCGTGCTTCTGGCCCAAAGCCATGGACTCGAAGCGGCCCGATGCGCCTGGCCATCTCTCGCGCGCCGCGACCTTCATCAGCTGGATAAAGGATTCCAAGCCCAATGAGCCCGGACAGACCGGATCCTGATAGAAATGCGCCTTAAAGAACCACTCGGACGGGTCCACCCTCTTCGTGCCGCGGATGAAGCCCAACCCCCTCAACCCGCCGTCCGGCACATAGCAATCGACCGAATCGACCATCATGAGCATCTTATCCGGCATGCCCGCCTGCGCCAGGCTAGGCCGCAGACCACGCGCCAGCTCAGCCTGGGACGACGCATAAGACGCAGCCCCGCGCACTCCGACCTGTGCGGAAAGAGCGCCTTTGGAGAAGAACCCGAACTCCGTGCTGCCCTCATAGACTAAACGCCCGTCGCAGCGCACGGCCATCTCATAGTCCTGGATGAGCATGCCCGCTGACTGCACGTTCTTGGTCATCTTGACCGTGGTGACAAGCGTCCCGACATCAGGGCCGATCTCTTCATGTTGGATGGCGGCCCCGCCCAGGTTACGGAAAGAAAGGTCGGTCTGACTCGACAAGGCCGAGCCCACGTAAGCGGCCAGCCAGCCGCAAGGCTGCAGCGCGATTTCCAAGAGCACACCGAAAGGCATGGTTGGCTGGCCGTTGGACTTGAAGTACCAGGCATCCTTCGGCACGTTATATTCCGCGTCCACCACGCCGCCGGCCGCCAACTTGAACGCCTCGCAGCCCTCTATCCGGGTTATGCGGTCCAGGACCTGATATGGCGGGCCAGGCAGGCGGGCGATCACCCGCCCGGAGTCGAAGACGCGGTAGGGTTCGCCGAAAGCCTCAGAAGGCTTTCCTACGGCAAAGGCCAAGATGCGGTCGGTATCGAACAACGGAACCGGCGCCCCCCTTGAGGGGGGCGCCGGTGGCGCGGCAGCAAAGCTGCCGCGCTCATTCCATAACACCGTCAATGCGGCTTTATCCGTCCCCCCCATCCTCACACACATATCCGTAATGCGCACAATGGGCTTATCGTCCGCGTACATCAAAGCGTCGGCGATGGCGAAAGGCGCTGGGTCGAAGCCCAACTCCTTGACCTCCACCCGGTAATGGACCTTCTTCGTCGAGGCGATTACCTGGCCGCGGCAGTGCAGGCCGCTGGTGACCCCAGGCACAGGCTCGTACCAGACCTTAGACTTCTCCCCCACCCAGCCCTGTCTCATGAGCAGGATGCGCAAAGTGTGCAGGCAGCACTCGTACATCAAGGTACCGGGCATCACGTTGTCATCGGAGAAATGGCAGGTCAGATGCCAGTCGTCTGGCCGGATGTCCGCCTCGCCTTTGATGACGCCCAGGCCCCAGCGTCCGCCTTTGGGATCGAGCTCCACCACCCGGTCGACCAGCGCCATCTTCCCTGTGGGCAGACCCACCGGCTCGCGCAACGGTAAACCCGCGAAAGCCGGACCGAAGCAGGCGGCAAGGTCTCCCCGACGTAGAGCCAGAACCTGCTCGTCGGAATACTTCTCGCGGCCGAACCCCGGCACCAGCGGGGCCCAGTCAGCCGGCAGCTTGCCCGGCTTGGGTGCAAGCTCCTCGGGCTTGAACACCACGCCCTTGCCCGCGGCCAGCTCCTCGGAAGTGAAGAATCCGGCGCAGCCCTTGCGCATGCTCAAAAGCGGCTGGCTGTTCACCATACTCTCGTAGTTGAAGAAGAAGAGCCACACGTCCCCGTGCCGGGCGAAACGGTCGATCTTGATGTCGTAGCGGATCACATCGCCCGGAGTGGGCAGGCCGCGGTGGAAGGTCACCTCGGCGTCGAGCAGCCGGTAGACGCGCAGGCCCTTAGTCTCGAGGTCGATGCCGAGATAACCAGATAGGAAAAGGTCCGCTTGGCCCGCCTCAACCGCGATGCAGGTCGGGATGCGGTTGCAGTCCAGATACCAGGCTCCGGCCTTCACGTCGTGCTCCGTCACCACCCCGCCGGACTTCAAGGAGCGCGGCTCTCCCGACACGCTCACGATACGGTCGACGAGCATCAGCGGCTCGTCAGGCAGGCGCACCCGGGTCGGATAAGAGTCCACCTCGGAAAAAAGCGGGCCTAAGGCCTTGCCAATGGATCCAATGGCGAATTCCATGCACTTTTCGCGGCCCATAAAGCAGTCCGTTTTAAAATCTCGCGCCGCAGGCGCGGAAATCGCGCCGACACCCCCTGGGGTGTCGGCGTCATTCTCGTCAGCCAGCCGAGTTGAGGGGGGCAATATCCGTTCTCTCCCCCCTCCCTTCATCAGCGCATTTTGAAACGCGATGTTCTTCAACTGCGCCTGGGCGAAATTCTGTGAAAGCCTAAGGAATGCCTCATGCGCTTTGAGTCCAGCCGCATGCGCGGCCAGCAACTGCTGCTGCAAGGCGGTCGGTACCATCACGACGGCGAGAGCCGGTCGCTCCGGGACAGGCGACACGGAAACCGGGAAGGCATCCGTCAGGGAAGGCGCTACCAAAGCCATGACCGGCGCTTCGGTCTTTGGTCTAGGCCTCCAGATGATAGGCTTAGGCGCCCCAGCACCCAAGGGCACGCTCACGCGCGGACGAGCCGGTGCGGGATCCTGGTGGTCGGCCGCGCAGGAGGACAGGCCGTAGAGGGGCTTCAAATCCACCGGGATGCGCTCCGCGATGAGCTGGGCCAGCAGGCGCAGCACCGTAGAGACTTCGTCGCTGCCCCTCATGCAGGCCGAGCGGGCCGCGTGCGGCAAGGGGCCCAAGATCTTGTCGATCATCCGTGTGGCCGAAGCCTGGGGGCCCAGCTCGATGAAGACCCGCGCCCCGTCCTCGTAGGCTTGGCGCACCAACGCCGGAAAGTCCAGCGGGCGCGCGGCCTGGGCCGTGATGGAGTCCGCGGCGCTCTCCTTGGTGACCTCATAGGCCTTGCCCCAAGCCCCGCTGTAGAAGCGCACGCCGGCCGGCGCCGTGGTGGGCAGCAGATGAAGTTCCCGATACTGTTTTTCAACGAGTTCAGCGGCCGGGAAATGCACGGTGGAGACGCCCTGCAGAGGAAGGAACACGCAGCCCAGGCCCTGGACCACGTTGTCTACGGCCTTGCGATAACCGCCGACCACGCACTCGAACGGCGCGTTGACGATCAAGAGCGCCGCCCGCTCCATGCCTTTCAAGGCCATCTTGACCGTGTCCGCCGGACGGTCGATGACGCCCAGCACCCAGTCCATGCGCTCATCGGAGGACAGGTTCCAGAAGCGGCGCGCCGCGTCGCAGGGGCCGGCCAGATCGCTGGTGAACAAGCTCGACTGCTTCATCCGGCGCAGCATCTCGTCGCGGCCGGTCCAGGCGCGCAGGGCGAAGAGCCCGGCGGTCTCTCCCAGGCTGTAGCCCACCACGAACCTGGGCTCGACGCCGAAGCCGCGCACCAGGTCGCTCAAAGCCGTGGCATGGGCCACGGAGCCGAAGATCATGGCGTGGAAATCGGCGATAATGGCGGCCTCGGCCTTCGCCTCCCAGCCCTGCTCCCAGGAGAACCGCCACGGTGCGAAGCGTTCGGGCACGGACTGGCCGCGCAGGTAGCCGTTCTCTGCGTCGAGCCGCCGCAGGACCTCGGGCCATTGAACGCCCAGACCCACGCTCATGCCCAGGTACTGATTGCCCGAGCCCGGGAACACGAAAGCCAGCGCCTCGGCGCCGAAGGCGACGCGCGTGGTCACATGGATCCGGTCGCCCGATATGGGCCGCTCCGGGTTGTCGCGTACTGACTGCTCGGCCGCGGTCATCAGCTCAGCCAGGTCCACGACGCCGCACGCCACGAAAGCCAACCCGAACTTGCGCTCCGGATGACTCCCCTGGGACGCCCACCAGCGGCGGGCCAGTCTCTCCACGCTGGAATCCGCATCCTGCGCCGCCAGCCAGGAACGCAGGGCGGCTAGACCGTCCAAGAGCCCGGCCGCGTCGTCAGCCTCGACTACGAAGAGTGCCTCATCTCGCGCGCCCAACGGCTGGCGCCGTTCCGTCGCGACGCGCCCGCCCTCCGCAGCCTGAGGCACGGCCTCTAGAACGACATGGCCGCAATTGCCGTCCGTGGCCATGGAGCTCACACCGGCGCGGCGCGGCCCCTCGGCGCGGTTGCGCAGCCAGTACTGAGGCCGCAGAGGGACATGGAACCGCTTGGCCGCGGCCGCGAGCTCAGGCAGTGCCTGGAAGGGCCTCATGGGCGGCAATATCTCCTGATAGAGGCTCAGAGCCGCTTTGACAAGGCCTGCCAGAGCCGAGGCAGCCCCCGCGTGCCCAAGCTGGGACTTGACGCTGCCCAAGGCGCAGGGCAGGCCCGCTTCGGCCGTGCCGTAGAAATCAGCCAAGGCCTCGGCCTCGACCCGGTCCTCCGCGGGCGCGCCGCTGCCATGGGTCTCCAGGTAGCCCACTGTGGTGGGGTCCACTCCGGCATCGGCGTAGGCGCGGCCCAGCGCCGCAGCGTAGGCGGCAACGCTGGGCGCCGGCCGGTCCACCCCGCCTCCCGAAGCGAATCCCAGGCCCTTGATGACCGCGTAGACCCGGTCGCCGTCGCGCACCGCGTCGTCCAGGCGTTTCAAGATCAAAGCGGCCGCGCCCTCGCCCGGCACAGGGCCGTCCGATGAAGAGTCGAAGGGCTTGGCCAAGCCGGCGCCGGTGAAGGGCCGTAGGGCATGGCTGCCCAGCACCGCGCGCAGGTCTCCGGAAAGGTCTACGGCGCCCGCGATGGCGACCTCGAGTTCGCCTTGCTGCAGAGCACGGACCGCCGCCTCCACGGCGCGCAGGCCGGAGTTCTCCTCCGAGGAGACGGCGAGGCTCGGGCCGCCGACATGGAACTCACGCGCCACGCGGCTGGCCACGATAGCGCCCAAGGCGCCCATGGTCCGATTGGCCGAAAGGGCCGGACCGACAGCCTCGCGCAGGAGACGGATCCACTCGGCTTCATCCTCTGGCGAAAGGTCCCAGCCCAGTTTCTTGGCCCAGCGCCGCCCGGCCTCGGCTAAGGACCAGCGCAGATCGAAGTTGGTGGTGTTGAGGTCCAGGCCCAGGCCGATGAATACCCCTGCCGACTCTCCCGGAAATGACTTCAAGCCCGCGTCCTTGATCGCCTTGGCCGCTGTGTCGAGCATAAGAAGCTGCTGAGGCAGCATCTCCTCCATCTCCTTGGGCGGGATGCGGTAGTCAGCTGCCGCCACGCTCACCTCCGGAAGATAGTGCCCCGGGTAGCGGGACGCCTCGTTGCTGCCCCACCAGCGATTCTCAGGCATGGACAGCGCGGCCTGCGATTGTCCGCCCAGGACATGCTCCTGGAACCGCCGCAGACCAGAACAAGCCCCGAAGTTCGCCTCCATGCCTACGATAGCTATAGGGACATTCGCAGTCGCCGGCTCGACAGACACAGGCACGGCGACGCTATGAACTTTGCGCCCTGGGAAGTTATACTCTTCGATCAAGACATGCGCGTTGATGCCGCCGAAGCCGAAGGCGCTGACCGCGGCGCGGCGAGGGGTCTTGCCATCCCGGCATTCCCAGCTCGAGCACTCGACGGGCACCCGGAAGGGGCTCTCCTCCAGAGCCAGCGCCGCGCCGGCCCGGGAGAAGTTGGCGCTGGGAGGCAGTAAGCGGCGCTGCAGGGCCAACAGCGTCTTCATGAGGCCGGCGGCGCCCGCGGCCGTAAGCAGGTGCCCGACATTGGACTTGACCGAGCCGATAGGGCACTGTCCCGCGCTCCAGCCCCTCTCGCCCCAAAGTGCCTTGAGGCTCGCGACCTCGATGGGGTCTCCGGCGGGAGTTCCGGGCGCGTGGCATTCGACCAGGTCCACCTGGGACGGCGCCCACCTCGCTTCTTGATAAGCGGCACGCATGGCGCGCAGCTGCCCGGGCGTGTTGGGCGCCAGGAGGCTGCCGCCCACGTCATTGGAAAGGCCGATGCCCGCGATGACGCCGTAGACTCGGTCGCCGGCGCGCAGGGCGTCATCGAGGCGCTTTAAGACGAACATGCCCGCGCCTTCGCCTACGACCAGGCCGTCGGCGGACTCGTCGAAAGGCGCGGGCCGGCCCGAGGCGGAGAGTGCGCGCAGTTGGGAGAAGCCCATCTGTGTATAGAGGCTCTCCGGCCTGGACACGCCGCCCGTGATCATGGCGTCGGCGCGGCCCGCGCGCAGCTCGTCGCAAGCGAGCTTCAAGGCGTAGAGGGATGACGCGCAGGCCGCGTCCAGAGCGAAGCTCCCCCCGCCCAAGCCCAGGCCTCGCGCCACAACCCCTGCGGGCAGGCCGGCGACGAATCGATTGAGCGGGTCGGTCTTCCTCTCCGCAGACAGACGCCGCCCCAGCAGGCGCTCGCTGAGCACCGGCAGGAGCAGTTCCCGGGTCAAAGCGGAGGCTGAGTCAGTGGGCAGGACGATGTTGCCGATGATGACGCCCGTGCGCGTGCGGTCCAGGCCCTCGGTGCGCGCGTCGTGCCAGGCCGAGCGCGCGGCGTGCAAAGCCAGATGGAATACCGGATCGAGCCTGGACAAGAAGCCGGCTTCCAGCTCAAGGCCTTCAGGGTCCAGGCGGAACCCGTCTATAAGGCAGGCCTTGGCGCAGTAAACCTTGTCCGGCGCTGGCCGGGCCGGGTCGAAGGCCTCGGTAGGCGGCAGGATCCAGCGTCCCGAAGGAACCTCGCGGCTGGCGCAGCGGCGCAGGGCGATGTTGTCCCAGAAGCGGTCCAGCTCCGGCGCATCCGGGAAGATGCCGCCGATGCCGACGACCGCGATGGGGATACGGTCTTTCATTTCTCCTTGGCGGGAGAGATGGTGAAGGCCGCCGCGTCCTCGGCCCATTCGATGCCGGCGGAGTCGAGCCGCTGGACCACGCCCAGATAGCCGCCCTTGGCCGGGTCGGAGAGCTTGGCCGGCAGGAGGGTCTTGGTCGCGACGACGCGGATGGTCTCGGCCGAGAGGGGCGGATGGTCGTCGGGCATCTGAGCCACGAGGTGGACGCCGCGCTTGGCGGCTTCCTCATCGGGGTAGGCCCAGGTCTGGCCGGCCTTGACCTTGGCTTCAGGGACCATCTCATTAGGAATGAGGAGCGAAGTCTCGGAGTTCATCTGGACGTCGTAGAGATAGATATAGGCGTCGCGTCGCGGCGTGACGGATATCCTGGCCTCGTCGCCTTCCATGAAGCGGTCGCGGGAAAGACCGAGCTCCACGATGAAGTCCTTGTCCCAGTCCGCGGGGCGCTCCTTAATGCAGGCCTTGAGGTCCACGTAAAAACCGCATTGACGGCAAGTCCCCAGGTCGCGGTACTCGTCGATGATGATCTTCTGGTCGATGATACAGCCGCGGCGCGTGGTGCGCAGGACGCTCTCGATGAGGTTGGTCTGACCGCGCAGGCTCTCCTGCTGGAAGTCGAGCGAGCGCTGGTTGACGTCAACTCCCAGGAGGTCGCGCATGGCCGCTTCGAGAGATTTTTCGATGGCGCGAGCGCGGGCCTGGTCGCGGGATTCATTGCCGCCGACCGGGATCGTGGCGTCGGCCCGGACCCAAGTGCAGCCGCGCTTAGCGTCCTTCTCGCCGATCTGGGAGGATGGAGCCGGAGTCTCGGGAACTGGGGCTGGAGCCGGGGCGGGTTTTGATTTCCTTGCTTCACCCAGGCCGGGCTCGACCTCGTTGAATGATTTCTCGGCCCTGTCTTTGACTGCCGCATAGTCGGGTTTGGAGGTCGGGCCTGCTTTTCGATTATGGCAGGCGGCCAGACCGAACAACAAAGGCAGAACAAGAGCGACTCGCCTCATATCACTCTCCCACCGCCACGGTATTACGCCGGAAAGCCTCACCCAACGACTTGTCCACCGTGCACTCACAACCTTCCATCCGCGCCGCCAAGATGCCTGCATGGTCCAGGAAGTCCATATCCGCTCCGACGAGCCCGTCCGCGGACTTCGTAACCCGGGCACGGATGACGCAACCCGTTTCAGGCATGCGCCGGTACTGCCGATAACGACCGACAAAGCTCGGCAAAGACGCGGCGCCCAGCTTCTCGCAGGTCCACAGGATCATGGCCTGGAAGGCGGCGTCGAGCGCCGCGGGATCCGAGAGCCACACATCGCGCCAAGGCAGCCTCATCCAATTCTTCGGCGGCAAAGCCTGTGCCGCATGCACCACGATCCCCGACTGGGAGCACCCGGCCACCAAGCGGATGAACCGCTGGTCCGGGCCATGGAAGAGGATATCCCGATAGGCTTTCTCCACCGTCCGGGCATAGGGCTGAAGCGGAAAATCAGGCATGACGGCCGGAGCGGCCGGCAGCTTGTCAGTCAAGACCACGTCCGCGCTGGCATGCAACACCGAGCTCGGCCCCCGGAGCTCCGCTCTCACGATGTAGTTGCCGTCCGTTTTCACCGCTTTGCCGGCCAGAAGCGTCACAGCATACTCCGGACCTTTGAGCAGCACTCCCTTGTAGATGCGCATGCCGTCCAGCCCGTGAAAATGCAGTCCCGGATGGCCGTGCAAGGCCGTATGCGCCAGCCACTCCGCAATGAAGGCAAAAGGCAGGACCGGCGCGCCGTTGATCACGTGCGAGGACAGGAACGGAAAATCCGCGACCGAGACCTTCCGCTCGAAGACGGACGCAAGATCCGCGACCCGGGCCTTCAAAGCCGCAACCGGCCTGGCGATGGCCACGACCTCGACCGAGCGACTATCCCCGGAGAGCTCGCGCACTAGGAACCCCCCCCCCTCCTCCAAACCGATCACGCCAACACCCTCGGAAGCGAAAAGCTTCTTCAAGGACTCGTTGACCATGCCCCCATCCCACGGGCCCCAATTGAAGGCCGCGACCCGGCACCCATCCAGCCGCCGCGAGAGCAAGCGCGCCGTCTTGTTCAAGACCTCGTTTGCCATGGCGTAGTCGCTCTGCCCCGAGCGGCCGAAGCGCGCCGTAGACGACGAGAACAGCGCCAGCGCCCTGAGCTCGGAGAGGTCCAGCGCCTGGAGCAGATGCCTCAGGCCCGCGACCTTGGTCAAGAACACTGAATCAAACTGCTCGGGCGTCTTGTCGGCGATGAGCTTGTCCGCCAGGACCCCGGCGCCGAAGACCAGGCCTCGGATCGGACCGTGCTCGGCCTTGACGCGAGCCAAAGCCTCAGCCACGCCGTCAGCATCGCGCACATCGGCCTGGACATAGATCGTGCGGCTGCCCGCGGCTTCCAAGGCAGTCAAATGGGAGCGGATCTCACGGCCGGCCAGCACCGCGCGGCACAACTCGCCCGCCTCCTTGGGAGTCTTGTCTTGGAATCGACCCAGGATCGCCTTCTTGAGTTCAGACTCGCCGCGGCAAGCCTTGAGCCAGTCTTCTTCCTCACCGGGAAGGGGACTGCGGCCCATGAGGACCACAGTCGGGCGGCAAGCCCTGGCCAAGGCTAGGGCCGCCTGTGCGGTCACTCCGCGCGCGCCGCCGACCACGAGGACCGCGTCCGCGCTCTGGAGCGGCAAGGTCCCGGCCTCGGGACTTACCGCATCCTCGAGCTCCAGTTCCTTGCGGCCGGAGGCGGAGAGGCCCACCTCGAGCGGTCCGCGGTAGAAGAGCTCAACGGCCACGGCCTCGGCCGCCGAAACCGCGTCGTCCCAGCCAGCAGCCAAGTCGAGCGCCTTGCAGGACACCTCGGGCCACTCGTGCGAAGCTGTCTTGGCCAGACCGGCCAAGGCGCCCTGGACCGGATCCTGCTCGGACTTGAGCCCAGAAAGGCCAAAAACGCCGTCGAGACGGGAAACCGTGGCAAAGACCGCGCCGCCGTCCTGACCGGCCCGGCGCAGGGCCGGCAGGGTTAGGCGGGCCAGACTGAAGGCATGGCGCATGAGGTCCTCGGAGGCCGGTGTCCAGAGCTGGTTCGGCTCCAAGCGCGTGACCGGCGCCAAGACCACCAGCGCCGCCAAGGCTTGCGGGACCTGCAACGATCCCAGATGGTCCAAGGAGACGACCTCTGCCTTATGACCGCGGGCCTTGAGGTTGCCTGCCAAAGCCTTAGCGAGGCCGTTGCCGTCGTTGGCGATCCAGATGGGCAGCTTGGCGTCAAGACGCACGGCCGGTCCATGAGCTTTACACTCCACGGCCCGCAGGACGGAGCGGGTCAGGACAGCAGTCGCAACGGAATCGGCCGTCGCGATCGGCTTTGGCTCCCGTTGAGGAGCTTCTCCAGACTGGGACAGATAAGCCGTGATCTGCCGCAAGGTGCGCAGGGTTCCCAGGTGCTCGGGCTTGACCTTGGGCGCCTGCGGGAGCTTCTCCTGGATCGCGGAAAGAATCTCCACGCGCTTGATAGAATCGATGCCCAGGTCGGACTCCAGGTCCATGTCCAGGTTCAGGGACTCCGGCGGATAGCCGGTCTTCTCCGACACCATGGCGATGAGCACGGCCTCCACTCCGGAAGCCGCGGCCGCACTCGGCGCAGGGGCCGGAGCTCCGGCCGAGAGGAACTCGGCGATCTTGCGCAAGGTGCGCAAGGTTCCCAGGTGCTCGGGCTTGACCTTGGGAGCGGCAGGCAATTTCTCCTGGATCGCCGACAGGATCTCCACCCGCTTGATGGAATCGATACCGAGGTCGGACTCCAGGTCCATGTCCGGGTTCAGTGACTCCGACGGATAACCAGTCTTCTCCGATACCACGGCCAAAAGCACGGCGTCGACCCCAGAAGCCGAGGCTGCCGCAGGCGCAGGGATCACGGCGCCGGTCGAGAGGAACTCGGAAATTTTACGCAAGGTCCTCAGGGTACCCAGATGCTCGGGCTTGACTTTGGGAGCGGCAGGCAATCTCTCTTGGATCGCGGAGAGGATCTCCACGCGCTTGATGGAATCGATGCCCAGGTCGGATTCCAGGTCCATGTCCGGGTTCAGTGACTCCGGCGGATAGCCGGTCTTCTCCGAGACGACCGACAGGAGCACGATCATGATGTTAGAACTTCCGGCCCCGGAGGGGCCGGAAGCCGCCCCGACGCCCTCAGGCATCGGAGCGTGCCGTTGGGGAGCGGGCTCGACGACTGGAGTCAGCGCGTGCCCCAAAAGGATCTGGTGCTGCTGCTCCACCAGAGACTGGAAAGACTTCTGGATGGATTCCTGGCCTTGGAGGAAGCGGGCGTGCAGCTCTGCCGTCTGCTCCTGCAGCCTCTGCAGAGCGTTCATGCTTTCCTGAGCCGACTGCAAGGTCGTTGCTGTTGAATTTCCGGCA
>CAIKVT010000067.1 GCA_903830945.1 uncultured Elusimicrobia bacterium
AAGGCCGAGGTCCGGGCCAGCAGGTTGAACATCTGGAAGATGAAGCCGATGGTTCGCGAGCGCAGGATGGCGCCCTGGTCATCCGAGAGACCGGAGACGTCCTGGCCCAGCAGATGGTATTTGCCCGAGGTGGGCCTGTCCAAGAGCCCCAAGATCTGCATCAGGGTGGACTTGCCCGAGCCCGAAGGGCCCATGATGGCGACGAACTCGCCTTCCTCAATGTTGAGGTCGATTCCCTTGAGGACCTTGAGTTCGCTGCCGCCCACCTGGTAGGAGCGGGTGATGCCTTTGATCTCGATGAGCGACATCAGCGTCCTCCGCCGCCTCCGCCTCCGCCCCGCGGCGCTTGTCCGGAGGGTCCGCTGGGTTTTCCGCCTCCCATGGCCAGTGGGCTGTTGGCCGCCGCGGATTGGGGCACGTAGCGCGCCTGGCGGATGAGCACTGTGTCGCCGGCAACCAGGCCCGAGACGATCTCCACGGAGATGTCGTTTTCTATGCCGGTCTTGACCTCGCGCCAGACATCCTTGCCGCCTGGCTCGGGGCTGGGGGTGAGGACCTGCTTGACCCCGTCCTTATCGCGCAAGGCGCCGGCGGGAACGAGCAGGGCTTTGTCCTTGCGCTTGAGTATGAAGCTGATGTTGGCCGTCATCTGCGATCGGAAATACGGGGGGAGCTGGTCGAGCTTGATCTTGACCTGGTACTGGATGACGTTGGAGACGTTTTTGCCTTCGTAGAGGATATCGAAGACCTTGGCCTGGTCCTTCTTGTCCGGATAGGAGTCCAGGGTGATGCGCGACGGCATCCCCAGGCGGATGCGGCCGATATCCGACTCGTCGACCTGAGCGACGACGATGAGGATGTCGGACATGGCATAGATGACCACGCTGGAGTCCACGGTCTGGCCCTCGACGACGTTATTGAGGATTATGATCCCGGGCAGCGGGGCGATGATGGGTGTGGGCTTGTAGGCATCTTCCCATTTCTTAAGCTCGTCCGGGCCCTGCGCCCGGGCGGCGTCGATGATGGCGGCGCGGTCGGTGGAACTCATCCAGGCGATGATCTGGCCTTGGCTGACTCGGTCTCCTTCCTTGACCAGGAGCTTCTCAATGCGGCCGCCGATGGCGGCCTTGATCTCGACGCGGTGATACGGCGCCACGGAGCCCGTGGCTTCCACGGTCTGCTCGATGGGAGCTTCGGCCGCCTTGACCGAGACGGAGTCCGGGCGCACGGGCTTGGAGAGCTTTCCTTTCAGGGCCCAACCGCCGGCCCCCAGCACTCCTAAAACCAAAACGATGATAAGGATCTTCTTCATGCTATTCCCCCAAAGCCTTTCCAAGAGATTTTTCCCATGCCGCCTGCGCCGTCACCGCGGTCAATTGGGCCTGTTTGTCCTGCTGTTCCGCGCTGACCCACTCCGCGACGATCACTTCCCAGTTGTCATAGCTGATCAGCCCGCTGGCGTAGCGGACCTCGGCCTCGGCGTTGCGCTGGCGCGTGGCTTCCAGGTTGGCGTCCGCAACCCGGAGCTGGTCCATGGCGTTGGCGTAGGCCGCCCAGGTATTCTCCAGGTCCACGACGGCCGCGTCGCGTACCGCGCGCAGGTCCTGGAGGGATTTTTCCAGGCTGTTCTTGGCGCCCTTGATCGCGAAATAAGTCGAGGTTGGGCCGCCGCTGAAGATGGGTAGGCTCAAGGTCGCTCCCGCGGCCCAGCCGTAGCTGGGGTCCGGGAACTCATAGGGGCCGCTGCGTGAGCGTGCATAGTTGGCTGACAGGCTCGGCCAGAGCGTGCTTTGCGCCGAGGACACGGAGGCTTTCTGGGACTTGACCACCGCTTCTTGCACGGCCACGTCCGGCCGGGCTGAAACAAAATCCTGCATCCGGGCCGGGAAATCCGGAGGATTTTGTGCCACGATCGTCCCGGTCACAGCCACCTCGGAGAAATCGTCCAAACCTAATTGCTGATCCAAAATTCGTCGCGCGGTCCTCACGCTGCGCAGGGTCTGCGCCAGGCTGGCTTGCGATTGCAGGGAGAGGGCCTGGGCGCTGAGCATGTTGCCCTTGTACTCCTTGCCGGACTGGTATTTCAGGGCAACCTCCTCGGCGTTTTTTTGC
This sequence comes from uncultured Elusimicrobia bacterium, assembly GCA_903830945.1. Classification (GTDB taxonomy): domain Bacteria; phylum Elusimicrobiota; class Elusimicrobia; order UBA1565; family UBA9628; genus UBA9628. The sequence goes on from CAIKVT010000067.1 coordinate 2,113, forward strand.
TGTATTTCGAGGATCTTGCGAGCCACGTCGACGTTCTTTTCCGCGATATAAGCCTGCGCGAAAGCTGAGCGGAGGCTGTAGCGGAGGTTGGCCGAGGTCTGGCGCAGGCTCGCTTGCGATTGGGAGTAGTTCGCGGAAGCCGAACGGATGCCGGCGATCTTCCCCATGTCGAAGAGGTTGACGCTGGCCGAGGCGCCGGCGGAGTAGCCGGGACTTCCGCCGCTGCCGTTGGATGAGGAGTAGCCGTTGGACAGCGAGAGGGTCGGCAGAAGCCCGTTGTAGCTTCCGAGATAGGAGGCGCGGCCCGCCTTTTCCGCGTACTGCGCGGAGACGAGGTTCGGGCTCTTCTGCGCGGCCAGGGCCACGCAGTCCTCCCAAGAGAGCATCCGGGCCGGGGGCTGCACGGGCGGCAAGGGAGACATCTTGGCCGCGGTCTGCGCCGCGGTCGGGCACGTCAGCAGGAGGCTCAGGATGATGGTTTTTATCATGGGGATGGAGTTATTTCCAATCCTTGTGGTGGGCATCCCAGCGCGACTGGATGTCCTGGAAGCGCTTGAGCTGTTCCGGGTTCAGGAGCTTGGCGATGTCGTTGCGCATGGAGGCGCGGATATCGCCGAAGCGTTGAGAATGATCCTCGTGCAGGGCTTTCATCTGGGTGCGATAGGATTCCAGGACCGTCTTGACTGCGTCCTGCTGGCCCGCGTCGAGCTTGAGCTCCGAGTCGAACTTGTTCAGGAGCCGCTGCGTGTCAGTGGCGTCGGCCCGTATATGCCTGAGGCCGGTTCTGTGCAGCCAGGCGCCGCCCCATATCCCTATGAGACAGCCCAGCAACAGGGCCGGGACCACTTGTCTCCAATCCAATCTCATTATCTCTCCATGACCATAGCCACCAGGTCGTCCGTGGTGGGGCTGCTTGCTTGCGGCGAGACTCCGGCACCGTCAGCCAGCAGAGCGATGTCCTCCGGCGGGGTGAGCATCGGATCGGGCCGGGTGATGAGCAGGGCCGACACAGCCAGGGCGAAGCTCACCGTGGGGACCAGCCAGCGCAGTCCCGTCGCGAACCAAGGCGTCTCGGCAGGCGCCGGCCGCTCCAGGCGGGCCATGACCTTGCTCACGAAAGCCTCGGTCTCCAAAGAGGAGGGGCGGGTGGGGATGCGCAGGAAAGCCGCGACGACGCGTGTCCAGAGTTTTTCGTCAGTCTCCCGGTCTTTCATGGGCCTCGTTCTTTAGACGTTCAGCGGTTCCAAAAAGTGCCGCAGGCACTCAGCGAAATCTCGGCGCGCGCGCTGCAGGCGGGCCTTGACCGAGTCCAAAGAGCAGTCCATGGCGGTCGCAATCTCATCGTAGTTGAGGCCTTGGACCTCGCGTAGAGTGAGGACCATCCGATAGTCGGGGGGAAGGCAGGTCAACACCCTCTGCACGAGGTCGGCGTCCTCCAGGCCGTGCTCTTCATCCGGAGGCATGGCCAGGAGGCGAATGATGTGCTCGCCTTCATTTTCCAGCAGTTCGTCCCAGGACTCGGTCTTGCGTCGGGCCCTGCTGCGCAGCAGGTCCAGGCAGTGGTTGGCCGCGATGCGGTGCAGCCAGGTGGAAAATGACGATCCCCCTTTGAATCGGGGGAGGGACTTGTAGGCTTTGAGGAAGACCTCCTGGGCCGCGTCGTCGGCCGCAGTCCTGTCTCCGAGAGTCGCCGCGCACAGGCCCAGGACCCAGGCGTGGTGCCGGCGGACGAGTTCCGCGAATGCATCCTGTCCTCCGGTCTGGACTCGGGAGACGAGTTCGGTGTCGTCCGTCGGTGAGCCTGGTGCGCCCATATCATTATTCTACGATTTACAGAGAGGGAAGACTAAAGTAGAGCCCCCTTCTCTTGCCGGGAAGGGGGCCACCTACTTCTGGGAACGTCCCCTAGTCGTCCTCTTGTTGCTGATCGTGGTCCCGATCGTCATGGCTTGCCGGGCCCTGGCGCTCTCCGTGATTTATTCTCGAGTCCCGCGTCCGTCCGCCTTCCTGACTGTGTCCGCCGCGTCGCATCATCTTCTCATGCATGATCAGCATCTTCGCGCGCTGCGTCGGGGTGAGCATGGTTTCCATGGTCTTCTGGAACTTGTCGGTCTCAACGCGCAGGGATTGGCGGGCCTGCTCGACCTGGTCTAGCGCGGCCTGGATATCCTTGTCCGAGGCTTCGATATCCAGCAGACCGTTGATTTTCCGGATCGCTTTGCTCAGCGCTTCTTGCAGGGGCTTGACCGCCGTTCGTTGCTCCTGGGAAACCGCGTCCAGTTTCTTGGCTTGAGCATCGTTTAATCCGAGCTTCTCTTTCATCCGGTCAGCCATGCGGCGATGGCCGGACGTGGTTGCGGCCTTCGAGTCATCCTTTTGGTTGTTGTGCGTCTTCGTGGCGCACAGGGGGACTGCCACCAGGCTTGCGAGTAAAGTGGCACAGATCACATGTTTCATCAAGGCACACCTCCTGACTGAGGATTAGACGTCTTGGCAGGCGGATTTGTGTCGCGCCCTTGCGGCCTGTTGTTCGTCTTGCCGAAGTCGGCCCGCCTTCGGTTTTGATAATATTCTCTTATCGCGCAATTGAAGCCTTTCACACTATCGCTTTTGTTGATCCTGGCCGGGGCACCCGCCTCAGGGCAGAGCTTCGATAAGGCCCTAAGCCGCGTGCGCGCCGGCCGCCAGGATCTGGCCATCCGCGCGGACCGCTGGGATACCGGCCTCAAGCTTCCTGTTGTTGAAGCCTTGCTGGAAGATCCGCTTCGGGCTCCCGGCGTCTTGGATGGCTGGTCCCATTCGCTGAGCTCGGCATCGTCGCTTTCCGCCATGACCGCCTTCGCGGCCCGCTTGTTGGAGTCCGACGAGCAGGCGGGCAAGCCTGCCGGGCCTGCCGCGCCTTCAGAGTCGGTGGTCCTTCCTTCCACGACGGCTGCGCAGGCCATCAATGGGATCCTGGCGGCGATGACCGCGGCGCAGACGCTCGTTGACCGCTCCGTGGCCTCATTGCGTCCGGAGGAGCGGGAGCTCGCGGCGCGGACCGTCTCGGCGATGATCCAAAGCGAGTACGCTTCGCGCAAGGAGGAAGAGGCGCTGCAGGCCGCGGCGCGCTTCGATCAAGGCGGCATGATGTCCGCGGCCGCTTTGGCGGCAGGCGCGGTGGAGGCCGCCTGGCCTGTGTTGCAGGCCCATGCTTCCGAGATGCGCGGTTTTCCTCGGACCAGGTTCAAGTCTACGCTGGGAGACGTTGTGGTTTCGGGTCCGGGCGACGACCTCTACGACGCCGAGGACTTGGGCGGTGTCGCCCTGCTGGTGGATTTCGGCGGCGTCAGCCGCTATCTCGCCCCGCCGGCCGCGGCCGCGGCCGGCCAGCAGCGGGTGGTCATCGACCTCTCCGCGGACGTCCGCGTCGAGACCAGCTCCGCCTCGGCCTCGGCCGGCTCCGGCATCTTCGGTGTCGGGCTTCTTTATCTTCCCAACGGGCAAGGCCGCAAGTCCATTTTTGCCGGAGATTTTTCCTTGGGCGCGGGGCTCTTCGGGGTGGGCGGCTTGTTCCTGCGCGGCCAGGACAGCCGCCTGGAAGGCGGGCGCTTCACCTCCGGAGCCGGTGCCTTCGGCCTGGGGTTGTTCTATTGCGAGGGGGATTCGGCCACCATCACGGCGGACCTCGCCGGGCAAGGCTACGCCTTCACGCGGGGGGTCGGGATCTTCGCGCTGCGCGGCTCCGGAGCCCATCTGGACTGCGGCCTGCGCTATCCGGACGGCCGCGAGGCGTCGGCCATGATCAGCCTCTGCCAGGGCACGGGCTATGGCCCCAGGGCTTTCGCGGCCGGGGGCGTGGGCTTGGCCTCTATCCAAGGAGATGGTTCGCAGCTGCGCAGCAGTTATTTCGCCCAGGGTAGCGGCTACTGGCATGGGCTGGGCGGCTTGTTCCTGACGGGCGCCGGCAACCGCCTGCAAGCGCGGCGCTACTGCCAGGGCGCCGGGGTTCACACGGCCGTGGGAGCCCTGTTTTTTAAAGGCGACCATAACCAGATGCGCGATTGGGGCGTGGGCCCGGGTTTCGGCTGGGATTACGGCGTGGGCCTGCTCCTTGGCGAGGGGGACGGAAATTCCCTGGGGTCGGACTGGGGTTCTGGCCGCGGCGACATGGACGGCCATGGCCTGATCGCCATTCGGGGCCGGGGCAACCGCTTGGCTTTGACCGACCTGGGCTCGGGAGCGCTCAGGCGGGGCGCCCCCAGTTACGGCTTGGTGGCCGTGGATGGCGAGGACAACCGCTACAAACCGGCCGCCCTTAGCCCTTGGGGCTTCGTACAGGGCGACGGACTGGACGCGGACGCCGGGCTGGAGCCGGCCCCGGCGGACTGGCCGCCTGTCGCGCGGCAGGCGGCGCAGGAGCGGGATCGGGCCCGGCTGACCTTGCGTTTCGCGCAGGCGCAGAACCTGCCTTTGGATCGGCGTCTGGGAGCGTGGCTTTCCATCCTCGCGGAGGGCAGCTTGGATTCCAGTGCGGCCATGAATACCGCAGTCGCGGTCCTGGGGCTGGCGCCGGGCGAGGGGGCCGCTTTGGCGCGCTGGGTCGACCCTCAGCGGTTCGATGAGTTCATCTGGCTGCGGGTCTTCCTGCCGGCTTTCGGCCAGGCAGCGGCTCTTGCTTTGGCGCAGGAGCTGATGACAAGTTCGGGCATGCGCAAGGCACTCCTGCTTGGGAGTTTGGCCGGCGGGCGCGTGGCGGATGCGGTGGGGGCGGCCGAGGCCGCTTCCGCGGACCGTGATTGGCGGGTGCGCCGGGCTGGGGTCGTCGCGCTGGGCGCTCTTTTTGACAGGGAGGAGGGCGAGGAGCCCGGGAGGCTGCGCCTGCTTGCGGCCAGCGAGTCCATCTGCCGGAGCGCCGCGGCCGGGCAGGCCGGGACACGGCGGGAAGATATCCTGCCGCGCATCGGCGCCAAGTACCTGTGGGACTTTTTTTCTGTCCTGGCACTGGACGCCGGGGCTCCGGCCGCGGACCGGATCAAGGTCTTCGTCAAGGCCCGCAATCCTTTCGACCGCATGGATTTGGAGTCTGAGGCGGGTAAGGAGTTCGTTCGTGCTCTGCGGGAGCGGGCGGCGGCTTACGGATCGGCCATCAGAACGGAGCTGGAAGATTCCAGCCGGCTCGAAGCGCGCGGCCGTCAAGCTTTCCTGCGCTCGCTGCGGGACCCGGAGCCGGAGGTCGTGCAGGCCGGGATCATCGCCTTGGGCCAGCTCGGCCGCGAGCCTGACGCCGGCCGAGTCGCGAGTTTTCTAGATAGCGATCGCGCGCTTCTGCGCGAGGCTGCGGCCGCGGCCCTGGGGAAGATGGGCTCGGCCGCGTCGGGGGAGATCCGGCGTCGCCTGCGGGCCTTCGAGCCTCGGGTGCGGGCCTTGGCCGCCCTGGCCGCGGCGCAGTCCGGCAGCGCGGACGTTCTGCCTCTCTTGAAGGAGGCTTTCCAAGACCCGGAGGCGGAAGTCCGTCGGACCGCGGTCGACGGCTTGTCTGCCGTGCAGGATCCCTGGCGGCCGAGGCGCAAGGATTTCCTGCCTCAGTTGCGGAGTTTGGAGGCGACCGACGCCGACTTGCAGGTGCGCTGGGCCGCAGGGCGGATGGCCGCGCTTCTCTCCCGCGAATGACTGGATTGTAGTCCCAATAAACTGGTTTCTGAGAGGCAGATTTCACGTTATCGTGAGCTGCTTCCCAATCCAGGCCCCATGGGAGCCTGGCGAACGTTGTAATACCAAAACTTCGCCGGAGTATGCCGCTGGATCGGGAATGATTGGTTAGGCGGCAGCATCGAGGCCGAGCCGTGGCTAAGTCGAGTGGAACTCATCCGCCGGAGGGACTTGCACGATCCTGGCCAATTGCCGCGGCTTCTACGTTCTAGGTCTTCCAGCGGCTTGGCATACCCCAAATGGCCCTGTCAGCCCCGGGCGCAAACTAACACAATATTCTCGATGAGTCCCGCCCGGATGCGTCATTTCACACAGCTGCTCGCTAGTGTGCTTTGCGTTTCTGTCGTCTCGACTTCGCCAGCATTCGCCGCCGTCATAGCCGCGAGCAGCGTTGACGCTCCTGTCGCTCCCGTCAAAATCTTCCTACCGGCCATGGGCTATCTTGCGCTAAACTCCAACGCCGCCAGTCTGGCCCCCATCTCCCTCACGGCGCCGGGCTTGCCCATCGCCAAGCCGCAAGTCGCGGATCCCCTCACGGCGAGCGCCTTTATTCCCACGCTCAAGGCCGAGCCGTTCTCAGTCTCAGAGACGGCGGCGCCCGCCAGCCTGACCGGGGGAGCCGGCAGTGCCGCTGCGAGCCCGGCTGACAACGCATTCCTCGACGACCTCCAGCATAAAGCGTTCTCATATTTCTGGGAGCAAACCGACCCAAAGACCGGCCTGACCAAGGACCGCGCCGGCAACTTTAAAGACGATGATTATCATGTGGCCTCCATGGCGGCCACCGGCTTCGGGCTGACCGCTTTGGTCATCGCCGAAAGCCGAGGCTGGATCCCACGCGAGCAGGCTTATGCGCGCGCGCTGGCTTGCCTGCGCCATCTGCGCTACCGGCAGGCCCACGTCCACGGCTGGTTCCACCACTTCGTGGACGCCTCCACAGGAGAGCCCGTGTCCTCATCGGAAGTCTCTTCCATCGACACGGCCCTGCTGCTGGCAGGCGCCTTGTCCGTCGGCCGGCACTTCGCCGGCACGGAAGTGGAGCGTCTGGCCGAGGAGATCTACGGGCGGGTGGACTTCCCCTGGATGATGACCGACGGCGACGCCAAGCCCGATGAGAGGACGCTCTCCATGGGCTGGACGCCCCAGGGATTCATAAAGGCGCGCTGGGATGGCTATAGCGAGCATCAGATCCTCTATGTGCTGGGGCTCGGCTCGCCCACTCACCCCTTGCCCCCCGAGGCTTGGCGCGCCTGGCGGCGTCCTGACGGCCCGGTGACCGAGGCGTCTGGGCCACTTTTCACCCATCAATATTCGCAGTTGTGGCTGGACCTGCGCGGCCGGCTCGATGACGGCCGCGACTACTTCGCGCAGTCGGTGCAGGCGACTTTGCTGCAGCGCGACGCCGCTATCAAGGCTCAGGGCGAGTTCTCGACCTACGGTCCCTCTTGTTGGGGTTGGACTGCCTGCGACGGGCCCGAGGGCTATCGAGCCTACGGCGCCTATCCGGGGCGGCCCGAGCATGATGGGACTATCGCTCCGGCGGCGGCGGGGGGGTCGGCGGCCTTCACGCCGGGACTCTCCGTCGAGGCCCTGCGCTTCATGAAGGAACGCTACGGGGAGCGCATCTGGGGCCGGTACGGCTTCTCGGACGCCTTCAACGCCGATCCCCGGTGGAAGGAGCGCTTCAACGCCGATGGCGTCTGGCGCTCCCCCGACGTTATCGGCATCGACCAAGGTGCCATCCTCTTGGCCGTGGAGAATTCCCGCTCGGAGCGCGTCTGGAAGACATTCATGGATTCGGAGCACGTGCGGCGCGCTCTCGAGCGGGCCGAGCTTGGCCGCAAGGCCATTGAAAAAAACTAGCTCCCACGCGCAGGGCGCGGCCATCTGGGCGCGCGAGCATTTCGCCGAGGGCGGCGCCAAAGCACAACCCGCGCATCGTTGAGGGTCGAATCACGGTCGCGCGTCCGCGACGGGCAGTCTTGAAACTATTTCAACTGCTTGCCTATATGCATCCAGGCGCTCTTAAGCTCGTCGGTGATATGCCCCAACTCGGAGGCGCTGACACGTTTGACCCGTCCGTAGCGCACTGCGGTCTCGTCAACGAGTTTGTTGTAGGCCTGTTGATTGATGTCTTTGAGCTTCTCCATCTTCTCGAGCACTTCCCCCTTCAATTGCAGCGTCCAGCCCGCTATCCTTTCGCGGTTCTTGGCTCCCCGCTTTCCATAGAGGAAATAAGCTCCCGCTGCGGCTAGGGCCGCCAGCCCGATTCCCGCTCCGATCATCTTGTCCTTGTTCTTCATGGTTGCCCCCTCGATTCATGAGTCGACGAACTCATGGAGATTATGCACGATGCCGGGGTCCCCATCAATTCGGAATTATACGCATGTCCACGTGTATAATTCCGCATAGCAACGGCCTATTGGGGATGGGTATGCTATGCGTAGACTTTCAAAGGAGAAATGAAAATATGAAGCTACTGACTGCGGCGCTCATGGCAGGACTGTTGCCGATATCGACGCATGCGAATGCTCAGGTGAAACCGGGAACCCAGCAGGCGGCGATCACTCTCGGCGTGGCCAATCCGCTGAGCAACGACAGCGTGGACGACGAGAGCGAGACATTCGGCGAGCTTGGGCCGGCGTTCGGATTCAACTATCTATATCAAATCCAGAGGAACCTAAGCCTCGGCGGCGATTTCAACTACAAGAGCTTGGGCGACAAAGACTTCACCACCGGGCACGGCCCGACTGAAATCAAGTCTTCGGCCTGGACCTTGCTGGTGATCGGGAGGGCCGATTTGCTGCCGGACAACAATATCCGGCCTTATGGTCTGCTGGGACTGGGGGTCGGCGGGGTCAAAAGAGAGGTGGACTTCAGCCGACACCCAGAATTAAACTCTTCTCGAACCTCCAGCGGCCTCGCCTTCGCGTTGGCCGGCGGAGTGGACTACGACATCAACGACGCTTGGCTAGCCGGCGCGGAGCTGCGCTACAATATCATCAGCACGAGCGAGGGCGAGATCGGCGCAGGCCACGTCAGCACCCTCGACCTTCTGTTTAAATGCGGCTACAAGTTCTGAAACGGGAGAACAGGATGCGATTTAAGCAGGCAGCGTTGGTCGCGGTCTTATGTTTGTCATCCGGCACGCTGTGGGCGCGGCCGAAATGGACGGGGGCCAAGCCCCACTTCGAGTTGCGGGCCGGACGGGTCTTCGCCGTGGCCGTGGGCAAAGCGAAGGACACGAACGCGGCGCTCGCCCGGGTCGCGGCGGAGGAGTGGGCCCGGGCCAGCCTTTTAAGGCTGATCCAGGAGAAATCTCAGAGCGCAAGTGTCGAAGGAGCGGTCAAGGGGGCGCAGGCGGTCGAGGTCTACGATGCGGGAGGCGGGGTGGTTTACGTAAGGCTTGAACTTGAGACTTCGCCGAAACCTCCGTCCCGGGGGCCATGAGGCGGCTTGAAGAATATCAACTGATTGCGATATGGAATCGTCTATGAAAGGAGGGAGGATGTTATGAAAAGTCTCCAAAAATGGCTTCGGGGATTCATGGTTTTCACCATGTCTCTTCTCTTGGCCTCTTGTGGCACCATCATGTATCCGGAACGAAAGGGTTAAAAGGATGGACGCTTGGATATCGGCGTCGTCCTTTTGGATGGCATCGGCTTATTGTTCTTCATTATCCCAGGAGTCATTGCCTATGCCGTTGATTTTAGCAATGGAACGATCTATCTTCCAGGAACGAAAACGACAAAAGCTGGTCATGATCGTCAAGATCTTAAAATAGTCAAGTTTAACGCGAAATATTATACGCCGGATTTGTTGAAACATATTATCCACGAGGAAACCGGCTATGACCTCAGTTGGCGGGATAAGCGTCTGCGGGCGGTAAAGCTGAACAATGAGGATGAGCTGCCCATTTATTTTACACAAGCCAAAGAAGCGACGGCGACGCAATCCAGTCCATTCGGCGGCGGATAAGGAAAACCTGCGGCCGCCCACGGCGCTATAAAAGTCTCATTAGCCACCGGACTCGCTTCAGCCCCTATTCCAGGCTGTTGCCGGACGTAAACTTCCACTTCAAAGGGGGCTATAAGACTGCGGGTTGCGCCGGGGGCAGACTGGGTGCGCTGTCCCCGGCCGACGAGGCCGCAGGCCGCTTATGGCTAGTCGCCTTGGGCAGAGTGATGGTGAAGACGCAGCCCTTCCCCGGGAGGTCGCGCGCGCTGAGACTGCCGCCGTTGAGTTCGAGAGCGCGCCGGCTGATGGAGAGTCCCAAGCCCACTCCTGAGCGGTCGCCCCCACCCTGCGTGAACGGCCGGAAGAGCTTCTCGGTGAGACCTGGCGGCAGCCCCCCGCATCCGTCTTCAACCTCGATGGTGACTTTGTCGCCGCTTTCCTGCGCGCGCAGCTGCACGATCGTGCCGGGCTTGGAGAATTTAATGGCGTTCTGCACGATGTTCGACAGCGCCGAGATGAAGTGCTGCGGATCGACATTGAGCATGATCGCGGGAGCCACCTGTATGAGAAACTTGACGCCTCGGCTTTTGCCTTCGTGGATGGCCAACACACCCACCTCATCGACTACGTCGATGAGGTGTATTCGAACGGGGGCCGGCAGGGGCTCGCTGCACAGGCGCACCTCCTCCAGCGAGCGATCGATGATATCGCGCATGCGGTGCAGGCCCTTTTCGAGGACCGCATTGGTCTCGCCGCCGGCACTGACCATGCCGTCCCTAATCATAGTATGGGCCAAGGTGACGTTGGTCAGGGCGTTGCGCAACTCATGAGCCAGGCTGCCGAGCCTCTGGGCTTCCGCCTTGTGCGCGATCCCGCTGTGCAACCGCTCGTAGGCCGTGACCGCCTCGGCGATGGCGATGTCCAGGACGCGATTGATGACGTTAAACTCCTGATTGCTGGTGATGAAATCCTGGTCTCGCGCCGTCTCGGTTATAGCCTGGCAGATCGCGCCGTAGCTATACACGACTTGGGATACGGTCAAGCCCAGCCGCAGCATCTTCTCACCACGCAGGGTAGCCGTCGTCTCATCGCTCTCGCCGAGCGATCGGGTGCCGTACTTCGCGACGTGCTGCAGCGCCGGGATGAGACGGTCGTAGACCTCGGGCAATCCCTGATTCCAGGCTTCGGCGTCAAACGCCAAACCCGAGAGCGCGGCGACTTTGCTCTGACTCAGTGCGAGTATTTTTTTGCGGTTGTGGGAAAGGAATTCTGATAACATGGCTCTTGCCCTCCGACCGGCCTGCTCGCCGTGATAAGAACGGCCAAGCTGCTGACCAGTACATTTAGAAAGATGTTAATGTCAGGCCCCCCTGAAGTAGTATCGCAGGCCAACACCTGCGTCCAGGCCGACGCTGTTGCCGGGAGACAAGCGGAAGACAGGAACGATCTCAAGGAATATCTCGATCGGATTGCGCGGCAGCCAATAGGCAATGCCCGCGACCGTGCGTAATCCGAACTCATCGGGAGACACTGTTCTGATCTGGACGCCAAGCCCTAGATAGACGGGGAGTTTGCCCTCAGATGGCCGGGGCAGCACCTTCCAGCTGTGCCATAAGTAGTCACCATACAGAGCCAATTTGGTGCTGAACCCCACGCCGGCATCCAGCGCCTGACTTTCGGTAAGCCAAAGCTTGGCCGTGCCGCCCGTCGGATTGCCGAGAATAACGCCTGCTCCAACGTCTCCCGATTTCTGAGCCCACAGCGGGTTGACCCCGGCCGCGAACATACAAACCAAAGCCATTAGAATTTTCATCGATTCATCTCCTCAGTAGGACTTCAGCCCTTCGTCCATCTAGATACTGTACTCTGCCCGCGCCTTTGGCCGCTATGCGGAGTTATACGCGCAACTATAGGTAAGATTCCCGGGCCCGCCCGAGAGCATAGCCGTTCTGACGCCTAGGCTTTTTTGATTAAGCGCGTAATCCCAACCAGGACCACGGCTCCAACGAAAGCAACGATGATCGCCCCGATGAATCCTCCGCCGGGCCAGATCCCCAGCGTGTCAAAAATCCATCCGCCTGTTATACCTCCCAGGATGCCAAGGACGATATCGATAATGACGCCGTATCCTCCTCCCTTCATCACCTGTCCTGCGAGCCATCCCGCGATGAGCCCGACAACGAGAAAATAGAACAACCCCATGATCGCTACCTCCTGTTTTATTGGATGCCCCAGCGCCCCAAGTCGGGGACGTTGCCTGTAGTGAGAGGATATCCCACAATTAGATTATACCGCCGGTGCCGAGGCGCCTCAATCCGGAATTATACGCGGGGCCATGCGTATCACTCCGCATAGGGTTATAGGGGCCTATCCGCATCAAGAAAATTCAGAGGAACCTCATTCATACATGCGGCGTTTTTTTCTCGCTCATCGTTAAACGCATTCTTCTTCCTAGCCTGCTCGGCGTTGAATGACCTGGCTTGCTTTCTCTTCTCCCAGAAGGATTCGCCCTGGATGCTTTGTTCAAAGTCCTTACGCTCTACCATCTGACGCTGCTCGAAAGCGGACCTGTTCCCCTGGGCTTGATCCTTGAAGTGCATTTTTCGCTTTTACTCTTGGCCACTGGATTGTTGTCGGCAAGAACGGTTTGCTGCTGAGCCGACATGATGGAAGGATCGGCCACAGGCGGCACTAACACCGGCATTGCAGGCTGGGCTAATATTGGCGCCGCCGGCTGAAACGGAGGCATTTGCGAGAAGAAGGTAGCCGTTTTCGGCCGTGAGCTTGTCGGTTGAGTCGGCTGCGTCTGCGGGTTTATTTGGTTCGCCAACGGCTGAGATTGATCAGTGCCTTGAGCCCTTGCGGCCGCGGTGAATCCCAAAATCAGAATCGCTAGAGCAGTCGGCAGGCCCCCCAGCATCTTTCCATTTATATTTTCATCTTCATTGGGCGCGGGAAATTCGGATGGCGAAAGCAGAGTCGCGCTGAGCGCAAATCTTAATCCGGCGCTTCAAACTATCTCCATCTGAGTGTAACATCGGCCTTCCAAACGAGGCCCCTTCATCACTTGCGCGAAATAAGTGATGCCGCGGCCTTTGGAATAGTCAGCCGCGGTTGTAAGTCCCAATTGAGAGGTCCACGTGGGATTCAAGGCCGACCGTTTCCAGGCCTGGATATCATTGGCCTAATATGGATGCCAGTGAGCGCTTGGGGATGTGTTGAAGTAAATCTCTGCGGCTCGCTGGGTAGTATTACGGAAGGCGGGATCAGCGGGAACTACGGATACGCGTGAATTTTTAGACGGAGGGAGAGTCGCTAGAACTCGCGGATTACCTAAGGGAAGTCAGTCCATGCTGGATGGCGTACTTGGTGAGGCCGGCAACCGTTAAGATATCGAGCTTATGCGATAGATGTTCCCGGTGCGTCTCCACCGTTCGGACGCTGATGCCGAGCTTGGCCGCGACGCATTTGTTAGAGAGCCCTTCGGCGAGAGAAGTCAACACCTCCAGTTCTCGGACCGACAGCGCCACTCTATCCGGCTTGTCTGGAGAAGACTTCGGCGCCGGAGCTAAAAGAGCTCCGGCCATGTTGGCAGGAAAGTGCAGGCCGCCCTGGGACACATGCTTGATGGCATTGAGCAGTTCCGCCGTCGGCTGGTCTTTCATCACATAGCCCTGCACACCGCACCGAGCCATCCTCACCACGTATGCCTCGCTGGAATGGATGCTGAAGGCGAGGAGCTTGGTCTTGGGGACGAGCCGGCGCAGGAGGCGGGCTAATTCGCCGCCGTCGAGGCCAGGCAGGTTCACGTCCAACACGATGACATCGGGCGCCAGCTTCTTGACCTTGCGAAGGGCCTCTTTGGCATCGGAAGCCTCACCCACCATCGCGATTGAGTGGCCGGTCAGATATGAACGCACCCCTTCGCGTACGATTGGATGGTCGTCTACCAGGAAAACCCTGATCTTGTTTCGTTTCCCGTCTATCACACGCCTTGTCCTCCCGTTTTTAAAAATTATAATTCAGCGCACCGGTGAGCATGAAACCTTTGTTGCTGAAATTCCGGCCCAACGGATGCGCTTCATCCTGAGAATGGATATCGTCGGTCCATAGATAGCGGTAGGAACCGTCGAGGGACCAGAATCTTTTCAGGAAGAATTCGACTCCCGCTCCCGCATGAGGGCCGAAGCGGAACGCAAAGTGGTCGACCGGCGCGCCCACATGGGTGTAATACCAGCCGCCTCCGGCCAAAAGGTAGGGGGCGACCCTATAGCCTGGTGGTAGGATATAGACCATGAGCGAAAGCTGGACCGGGATTACATCCACTTTCGTCCCGTCGAACTTATCCTGGCGTAAGTCCACTGAGCCTTCCAAAGCCCATGCGGGAGTGAAGTGGAGGCGCACCTGCGCTCCTTCCGCCAAGTCCCCGTGGTCGGCGCCCTTGGGACGATAATACGCGGCGCGACCGCCGATCGACAAGCCTCGCCGCGGCCCAAGGTTTTCTCCGGCGTCGGCTTGCGCGTAGGCGCGGCAGCCCGGGGGAAGACCGGCCGCCAGGAGCATAAAGAAAATCAGACGCCTGTAAGCGTTCATGTTATCATCTTTTTCGTGGTCCTATAGAGAGCATACAGCACGCCGAAGGCCCTGCCAATGCGGAATTCTACGCGAAACGGATGGGAATATTACGGAGAGGCTTTAAATTTTGGGCGGGATGGGCGAGTCCAGCGCCGTCAGTCACTGCTGGATGGCGTACTTCGTCAGACTGGAGACGGTCATGATGTTGAGCTTGCGCGAGAGGTGCTCACGATGCGTCTCGGCGGTCCGGACGCTTCGCCCACCATCGACACCGGTCCTTCGCTGGTCAGATAGGAATGGTCCATCGCGCACGACGGGATGATCGTCCACCAGGAATACTTTGATCTTTGCCCCGCTCTTCTTTTTCACAAGGGTTCTTTTCCCAGGCCCGATAAGGGAGCGTGGACGCTGAGTGTAGTCCCAGCCCCGGGCATCGAATGGATCTCGATGGAGCCTCCGACCGATCCCGCTCGCTCGCGCATGCTCCCAAGGCCGATACCCCGCCCGGTCGGCGGCCGATTGCCGCCGAACTTGAATCCGACCCCATTATCGCTCACGCTCAATACGATTTCCTTTCCTTTACGAGAGAGGGCCACCGTGACCATGGTCGCCTTGGAGTGTTTCCCGATATTGTTGAGCGCCTCTTGAGCGATGCGGAAAAACGCCAGCGCCAGCTCGGGCGCGACGACCGTCGGAACGTGTCCGGTCCGCAGCGTCACATGGATTCCCGAGCGCTCTTTAAAATCACGGCAAAGCGTGAGCAGGGCCGGCTCCAGGCCTAGATCCTCGAGTTCCGAAGGCATGAGATTCTGGGAGACACGGCGGATCTCCGAGATGGCGTTATCCAAAAATCCGCCCACTTTAAGGAGCTTCGCCTCGGCCCCCCCGCTCAAGGTCATCTTTCCAGGCAAGGCTTCCAGCCTGTATTTAACACCCGAAAGTATCTGGCCGACGCCGTCATGAAGCTCGCGGGAAAGGCGCTTGCGCTCCGTTTCCTGGGCGGAGATCACTCGCACATGCAGCCTGCGGAACTCCTGCTCAGCCCGCTTTTGCTCCGTGATGTCTCGTTCGGTGGTGGCGACCTCCGCCGGCTGGCCCTTGTCATCGCGCAGCACCGTGACGGTCAGCAGCACGTCCAGGATCCGGCCGTCTTTC
>CAIKVT010000068.1 GCA_903830945.1 uncultured Elusimicrobia bacterium
CCGCGATGCGGCGGCAGGGCCGCCAGAGCCGGCTTTTTTTCCTGGGTCCCCGTCTGACCATGTTCCGTCACGCCGTCCCGGCACAAGGCTGGACCGCCCCGCCCCTGTCCCGCGCGCCGGCCAAGGAAGTCTCCCTGGAGGCATGGGGCGCGACGGTCCATGCCTACATCTATGGCAACGGCGCCCAGGCCTCTTATGACCGCATCGCCTTTTCATTCGACAAGAAAACGATCCTGTCCGATCTCAGGCCTGGGGACTGGAGCGATTGGCTGCCCATCGCATTGACCTGGGACGGCATCAAGATCGACACCGCCTTCAAGATCAAGGTCATCAAGCTGGACGCCGATGGATTCTACAAGGTGCGGTTCCTTTTCAATAACCTTAACGAGACCCTGGCCAAGCCGAGCTTCGTGGCCGAAGACCTCATCGAGCATGCCGGGCCCATGGTCGATACCGTGGACAGCTATCCCCCACAGCTAGTCTTCTATCCCGAAGACAAGGACACGTTCCTGGAGGAGGCGGGGATGTCTTTCGACTGGCACAAAAAAGCGGCCTCTTATTTCCTGCGGACCTATCATCCCGACGTCTTCATCCACGACATCTACACTCCCAACCAGATGCTCACCAGCCGGTGGTGGCTCGGATACGTTGACCCCGCCTCCGCGCGCTACGGAGAGAAAAGCGCCCCGGAACGGGACCGGCTGTGGTCGGAAGTGCAGGGCATGTATAAGGGCATCGACGGGATCATCGGAGCGTATCTGGACAGCGCCGATACCAGCACCGTAGTCGCTTTCACCTCGGACCACGGCATCCTGCCCCTGCATGCCTGGGTCCACCTCAACAACCTTTTCGCCCGCAAAGGCTGGCTTAAATTCAAGATAGACAAAGAGACAGGCGAGCCCGAGATCGATTGGCGGCGGTCGCAGGTGGTCTATCTGAAGTTCGACAGCATCTACATCTCCCCAAACGGCCTGCATGGAGAAGACGGCAACTGGCGCCGCGCTTCAGGCCCGGCTTACGAGAGATTGCGCGCGGAAGTCATCTCCGCCGTGACGTCCCTGCAAGACGGCCAGGGCGTCCATCCGGCCGTGAAGATCGCGCGCTGGGAAGACGCGGAGAGCCGATTCCAGCTGCCGCATGAGCGCACGGGGGACCTGATCGTCGCCAACCGCCCCGGCTACGGCTGGAATGAGGAGATGTCCGAGGACCTGAAGCTGTTTTCCACGCCTCTGGAGACAGGCTATAAGCAGGCCATCCTTCCGGACGGTTCCCCGGGGATGCGGGTCCCATTCATGGTCATGGGACCCGGAGTGAAGAAGAATTATTTCCTAGGTGAAAAGCCCATCGCCATGATCGACCAGTACCCGACCTTGATGAAGCTGCTCCACGCGCGCTCCCCGCAAGCCGTCCAGGGGAAGGTCGTGGATGCCATTTTTACGGACCAATTCAAAAAGGAATTCCGTGGCCGGTAGCAGCACACGGCCGGAGGGATATCGCATGCGACCGCATCCAGTCGGAATGAGAACATCGGCTCGACGCAATGCCGGCCTGATCTTGATCGTCTTGCCGGGCATCTTGGCGTTGCTCGGCCGCGCATTCAGCGCGCCCCTTCCTCCCCGGGCGTCGGGAAAAAAAACGGGCCTCTCCATCGCCTATCCGCATGACGGGACGATCTTTCCGCAGGAGATCCCGCCGCCGCACTTCATCTGGAGCGATGACTCGCGCGGCGTCAACGCATGGCGGGTCAGGATCAGATTCTCCGATGCCGGGATGCCGATGGAATCCTCGGCTACGGCTCAAGGCTGGACTCCGTCCGGGTCCGCTTGGGAGGACATAAAAAAACATTCTTTGGAGAAGCCCGCGCAGGTCACGGTCACAGGCTACGATGCCGGCAATCCCGGCCGGGGCCTGTCGCGATCCGACATCGCCATAACCACCTCCAAAGACCTCGTGGAGGACTCGATCTTTTATCGTGAACTCCCTCTCCCTTTCAAGGTCGCCTTCCAAAACCCCACGCGCACCGTCTGGCGTTTCGGCGCGGTCTCATCTTCGGCCCAGCCCCCGGTGGTCCTCGAAAAGCTCTCCCCCTGCGGCAATTGCCATTCGTTCTCCGGGGATGGGAAGCTCCTGGGCATGGCTTCGGATCACGGCCACGATACGGGCTCTTATATGATCCTCGAAACGTCCCGGACGATGACGATCTCGGCCAGCAAGCTCATAACATGGACGGATTACCGGCGGCAGGACAACCAGGAGACATTCGGCCTGCTCCCTTCCCTGTCTCCCGATGGCAGGCATGTGCTCGCCACCGTGAAGGACATGCCTGTCGTGTTCGTGGTGAAGCCTGACCTATACTTCTCGGAGATCTTCTTCCCTGTCCAGGGGATCATCGCGGTCTATTCGCGCGAGCAGAAGATATTCTCCGCGCTTCCCGGCGCCGACGACCCGAGCCTGGTGCAAAGCAACCCGGTCTGGAGCCCGGACGGGCGGGATATCGTGTTCGCGCGCAGCGTCGCCTACCCCCTTAAGAGCGCCGTCCGGTCGGGGTTCGACTCCGAAGGCCTGCCCCCTTGCGTTTGCGCCGCCGACCCGGATTGCGCGAAATTCATCGAAGGCAAGAAGCCCTTCCGCTACGACCTATACCGCATCCCATTCAACGACGGCAAAGGCGGCAAGGCCGAGCCGATCGTGGGCGCCTCCCATAACGGCATGAGCAATTACTTCCCGAAGATCTCTCCGGATGGGAAGTGGCTCGTGTTCTGCCAAGCGCGCAACTTCATGATGCTGAACCCGGACAGCGTGCTGCACATAGTGCCCGCCTCTGGAGGCCGGCCCAGGAAGATGCGGTGCAACACTCCCAGAATGAATTCCTGGCACAGTTGGTCTTCCAACAGCCGCTGGCTCGTCTTTGCTTCGAAGGCGAACACGGCCTACACGCAACTTTTCCTGACCCATATCGATGCCGACGGCCAGGACAGCCCGCCGGTCCTGCTTGAGAACTTTACCGTGCCGGACCTGGCCGCCAACATGCCGGAATTCGTGCCTCTGCAGGCCGACGCTATCCAGCATATACGAGACCAGTTCGTCGAAGACCCGGCCCGGGGAGCAATGCGTCGACGCAGAGGCGCGCATCAGTTTGACGCGCGCCAGGGGAAAGAAGGCCCCGCGGGCATCCAGCGTGAGGGCGCTGGGCGCGTCCCGTCTGTCGAAGATACCCCTGAAAGCGGTCCTATGCAGCCTTCACGACGTCGGCCGTAGGCTTCGAAATAAGCCGAGGACTTTTTCCCTGTCGAAAGCGGCCGCGGGCTGGAATATGATGATCTGATAATAAGTCTGCAGCTTCGCATCGTAAAATATCGCAAAAGCGCCTTTTTGCCTGATGATGTCATCGTCCCAGACCCCGAATGCATAGCGCTCCGAGGCGTTCGCAAAAAGAACCGTGACCGGCTTGCCCATGATCTCGACCGAGGCCCGCGTCGGCTTTTTATTTTCCGGGCAGCCCGTGGGGACCGTGATCGCCCCGGGGTATGGGATGGTCCTGGATCCGTACAAGCCTTGGATGACCGCGTACTGCTGCGTGGAATAATGGAGCGCATACTCGGCCGACACGGGCCGAGTGATCTCGATCTCGATCCGGATTTTCTTCTCCGGGTCCTCCGCCGCGATGGTGTGGTAGATCTTCCCTTTAGCCGGATGCTTGAAGTCCCTGGTCACGGGAAAGGCTTCGGCATCATCACAGCGAACCTGGTAGGGGCGCAGGACCTCATTGAGAGTCGCGGCGCGGGCAGAGAGGCCGAAGGACAGACCTAGAACCGCCAGAACGATCCGGCGCATCATCCTCATGGCGGCGTCCCTTTTTGCAGGTCTGCGGCGGCTTGCAAGACCGGCTTGACGTATTGCGGCGAATACCTGTTGGCGCGGATGATGGCCCCGGGGTGGGCCCGGTCAAGGGTGCTTATGAAATCCCAGACGATCTCCCCGCGAGGGGTGATCTCGAAGATCCGGGCGTGGGTGCCGTCGCAGACGAAGATGTCGCCGTTGGCCAGGCGTTCGGCGCCCGACAATATCGGGGAATAAAAAGCCCCCTTCGGATCCGAATGATATTCCCAGACGATCTCTTTTTTCACCGGGTCGATCTCTATGACCCGCGACCATCCGCGCTTCCTGCCGTTGTCGAAAATGAGGATATGGCCGTTGGGCAGCGACATGGGCTGATGCGGCCCGTCCAGGATGCCGGGGCCCCAGGCCCAAACGACTTTTCCCGACGGGTAATCGACGATCCCCATGATATCCGTATGGGGGAAGCAGATGAAGATGTTGCCGGGCTTGAACCTGGGATCGGCCTTGGCCAGCGGGCTGTCCGCCAGCAATTCGCAGCTGTCCATATGCGCCCAATTATGAAAAGTGTCGGTTATGCTCGTATCGATCTTGATGCCGGTGAGGTCCTCCAGTTCGTGGACGTGGTCCTCGGTATTCCAGCGCCACAGGACTTTTTTATCCTTGGGCGAGACGATCTCGATGCGCTGAACCAATACCGGCGGACTTTGCGGCGCGGGCTGCACGTTCTCATAGCGCTCCAGCAGGATATTGCCGTCGTTGAGCAATCGGAAATCATGCTGGATGAACGCCGGATAGAACCAAAGCACGTTGCTCTGCAGGTCCAATTCTCGCAGCCCGGACGTGCCGGGGTCGTACACGCCGGCCGTGGGGAAGTCGTTGGTGATATAAAAAAGATGGCCGTTGGGCGCCAGGCGGGCGAACGAGGCCGAGGTTTCCGCTGTCCATTGGTAGGCGATGTCCCCTGCCCTGTCGATGAGGAAAATGGGGGTTACGGATGTGGATGTATTTTTCGAGAGGTGGTTGTAGAGGATATAGTCCTGGTCGAATTTCTCGGGTTGCGACGACCGCAGCCCCGTCTTCCTCAGATCGATGGTCTGAGACGTGACCACGACCGGCCTCGGCTGGGGCGCGGTCGGTTCCGATTGGGGCTGCCCGTAACCGGACATAGGACAAGAGAAGCCTGCCACGGCAAATAGACCGCAGAGCATACGTCTTCTGCACATATTCCAGATTATATCAGGTTAAGAACCTGGGGATGCGATGCTGCGGCCGGCCCGGTCATCTTTCCAGATAGCCGGCTTGCCGCAGCCTCTCCCGCATGTCCGGGGAAAGGGGAAAATCCTCCGCTTTTCCCGGGACATGGAATCGTGATTCCTCCACGGCTTCCAGGAGCCGGCGCGCCAGGGATGCCGCGACGGCGGGGTCATGGGGACCGGCGAACAAGCCGGTGTCGGCCGCATAGCTCAGTTTCTGCCCGCCGCAATCGAGGCTCCGGGTTTTACCGCTCTCATCGTATGAGCATGCCGGTTTTTTAGGCTCCGCCGGTCGCGCTTTGGCCAGGACGTCGAGCACGCGGATCTTCTCCTTCATGACATTCCGGCCGACGGGATCGAGCCGGACATCCGCAAGGCCCTGGCGCAGAGTGCGCTGGGCCAGGGCCGTCCGATCCGACAGGACGTAGGCTTCGGCCAACTCAAGATAATCCTCCTCAGGGACGCGCTTAAGCGTCGAGATCTTGTCGGCCCGTAGAGCCTCAAGGGCGTTCCATTCTCCCCTGGCCAGCAGACTCTGCGCCAGCAGGTCGTAAAAAATCAGGTCTTCAGGGAACTGCCGGATCGCGTCATGGCACAATGTCTCCAGCGCTGGATCGCCGTCCCACGCATAGTTTTCCGCCAAGAGGCGGTACGGCCAGGGCTCTTTGACGCCGGCAGCCACTTGGGCCAGCCACTCCTCCTTGATGGCCCTCAATGCGCGACTGTTCTGGACCTGGGGAGCTAAGGCCAGCATCCGGTTCAGGGCCACGGCGCTTATTTCCGTGTGGCTCGACGTTTTCAGGATTTGGAGCAACTCCATGAAGGCGCGCTGCGGTTCGCCGCATTCCTGGAATGCCCTGGCCCTGAGAAGCCGGAGAGATTCATCCCGAGCCGAAGCGGGATCCTCCAGGATGCGGAGCGCCTGGTCTTCTCTGCTATGGGCGCAGTAGGCCTGGGCTAATGCGATCTGCAGGCCCGGGTCCTGGGGATGCGCGGCCGCGGCTTCCTCGGCCATTTTCAGGGGGATGGTGGCCCCCATCCTTTCTGACACTTCTGCCGGGTCAGCCGCGGACCACGCCGCGGCCGTGACCCACAGCGGCAGGCCCAGCGAGAGCAGGGCGATGATGGGCTTCATGGTTTTATTTTGAGGCGCATCATTCTCCCGGCTAACCGCAAAAAGACTTCTGGATTTTTATCCAGAAGGTCGCGGTGTTCCGCTGGGTCTTGCGCGAGGTTGAAAAGCTCCCACCGGCGTCCCTGCCGCACCACCTTCCAACCCTCGTCCCGAAAAGCCTCCAGGTCCAGCATCTTGACGCCGAGCTCACTGCGGGTCGACTGCGAGTATTGGCCCGTCTCGCTCCAAGCCCGCGGGCCCGGCTGCAGCAAAGCTCGAAAGCTCCGGCCTTCCGTCCCGGCCGGGATCTCCCAGCCTTCCAGGTCCAGAAGGGTCGCAAAAAGGTCTATCTGCTCGACGGGCTCGGGGATGCGCCTGCCCGCCAGGGCGATATCCTTGGGCAGATAGAATATGAGCGGCACGCGCAGAATCTCCTCGTAAAGAGGCCGGTAGATGTGGCCAAGGCCGCCGTGCTCTCCCAGCTCTTCGCCATGGTCCGCTGTCACGATTAGGATGGTGTTTTCCCAAAGCTTCAACTGGGTCATCTTCTCATACAGCGCCGGGAGCCGGCTGGCGCCGTAGCTCAGGCACCCGTCATATTGCGCGGCGATCCGCGCCATGGCCACCGGGTCCGTCTTGACCGCCGCGGCTTGGTCGAGCAAGGACATGGTCAACCGGAGCCAATCCCTGTTCAGGGCGTTCGCGACATTGAACGCCGCCGTGAAAAAATGATCTACCTTCACCTTAGTCGCGGCGTTCCCGGCGTCCGGATCGAATCGGTCGCGGTACTCTTTTGGGCAGTCGAAGGGATAATGGGCGTCCCCGCCGTGGATCACGAGGAAGAAAGGCTTGCGGGGGCGGGAACCCAGCCATTCCAGCGCGGCGGGCAAAGTTTGGTCCAGAGAGCCCATCCCGTGATCGCGGAGGAATGCGTGGACCGCGGCGAAGCCCCGCGTCATGTCAGGCCCGCCCACGACGCCGGCTGTGAAAAAGGCCGTATCGAAGCCATGGCTCCGGTATAGCCCGGCCAATGTCGGCTCGGAGGCGGGCAGGCGGTCCCGGGGGGTGAATACGCCGTGCGTGCAGGGTCTGTGGCCTGTGAACAGGGAGGCGAAGGCCGGCAGGGTCCAGTCGGCCTGGGACAAGGCGGTTTCAAATACGGCCCCGCGGCGGGCCAGATCGTTCAGGGCCGGGGTAGTGTCGCGGCCGTACCCGTAAGGAGAGGTGTGGTCGGCTCGCACCGTATCCAGCACGACCAGGATGACATTGACAGGTTCACAGGCCGCCGGGACTGCGGCCCAAAGCGCGGCCAACCAGATCAAGAAGACAGAAACGCCTTTCATGGAGCGGCTACCGACTCTCTCTCGGCGGACTCCAGTTACGGCGTCCAAACTGGGTCCACCTGCGATATAATAGCTTATCCTATCCCCCACGATCAGAATGGTCGCCAAGAGCAAGAAGTCGGTCCGGGCGATTGACAACAGCAGACTCGAAGCCCTCCCTCACGGGGATCGATCCGAGAATGTCGGATTGAGAGCCCGTAAAAATTTATACAATATGCTAACGCAGTCGATAGAAGTAGAAATGGAGGCCCCATGCTTATGGAAGCCGTGATTTTGACGTTAGCCTTGAATTCCGGGGTTTGGGCGGCCCCGGCAAATCCGCCGCAGACATCGACGCAGTCGATGACCGCTCAGCAGCAGGCGCTCGACGATCTGTCCCAGAAGGAGCAAAGCGAGCTTAAAAAAATCAGCGACCAGAACCGGGATCAGGTCAGGGCGATGCATCGCAAATACCGGCAGGAACGCTCCAAGGTCATCGAGAGGAATCTGCCCGGTTCCGCGGCGCGGATGAATCATATTTACGATCTTTATGACCAGCGAAACGACGCCATACAAGCTTTAGACGCCCAGGAAAAGGCCGAGATGCAGGCCTTGCCAAAGCCTGTGAAACCTAAGGACAGAAAGGCCGTTTACGATAAATACAATACCCAAAAATCGACTTTGCGGGAAGAATATAACAAGAAGATCCAAGCATTGCAACCGGCCCATCCCACGACGCCGGCAGCACAGCCGGCGGCTGCGCCCCAGCATCATCAATAGGCGTCCGGATCATTTCATAGGGAGTTCACACAGCGTCGGCGCTACGGCTGGCCGACGTCGCGCATGTGGCGCAGCAGCACATCCGAGAGGCGCTGCACGATATCCGGATGGCCGGCGCTGGCATCTTGCTCTTCACTGGGGTCGGCGGAAAGGTCGTACAGGGACACTGTCGAGTCGGCCTCTCTGACCAGTTTCCACCGGGAGTCCCGCACGAAGAGCCGGTGCGGACTCCCTGGGTAGAGGATGGCCGCGGTGCCGAAAGCGTATTGTCTCGCCGGTCCCGGCCGTCCTTCGATCAAGGGGAGCAGGCTGGTCCCGGCGAAGCACCGGGGCGCCGGGAAGCCGGCCAACTCCAAAAGCGTGGGTGCCACATCCACCAGTTCCACCACCTCGGGCACGCGCCGAGGCGCCTGGCCCGGGATCCATAAGATC
>CAIKVT010000069.1 GCA_903830945.1 uncultured Elusimicrobia bacterium
ATCGGTCACGTAGACCATGGCAAGACGACCTTGACCGCGGCCATCACGCTCTATCTGTCCAAGAAGGGACTGGCGCAGGCCAAGCGCTACGACGAGATCGACAACGCGCCGGAAGAGAAGGCACGAGGCGTGACGATCAATGTGCACCACGCGGAGTACGAGACGGAGAAGCGGCACTACGCGCATGTAGACTGCCCTGGCCACGCGGACTACATTAAGAATATGATCACGGGAGCGGCGCAGATGGATGGCGCCATCCTTGTTGTCTCGGCGGCGGACGGGCCGATGCCGCAGACCCGGGAACATGTGCTGCTGGCCCGGCAGGTGGGAGTCCCTCACATCATCGTGTATCTCAATAAGATCGATGTGGCGGACAAGGACCTCGTCGAGCTGGTGGAGATGGAGGTCCGGGAGCTGTTGACCAAGTACGAGTTCCCCGGGGACAAGATCTCGGTGATCCGGGGCTCGGCGACGAAGGCTTTAGAAGGAGAGGACACGGAGATCGGGACGAAGTCGATTGAGAAGCTGATAGCGGCGCTGGACAACGATATTCCGGAGCCCAAGCGGGCGACGGACCAGCCTTTCTTGATGGCGGTGGAGGACGTGTTCTCGATCACGGGTCGCGGGACTGTGTCGACTGGGCGCGTGGAGCGCGGGATGATCCACGTAGGCGATCCGGTGGAGATCGTGGGCCTCAAGGAGACGCAGAAGTCGGTGGCCACGGGGCTGGAGATGTTCCGCAAGCTCCTCGATGACGCGCGGGCGGGCGACAACGTGGGCATCTTGCTGCGAGGCGTCGAGAAGGACCAGATCGAGCGCGGGCAGGTGGTGTGCGCGCCTGGGTCGATCAAGCCGCACAAGAAGTTCAAGGCCAAGCTCTACGTGCTGAGCAAGGACGAGGGCGGGCGGCACACGCCATTCTTCAAGGGCTACCGGCCGCAGTTCTACTTCCGGACCACGGACGTGACTGGAGCGGTGACGCTTCCTCCGGGCGTGGAGATGATCATGCCGGGCGACAACATCGACATCGAGGCGGAGCTGATCGTGCCGATCGCGATGGAGAAGGGGCTGCGCTTCGCGGTGCGCGAGGGCGGTCACACGGTCGGCGCCGGCGTCGTCAGCGATATCACGGACTAGCCCATGGCCGACAAACGGGTCATGGTCACGTTGGGCTGCACCGTCTGCAAGAACAAGAATTACCATTTTCAGCGAGGCAAGAAGAAGGACTTCAAGCTGGAGCTGAGCAAGTTCTGTAAAGCCTGCAGTAAACAGACCGTGCACAAGGAAGTGAAGTAGCCGTATGCAGGCGGCCCATTGGGGGTGTCGTCCAATTGGCTAGGACGGCGGTCTCCAAAACCGCTGATCTAGGTTCAAGTCCTAGCACCCCCGCAGGGGGCCATATTATATCGAGGCGTCCATGAACACTGCCATACAATTCATCAAAGAATCGTATTACGAACTTAAAAAGTCCACCTGGCTCTCCCGTCAGGAAGCCGTGCAGTCCACCTATGCGGTCCTGCTCATCGTGATGCTCGTTGCCATCTATGTGGCCGGCATCGATTTCATCCTCACCAACTTCTTCATTGGGCCCATCCTAGGCAGGTAATATGACCACCCCCACTTCGATCCAAGAACGCGGCTGGTACGTCGTGCATTGTCAGTCGGGCTGGGAGGACCGGGTCAAGAACGCCATCGAGACCAAAGTCGCCCTAGAAAGCCTTTCCGACAAGGTCTACTCCGTGCTCATCCCCACCGAGGATGTGATTGAAGTTAAAAAAAACCGCAAAAAAATCTCCAAGCGCAAGTTCTTCCCGGGCTATGTGCTCATCGACATGAAGGTCGATGAGATCACCTACTGGATGATCAAGGGCATCCCGGGAGTCAGCCACTTCCTGGGCGAGCCGCGGCCCACGCCTCTGCCCGAGGCCGAAATCCAGGGCATCATCGAGCTCTCCGCCTCAACGGCCGGCGGCAAACCTCGGCCCGCAGTCCAGTTCGAGAAGGGCGAGGGCATCCGCATCACCGAGGGGCCTTTCCGGCACTTCACGGGAGTCGTCGAAGACATCAACGAGGCCAAGGCCAAAATCAAGGCCATGGTCACCATTTTCGGGCGCCCCACGCCGGTTGAACTCGATTTCCTGCAGGTCGAGAAGCTGTAGTGGTCGAAGCGGAGATCATGCCTCCGGGACACGAGCCCCGGGTCCATATCGCGGGGGCCCGCGCGCCGGGCTGGTTCGGTGCCGCGCTAGCGCTGCTGACCGTGGCGGCGGCCTTCACCGTGGGCTTCATGGCACTCTTCGGCCGAACCTTAGTCGCGGCCCTCGTCGCCTCCTTGGCCTGGTCATGGCTGTTCAGCCCTGAGTTCACGGCCTGGGTGTTCGGGGCTCAGCGCGTCGTTTTCTGGAAGATCCTGGTCCTATTCCTCGCGGTGGACCTGATCGCGAGGCTGTTCCTAAGGAGAAACTTATGGCCAAGAAAGTAAAGACTCAGATCAAGTTGCAGATCCCGGCGGGCGCCGCGAACCCCGCCCCGCCCGTGGGCCCGGCATTAGGCCAGCACGGCGTCAACATCATGGACTTCTGCAAGCAGTTCAATGACCGCTCCCGCAGCATGGAAGCGGGTATGACCATCCCCGTGGTCATCACGGTGTACGAAGACCGATCCTTCTCCTTCATCACCAAGATGCCGCCGGTGGCCTCACTTCTCAAACGCGCGGCCGGCCTGGCCAAGGCCTCTGGGGAGCCCAACCGCAATAAGGTAGGGAAGATCACTCTCAAGCAGGCCGAAGAGATCGCGACGCAGAAGATGCCGGACCTCAACACCAAGGACCTCAAGGGTGCCCTGCAGATGGTCAAGGGCACGGCGCGGTCCATGGGCATCGAGATCGCGGAGTAGTACCAGACGCAAGACCGAGCTCCGCCCAGCGGAGCGCCAACAGGTCAAGGAGGCGGTATGGGAAAGCGAATCATAAATATCACCAAGGACGTTGATTTCACGAAACAGTACACTCTTGACGATGCCGTGGCGCTTGTAAAAAAGTGCGCCACCGCCAAATTCGACGAGACGGTGGAGCTGCACGTGCGCCTGGGCGTCGACCCTAAGCAGGCCGACCAGCAGGTGCGCGGCACTGTAGGCTTGCCCCATGGTTTAGGAAAATCAAAAAAGGTCGCAGTCGTCACCCAAGGGGAGAAACAGAAGGATGCCACGGCAGCCGGCGCGGACATCGTGGGCGGCGCAGAGCTCGTAGACCAGATATCCAAGGGGTTCCTGGATTTTGAAATCCTGGTGGCCACCCCGGACATGATGAAGGACCTCTCCAAGCTGGGAAAGGTCCTGGGGCCCAAGGGCCTCATGCCAAACCCCAAAAGCGGCACCGTGACCATGGATGTGGGCAAAACCGTCAAGGAACTCAAGGCCGGTCGGGTTGAATATAAGGTAGACGACTACGGCATCATACACGTCCCGGTAGGCAAGGCATCGTTTGAGCCCACGCGGCTCTCAGGCAACATCCAGGCCGTGATGGAAGTTATCATCAAGGCCAAGCCCGCCTCTTCTAAGGGCATCTACCTCATGAGCGTGACCCTGTCCTCGAGCATGGGGCCTGGAGTCCGACTCGACACGTCGCAAAAGTTCTAGCGCACCACAAGTCGGATCAAGGACTACGGCCCGGACAGGGAACCCTGTCTGGGCCGTAGTCCTTCCATCTTCCAATAGACCCAGTCAGCATCACTCCCGGATAGGTCTTAAAACGTTCGGCGGGATCGGCCTATGCGGAAAATGCAAGTCCGCCCTGCGGACTATTCGTCCGATGCATCCCTGACGCGAGGCGGACAACCAGCGGCCTGCCAACCGAGGTAGGCCTGAATAAAGGGGTCTAAATCTCCGTCCATGACGGCCGGAATCTGAGAACTCTGGTGGCCAGTGCGCAGGTCCTTGACCATCTGGTAGGGCATAAAGACGTAGGAGCGGATCTGGTGGCCCCAAGCGATGTCGCCCATGCCATCATAATGCCGTTCCATAGCCGAGCGCTTCTTGTCGAGCTCTATCTGGTAAAGCTTGGCCTTAAGCATCTTCATGGCATTGAGCCTGTTCTGCAGCTGGCTGCGCTCGATCTGACAGCCCACCACAAGGCCGGTAGGAATATGGGTGATGCGCACCGCGGTCTCCACCTTGTTGACGTTCTGTCCGCCATGGCCGCCGGCGCGGAAGGTGTCGAGCTTGATATCTGAGTCCGGGACCTGAATGTCGATGTCCTCCTCGATGTCAGGAAGCACGTCCATGGAGGCAAAGGATGTGTGGCGGCGCTTATTGGCGTCGAATGGCGAGATGCGCACCAGGCGATGCACTCCCATCTCGCTCTTGAGGTAACCGTAAGCGCAGTCGCCCCGAACGAAGGCGGTCACGGACTTGACCCCGGCGCTCTCGCCCTTAAGGATATCCGTGATGGCGAACTCAAAACCCCGGGCCTCGGCCCATCGGGTATACATGCGCAGGAGCATCTCGGCCCAGTCGCAGGCCTCGGTGCCGCCCGCGCCCGCGTGCAGGCTGATGATGGCATCATCGTGGTCGAACTCGCCGGAGAGTTTGAGGCGCGCGTCCATATCCTGAACCAGGCGCTCGGCGGTATCCAGTCCCTTGGAAACCTCCTTGATCTCGCCCATGTCGCCGACCTCTTTGGCCAGATCCAAGTGCGCCTTGAGGTCGCCCAAGGCACGCTCGGCCTTTTCGTAATGGGCCAGAAGCTTCTTGAGGTCATTGAGCTCCTTGGACTTCTTCTTGGCGAGACTAGAGTCCTGCCAGAAGGCGGGAGCCCCCGCCTCGGCCTCACGCTCGACCACTCTCTTGCGCAACTTGGGAAGATCAAGCAATTTGGCGACCTGGCCCAGGCTGCCGGCAACAGCCGCAAGCTTCCTCGCCGTCTCCTCAAAAACAGGGTCCATGGGCTTATTCTACGAAATTCTCCCAACGCCTTGTCTCCGGCCGAAAACGATCAGGCCCGCCGCGACGAGAAGGCACAGGACTCCAAACCAATCCCCGTGCCGCGCGTAGAAGGACCTCTGGGGAAAGGGGTCAGCCAAGGGCACCTCGGCGTCAAGGCGACCCCGCTCGTTCAAGTCCAACCGCGCGGTCACCACGCCCCACGGGTCAATGACGCCCGAGATGCCGGTATTGCCGCTACGCAGCACCGTCACCCGGTTTTCGATGGCGCGATACATGTTCACCCCGAAATGTTGATAGGGGCCCCAGGTGTCCTTGTACCAGCCGTCGTTGGTCACGTTCACCACGAGCCGGGCGCCACGCGCCGCATCCGCGCGCGCCAAGCGCGGGAACATGGCCTCATAGCAGATGCTTCCCGCGATCCGGCCCAAGGGCGTCTCGAATAAGGACTGCACCGAGGCCCCAACCGTAAGCCCGCCCAACTGGTTCAGTATACCAATGAACCGGCCCAGGAATGGAAACGGCTGAAACTCCCCGAAAGGCACGAGCTGGCGCTTGTGGTAGACGCCCTGTACCTCGCCGGATGGCGAGAGCAGAAAGGCCGAATTGCGCAGGGCCGCGCCCTCTTGGGAGACGGCGCCGATGATCTGGAAGGCCCCAAGCTTGCGGCTCCAAGCCGCCGCCTCTGCCAGACCTCGCCCGGCCTCCACTACGTAGGGCAGACAGGTCTCCGGCCAAATCACCAGGACTGGCAAAGCCGTCCTGGGGCGCAAGAGCAGCTCATCAAAGTTGTCAATGATGTCGCGCGCGTGCTGGGCATCGAACTTCTGGTATTGGTCTACAGCCGGCTGCAGCAACTCCACCCGCGCTGACGGCCCGCGCGTCAAAGCGTCGCGCCGAGCCAGCTCGAAGACCCCATAACCCCAGGACCCTGCGAGCAAAGCCATGACCACGGCCAGATTTGATGCGGTCGCAGCCTGCCGCGGCTGCCCCCCGGACTCAGCCCAAGCCTTCTCCAAGACAACATTGGCGGCCACGATTAAAAATCCTAAAAAATGCGGCCCCAATAGGCTGCTCGCTTGCAGCAAGGAAAGATGGCCCCCCTGCGTGTAGCCCAGGATATCCGTGCACAGGCGCGGCGTCCAGCGCTCGCAGAAGAAGGTCACCGCGGTCCAAAGCGCAGCCCAGGCCCAAGGCCTCAAAATGGGCCGGCCCTCGGCGAAGCGCCGGCCCAAACCACCGATTACGGCCCAGCTCAAAGCCATAAACAAAACCAACGCCCCCCAAGCGAGGAGGCTAACGAACCTGGGCAGTCCCGCGAAGCGACAGGTGCTATAAATCCAATAGAGAACAGTCCCGTGATATCCAAAACCCGCAGCTAATCCGATCAGCACGGCCTGCCGCCATCCCTCACAGCGCCGCCATATCCAGAACAGGGGCGCCAAAGAGAACCAGGCCAGAAGGCACACTCCGGGGCGGGGCAACGCTAGACCGGTGAGGGCGCCACAGAGCAGCGCCGCCAGGATTTTGGTCAGGAAGGCGCCGCTAAGCGCCATGACACTTCTTATATTTCTTTCCGGACCCGCAGTAGCAGGGATCGTTGCGGCCGATCCTCTGGATGTCGCGTGGGCCGCCGACGTCCGGTTTCTGGAGAACGGACTGCTTGGCCTGGGACCCGGAGCGGCCACCAGCCACGGGCTGGGGTTCCCCTTCGCGAACCTCGCGCGCCGCCGGCGGAGACGGCGGCAAGCGTGGGGCCTGGACCTTGAACACGTACTCCACGGCCTGCTCGCGGATCTTCCCGAGCATGACCTCGAACAAAGCGAAGGATTCTTTCTGATACTCGACCTTGGGGTCCTTTTGCCCATAGGCGCGCAGGCCGATGGACTTCTTCAGGTGATCGAGATCGTAGAGGTGCCCCTTCCACGCCTTATCGATCATCTGCAGGAGGATCATCTTCTCGACCTCGCGGAAGTTAAATCCCTCGAAGTCCTGATCGCGCCGGGAGTAGCGCTCCAGCACGGCTGCCTGCAGCTCTTCGCGCAGGATCACACGATCAAGCCCGGAAACCTTGGCCGGAATATCCCAAAGCATCCCGAACGCACGCTCCAGGTAGGTCTTGAGGTTAAGGAGGTCCCAGGCCTCGGGATAAGAGTCACCGGGCGCGATCTCCGCGAACTTGGCCTCCAAGTCCTCGGAGATCATCATCTTGACCTGGCCCGTGATGGAGTCATGGTCGAGCACCTGGTTGCGCAGCTTATAGATGACCTCGCGCTGCTTGTTCATCACGTCGTCGTAATCCTTAAGCTGCTTACGGATGTCGAAATTGTGGGTCTCCACGCGGCGCTGGGCGCCCTCGATCTGACGGGAGACCAGGCGCGACTCGATGACCTCGCCCTCCTTCATTCCCAGCTTCTCCATGACGCTGGAAAGCCGATCTGAACCGAACAGGCGCATGAGTTCGTCGTCCAAGGCCAGGTAGAAGCGCGAGGAGCCGGGGTCGCCCTGGCGACCGCAGCGGCCGCGCAGCTGGTTGTCGATGCGCCGCGCCTCGTGGCGCTCCGTGCCCAGAACGTGTAGTCCTCCGAGAGACTTCACTTCCTCGTACTCTGCCGAGTCCTGAGGGTTGCCCCCCAGGAGGATGTCCGTGCCTCGGCCGGCCATGTTGGTGGCGATGGTGACCGCGCCCTTCTTGCCGGCCTGGGCGATGATCGGCGCCTCCATCTCATGGTACTTAGCGTTGAGGACCTGGTGCGGCACGCCGCGAGGCCGCAACATAGCCGAGACCTTCTCTGATTTTTCGATGGAACGAGTGCCCACGAGCACCGGCCGGCCCTTCTTCCAGAGTTCAACGATCTCATCAACGATGGCGGCGTACTTCTCTCGCTCGGTGCGATAGATGAAGTCCGCCTCATCCTTACGGACCATTGGATTATGAGTCGGGACCTCGCAGACCTTGACTTGATATATCTCGAAGAACTCGTCGGCCTCGGTCATGGCCGTGCCGGTCATGCCCCCCATCTTGCGGTAGAGCTTGAAGAAGTTCTGAAAAGTGATGGTGGCGAGAGTCTGATTCTCCTCCTTGGGCGGAAGCATCTCCTTGGCTTCGACGGCCTGGTGCAGGCCGTCGGACCAGCGCCGTCCCGGCATGAGGCGGCCGGTAAACTCGTCGACGATGATGACCTCGGGGCCGCCGTCCTCACCCGCCTTAACCACGTACTCGACGTCGCGCCTGTAAAGGTAATGGGCGCGCAGCGCCTGGGTGATATGATGCACCCACTCGCCCTCCAGGTCGTCGTAGAGATTGGGGATGTTGAGGAGCTTCTCGGCCTTCTTGATGCCGTCCTCGGTGAGGATGGCGGTGTGATTCTTCTCATCGACGATGGCGTCGAAACCCAACTGGAGGTCGGTGCCGTCGTACTTGGCCTTGATCTCCTCCTCTTCGGTGATCAAGCGGGTCTTAAAAAGGGAGATGATGCGATTGACGACGGCGTAGCGGTCCGTGGAACGCTCAGCCGCGCCAGAGATGATCAGCGGGGTGCGCGCCTCATCGACCAGGATGGAGTCGACCTCGTCGATGATGGCGTAGTTGACCGGCTGCATGACACGATCCCCGCGCCGGACCACCATATTATCGCGCAGGTAATCGAAGCCGACCTCATTATTGGTAACGTAAGTCACATCACAGCGATAAGCGGCCTGACGATCCTCGTTATGCATGTCATGCTGGACGCGGCCCACGGTGAGCCCCAGGAACTTATAGACCGGCCCCATCCATTCAGAATCGCGCTTGGCCAGATAGTCATTGACCGTGACCAGGTGCACGCCGCGACCGGTCAGGGCGTTGAGGTAGACCGGGGCCGTGGCGACCAAGGTCTTGCCCTCGCCGGTCTTCATCTCCGCGATGGCGCCCTCATGCAGCACCATGCCGCCCAGGAGCTGCACGTCGTAGTGGCGCAGGCCGATGGTGCGACGGGAGGCTTCGCGCACCAAGGCAAAGGCCTCGGGCAAAAGTTCATCCAAGGCCGCCTGCTCGGCTGTCTTAAAGGCCTTGCGCTCTTCCTCGGTGACCCCATCCTTGACGTCGGAGAGGGCATCGGCCAGGCGCGCCTTAAGCTCCGCGGTCTTCTCCGGGAAGGCGGAATCCGGCAAAGTTTTGACCTGATCCTCGAAGGCGTTAGCGCGCTCCAAAACCGGCGTAAAACGCTTGAGCAGACGCTCGCTGGGAGTGCCGATGATGCGGTAAATAAGCCAGCTCCAAAAGTTCATGGGCTCGCGTTCCTCAATTCATGGAAAGGCCGCCCAAGAACTTCTCGGAGGTCTCCAAGAAGTTCTTGAGGTTATCGATGGCTTGGCGCCAGGCGTTGGCCTGCCAAAGACGCGCCTCCTCCCAGCGCGCGCCCTGCCCCCAGCCTGTGTGCACGAAGCGCAGCAGGGTGCTTGCACCCTGGCGCTCCAGGCGCACGAAGACCTTGGTGGCATCGCCCATGACGGAAGAATAGGGCTCAGGCCCCTTCCAGTTGAAGCTAAGCTCGGCGTTAAGCACGATGCTGGAGATGCGGCAGCCCTGCGTGCTGTTGATGCCCAAGTTCTCCGGGTCCCAGAAGAGCTCATAGGCTCCTCCAGCAGACGGCTCGACACGGGCTTTACGGGCCAGCCATTGCTCGAGGAGTTCAGGCTTGACCCAGGCCTCGAAGACCTTGCCGATGGGCCGGGCGATGAGTATCTGAATATCTATATCTCGAGAATGCATAACGGCAAGACCTCATTGTAGCAATTTGAGCGGGCCCGACAATCTAGGAGTCGATTGTCTGGGCGCGGTAGGTGCGCAGGCGCTGCCGCCAGCCGGGCAGCCAACGGACTTCGTGCCTTTCCGGTGGAGAATTCAGAACACGGCGGGTGAGAACGAGGTCGGCGGAGGCGGCAAACTCGTCCAGGGCGGCCTCTCCGGGAACGGAGCCGGTCATGCCCTGCAGGACCTGCAAAAGGCCCCAAGACTCTCCCCCGTAATGCTCCTGGGGTTTAAGGCCCTCTCCCTTAAAATTGACGTAATCCACCAAAGCGTAGACGCCGGCACTCTGGTCGGCCATGCGGTAGAATTGAAAACGCACCCGCGCCTGCTCTGTCACGGGCAGACCGGCCAGAATGCGAGGCAAAGCGGCTTCGAGGCGCGCGACGATGAAACGGGCCTGCAGGGGCATTGTCTGGGAAAGGATCCGACGCAGGTCGCGCATACGCTCGGAACGGAAGTCGGCCAGGAACTCTTTCCGGCTCGCCCAAGGGCTGCCCACGGAGACGATGAGCCAATCAGGCAAGACCGCGCCGTGGCGCTCAAGGTATTCAAGGAGCGCCGGAAAGCTTTCCTGGAATGGCCCTTTGCGACCCTCAGGATACCAGATGAAGTGGCCGATCCCAAGCGAGGCGAATTCTTCGCCTTGATTCCAGGAAGTCAGTCCCGAGTAGGTGCCGCGACATTCGTTGTGCCAGATCTTGCGGCCAAGCATAAGGACCTGCCAGCGCGGGATGGTGATGGCAAGCTGGGTCGGAGGCAACACAGGCAGCATGGCGACTTGGGCGGAAGCGGGCCGGCCGGCCCAAAAAAACATGATGCCAAGAATTACGGCCGTCACGGAGGGAATCCCTCCTCGGCTTAGCGTTCCTCGGCGCGGATTAGATTATTGCAGGACTACCGAGGTTTGTCAAGAGAAAATTTTATATCCTTATCTTTGTGGCGATTACACGAAAGCTCTGGCCCCTGGCCCTGACGCTCTGCTGCGGCGCCTGTGTAACAGTCGGCGAGCCCGTCCTGGTGCCGCAGTCCATCGCCAAGGGACAGCGCACCATCCTGCTGGTTTACCCTGCTCCGGCTCCATGGGTGATCACGGACAGCGAATCAAAAGCCGAGGCCGCGGCCAAAATGCTGCCGGTCTTGGGCTACGCGGTATCATCCTTCCAGAACGACCGCTACAAAGCCGCCGCCGACACCCTCAACAAATACATCCCCCGCTGGCCGTCCCGCGACCTACTCGAAGCCGCGCTGCTCAAGGAGTTGCCCAAGACCGACTTCCCCGGACGATTCATCCCGGTGACGGAGGCGGACCCGGACACCACGACGCTGCACGGCTGGAATCGCTCCACCGACGTACTGGATTGGCAGAACAGGTACCTCCACGCGGATCCCAACACGCCTCACCCGCGCGACTACTCCAGCGTCCTTCCATGGGACGATGCCCTGGCACTAGAAGTCAACCTGCTTCCCTTATTGGCCGCGGACGACGACGGCAATATGATCCCCACGCTGACCGCCACCAGCAGACTCTTCCGCTGCCAGACCATGCACCCGCTCTGGAAGCACGAAGACTCGGTCGAGGACAAAAGCAACGCCCGCAGTCTCTACGAGTTCGAAACCCTGCCTCAGCAGCTCCTGGACCGCTGGAAGGGACTCGTGCCCGCTTTGGCGTTGAAGATCTCCAGCAGCCTCTACGGCGGACTCCATCCCGGCCTCACCGCACCCAGCGCGCCGGCCCCGAGCCGCCCGGGGCCCACAATCTCAAGCCCGACGATCGCGTCCCCGATTTTGCCCACGCTGTCCAGCGGCACGGTCCCCAGCCAAGCGCCGACGGTCTCCACCACCACGGTCGCTGTCCCGATCGGAGATGCCCCACCCGCCCCGCAGCCACCGCCTTCTGCGATTCCGGCAGGGCCCTCGATGCCGCCGGAGCCAAAGCCGTAAGTCGCTTTTTCAAAACGTCTCATTGCCGTCACCGTTGGGGCTATATATAATGGCAGGACTCCGGAGGTATCTATGCGTCTGGCAATGATCGGATTGGGCCGCATGGGGCTCAATATGTCGGTACGCCTCATCAGAGGCGGACATCAGGTGTTCGGCTTCGACCCGTCGCCGGCGGCGCGCTCCCGGGCCACGCGCTCAGGCGTGCGCAAATCTTCATCCTTGGCAGACGCGGTGCGCCAGCTCCAGGCCCCACGCGTGGTCTGGCTCATGATCCCAGCGGGCAAGCCAGTCTGGAATGCGGTGAACGCCTTGACTGAACTTCTCTCGCCCGGCGATCTCGTGGTCGACGGCGGCAACTCCCGCTACAAGGACGCTCCCCGCCACAGCCAAGCCTTGAACCGGCACGGCATCGCCTTCATGGATGTAGGCGTCAGCGGCGGCATCTGGGGCCTTAAGGAAGGCTTCTGCCTCATGGCCGGCGGCTCGGCCAAGGACTTCCGCCGGCTCGCTCCCGCCTTGAAGACCCTCGCGCCAAAAGGCGGTTATGCGCTGGTAGGCCCGGCCGGAGCCGGACATTTCACCAAAATGGTTCACAACGGCGTGGAATACGCTTTAATGCAAGGCTACGCCGAAGGTCTGGCTCTGCTGCGCGGCTCGCCATTTCGGCTGGACCTGCACGACGTCTGCCGGCTCTGGAACCGGGGCAGCGTGGTGCGCTCCTGGCTTCTGGAACTGACTGAAGCCGCTTTGCGCAAGGACCCAGAGCTTAAGAGTTTGCGCGGCTGGGTGGCAGACTCGGGCGAAGGACGCTGGACCGTACTCGACGCGGTCGAACTCGGGGTGCCCGTGCCCACCATTACGCTGTCTCTCTACGAACGATTCCGCTCCCGG
Source organism: uncultured Elusimicrobia bacterium (assembly GCA_903830945.1). Classification (GTDB taxonomy): domain Bacteria; phylum Elusimicrobiota; class Elusimicrobia; order UBA1565; family UBA9628; genus UBA9628. The sequence continues at coordinate 12,563 of CAIKVT010000069.1, forward strand.
ATGCGCGACTCATTCCAGGATAAGGTCCTAGCCGCACTGCGCCAAGAGTTCGGCGGACACGCAGTGCGGAGGACCAAGTGAGCCCAGAGGAACTGCGCCACGGCCCGGGCCTCAAGTTCAGCATCCGGGAGGGCCTCTGCATCGAGCGCAAGCCCGCACCCTGCGGCTTGGTCCTCTTCGGCGCCTCGGGAGACTTGGCCGCGCGCAAGATCCTACCTTCCCTGCAAGGCCTCAGCTCCCAAGGCCTCCTGCCCGCGGACTTCTTCGTCCTGGGGCTGGGCCGCAAGCCAGTCGACGAGGCTGAGCTTCGTTCCCGAACACCGGGCATCAAGAACCTTCATTACCTGCATGGCGACTATGACGCGGCCGAAACCTACCAAGCCCTGGGCCGCAAGCTTAAGGAGCTCTCCGGCAAGTACGACACCCGGGGCAACACCATCTTCTATCTGGCCCTGCCGCCCGCCCTCTTCCATGCTGTGACCCACAAGCTCGGCGAGGCGGGACTTCTCGACGAGTCCTTCGGCGGCTGGTCGCGGGTGGTCTTCGAGAAGCCTTTCGGCCGGGACCTGACCAGCGCGCGCGCTTTGGCCGCGGAGATCCGCGACCATCTGCGGGAGCCCCAGGTCTACCGGATGGACCATTACTTGGGAAAGGACACGGTCCAGAACGTGCTCATGTTCCGCTTTGCCAACTCCATCTTCGAGCCGGTCTGGAAGCGCACCTACATCGACCACGTGCAGATCTCGGTGCTGGAAGCCGAAGGGGTCGGACACCGCGCAGGCTACTACGACTCCTCCGGCGTACTGCGCGACATGTTCCAGAACCACATGCTCCAGCTCCTAGCCCTGGTGGCCATGGAGCCGCCGGCTAACTTTGCGGCGGACAGCGTGCGCGACGAGAAGATCAAGATCTTCCAAGCCCTCAAGCCTCTAACACCGACCGCCTCCAGCCAGAGCATCGTGCTCGGCCAGTACGCGGGCTACCGGAGCGAGCCGAGGGTCTCCTCCGGTTCAACCACCCCAACCTACGCGGCCATGCGCGTGGAGATCGAGAACTGGCGCTGGCAAGGCGTCCCATTCTACCTGCGCTCAGGCAAAGCCCTTCTCAAACGCAGCGCGGAGATCGCGGTGGTGTTCAAACACGTGCCGCACTCCATGTTCCGGCCGCTGAACCCCTCGAACCTTGAGGCCAATGCACTGATCTTCCGTATCCAGCCCGAGGAAGGGGTCTCGCTGACTATCGAAGCCAAGAAGCCCGGGCCCAAGACCTGCATCGGGGCGCTGACCATGGACTTCGACTACGCCGAGGCCTTCGGTGAGCATCCCCCGGAATCCTACGAGCGCCTGCTCCTCGACGTCATGCTGGGAGACCAGACCCTCTTCCCGCGCGAAGACGCGCTGGAGGAGACTTGGCGCTTCATCCAGCCGCTGCTCGACGCCGAGCTCCCGCTGCGCTCCTACGACCCCGGGAACTGGGGCCCGGCGGAAGCCGAACGCCTGCTCGGAGACCAGGGGCGGTCTTGGAGGCAGCCGTAAAGATCCATCGAAAAGAGAACGCCGCGGCCGTAGCGGCTGCCGCGGCGCGACTTTGGGTTAACGCGGCCCAGGCAGCCCAAAAGATCCGCGGCGTGTTCCGTGTCGCCCTGTCCGGAGGACAGACGCCGGCGCTGCTTTTTAGGCTGCTGGCCAAAGGACGCTTCCAGCGCCTGCCATGGGAGACGACCGAGGTCTTCTGGGTGGACGAACGTTACATCCCGCACGACCACGCTAAAAGCAACTACCGCCTGACGCGCGAGCTGCTCCTGGACCATGTCCCTGTTCCCAAAGAAAATGTCCATCCCATACCCACGGACTCAGGAGACCCGGCCTGCGATGCAGCCGCTTACGAGGCTCTCCTCAGACAGGTCTTCCCAGACCAAGATCGGCCGCGCTTCGATCTGGTCCTCCTGGGCCTAGGCGACGACGGCCATACGGCCTCATTGTTCCCGGACGACGGCGCGGTGTCGGAACAAAAACGCTGGGTCCGCGCCGCCCGCGCGCCCAAGGGCATCCGCGACCGCATCACCTTGACCGTGCCGACCTTGAACCGCTCCCCTCTGAAGATGTTCCTGGTCTGCGGGGAGGGCAAGGCCGCCATCCTCAAAAAAGTGCTCTACGCGCCGGACCTCCGACCGCCGCTGCCGGCCCAACTCATCGAAGATCCCGTCTTCCTCGCCGACCGAGCCGCCACGTCCTGGTTCAACGCCCGCGATTAACTATCGTGCCGGCTGAGCCGGACCCGACATCGACGTCTTCCCGTATTCCTTAAGCCCCTCGGTGAAGGACTGCGGCAGCCCCAGCGCCTGACCGGTGTCGGAAAGCAGTGCCCGCAACACTCCATCTTCAACGAGGAGGTCCGCAGACGCGGCCAGCAGCTCGCGCGGAGTCTCCTTGAGCGCCTCCTTAAAAAAAGCCTGCACCGCCGGATCGCGAGCATACTTGGCAGTCAACTCCGGAAAGCTCCTAGCCCCGGCAAGGCCGCGCAGAAATCTGACAGGGTCGCGGTCGACCATGTAGTCATCGTTGAGCTTCTTAAGGTCGGGCTTACTCATCCAGTCCTGACCGTACTGGTGGATGGCCGGATAGCGCTCGGTGTACTCGATAGCCAAAGCTTGGGCCTTGGCCTCGCTCCGGCGCACCGCCTCCGTAAAAACGGAGACGGCGGGCTGCGGATTGCCCGGGCGCGCTGCCTGAGGCGCAGCCCCAGATACGGGACGGGGATTCTCCCCTCCCGTTAGGGATGTCGCGCTCGGGACCGGCGCCTGGAGCGCGGCTCCGGCATGGATCATGTCGAGACTGGATCGCGGGTCGGCCGAAGGGGACGGCGCGGGCTGAGGGCTCTGCCGGAGCGCTAGCGAGTCAAGGCCAAAATTCACGGTCACGGGCTTCTCCTTCTGGGAGAGCTGCCAGAGCATCACCCCAACAGCCGATCCGGCCACGGCCAAAGCGGCCAAAAGCGCCGCAGCCGCGGCCGTGCGTCTCGGGGGTCGCTGTCCTTCGTCCATAAAGCCCCTCAGTATACCGGAGGGATGATCTGCATGACCGCGTTGAGCTCCCCGTCCGGCAGCCGTGCGCCCCGTCCGTTGAGCTCGGCCAGCTTGGCGACGACCTCGGCGATGTCCTCGCTGCGCGAGGCGTCGATGCGCACGTAATGCTGACGTGAACCGTCTAGGGCCTTGACCTGTTCAGCCGCCGGGCCGATACCAATGAAGGTGACGTCGATGCCGGCCTCGGCGCATTGAGCCAGGACTTGCGCCATCTCCGGGGTCGACGTCCACTGGCCGCCCGGGCCCTTGACGATGGACTTCCCGTCGGCGCCGTCAGTGACGAGCAGCAGGCTCTTGACCTTGGCGCCGCGGGCTTGACGCGAGCCCATGAAATCCGAAAGCTTGGCGTTGAGCGCTCTGACGATGTCGGTTCCGCCTTCCCCGGCGGCATTAGCCATGTTCACGAGGCGATCAGCGTTCTCCTTCCGGCTTAAGCGCGCGTCCATGGCGACATAAGTGTGCGGCGCGTCAGAGAAAGAGGCAAGGTCGTAGAAGAAGTGCTCAGGAGCGGCCTCGCGCAACTTCCAGAAGTTCTCCCCCACGGCGCCGATGGTATAGGCCAACTGCTGCTTGATGTCCCCCATGCTGCCGCTGAAGTCGAGCAAGACGGAGATGGCGGTCGTGCTCATCTTCTCCTGTTTCCTACGCTTGACGAAAGGCTTAGGCTTGCGCTGGATCAAGGCCTGCGGGTCGATCTCCAAGCCTGAGCGCACCGGAATTTTCTCGATGCGCACGGCGTCGCGCAAGGCGCGCAGCATGCGGTCGAAGACGAACTGCGTGTCTCCTTTTCCACTAGAAAAAAGCGGCGCCAGCTCGTCGTTGAGCCGGGCATCTTGAACAAGCTCCTGGTCGATCCCGTCGACAGCTGCCTGGATGCGCTGCGAGTCCTCGGCCGCACCGCCGCCGGAGTCAGAGCCGGCGCTGGCTTGGCCGCGGCTGGAGTGGGGAGGCTTGAGTCCCTGCTGCTTCATGGCCTGGCGCGTCCTTTCGGCCATACGCTGCTCGTTCTCTCTATAGGTCTTGGGGGACGGCAAGCCGTCATCGTAGCGCGGGACGTGCGCATCATTAGCCAGAGGCAAGAGGTCCATGTTCATCGGGTCACCCCCGCCGCCCAGGTCCACGCGCATCCAGCCAAGGTTCGGCACGAGCACCTCCGCCCAGGCGTGGATCTCGGATTCGACGTAACGCGCCGGGATGCCGAGGCCCAGGGCCGTGCGCGCGAAAGCGAAGGCTCGATGGCGGCAGACGCCGCACTTCGAAAGCATGATGTCGAGATAGCGCGAACCCCCATGCCCGACAATGCCGTCCTTTTTGAGCGAAAAATCTCGGAAGTATGCGGCGAGCGCATGCAGGACGACACGATAATCGGTCTCGTCGTCCTTGAGCCCGATCTGGCCCAGGGCTTGCCGGACTTCCGCCGGGATCTGCGCCGGATAATGGAACGGCAGTCCCGCGGGCAAAGGACTCCCGAAAGAAACGGCCGGGACAGCGACGCGGTAGCGCAGCTCAACGCTAGCGGTCTGCCGTGCCCGAACGTAAAAGTTGTCCGCTGAGTCGCGCGCCAGCTCAAGGCCGGGATCGGTCGGCCGGCCGGCGGCGTCGAAAGCCGCCAGATCTATAAAGCGCATGCCCGGCCCCGTTGCGGGCAAGCCTTGCCACTGGGCGCCGACGCTCATCGCCACGCGCCCTGCGAAGAGGTCGTGCGTGGCCTTAAGCTCGCGCGCCAGAGCGTCCGCCTGGCCGGGAGACAGACGCGGGACATCCTCGGCCGTCAGATTACCGAGGCGCGTCCATTCCTCGGAGGCCTCGTCGTAGACGTCGTAGGCGGAAAGCCGCGTGTACGGAAAAAGCTCGGGGATGAAGATGCCGCGCGCGGCCATGGCATCACCGCGCGGGCCATGGGGGGAAGAGTTCTCGTCGAAGGTCTCTTGCCCGTCTCTCATGAGGTCATCGGTGCCCTTGCGGCCTTCGGGCGCATGACCGGCCAACGCCGGCGCCGGCGTTACGACGGAGACCGCGCCTGCCGCGGCGGCGGGCTGCTCCCAGACGCCATAGAACGAGGCCACGACCTTTTCGATCTCCTGAGACGAGGCCAGTCCCACCCACGCGGTGATGGCATGGTCCAGCAGACGCGGGTCGATAGTCTGACGCCCCGAGTAGCGCGTCGGGTTGAAAGTCATGACGATCTGCACGCCCTCGCCGACCATGAACGCCGGCTCCTCGGGAAAGATCGGGTGGACCCAGCGCTCCCCGCGCAGCAGCGGCTCGAGTGTCCAGAGAACCCAGGGCGCCAAATTGGCCTCGTCGATGTCCATGATGACCCGGCCTTCACGCAGCAGGCGATAAAAATCCTTGACGCGCTTACGGAAGGCCCCTGAGGCTTCTTGCTCGAAGTCGATCGTGAGGTCGCTGGCCTCGCTGCCGCCGTGGACCTGATATTTATAGAACCGCCGGCCAGTCAGCCGGGCCCAGAGCGCGCAGATGCTCGTCTTGACTGCCCCGGTCTCGCCAGCGAAAACCGTAGCCATCCCCAAGTTGTCGGCGCGCGCCAGTATGCCCAGCGCGCGCTCGATTTGAGGACTCAGGAAGACCCGGCTGTCGCGCGCGGCCGGCCGCAGTCCTTCGGCTTGCATGCTCTCCCGCACGGGCACCCCGCCGGCGGCCACAAGCCGACCGTCGAGGGTGCCATCGTCAGTGGCCAGCGCAACAGGCGCATCCGCGACGCGGAATCCGAGCACAGCCGCCAACGCCTGCTCAAAGCGCTGCGCATCGGGGATCTCGCCGTCGGACGCGTCCCCGGGCAACCTTGCCGCGACCAAGCGCCGGGCCTCTCTCGCGAAGGTCTCGGTAGCCAAGCTCCGGTAGTCTTCGACGAGAGAGCGATGGGCTTTTGGCTCCGCCCAAGGATCTCGGCGCGGGTCATAGCCTTCCGCCGCCACGCGGTCGAACAACGCGGCCCAGCGCGGGTCTTCATTGCGCGCCTGCACGACGGCCTGCGCCAAGGCGAAGAAGATGCCCGCATGATATTGGTACGCGCCGCGATTGACCCAGCGACGTTCGGCATCGAAACGGGACAAAGCCGCGCGCAGTTCGGCCGTCCAGTGGGCATCAAGAGTGTCGAGGGCGTAGCGCGAACGCAGCACGCGTTCGAACTCCGAGGGTTGGCCCGCGACCTCGGGCAGGACCAGGTCCCGCGGGATTCCGATCTTGACCCAGCGGCTAAAGAACGCAGCGGAGAAATCGCGCGTGGAATCGGCCGGCATCTCGGCGAGCAGGTGCAGATGGGGCGGCCGGTAGAGCCTCGTGGCTCGCCCGTCGATATCCTCAAGATCGATGAAGCCGTCCTCCAAAAGCCCGTTGAGGGCCGTGCGGATCTCCTCCTTCCACTGGTCCACGTTGCGCAACCACAGCACGACCGGTTCGGACATTTTTCCGTCGCGGCCTAGCTGCTCGAGCTCGGCGCGAGTCAGCAAGTAGCGCGTCAGCTTCCCGCGGACCTGCCGCGAGCGCGCAGCACCCGCCGGACGCTCGCCCAGATGAGGCAGCCAGCCGCCCAGGAGCTCCAGCTCGCCTTGCTCGGGCGCGGCATCGACAGGCTCCAAGCGTGCGCCCATGGCCTCCGCCGCCGCCCGCGCCATATCCGAGGTCCGCGCCCCGGCCTCGGCGATATAGAGTACGGGCTCGCCTTGACTCAACAGGTCCTGCGTCAAGCCTGCCGCCCACGCTTCGCGCTCCGTGGCGGCCCGCGGAAAACGCGCGGCCAGTTCCTCGCGCAAGCCATCCGCGCCGATGGGCCGCCCAAGGACCTTTTCAATCCGCTCTCGCACGTAGGCGCGCTCCTGCAAATGTGAGAACATCGCTTCATAAACCGCGCGCAACGCGCGCTCGAAAGCTTTGTCCGCATCGCCGCGGGGATCCTCGCGCAATGCGCGCCGCAGATGAGCAGCCACGCGGCGCACTTCCCGCTTAGAGAGATAGTAGCGCTCTTTATTGTCCCTGCCGATCTGTCTGCCGATGGCGGGCTTCAACAGATGATGCAGAGCGGCCGTGGCCTTGCCCCAGCGCTCCACGTCCCGCGGATCGGCCGGAGCGCGCTGGCCCAGAAAATGCTTAAAGAGCCGCTCGAGCGTGGCAGGCTCGTCGTCCTCCGGCACTTCGATCGTATGGACGTTGGCGGTGACCTCGCTCTTTGGCTGCAGACGCCCAGGCGTGTCCTCGGGCCTGTTGTTGGTGACCACGAGGCCGAAGTCCTTATGTACCGGCAGACGCAGCGCGGATCCTGGGAACTCCTGAAGGACGATCTCACGGTCGCCGTTGGCCAATCCCGAGAACCAACTCAACAGTTCGCGGCCGCGCTCACCGATGGCGCCCTCGTCCAGCACGAAGATTCCGCCGTTGACGATCATGTCGAGCAACGGCAGCTTAAAACGCTGCCGGCCCTGGGCATCTCGGACCGGGCGCGCCGTCAGCACGAGCCGGCCGTCGGGGTCCTCGCGGAAAGCGCCCAGCAGATCCGAAAGCTCGCGCTCGCCGTTCATCTGAAACACGAAGCGTGGCAGGCCCAGCAGCAGGCCCAGCTCGCGCGCGATCACGGTCTTCCCGGCTCCGGGGCTGCCGATGAAGTTCACGGCGCGGCCGCGGGACCAATCCTCAAGAGCCAAGCCTTCCAAGCGCTCCAAGGTTTCGCCCTCCATCAGGAAATCGTCCTCAGAGAGCGGCCGCAGGGCTTCGGCATAGGGGTCCTTGAGGTCGGCAAGCAACAGCTCGGCGAGGTCCCGGCGCCGCCCGGAGACGCTGGCCAGCTCCCGCGGCCGTTGGCCGAGCTGTTCCAGAGGCCGCACAAGTTCGTGACGGGTCGCCAGCCAACGGCCCTTAAAATTGAGCCAGACGCGGCCGTCTTCGTCCGCCGCGAAGTAGAAAGGCTTGCCTCCGTAGCGCGGCTTAAACGAAAAAGAAGCCGACTCCATGACGGCGTGTACGGCCTCGGACTCGGCTACGACAGCAACACGACCTGCCAGCTGACTGCGAGACACGACACGGCCATCCATGAGCACTACTGCGGCGTCGTCCTGGACGATGAACTTTTGAAGAGAATAAGCTTGCAGACCGCGAACGCCGCCGACCAGCAGCATCCGGCCGTCGGGTGTGAACGCCACGGACCGGATAAACCCACCATGCGCAATCGCGGAACCGGCCTGGACGTACTGCTTCTGGCGAGGGTCGAAGGAGAAAACACGGGCCGCTTCCTTGTTGCCCGTGGCCAGGGTGAGGCCGTCGGACGTGAGGTCCACAGACTCGACCAGAGCGTCATGCTTGATCGCGGAGCCGACATGAATGTACTTGTTTTGACTGGAGTCCGAACGGAAGACTAAAACGGCGTGATAGCTGCCCAGAGCGAAAGTCTGACCGTCAGGCGTGATTGCCGAGGAATGGGCCGAGGCGTCGCAATCAAGCGCGGGGCCGACCTGAACGTATCTATCTTGTTCCAAGCGGACGACGCGGACTGTCGGGGAATTTCTGCCCATCAGCAAGGTCCGTCCATCAGGCGTGATCGCCAAGGAACCGCCGTCGAGAGCGGGGCCGACCTGGACATATTGATTTTGTTCCAAGCGATAGACGCGAGTTTTATTATCTTCACTGCTGATGGCGATGGTGCGACCGTCGGGCGTTACTGCCACATCGACATAACCATTGTTGGCGAACGCGGGACCGGCCTGGATGAACTGGCCTTGGCCCAAGTGAAAGATGCGGATATTTTTATCGTCGCTGTTCGTGACAAAGGTCTGCCCGTCGGATGTGATCCTTAAGAACAGAACCCTGCCCGGATGATCGAACGCGGAGCTGATCTGGATGTACCTATTTTGGCCTGGGCCCAGACGGAAAATGAGGATTTTATCATCAAGAGTTGAGATGATGATGGTGCGACCGTCGGGCGTGATCGCAGTGAGGCGGACCTGAGACACAGGGAAATCCTGAGGCAGCAGGGCCAATGCCTGGCCGACGTCGAACTGACGCAATTCAGCGGCGGGCTTCTCTTGCCAGGGCAGGCGCGCGGCCTGGGTCTCGAGCACATGGCGCAGCGCGTCCAGGGCCTTAGCGCGGTCAGCGGGCGTCACGGCGATGGCAAAGTCGGCCTGAGCCTGCGACATAGCTTGGGCCCCAGGCCGATCGGGCTCGGTCAAGGAAACGATGGGGCCTGCCAGTTGGCTGCGCGGCATAGCGCGGCCATCCATGAGCACAGCAGTGGCGTCGTCCTGGATGATGAACTCTTTTAGCGCATAGATTTGCAGGCCACGATCGCCGCCGACCAGCAGCATCCTGCCGTCGGACGCGAGCGCCAGGGAAGTGATCGCATCGCCGTATTCGAACGCGGCCCCGGCCTGAACGTACTTGTTTTGGCTGGAGTCCAAGTGGAATAGGCGGACTTTTTTATCAGGACTGCCTGTGGCCAAAGTGTGGCCGTCGGGCGCAATCGCCACGAAAGCGACCACGCCGCCGTCGAACGCGGGGCCGACCTGGATCGATTGATTCTGCTCTATGCGGAAGACACGGACTTGATAATCATCGCTGAGCGTAACGAGTGTGTGGCCGTCGGGTGTGATCGCCAGGGACCTGACCGCAGCACCAAGATCGAGCCCCGGGCCGACCTGGATCGCCTGGTTTTGCTCTATACGGAAGACGCGGAATTTCCCATCTTTGCTGCCCGTGACGAGAGTGTGGCCGTCAGCGGTGAGCGCCTCGGAAATGACCCAGCGGTCATGATCCAGCGCGGGGCCCACCTGGACGTACTGGGTGGGCTCCAAGCGGAAGACACGGGCTTTATTATCCTCGCTGCCCGTGACGAAGGTTTGACCATCAGGCGCAATCGCCATTGACCTGACCACACCGTCATGATCGAGCGGAGGTCCGAACTGGACGTACTGGTTTTTCTCCAAACGGAAGACGCGGGCTTTCTTATCATAGCTTCCCACGATGAGGGTGCGGCCGTCGGCTGTAAGCGCCATGGCAATGACTAGGAATTCGTGGTCGAGTGCTGGGCCGACCTGCACATACTGGTCTTGGCTAAGGGCCAAGTGGAAGACGCGGACTTTCCGATCAGAGCTGCCAATAATGAGGGTTTGACCGTCAGGCGTGATCGCCGCGCAGATGACACCAGCTGCCGGGAAGTCCTGGGGCAGCAGGGCCAAAGCCCGGCCGATGTCGAGCGGCCGGAGATCGGCGGCAGACTTCTCTTGCCAGGGCAAGCGCGCGGCCTGGGCCTCGAGAACGTGGCGCAGCGCATCCAAAGCCTTGGCGCGGTCAGCGGGCGTCGCGACGATGGCGAAGTCAGCCCGGGCCTGTTCAAGGGCGGGCAACTCTCCCGCCTCAACGCCGGCGGGCCGGCGCCGGCCCAACCGCAAGGAGCCGTAGCCTCGGGTCACCAGTTCGAGCCCCTGGGACAGCGCCAAGGCTTGCCGGCGCTGCGGCGAAGCCCAGGAGGCGAGGTTGCCCAGGGCCGCCGTCTCCAGCCGGCGGACGAGCTCTGGGACGCCCAGGCCGGCATCGACGGCCGCGAGCGTGGCCACGGTTGCGGCCCGGAGAAACCAGAGGAAAGAGGACTGCGACAGCAGCCCCGCGGGCGCGTTGGGCTCGGCCTGGCGCAGGCGCGGATAGAGGCCGGCGGCCCAACGGCCTAGGAATCCGGCCAACTGCTCGGGTAAGGCCGACAAGGCTTGGCCCAGCTCTTGGGCCACAGAGCGCTCGGCCCAGACATCGTCTTCGCCCTCAGCCAGTTCCACAAAGCGCGAGCGCTCCGCGGGCGACCAGGAGAGCGTCGAGTCCTGCCGGCTGACGAAAAGGACGCGGGCGTTGGTGGGCATGGACAACGGCTGCCGGGCGCCCTTGGGGTAGAGCAGTCCATCCTGCAGGAACTCATTGATGGCCACGATCTGCTCGGGCTTGATATTGTGGGCGTTATCGAAGACATAGACGATGGTCTTGTCCGGAACGGCGTTGGCGCGCTCGATCATCCGGGCAAAGATGCCCGGCCCGAAGGTCAAGCCCGTCCCACTCTCCGCCGGCACGAGGCCGCCTTCCATCTGGAAACGGTCGGTCTCCTCGGTAGCTTGGATCAACGACAATTCGATCGCGGGGTCTTGCGCGAGACGGCGCAGCGCCTCGCGCGCGTCGGCCTGCGCCGGCAGGCGCAGGTGAGCGGGACGAGCCTTGACCAGCAGCTGGTCAGCCAAAGCCGCCTGGGCCTGCAGCGGCGGCCATGACCCGAGCGCCGCGGCCAACGCTTGGCGCAGCGCCTCTATCTGCTTGGGCTGCGTCAGCCAGCCGCCCAAGTGCACGCCAGCCGCCTCTCCCAGGGCCGCCTCCTCGCTGCGGCCCGCGGCCAGGCCCGCCAGGACGTCTTCCGACATGCGCCGCAGTTCGCGCATCGACAAAACCCGGCCGCCGAGGTCTTTCCAGGACTGCGTCAGCGCCGCCGCCTCCCAGTAAGCCTCGGCCAATCGGCGCGCCAACCGCTGCCGCAAGCCCTGATCCAAGAGGCCCCGGCCCAGCACGCGTCCGCCGGAGGTCCAGTCGTGCTTGAGGAACATCTCCGCGTCGCGCCGCAGCGTGTCGATCTCTCTGCGCTTGAGCGCGGCGCTGGCATCCGCCGTGACTAATGGCTCAACGCTCAAGATCGGGACTCGCTCCTTAAGGACATCCGACAGGGCCCCGCGCGCCGCGTAGTCACCTTCGGGGTTGGTGTCCACGACGATCAGCGTCTTGGGATGTACGCGGATCGTAGGCACGGGAAGCCCTTCGGGAGTGGGGACCTCGGTCAGCCGGATCGTGCGGTAGCCCTGGGCGTCGGGCGCGGCCTCGACGATCTGCTGCAGCCACCAGCCCAGAGACGCTTTCTCGTTATGGTCGAGCAATGTATTGAGCTCACTGAGTGCCGCCACGCCGCCCTGCTCGAGCCGCTGCTTCAACGGCGTATCGCCGCGGAAATGGTAGCGACCCGCTTCGTCCTGCTCGAATCCCCCGATCCAATCGGACAGCTGCGTGTCCATGCTGACCGGGTTGGAGAAGAATGGTCGCCCGAGCAGGCGCGCATAACCGCGCGCCGCGAACGTCTTGCCAAGACCCGTCGGCCCTTCCAGGCGCAGCAACGGCCCCGCGCGCGCCTGGACCTGAGCCATCATGGACAGCATGCGCACGGTCTGAAAATCGAGAATGAGCCCAGTCTTCAAGTAGATCTCGTCATGGAGGGTCTGCGGTGTGACCCCGAAGAACTCATCGGACAATGAGATCTCGGCGCCGGGCAGAGATAGGACAGGCCGGCCGCGATCTTGACGCAGGCGGACCGAATCTAGATAATTTCCAGCGTCCACGCCGCGCGGCCATTGCAAGCCGGGCGGCGCCTGGTAAGAAGGATCGCTCGGCAGCTCACGGACCGCGACACGGTCATAAAACGAATCATCCTCCAGGCCGACGCCCTTGCGGATCGTGAAGAAGAACTGCAGGTTATCCGGAAGAAAGATAAGGCCCAGGTCCGGGTGCGTGATCTCACGGTCTTGCAGCGCCGACTGCAGAAGAGTGCGCACGCCGGGCTCAAGGGCTTCGACGTTCTTGATCACGAGCAGCGATCGACGCGCGGGGCGGCCGCTGAGCCGAGCCTCCTCGCTCTCGGCTTGCGCCGCGCGGATTTGACGCGTAAGCTCGCCCAAGCCGAAGACGAGCCGGCCGTCTTCAAGGGGAACCTCGTGGCCCAGCAGTTGCCGGTCCTCGATGAAAGGATGGCTGTAGATGACATCCAGAGAAGCGCCGGAAGCACGCGCCTGACGGCGCAGGACAGCCATAAACTCGACATCGCTGCCGGGCGCCTCCTGGAACAGGGCTGGATCATTGGTCAGCAGGGCTCGCGCCACGCGCCGCTCCATCGCCGATTCGCCGACCGGAATGCCGAGCAAGCGCGACTCGAGGGGTTCGCTTTGCAGTTGCCTCCACACGGGCTCGCCGATGAACTCGGCGAATCGGCTCATGAGGCGGCTCGCCTCGTTAGGTTTACCCTTCTCGAATAGGTTCCAACCGGAGCCGGACGCCAAGACGTCGCCGTAGAAGCTTTGCGCCGCCAGGGCCAACGCCTCGGCCAGCGGGGCCGCGCTGCCCTGGGCGCGCCGCCGCGCCGTCAGGCTCAAAACGGCTTTTGAGAAACGCTCCTGGTCCCGCTGGGAAAAGAAAGCCTGAGCCAGCTCTGGGTGAGCAGCCAGCAGATCGCGCTTGAAGGCGGTCTGGGCTTGCACGAGGCGATTGAATTGGGCCAGGGTGAGACCTAATATCTGGAGCGACTGGCGGGTCTCGGGAGGCAGCGACGCGTCCGTCTCGGCCAGCACAGCCGCCCGCGCGGAGGACGACCATCGGCCATGAAGCCATCTTCCGATGAGATCAGTCAGCAGCGCTTTGATGTCCGCTACGGCTTGAGCGATGATCCCAACCGCTCTTGATACGGCGGCTCCCGCGGGAGCGTCCTGCGACAGGAGCCGAGGGGCCGGGATTCCCGACATCCCGCTGCCGCTAGGCTCAGACGCGGCCGGAACTGCCGGCGCTTTTTGCAGCCGCCACCGGAAAGGGCCGGCGGAGCTTCCCACGCCGCCCGCCGGCTGGACGGCCAGATCATCGTTTTTATCGCTCCATGCGGCCCTGGCCCGTTCGATAGGCTCAGCCAGGATGGCCTGGACCGCGGACGCAACGGCATCGCGGCTGCGCTCAAGATCTTGCCGACGACCTGGAACCAGGGCCACGAGAACAGGGAAGTCCCTGAATTCCTCTTGCGTTTGCGAAAGCGACTGGCGCGCCGTCGCGGCAGGCATGGACGAAAAAGCAGCCGTTCGGGCGACAAGGCTCGCGGCGTAGCTCTCAGCCGAGTCTTGAATCAGCGCGGCTTGCCGCTGGACCGACCAACCCGGAACTGCCACGGCCTGCGGATCCAAGCCCGTGCGCCCCATGACGCGGACGAAACCTTCCATCTGCTCCGGCGTGCTGAGGCCGAAAGGCTCCAGGAACTGGATCGTCGCCGGCGACGGAAAGGTTGCGAAAAAAGTACGCCAGGCTTGCACCCTACTGGAAGCGCCTTGGCCGGGCAGACTGGCGGCATAAACAATGGGGCCGGAAGTCCCGGGGGCAGCGGCCACCAGACTCAGCGCCAAAGACAGCGCGAGCAACTTCTTAAGCTGAAAGAGAACGGCCCGCATGGTCATTAGAAGCTCTGATGTTGTCCAAACAGCGCGAATAGTCGGAGTGTAACAGGGAATCCTATAATGTGCAACAGTAAATCGTGTTGTAAATTTTCGAGAATTATGAGCTTGTCTAGAGCCAGGGAAGCAGACGCGCGCTTTCCGCGTCGCTGAGAAAACGCCACTGCCCTGACGGAACATCCAAGACCAGGTCGCCGATCGCGGTACGCTTGAGCTCGAGCACCTTGAGCGGCGTGCCGAATTTTGGATCTTTGAGCGCACCAAAAATTCGCCGAATGTGGCGGTTCTTGCCCTCGTCGAGCACGACCCGGACCTTGGTCTTGGGACCGACCCGGCCGACCACCTCCACGCCCCGCGCTCGACAGAAGCCTTCGGACGTCTCCATGCCGGAGAGCGCCTGGCAGACGTGCTCCGGCGTCACCAGGCCGCGGACCCAGACCTCGTAGGTCTTAAGCGTGCCGCCGGGCCGCGTGAGTCCGTCGAGGACCTTGCCCTCCCGGGCGAAGAGCAGAAGTCCCCGGGATGCGAGGTCTAGCCGGCCCGCCGGCATCCAGCCATCGACACGCGCCCAATCCGGCAAGAGGTCATAGACGGTCTTACGGCCCTTCTCGTCCAAGCGGGTAACCACGTAGCCCTTGGGCTTGTGCAACATCAGGAGCCGGGAGACCATAAATATGTTTATAGCAAGTTGTTATGCATAGAAGCGGATCAGACCTTCTCCGAACTCACGTCTTGCCCAGTTCGTAAATTTTGTGAGGGCCTGACCCCATTGACTTCTCACTGGAAGGGTTCTATCATCCTCTAGCCATGCTCTATGCCCTCGCCATCGGCAACGTCGCGATCCTGGCCCTAGTGCTCTGGCTGATACTCACCATGGCCAAGCTCGATGAGCGCACCCGTGCGGCTGAAAACCTGCCCAAGTATCTCGAGCAGACAAAAGACGAGACCTTGCGCCAGCTGCGCGCGGAACTCCAATCCACCAAAGCCGATTTTCAGAACAAGACCGACTCGACCGTATCCTCCATCCAGTCGAGCACCTCCCAGTTCATGGAGGGCCTCAAAGCCGTCACGGGGCAGATCGACGAGCGTCTCAAGGCAGCCGGGGCCACCTTGGACAGCCTACAGAACTCCACGGGACAACTCATCACCGGCCTCAAGACCGTCTCGGAGCTGCGTGACGTGTTCCTGGTGCCGCAACGACGCGGACCACAGTCCGAGGTCCACCTGCAGTCCCTCCTAGAGAATATTTTCCCGCGCGAGACCTTGAAATTCGGCTTTCACCCGGACCCCGGCGCCTCCGAGCATGTAGAGGCCGCAGTCCGCATCGCCGAGCGCTGGCTGCCCATCGACTCCAAGGCCCACGTGGACAAATTCCTGGAGTTTAAAAAGACCGGCGGCCGCAAGGAACGGACCGCCTTCCTCAACGCCATCAAGGGCTCCATAGAGGACATCTCTGCCAAGTACATCCGACCCGAGCGCGGCACACACGACTTCGCCTTCCTCTTCGTGCCGGCCGAGAGCCTCTGGCTAGAGATCACGGAGTTCAAGACCGGTGAAGATGCGGGCCCGGACCTCTTCAGCTACGCGCGCGCCAAAAAGGTCATCCTGGTCTCGCCCCAGACCCTCTACCCCTACCTGCGCTTGGTCATCGTGGCAATGGCCGGTAAACAACTGCAAGAAAAGGCGCAAGAGCTGCAGTTGAGCCTCCAGGGGCTCTTGACGCGCTTTCAGGAAGTGCGCGAAGCCGTGGAGAAGTCCTCCAGGCAGATGGGCAACGCCAAAACCAACCTCGACGAGGCGCGCCAGAGCCTCCTGGATTTCGAGACCAGCCTGATCCGTGGCGTCTCATTGGCCGCGCCCTCATCCTCCGGGCTCATCGACTCCAGCCAGGGCGGCGTCGCATCCGCGACGCCGCAGCACCAGCACACTACCGTGCGCTAGACCATGCGCCTGTCCAAGACCCGATACCTGCGCGGTCTGCAGTGCCTTAAATCACTCTGGCTGCACCAGTTCCGGCCGGACCTGTGCGCGCCGGTCTCGCCCGGGCTGGCGCATATCTTCGATCAGGGCCGCCAGGTCGGCGAGCTCGCGCGCCGGCGCTTCCCTGGAGGGACCATCATCGCGGCAAGCCACGACGCAATCCCCGAGGCTCTCCAGCAGACTGCGGCCGCCCTAAAAAAAGGTGCCGGAGCCCTCTTCGAAGCCGCCTTCGTCTACGACGACGTGCTCATCCGTCCCGACATCCTGGTCAAGGCCGAAGCGGGCTGGGACCTCATCGAGGTCAAGGGCTCCACCGAACTCAAGGACGTCTATCTGCCGGATGTGGCGCTCCAGCGCTTCACGCTCCAGGGCGCGGGACTGCCCATCCGGAAAGCCTGCCTCATGCACGTCAACAATAAATACGTGCGCCAAGGAGCCCTCGACCTCTCGCGATTCTTCCGCATCGAGGACGTCACCGAGATGTCCATGCCGCATCTGCGGATGGTCCCCTCCAAGCTTGCGGCCATGCAGGCAGCGCTGACTGGCCGGGACATGCCGAACATCGACATCGGCGCCCACTGCAGCACCCCTTTTGACTGCGATTTGCGAGATTTCTGTTGGAAGCACGTGCCGGACTACTCCGTCTACGACCTCAAGCGCGCCGACTTCGGCGTCATCAATGAGCTCCGGAATCTGGGCGTGATGCGCCTGGAGGACATCCCAGCGGGCTTCGGCCTGACCGACACCCAGGAGATCCAGGTCCGGGTCGCCAAGACCGGCGAGCCGCACATCGACGGGCCGGCGATCAAGGGCTGCCTGAAACATCTTGTCTACCCTATCTATTTCCTAGACTTCGAGACCGTGAACCTAGTCGTACCGCCCTACGATGGGATGCGGCCTTTTCAGACCCTGCCTTTCCAGGCCTCCCTCCATGTCCAAGAGCAGCCTGACGCCCAGGCCACGCATTTCGAGTACTTAGGCGACCCGAAGTCGGACCCTCGGCCGGGCTTGGCCGAGTTCCTGGCCGAGCGCATCGCCCCCAAAGGCTCGGTGGTGGTCTACAACGCGAACTTCGAGGGCGGCCGCCTTGCGGAGCTGGCTCAGACCTTTCCAAAACATGCCAAAGCCTTGGCCGGGATCAAGAAACGGCTCTGGGACCTCATCGTGCCTTTCCGCAGCAGCCTCTTCATGCATCCGGATATGCACGGCAGCGCCTCCATGAAGGCGGTCCTGCCCGCTTTAATGCCCGGCATGAGCTACGAGAATCTCGACATCAGCAACGGTGAGATGGCTTTTTTGGCCTACGAATCCCTGATGGCAGGCAAGGTCAACGCGGCTCAGTCCAAGAAGACCCTCGCCGCCCTGCGCGAGTACTGCGGCCAGGACACTTTAGGCATGGTAGAAATCCTAAAAGTCCTCGGACAGTACGCGGCCTGACATGCGCGCTTGTCTGCTCGCTACCCTTCTCCTGCCCGCAACCGCACATGCTGGTCCGCCAGCCGTGGACTGGGAACGGATTCTCTCCGGCTGGACCGCGCAAAGCGGCCTACCCGCGCCGGATATCAGAGACCTGCCCCAGCCCGGCTCGGTCTCTGGCCAAGCCGCAATCCCTCTGCAGGGTCTGCTTTCCGTTTGGAGCCAGGACTGCGCCCCGGACTGCGGCCTGCCCTCCGCTATTGTCAAGAACAATCCGGTGGAACTGGCGCTGCCGCTGCCGGATAAGCCAGGAGAATTCCGCGTGGCCCGCATCAAGCGCGAATATCAGGTCTCCGGCGCGACGCTGAATGTCCAAATGGACTTCTACGCCCTTTGTCCTCCGCAAAAGACTGGTGCGGAGTCGGCCTGCCCGTCACGGTACTTCAGCGTCCAGGTGGAGCTCTCCGGCGCGGCCGCAGCACTTTGCACGGCTTCGCTCAACGCGGCGGATTTCTCCCCCTTCCCGGTGCTGGCCTGCGGCGCGCCGCGCAACGGCAAGCGCCTGGGTGTCACCTTGCATCGCGCGCCCCAACCATAAGTCGGCTTAAGGCTGGGGTGTGGAAAACATGTAAACCGCGAAGGTGGCCAGCCAATGCTCGCCTTCGTAGCGGCCGCTGGCCACGTTGGCCAGAGCGTCCGCCGCGTGACGCGCCGCGGCCGCGGCCAGGACCTTGCGGCTGGGGTCCTTGGCCGGCAGAGCCGCGGCGATGTCGCGCATAGCCCAGGCGCGGCTCAAGTTAAGGCCGTCCAAATGCACGAGCCTGGGGTCCGAACGGTCCGTGACCAAGGCCGGAGTCATGATATTCTGGGGAAGCTTAGGCATGAACTTATGAAACCAGCCAGGGAATTCCTTGGTCTTCAAGGCGCGGCGCATGAGATCCGCCTCCATCAAGGCCGGCGAGAAGAAGTCCTCACCACTGGGCTCCCAGGCTGCCGGGTAATCGCGATCCTTGAGAAAGTAGTCCTGACTGCGCTGGACCAAGAGAACGGCAAAGCGGAGGTCGCCGACTTCGAGGGCATAATCCAAGGCGAAAGCGAGGCCGAAGGCCGTATTGGGATGCATGCCGGTGCGGATAGGATAGGTCTGCTTAGGCAGGAAGTCCGCGCATTTGACGCTGATGGCATCAGCAAGCGGCTTGAGATTGGCGAACCAGCGCTGGCAGTCAGGGTCGCCCGATGCGTGGAGTTCCGTAGCGAGCTTCAGTAACCATGCCCAGCCATAGGTGCGCTCGAAGCTCTTGCGCTCGGGCCCTTCCAGATAGGCGAGTTCACCCTTGATGTTCTCCTGAGAAAGATTTTCATCGAGCGCTGCTCGGATGTCATGCGCCTCGGGCAGGTCAGGGAACTCCTTCAAGAGGTGGACGAGCAGCCAGTGGCCATGAACGCAGGAGTGCCAGTCGTAGCAGCCGTAGAAAGCGGGGTGCTGGGCCTTGGGGCCGCGCACGTCCGCGGCGTCCTGCATAACGTGATCGGGCTTGTTGGGATATTCCTTGCGCACACAAGTGAGAGCCAGCTTAGCAAAACGCGAGGCGTCGACCTGGGTGAGCTTGAGCTCCGCGGCGCTAGCTGGCGAGATCAACGCGGCAAGAAATATGGCGAGCTTGAACATTATTCAATTTTAGCATGATGGCAATGCCCAATTGGGTGAAGGCGCAGGGCGGAGGTGGATCCCCATCTGGGCGCTCCGATTGAAAGCGCCAAAATTGTGATTACTTCGTAATCGCTATTGTAATATCAAAGTTCAAAATGGAACAAAAGAGCCCGCTCGATCGTATATATAGCATGGGCACCAAAATGGAGTTCCCTGACGTAGACCATCACATATAGCCTATGCCCCTTTCTTATCTGCGCCGGCCCCTGTTCCTGTTTCTGATCGCCTACGTCGCCACCCTTGCCTTCCTTCACAATCGAGGATTCTTCCATATCTCCCCCCCCGAACTGCTGGCACGCTACCACCGCCTAAAATATGCCCAGATCCACGGCCGGGTCGTCTCCCCACTGAAAGAGGACTTCCGCGGACAAAAGGTCTTCATTACAGCCGACTCACTCGAAAGCCGTCCCTTCCCCCACAAGCTTCTGGCCTACCTGCCCAAGGAAACAGACTGGGCCTCCCTCCGGCCCGGCATGCCGGTAGAGCTGACCGGTCGCCTGCGCCTGCCCCGCATACCACTCAACCCAGGGGAGTTCAATGAAAAATCGTTTCTGGAAGACCGCGGGGCCTCTTGCATCATGAACGCCGAGACCCTCAAAATCCTGGGCCCTCCCCCCTGGAACTGGCTTCCCAAAGCCTGGGCCGAAGGCTCCCGTCAATCTTTAGAAGGCTTCTTCAATAATACCCTCTCGGAAGACGAGGCGCGCATCTTCTCTGGCCTGACTTTGGGCTTCAAAGGCCCATTGCGCAGGGACTGGAACCGCACGATCCAAGACGCAGGAGCAACTCATCTCATCGTCCCATCCGGTGCCAAAGTCGCCTTCGTCATGCTTGGAGTGGCCTTTTTGGCCACACTCATCCACCTGCCGCCATCACCACGCCTGGCTCTAGCAATCATCGTCGGTGGATTCTATACCTTGATGGTGGGGGCCGAGGCTCCGTATACCCGCGCTTTTTGGGGAAGTACCGCCATGGGGGTATGCCTCATTTCAGGCCGCGACTCTGGGGGCTTTCAGGCCACAGTCCTAGCCGCATTCCTCACTCTCCTTTGGAACCCACGGGAGCTCTTCAATACCGGATTTCAAATGACTTACGCCGCCGTACTAGGCCTGGTAACCGCCATGCCTGGACTACAGACCGTTACCAAGAAGCTGCCCCACTGGCTGAGCCGCCTGGTCTGCGTAGCAGCCATCAGCATCATAGTCCAACTCATGCTCTGGCCGCAGTTCGCCAACACCTTCGGCCGAGGATCCTTAATCGGGGTACTGGCCAACCTCATCCTGGTCCCAGCCTCCGGCCTACTCATGGCTGCCGCCTTCGGCGCTTGGCTGGCTGGCTCTTTAAGCGCGGCGTTCCGGCCGCTGCTGAACCCGGCCCTAGGATTACTGGTATATCTCTTCATGGCCACCTGCCGAGCCTTCTCCTCCTTGCCTTACGCCGCCATCGACTTATCCTCTATGAGCACCCCTGCGATCGTCATTTATTATCTACTGGCAGCAGCGGCGCTCCTCATCCCGCGCTGGAAGGCCTCCCTAGCGACCGCATCTGCCGGCATCCTCCTTTGGGCTGGGACTGCCGCGGCCAGATGGTTCGCCGCGCCGGCCCTGAGCGTGCTGCTCCTGCGCCAGCCCTCCTCCCACCCCTCGCTGATCAGCTTCGCGGACGGCCGCCATTGGCTGGTAGATCCCGGGACCAAGGTCTCTGCGGTCATAAAAACCCTGCGCAGCCAAGGCGTAGCCAAGCTCGACCGCCTGATCCTGACCGGAGACTGGCCACCGCGGGCTGAAAAACGCCTGCGACGCAGCCTGTCCTGGCGCGAGGAGATCCGGGTCCCCGCGCCCTGGCGGCTTTGTGAAAAAGAAATCTGCTTCGAATTCGGCGGCATGAACGGGCCCCGCGTCCTAGGGGGGGATGTCCAATATAGTATAATCCTCGAACGATTCAAGTCCGGCGCCGTCGAGGTCGCCACCGACGGGCGCCATGCAGAGGTCCGATCGCCATGCCTGCCCGAACGACCCAGCTCATCCGCTCCGTGGTCGCTTTCCACAACGAGACCAAACCCGAAGCCAGGCGCATGATGCGGGAAGTCATCTCCCTCCTGCGCCACCATAGCGTGAAGGTCGGTCTTTGCCAGGGCCAGGCCAACGACCCGAACCTAATGGCCGCCGACCTGGCCGTGGCCGTGGGCGGTGACGGCACCATGCTCGCAGCGGCCCGCGTCCTGGCGCCATTTTCCATACCGCTCTTGGGCATAAATTCCGGCCATCTGGGATTCCTCACCGGCACCGACCTGGCCGGCTTCCGCCGCCACTGGCGCGACATCCTGTGCGGCCGATTCCTCATCGAGGAGCGCTGGATGATCTCGGTGGATGTCGCGCGCGGAAAACGCCGCGTCTTCGGCCCGAACCTGGCCCTCAACGACTGCGTCATCCGCTGCGGCGAGCAGGCGCGGGCCATCCTCCTCAAGGCGCGCTCCGGAGCGCGCTTTGTGGCCGACTATTTCGGCGACGGGCTCATCGTCTCCACCCCCACCGGCTCGACCGCCTATGCTCTGGCCGCCTCCGGCCCCATCGTTGACCCCGCCCTCGACGTACTCCTGGTCGCGCCGATCTGCCCACACACCTTGACCCAGCGCCCGCTCATCGTCTCTGCGGGGAGCCCTTTCGTGGTCCAGCTCTCCTCCCGCCATCCCGGCGAGGCGCCCCAGGTGCTGGTCTCCTTAGACGGCCAGGTCGGCTGCGCCCTGCGCATCGGCGACGAAGTGCGCGTGCGCCGTTACGACAAGCCCTTCCGCCTGGTCCTCGATCCCGGGCACTCCTATTTCGAAGTCCTGCGCCGCAAGCTGCGCTGGGGCCAAACCTAAGCCCGGCATGTTGAGGAACCTGCGCGTCCGCGATTTCGCCATCATCTCGGAATTGATCTTAGAGCCCGGCCGGGGCTTGAACGTGTTCACGGGCGAAACCGGCGCGGGGAAGTCCATCCTCATCGAAGCCTTGGGTTTCCTGCTGGGCGCGCGGGCCACGACCGCCTGGCTGCGCGCCGGAGCCTCCCGCCTCTCGGTCGAGGGCGTCTTCGACCCGGACGATTTCGCGCCCGGGCTGCGCGAGCAGTTCCAGGTGGGCTCTACCCCCGTGGCCATCCGGCGCGAGCTCGACGCCTCCGGCAAGAGCCGGGCCAGCCTCAACGGCCGGCCGGCCGGACTCGCGGTCCTGGCCGCCTTCGGCGAGGGCCTGGTGGATTTCCACGGCCAGCACGAGCACCAGACCCTGCTCAAGCCCGCGGTCCAGCTCGACGCCTTGGACGCCTTCGCGGGGCTGGGCCGCAGGCGCGAGGAACTGGCGGGCCTGCATCGCGCCTGGGTCAAGGCCTCGGCCGAACTCGACTCCGCGCGCATGTCGGACTCGGAGCGACGCCGGCGCATCGAGTTCGACCGCTTCCAGGTCCAGGAGATCGACGCGGCCAAGCTGCGGCCGGGAGAGGAAGAAGAGCTCGAGGCCGACCTGCCGCTGCTCAAGAACGCCGACCGCATCCGCAACCTCGCGGACGCCGCCTACGGCTTGCTCTACGCCGGTGAGAGCTCGGCCCTGCAGGCCCTGCAGAAGTCGGTGCGCACCGTAGAAGAACTCTGCCGCTTCGACGAGTCTCTACGCCAAGGCCGCGACGAGCTCGAGACCGCCAGCATCGCGGTCGACGAAGTCGCCCGCCGCCTGGGCGAACTGCGCCGGCGCGTGGGCGCCGACCCCGCCCGGCTCGACGCTCTGCTCGGCCGCCAGGACGCCCTGGCGCGCCTCAAGAAGAAGTACGGCGCCACCGTGACCGAGGTGCTGGCCAAGCGCGAGGAACTCGCTGCCGAGCTCGACCTCCTGGAGAACTCCCAGAAAATGATCGCGGACCTCGAGGCCGGCCAGACCGAGACCCGCCGCGGCCTGGCCGCCGCCTGCGGACGCATGCACAAGCTGCGCGCGACTGCGGCCAAGAAGCTGGAGACGTCCCTGGCCAAGGAGATCAAGGTGCTGGGCATGCCCCACGCGCGGATCTGCGTCAGCGTGGAGGCCGTGGAGGAGCGCTTCGCCGCCAGCGGCGGCGACGAAGTGGAATTCCTGCTCGCCCCCAACCCGGGAGAGCCCATCAAGCCGCTACGCTCCATCGCCTCGGGCGGCGAGCTCTCGCGCGTGATGCTGGCCCTCAAGACCGTGTTCGCCGGAGAGGCCGGAGGCGCCTCAGTCCCAGTCCTGGTCTTCGACGAGATCGACGCCGGCATCGGCGGGACCGTGGCCCGCTGCGTGGGAGAGCGTCTCGCGGCCCTGGGCCGCTGCCGGCAGATCCTCTGCGTCACGCACTTGGCCCAAGTGGCCTGCTTCGCCCCGACCCATTTCCACGTGTCCAAGGAAACCGCCGGCGGCCGCACCTCGGTGCGCGTGGAGCGCCTGAACGGCGGCCGGCGCCTGGAAGCCGTAGCCCAACTCCTCGGTGGCCGCGCCGCCACCGAGGCCAGCCGCAAACATGCCCAGGAACTATTGGAGAGCTCAACGCCATGAACCCGACCGAAGAGATCCGCACCCGCTTCGCTCCATCCCCGACCGGCTACCTGCACATCGGCGGAGCCCGCACCACCCTCTACAACTGGCTTTTCGCCCGCCACTACGGCGGAACCTTCGTCCTGCGCATCGAGGACACCGACGAAGTGCGCTCCACCGTAGATTCCGTGACCGCCATCCTGGACTCCATCAGCTGGCTAGGCCTGGACTGGGACGAGGGCCCGCTCGACCTAGAGCGCGAGCAAGGACCCTACGGCTCATACTTCCAGATGAAGCGCCTGCCCTCCTACCAGGAACAAATCCGCAAGCTCCTAGCCGAAGGCAAGGCCTATCCCTGCTACTGCACCAAGGAGGAGACGGCCGCCGTGCGCCAAGAGACCCAAGCGAAGGGCCAGCCCATGCCCGAGGACCCCTGCCGCAGGCTCTCCGACGCCAAGCGCCGAGAGCATGAAACAGCGGGGCGTCTCCCAGCCGTACGCTTCATCATGCCCGACGAGGGAGAGACCGTGGTCGAGGACCTCATCCGCGGCCAGGTCCATTTCGAGAGCCGCCTGCAGCCGGACCTGGTCATCCAGAAGACCACCGGCGGTCCGACCTACAACTTCGCCTGCGTCTGCGATGACCACGCCATGCGCATCAGCCACGTCATCCGCGGCGATGAACATCTCTCCAACACGCCGGCGCAGATCCGCATCTACGAAGCCCTGGGCTGGCAGCCGCCCAAGTTCGCCCACCTCTCCATGATCCTGGGCCCGGACGGCACCAAGCTTTCCAAGCGCCACGGCGCCACCTCGACGCTGGAATACCGCGACCAGGGTTTTTTGCCCGAGGCCCTGCGCAACTACCTGGCCCTGCTGGGCTGGTCGACCTCGGACTCCAAGCAACTCTTCACACCGGAGGAACTGTTCGCGGCCTTCGATCTGCCGGGCTGCCAGAAGAGTCCCGCCACCTTCGACCCGGTCAAGCTGAACTGGATGAACGGCGAATACATGCGCGCGCTAGCTCCCGCTGATATCGTCAAACGCGCCGAGCCGTTCCTTAAGAATGCGGGGCTCCTTCCCGTACCGGCCGGCCCGCCCCTGATAGATGTCGTGGCCCTGGAACGCGAGAAATTCAAACTTCTGCCCGACGTGCCGGGCCGCGTCGATTTCTTCTATCGCGAGACCGCGCTCACGGACAAGGCCCGCAAGGTCCTCTCCGCTCCGGAGGCCAAGGGGGTCCTCTCCGGCCTGGCAGAGCTGCTGGGGGGATTCGCTCCCTTCATGGAAAAGCCTCTCGAGGAAGCCATCCGAGGATTCTGCTCGGCAAAGACCCTCAAACCCGGCCAGGTCTTCCATCCCCTGCGCGCCGCGGTCTCCGGCCGCACCGACGGCCCGACCTTGTTCTCCATGCTCGAGCTTCTTGGACGCGAGACCGTCGTGGCGCGCCTGCGCAAAACGGCGGCTAGCCTTGGCTAGCCGCCCTCGTAAGGCTGGCGTTCTCCTTACACGCAACCATTCCCGAAGGGGACGGCGAGCTTGGGCCTAAATTAGGTCTTGCGCCTGGAACTTCAAACGATATACTATGTCCGGCGCTCTCGAGATTTAAGGAGTCAATGACTATGAAAAAAAAGACGGCAAAACTGGCGGCGCGCAAACCCGCCGCCGGGAAGACGGCAACCGCCGGGCCGGGGAAGCTCACAGGCATCAAGCGCAAGCTGCTTGAAATGCGCGACGACCTCATCCGGACCGTACGCACGCAGCAGCTCGAAGAAAGCGCCGAACAGGATACCGGCGACGACGCGGACAAAGCCAGTCAGTCCATCGAAAAAGAACTGCTCTTTGAACTCTCCGACAACGAGCGCATGACCTTGGACCACATCGAGGCCGCCCTGCGCAAGATCGACAAAGGCACCTATGGCACCTGCGAATCCTGCCGCAAGCCCATCCCTAATCCGCGCCTAGAAGCCCTGCCATTCGCCCGCTACTGCATCGGATGCCAGAGCTCAGTCGAAAGCGCGCCTGAACTGGCCGAGCCGGCGGCGGATTTCCGCAGCATCGGAGAAGAATCCGGTCGGGAAGTCTAACCGGGCCTTTTGTCGTCTTCGGTGAAGAAGAGCGGCCACCATCCGCCAACAGCGGGCGCCTGCCTGCCGTATTGAAAATGTAACAGCCCCCGGGTTATCATGGAGAGGCCTCCATCTATGAGATACTGGGTCTACAAGGATTCCCAAATACTAGGTCCGCTGGCCAAGGAAGATTTCGGCCTGGCCGGCGGCGTACGTCCCGAGACCTTGGTCTGTGCCGAGGGCAACTCCGGCCGAATGGAAGCCGACTGGCGCTGCGCCGAGGAAATCGGAGAGCTCTCCATCCTCTGCACGACCGCCCCGGCACCCGCAGGCGTGGACATTATCTCGGGGTCGGATTTCGGCCTGCTGGAGCGACTGCAATGCGGAACCCGGACGCTGCCAGGCGAAGGAGATGGTACGGGTTGGCTCACGAGCCTCGCCCTCCCCGCTTCACGCATCCCAGAGACGTACCTGCCCCGTCCTAAGGAATCGACACGCCAGGAACTAAAAGACTCTCAGACCCGGGCCAAAGAGATCGCGGCCCAGATCGAATGGATCAACCGCCGCCTGACTGAGTTAGAGACCGTGCCGCGCCAGGCGCCGGCCCCTCTAAAGAAGGCCGCCGCCCCGCCGCACGCATCCGCGCCGCCCCCGCAGGTGCAGAATATCCCAATCACAGAGAATTCCCCCTACCATTGGGATAACCAACCGGCGCCTGGCGGCGGACTGCCGCAAGCCGGCTCCCCCCCGCTTTCGACCCAAGAACCCCCGGCCCATACCGCGACGTCCATGACGGCTGACGCACTTCCCGACAGCCATCCCATGCATGCCACCGCAATCCCTGACAGCACGCAAGGCCCCCCCGTGTCCAAGGGGCGGCCTCGCCGAGTAGTCAAGATCTCGGCCCCGCAGTCGCTGCGCAAAGTGGAAAAGAGCGGCCCCACCTCTTTGCCTGTTACGGATCAGGCCCCAATAACGTTCCCACCCCCGCCAGCGACGGATCCCGGCCTGAAGCCGGAGCAATCCACTTACCGATGGGGTCCCCAGCCGGATCCCAGCACCACCGTCCCCGCACCTCTCGAACTCAGCGCTCCCCCCACGACAATCATTCCAGAATCCGGCATGCCGCAACTAACATCTCCACCCCAGCCGGTCTTACCCCCGCCTCCCACGTTCGCGCCGACCACCCAAACCATAGAGGCTCCCCCCGTCCCAACATTGACACCGAGCACGCCGACTCCGGCCGCCCTGCCTCCAATGACCATGGCCTTCTCTGGGACGGCTGTCATGCCTCCGCCAGCCTTCGGGCCGTCCACCCAGGAAGTCCTGGCCAAGCTCGCCAAGCCGTCACCTGCTCAGACCGAGCCGCCCAAGACGCCCAAGAGCAGCTCGAAGACCTTCCTCCTCCTCATCGGGGCAGCCAGCGCGGTGGTCGTCGCCGCGGCCTGGTTCTTCCTGTTTCGCGATTCAAAGGGCCTCAAGACCGCTCTTCAGATGGATTCCGGACGGCCCCCGGTAGGAACCGAGGTGTCCGACGAATCAACAGGAGCGGCCAAGCCCCAGTCCACCGCGCCAGAGCCACAGACCGCACAGACCTCGCCGCAAGCGTCGGCCCAGCCCGTGTCGACCGACACTCCGCCTTCTGCGCCAGGCCGCCAGGCTGGCGGCTCTACCGCGCCGCCGCAGACACCCGCGGCGCAGACTGAAACCGCCCACGACGAGCGCCCCACGGCTATTGCGCTGGTCAAGGAATTCCCTTTAGACGGCGACCGCGGCACCATCAGCCAGTGGCTACAGTACTCCTTCGCGGCGACACCCGGAGCTCAGATCGAGGAGAAATGGGACGCGGGCGCCTACGAAGAGAGCACCTACGCGGTCAAGTACACGGTGCAGCCCGCGGGCAAGGACGCTATCACCTACCTTTTCGAAGCCGATGTGACGCGCAAGACGGTCAAAGGCATGAACGCGACCGCTAGAAAACTCTTGGCCGGCCGCTCCCCGGCGCAAGGCAAGTCCACGACTAAAGCCCGACCGGCCAAGCCAAAAAAACGCACACCGCCCCGACGCGGCGCGATATCGGCGCCCAAGCACAAAGCCGTCCCGCTTTTGCCCCTCCCATCTGATGTCGAACTGACTCCTCCCGCCGAGGATGAGTCTGCATTCCGATCCGATACGGTGCAACCGAACCTCTGAGCCCTTGATTGTTTAATGTCGAGTTTATGCTCTTAACCTTGACAAGCTCCGGCCAGGCGGCTAATCTATAAGCCCATGTCCAACGGCGAACACGTGATTTCCCTGAACCTTTCGCGGCGGCTAGCCGAGCTGCTGGTGGAGGAGCGGATCATCACCTCGACGCAGCTGCAGGAATCGCTGGACTCCCAACGCGAAAGAAATGAAAAGCTGGGCACCATCCTCATCGGCAAGGGCTTCGTCAGCGAGGAGCGCATCCTGCAGTTCCTCAGCGCCCAGTGTGACATCAGCTACATCACACTCTCCGGCATGGCCGAAATCGCGCCCGAAGTCATCGCCCTGGTTCCCGAGGCCATCGCCCGCCAGCATACCCTCATCCCCTTCAACAAGGCCAACAACTCGATCGCCGTCGCAATGGCCGACCCCCTGAACGTCCTGATCCTCGACGACCTTAGAATGATGACCGGATGCGACGTCAAGGCGGCGCTGGCCTCGGAGAGCGAGATTCTGACGGCCCTGGACAAATACTACAAGCCGGCCAGCTCCCAGGATGATCTCGACGACATCCTCGAGCAGAGCCAGGCCTCTGAAGATTCGGCCGACGCGGTGGAGCACATAGAGGAGAAAAAGGACGAGGAAAGCTCCCTCTCAGTGGAAAGGTCCGCCGAGGACGCCCCGGTCATCAAGATGGTCAACCTTATCCTGGCCAACGCAATCAAAGCCAAAGCCTCGGACATCCACATCGAGCCCTACCAGAAAGACCTGCGCATCCGCTACCGCATCGACGGAGTGCTCCACGAGCAGCCCGCTCCGCCAAAAAAATTCCATGCCGCCATCTGCGCGCGCCTCAAGATCATGTCCAACCTAGACATCTCGGAGCGGCGCCTTCCCCAGGACGGCCGGCTCAAGGTGCGCATCAGCGACAGAGAGGTGGACATGCGCGTCTCGGTGCTGCCCTGCGCCCCAGGCGAGAAGATCGTCATGCGCATCGCTGACACCGCGGGCCTCGGCGTCCAAATGAGCAAGCTGGGTTTCGAACCCGAGGCCCTGGCGGTATTCAACCGCAGCATGAAGGCGCCTTACGGCATCAACCTCATCACCGGCCCCACTGGCTCGGGCAAATCCACCACCCTCTACTCGGCCCTCTCGCAACTCAACACGCCCGAACACAACATCATGACCGTGGAAGACCCAGTGGAGGTTCAAATCCATGGCATCAACCAGGTCCAGGTCCACGCCGCCATCGGCCTGACCTTCGCCGCCGGGCTACGCTCGTTCTTGCGCCAGGACCCGGACATCATCATGGTCGGTGAGATCCGAGATCTTGAGACGGCCCAGATCGCCATCAACGCGGCCCTAACCGGCCACCTAGTCTTCTCCACCCTGCACACCAACGACGCGCCGGGCTCGATCACGCGCCTCAACATGATGGGCGTCGAACCCTTTCTGTCGAGCTCGTCGATCCTGATGGTTGTGGCCCAACGCCTGGTGCGCGGCATCTGTCCCGGGTGCAAGGAGCGCTACGAAGTGGAACAGGACTGGCTCATCAAGCTGGGAGTGCCGCCCAACCAGTTGCAGACGCGCGACGGCAAGGTCGCCTTACATAAAGGCAAAGGCTGCGACAACTGCGCGGGCACTGGCTACCGCGGCCGGCAGGGCCTCTATGAGGTTTTAGAAGTGACGGACACCATCCGCCAGATGATCCTGGACAGGGCCAGCTCGCGGGAGATCAAGGAGCAGGGATGCAAACAGGGCATGCTAAGCCTGCGCGCGTGTTCCATCCGGAAACTCCTCAGTGGCGTCACAACGGTGGAAGAGATGATCCGAGTCACAGCCTCGGACATCGAGGGCTGAACACCAAAGGGGATCCCCATGATATCGATGAGCGAGCTATTCTTGCTGATGCACGAGCGGGGAGCGTCAGACCTGCACATGACGGTCGGCGCGCCTCCGACCCTGCGCATCGACGGACAGCTCGTGCCTACGCCTTTCGAGAAACTGACCCACGAGACCAGCCAGACACTTATCTTCTCCCTGTTGACCGAGAACCAGCGCCAACGCTTCGAGGCCACCAACGAGCTCGACCTGGCCTTCAGCCTCAAAGGCATCGGCCGCCTACGCATGAACGTCTATCGCCAGCGCGGCGCCATCGGCGCGGCCATCCGCGCCATCCCCTCGTCATTTAAGACCTTCGCTGAGATCGGCCTACCCAACGTGATCTATGAAGTGATGAAGGTCCCCAAGGGCCTCGTTCTGGTGACCGGTCCGACAGGCTCAGGGAAGTCCACCACGATCGCCAGCATGATCGACTTTGTCAACGAGAACCGCAGCGCGCATGTAGTGACAGTCGAAGATCCCATCGAGTACGTGCACAGCCACAAGAAATGCATCATCAACCAGCGCGAGGTCGGCCAGGACACGGAATCCTTCACCGCGTCCTTGAAGCACGTCCTGCGCCAGGACCCCAACGTCATCCTCATCGGCGAGTTGCGCGACCTCGACACCATCTCCGCAGCCCTGACCATCGCCGAGACCGGCCACCTGGTATTCGCCACCCTGCACACCACGGATTGCGCCCAGACCATCAACCGCATCATCGACGTGTTCCCACAGCATCAGCTCGACCAAGTGCGCATCCAGCTCTCCTTCGTCCTGCAGGCTGTCATCTGCCAGCAACTGCTCGCCCACTCCTCGGGCGCGGGCCGAGTCCTGGCCGCCGAGATACTCATCGTCACCGCCGCCATCCGCAACCTTATCCGCGAGCAGAAGGTCGAGCAAATCCAGCTCGCCATCCAGACCGGCGGCAAAATGGGGATGCAGACCATGAACCAATCCCTGGCTGAGCTCTACCGCCAGAACCGGATCACCTTCCAGGAGGCCATGACGCGCTCGCTGGATCCGGAGGATCTGCGCCGCCTCATGCAGCGCATGGGCGGCGGCACCCAGCAGCCGACCGCGCACTAGCGCGCGTCCCAGCGATCTCTGCAACAGCAACTTCTATAGCAGGCCTGTATTCTGCTAGAATGACCGCATGTCGACGACGGAGACCCTGCCCGACACGCCGGTGATGCGCCAGTACCAGGAGCTCAAGAGCCGCCATCCCGAGGCGCTCCTGTTCTTCCGCCTGGGCGACTTCTACGAGCTCTTCGGCCCTGACGCGCAGACCGCGGCACCACTCCTGGGCCTAGTGCTGACCGCCCGCCAAGGCGTGGCCATGTGCGGCGTGCCCTTCCATAGTTCCAAGACCTATCTGGCCAAGCTCCTCAAGGCCGGCCACAAGGTCGCCGTGGCCGAACAGATGGAGGACCCCTCCAAGACCAAGAAGCTGGTCAGGCGCGATATCATCCGCCTCATCACGCCAGGAACCATCATCGAAGACGAACTCCTCGAGGCCACCGCCACCAATTTCCTGGTCGCGGTCGAGTTTGACATCGTGGGCTGGGGCGCGGCCTGCATCGACGTTTCGACCGGGGAATTCTGGGCCACCCAAGCCCTGAACGACCGCGGCAACCGCCGGCTCTTCGACCTGCTGGCGCGCGTGCGGCCGGCCGAGATGCTTTGCTCTCCAGAGGCCGCGGCGCAACTGCGGCCGGCCCTGCCCGCTGCGACCTGCGTGACCCTGGAAGCAACTCCACCCGAGTCCGCGCTGCCTCCGGCTTGGGCCCGGCAGTCCGTCTGGGTCAACCACCGGTTGGCCCTGCGCGCGGCCCTGCGCTGCCGCGGTTACGTAGCCCGCACCCAATTCCACCTTCAGGAGCTCATCGCCCCGATCTACCGCGAGTCAGCCAACGAAATGCAGCTCGACGAAACGGCGCTGCGCACCCTGGAACTGGTGGACTCCTCATCAGGAGACCGACGCCACAGCCTTTGGGGGCTTCTCAACTGCTGCCGCACGGCCATGGGCAGCCGCAAGCTACGACACTGGATCCTGCATCCCTCCACCGACCTCGCGGAGATCGAGCTGCGGCAAAACTGCGTGGAGGACCTTTTCGACAAGCCCGGAGCCCGCGAGGCCTTGGGAGAAATCCTGCGCGAGGTCTCGGATCTGCCCCGCGTGGTGAGCCGCCTGAGCACCCGACAAGCCACGCCCCGGGACATGGCCGCCCTGCGCCGGTCCCTAACTCAACTGCCCCCCCTTGAGCTCTGGTTCAAGGCCAACGAGCTCTGTCCGGGCCTTACCACCCTGGCCCTGCAGCTGCAGGAGACCGCCGCAGGACTCTCGGCCTGCGCCGACTACCTCTCCCGCGCCCTAGTCGACGACCCTCCGGCCCGGCTCTCGGACGGACGGTTCATCCGCGAGGGCTTCCACGCCGAGCTCGACGAACTCAGGCTCCTGCGCTCGGACAGCCAGACCTTCCTCTCCCGGCTGGAGGCCGAAGAGCGGCAGGCCTCAGGCATCGGCTCGCTCAAGGCCGGCTACAACTCGGTCTTCGGCTATTATTTCGAGATCACCAACGCGCATAAGGCGAAAGTCCCGGCCCGCTACACGCGCAAGCAGACCCTGACCAACGCGGAGCGTTACATCACCCCCGAGCTCAAGGAGCTCGAGAACAAGATCCTGGGCGCGGAGGAGAAGATCCTACGCCTGGAGGCCCGGCTTTTCGAGGAAGTCCGCGGCGAGGTCCTCAACCGCCACGACTCGATCCAGCGCCTAGGGGCACTTCTGGCTGAACTCGACGTGTTCAACGCCCTGGCCGACAGCGCCGCGCTCTATGAATTCATCAAGCCTCAGGTGGACCTCAGCCACGACCTGGATATCGTAGACGGACGCCACCCGGTCCTGGCCGCAGTCCTGCCGGCCGGAACCTTTGTTCCCAATTCCCTGAACTTGAACGCCCGCGCCCCGCAGATCATCGTCCTGACCGGACCCAATATGTCTGGCAAGTCCACCTATCTGCGCCAGAACGCGCTCATCGCGGTGCTGGCCCAGATGGGCTCCTTCGTACCCGCCAAGTCCGCGCGGATCGGCATCGTAGACAAGATCCTCACCCGCATCGGCGCCCAGGACGCCCTGGCCCAAGGCGCCTCCACATTCATGGTGGAAATGAACGAGACCTCCCAGATCCTCAAGTCAGCCACCCCACGCAGCCTGGTCATCCTCGACGAGGTAGGCCGCGGCACCTCCACTTTCGACGGCATCTCCATCGCCTGGGCGGTTCTGGAACACCTGCAGGGCGCCTACGCCACTCCCGGAGAACCGGAAGGACCTCGAGGACCGCGCACGCTCTTCGCCACGCACTATTTCGAGCTCACCGAACTGGCCCACCGCCTGGAAGGCGTAGCCAACGCCAACGTCGAGGCCCGGGAGTGGACCAACGCGGAAGGCCGCACCGAGGTAGTGTTCCTGCACAAGATCTCAGAGGGGCCGGCCGACCGCTCCTACGGTATCCACGTCGCGGCCCTGGCGGGCCTCCCTCCCGCCGTCCTGGCCCGCGCCAGAGAAATCCTCTCCACTTTAGAGAATGAGTCCGCCTCTGGGCGGCTGGCCAACTCACCAGCCCAACCCACGGGCGGAGACCCCGAACTGCCCCTCTTCGACGACAACCCGATCCTGCACGCCCTGCGGCTCCTGGATCCCGAGTCCATGACGCCGCTTGAGGCACTCGAAGCCATCACAGCCCTAAAAAAGAAGCTCTAGTACATGACCGCTAACGCCTTTCCCAAGGACGGTCCCACACATTCCAACGCGTTCCCTGATGGCACGCAAGCCATCCACAAACTTACTCCGGAGGTCGCCAGCCGCATCGCCGCGGGCGAGGTCATCGAGCGTCCCGCCTCGGCCCTCAAAGAACTCCTAGAAAACGCGCTCGATGCCGGCGCCCGGCGTATCACGGTTGAATGCGCGGGGGCGGGCCGGGCCTCTTTACGTGTGGTCGACGACGGATGTGGCATGTCGCCCGAGGACTGCGCGCTGGCCCTGGAGCGCCACGCCACGAGCAAAATCATGGACCTCGACGATCTCGAGACGCTGACGACCTTCGGATTCCGCGGCGAGGCGCTCTACGCCGCGGCCGCGGTCTCGCGCCTAAGCATCACCAGCACCCCGCGCGGGGCCGAATCGGGCTGGAAGGTCACGGCCGAGGGCGGCAAGATCGTCTCCTCGAGCCCGGCCCCGGCGGTCCCCGGCACGACCGTGGAACTGCGCGACCTGTTCTACAACACGCCGGCGCGGCGCAAGTTCCTCAAGTCAGACGCCTACGAGCGGGGCCGCCTGGCCGCGGTCGTCGAAGAAGCGGCCTTAGCCGACCCAGGGCTCTCCCTGACCTACAAGTCTGAAAACCGAACCGTGCTGCGCTTTGCGGCCGAGCCCGGCCGGGACCTGGCCGACGGCCTGGCCCGCCGTTCCGTGCGGGTCCTGGGAGAAGCCGCCGCCGCGGGACTCATCCCCATCGTGGTGGAACGGCCGGAGATGACACTGCGCCTCTTCGTCTCGCGCTTC
The DNA here is from genome assembly GCA_903830945.1 of uncultured Elusimicrobia bacterium. Taxonomy (GTDB): domain Bacteria; phylum Elusimicrobiota; class Elusimicrobia; order UBA1565; family UBA9628; genus UBA9628. The sequence goes on from CAIKVT010000069.1 coordinate 47,197, forward strand.
GACGCGCTAGCGGCGACGCGCGAGTTCCAGTATTGGTTCGTCAACCGCCGGCCAGTCTCGGCACGCATCCTGCAGCAGGCACTCTACCGAGCCTTCCAGGGCCGACCCTCGAACCGGCACCCGGTCTGCCTAGGGCATCTAGAGCTTCCCGGTAACGCTTTCGACGTAAACGTGCATCCCGGCAAACGCGAGATCCGCTTTAAGTCCGACCGCGACGTCTTCGAGCTGGTCTCCGGGCTGGTGGCATCCGCCCTGCTCAAGTCCAAGCCCGCCGCCGCCATCATCCCTCTCGCCCGCAACTCCCCCCCCGGAGGGGGCGCGCCAGGGCGCGCCACCGCATCTCTGATACACGAAGCGCCCGCCGGCTATCAGGCCTCGCTGGCTCTAGAAAGCGCTCCAGCCGAGGCACTCGCGGCCGAGGAGGGCGCGCCGCGCTGGTTCACCCCGCCCTTCCGCTACCTAGGACAGATCGAGCGGGCCTACCTGGTCTTCGAAGCTGCGGGAGGACTTTTCGTCCTGGATCAGCACGCAGCGGCGGAGCGCGTTCTCTTTGAGAAGTATCTCTCCGAGATCGCGCACGGGCGGGCCCGTTCGCAAAAACTCATATTGCCCATGACCGTTGACCTCCCCGCCTCGGCAACACAGAAGGTGCTCTCCCAGCAAGACCGCTTAGAGCGGCTGGGGTTCGTCTTCGCGCCGTTCGGCAAGCGCGGTCTCAACTGCCTGGCCGTGCCGGCCCTCTTCCACAAGGAAGCGGACCTCAAGGACCTGGTACATCGTCTCCTGGATTCTCTGCACGACCCAGTCGCGGTAGCCGAGGCCGTCAAGCACGACGCGGTGGCGACCATCGCATGCAAGGCCGCGGTCAAAGCCCACGACGCGCTCTCCGATGCTGAGGCGCTGCGCCTCATCGAGGATCTCAAGGACTGCCGCGACGGGTCCTGCTGCCCGCACGGACGGCGCACCATGCTGGCTCTCTCTCGCGAAGAGCTCGCGCGGCGCTTCCAACGGTCCGGAGCTCCTCCCCTTTAGCCTACTTCAGGGATGCAGCCTGCGCCAGTCGATCCCGGAGTCATGCGCTCGATGCGAGAAGCATATGGATAGTCCTCTTATCGACGAGCAGTACGATAAATTTTTACCGATTTTGGGTCTTGACAAAATTTCTTCTCCTGCTATACTCATAGGGCAGGGGCGCTAAAGCGGTCGATAGAACGACGCCAGCTTGAGCGCCCCTCGCTTTTTCACGATTCGCTCATTCCCCCGGCGATTGGAGTGCGGCCAGGTAACGCCCGAAAGCACGCATGGCGCGCAGGTGGATGACCGCCTGGGTCAGACTGTAGAGCGGCCAGGGCAGGGCCGGCCGATAGTCGTGGATGCCGACCAAGAGGATCCGGCCGCCTAGGACCTGCCGGAACTCCAGGCGCGGCCGGCCCGTGACACGCTGAACTCGGCGCACCAGGGCCCCTCCCGTGATGTAGAAGACTTGACGCGAGTCGCTCTGACTGCGGTCCTGGGCGAAGGTAAGCTCCACCAGGCACAGGCGCGAACCGACTAGGCGAAAACGCACATTGCGACCGGAATCCACGTCCGCGCGCAGCACCCACCGGAAGCGCCGGCCCAGGAAGGCCCCGTACTGCTCCGCAGCCCAACGCGCGGTACGCCCGGAAGGCAGGTCCAGACGCTGGATCGAGCGTACGTCGTAACGGTAAAGTTCGCGCCAGGGAGCGTGGCGCAACGGGTGCGGATCGCGGCCCATGCGGGTCAAAGCCTGGCCCCGGGCCGTTGCGGCCCGAACAGCGACGTCGAAAGGGATGCCCGGCACACTCGCTGCCTCCTGCAGACGCCGGTCTCGGCAGACCATGGAATGCCGAACGCTCTCAATAAGGGGCGCGACCAAGGCCTGCGACGCGCCGGTCACCAGGCCCAGCCAGGACCGGCACCAGAAAGTCCCAGGGACCGCAACGCTGAAGAAGCGGCGCTTGAGCCCCAAAAGGACCGCCGTACGCTCCAAAAGCTGGCGGTAGGTCATGACGTCCGCGGAGCCAATGTCCCAGCTGCGACTCTGGGAGGCGGGATGCTCCAAGCAGTAGATGAGCAGGGCCAGCACATCATCAAGCGCGATAGGCTGGGTGAGGTTGCGCGACCAGGGCGGGCAGGGAATGACGGGCGCGCGCGCGACCAACGCACGGAACATACGATAAGAGGATCCGCCAGGCCCGACGATGATGCTGGCGCGCAGGGCCGTGACCGGCACATCGCCGCTGGCCAAGGTCTTCTCGACCTCCAGGCGACTGCGCAGATGAACGGAGAGGGCCTGGTCGTCCGGAATAAGACCGCCCAGGTACACGATCTGCCGGACCCCCGCCTGAGCCGCGGCCCGGGCGAAATTGTCCGCGCAGATGAGGTCGAAATCCTGGAAGAAGCCCTGGGTCAGGTGCGCCGATGGCAGCATGGAGTGGACGAGGTAGACGGCCTGCTCCGCGCCCTGCAGAGCAGCTTCGCACTGCAAAAGGGAGAACAGGTCGCAGCGCCGCCACTCCACAGGAAGGTCCGGCGCCGGATGGGGCGGATGGCGCGCTAAACCGATGACACGCCTCCGGCCGGCCAAGGCCGCGGTCAGCGCCCGGCCCACGAAGCCGGTCGCGCCCGCGATAGCGACAGTTCCCCTGGCCCCCACTTTAAGCCGTGCGCCCCGTCGCCTCACCCCCCGCCTCCAGAAATTCATCGAAGAACGCGGCGGCGGTACGCGGCCGCTTCTCCGGGTCGGCCTGTAAGGCCCGAATAAAGAAATCGTCGAAGGCTGGGGGCAGTCCCGGCGCCTTGCGGCTGGGTGGAATGAAAACCATGTTCATCTTGCTGAACAGCATCCCCGCGCTGGTCCCATCGAAAGGCCGCGCGCCGGTGAGCATCTCATAAAGACAGACGGCCAAGGAATAAAGGTCCGACTCGGCGCGCACCCGGCCGGCCTCGGCCTCTGGAGCCATGTAAGGCGGGGTGCCGGCCACGGTGGCCGAGATGGAGAGCCGGCTCAAAGCGTCGTAAGCCTGCCGAGCCACGCCAAAGTCCATGACCTTGACGCGGTTGTCGCGGGTGATCATGATGTTGGTCGGCTTAAGGTCGCGATGGATGACCGCGCGGGAGTGGGCATAGGTCAGCGCCGAGCAGACCTGGATCAGCATACCCTTGATCTCCGGGATGCTGAGCCGGCCATTCTCGTAGACCACCAGATCTAGGGTCTTTCCGTCAAGATACTCGAATATCAAGAAGACCTCGCCCTCATGCTCGAAGATGCCGTGAATATTCACGATATTGGGATGGTGCAGTTTGGCCACGGTGCGCGCCTCCGTCAGGAAACGCTCCCGCTCGCGTGGGTCGTTGCGGATCTCGTCGCGCATGCGCTTAACCGCCACCCTGCGCTGTAAGGAAAGGTCCTCGGCCTCATAGACCGCACCCATACCGCCCATGCCGATCTGGCGCAAGACGCGGTAACCCGCAGGCAGGCCAGGCAAAGAAATCCCCGTCCCGGTCAGCGGCGACACGCTGGAGATGGGCTTTGACGGCATGGGCTTGCGCAGAAAAAAGAACAGCACCAAAAGCGCCACACCGGCCGCTAGCCAAGCCGACGCCATCAACAGGCGACGCCGGGTCGCAGCCCCTGGATGGACCATCAAAAATGGAGCCGCATCGAGCCCGGGGTCCGCCGTGAAGAGCGCGAGTAGCTCCTGGACGTCCGCAGCGGTCAAGGCCCGGTGCCGGCGCAGGGCGAAACCCGTCGCATCGAGCCGGGCCGCCTGCTCCAGCGAGCGCAGGCTGCCGGTGCGGTCACCCGCGCCGGCCTGGGCGTAGGCGAGCTGGTACCAGGCCCATGCCCGATCCGGCCGGATTTCAAAAGAAGCGTCGGCCGAATGCTGGGCTTCTTGATATTTCCCCGCGCGGTTCAGGATGAAGGCGTAGACACTATGCAGGCCGGAAGCCTGAGGCTTGATGCGCAGGGCCGTGCGCACCTCGCTCAAGGCTTCATCGTGCCGTCCCAGCATGGAAAGAGCCGCGGCCTTGAGCACGCCGGCCAGGAGTTCCCCCTCCGGCGCGAACCCCGCAGCGGCGTGGGCCGCGGTCAAGGCCGCGGCCCAGTCGCGGCGGCGCAAGCCTTCCTGGGCCCGCAACAGCTCTATTTTATAGGAGGCTGGCGGCACAGCGGATAAAATCAACGTCGCGGCGACCGGGGCCGCAGTCGTGGATCCCGGTGCCGGAGCGTAGCCAGCGCGCTTAAGGGGCTCGCCCAAGACGTTCAGAAGCTGGGCACGGGTCTGGGCCGTCATAGCCGCCAGCGCCTCATCGGCACGTAGGCTTAACCGGCGGCGTCTTTCCTCGCGCGCGACGAGACCTAGTCCCTCGGGGTCCTCCTGGAGTTCCCGCAACTGCAACAGGCGCCGGCCCAGAAGCACGAAGTCGGCCTCGGCCCGACCGCGGTCGGATGAGTCGGCAATGAAGCGCTGGATCGATTCACGCTCCAGCGGCCCCAGCGCGCCCCAGGCTTCCGCCTTGTGCCGAGGCGAGACCTCGGACGAGAGCAAGGCGCTCATGCCGGAAAGCGATGTCGGGGACTCGTCGCGCCTCTCCTGCGCCGCCGCACCGGCGCCCAAGAGGGCGGCCGCCAGGAGCAGGATTTTGGTCCACACGCGCGCGCGTTCCATAGGATTTTAGTGTAAAGGCCCGGGTCTGGCTTATCAACGGCCTTTGGATTTTTACGAAAACGAAAAGTGCGGAGAGGAAGGGATTCGAACCCCTGAGGCGGTTGCCCGCCTAGCGGTTTTCAAGACCGCCGCCTTCGAGTCCTCACTCTGTCCTCCGTTTGCATCTAAAAGCTCTTACATTTTAATCAAAATCACAGCATCCGTGCTTGCCAAATCCCTCCCCTGGAATAAAATTAGCAGGGGATTGTTTGTCCGCTTTGGAGCCACTTTGGAGTTCAGTGAAGGTATAGCGTGCTTGGATTGTGGAGCGCCAAGCGGTCGAGGGCATCGCTGATCTTCCCTGCAACGCCCTCAAGCCCTTGAGGTGCCGCCGTTGGGGTCCTGCTGCGTTGTTTCTTACAGAAAATAGACTCCGCGGGGTCATGGTTGTTGGCTTCGTCCGCCCCAATTCTAAATTAAAGATGGCAGCTGCCCCATATCGCGACGGGGGTACCGGGACGAATACCTCTTTTAAATGACCTTTCTCGCTGCGGCGTGGAAGGATAAAACTGGTCTGAATAGTATCGGACTGGGTTCCATAGGACATTCTTCAAAACCTAACAGTGAGCCGCGCGAGGGGTCCATAATACGTATCCGTCATTTCCAAATGCGACGTGCCATAATAATGTTGGCCTTGGTCGGTTCCCACTTCCGGTTTCGACCCCACGGTGGTATATACCACCTTCCCCTTAAATCCGACGAACGCGCTCGCCCAGCTTTTCTTGTACTCAACACCGCACTCCCCTTCGCCGCCAGCGGAAAATCCCCCTTTATTATTCATGTCTGCATTCTTTGCTGCGGTCACTCCGAAGAAACCTTTCAGATCAGAAATGCCCCAGGTCCAGCCATCCTGCTTGGTATCAGGGAATTCCCGGGCACCTAGAACCAGATAATTGGTTAAAAACCTTGTGTCTTCAAAAGCGATCTTCATCAATCCCCGGTCATCGTAAACCTCTACCAAGGCTGGAAGATGGTAACTATCCACTCTGTATCCCAGCTCAAACCCATCAGGGCACTTGAACCCGCCGCCACCACAGTTCAAGGAAGTTTTAAACAGCGCATCCACTTCGCCTTCTGTCAAAGATGTATCAACACTTAAATTCCGTCTCGTAGTCCCAACGCCGCGTGTCCACTCATCGCCCCAGGCAGTACCGCTAAAATTACCCGACAGCACGCTGCTCTCCAAGTACCACGAACCTCCCATCCAAAACAAGATTCCCCCAACCAGTTCTCGCCATCTCCGCACATCACCACTGGTTGAGGAAGCACTTCCTGGTGCCAGCCGGGAGTCGAGGTAATTTACAAAAATGCTGCTTTTCCCATAAAACCCGGACACCGAAAGGCCGCTTAGCACTTTCGGCGCAATGCTATAGCCAGAATTAAAAAGACCACAGTCATTTGAAACGCAATTGTCGCTGAAACTTGGATTCCATTTGGCATACCACCATTCGGGGGCAATCTCGATGCCGAACTGCTTCTTTTCCGGCTGTTGTTCTGAGGCATTAGCTATTCCGCTGAGTAGTAGCAATGCGAATGCCCCAACAAGCCAGATGTAATTCCTCATGCTGAGGCAGAAGACATCCCTGTTTCGCTGCGAGATTGGCCGCGGGGTGGGGGCATATAAATATATTCGGCTTGATCCCAGGGTTGCCTTATGAGTACGCGTCGTTGAGGTAGTGTTTCTTCTTGTCATTAGCAGATGCTGCGGCAGAGGACTCGGCAGCCGCCGCTGAGGCCTGAGCGGCTTTTGCAGTGGCAGCTGCGGAAGCTGCTATCGAGGCAAGCATCCGCAATTCGGCATCCCGCTCTTGATGGTGCTGAGATTCCTCACTGACTTGTGTCCGCCCTGATTTCGATCGAGTTCCTTGGCGAGTGCGGGAGGCAATAGCATTTTCAGCTGATTGGTTGCCTCTCCCTAATGAGTCCTCTAGGGATTTCCTGAATTTTGCGGCCTCTTCGCCGATGCGGGTTTCAATGGCCTGCCGTGCCTCCTCGTAGCAAAAAACCGGCTGTTTATGGATGGTCCAACCCAAAGCCTTGGCCTGCTCGAGAGCGCGTTGCGCTACGACCTCGATCTGCTCAATGGTCTTGAACCAGTCATCCATGCTCTCTTCTGTCATGGCGAGCGTTTTCTGACATTGCGTAAGGAGGTCATCGCGCATGGCGCTCGGCGCGGTTCCGATGGAGGAGGCACTCTTGCCCATATTTCGGAATGCCGTCTGCAGCCGCTCAACTTTGTCTGCTTGCTGCTTCGACAGTATGGACAGTATTCGGAGTCTCTGCAGGTTGAGCATCGTAATTTGCAGGTCGAAAAGGCATTTCTTTATCCTGCCGTCTTCGATTCCCGGGCTAGCAGAGCAAACTGTGCGCAGAAAAGTGTCAATCCTTTCGGGATTTATCACTTCAAATGGGCTACGGCTTTCCATGGTGAATCGCCTCTGTTGCTTTGATGCCTCCAAGCTCTTTAAGAATGGAGGCCAGTTCTTCCAACTTGGGGGATACTCCCTCTCTCATGTTTTGGGCCCACTGCGAATACGATAATGGGTGTTCCACCTCATTGTCAGTCACCTTTTTGGAAAAGGTCGCTTCAAATTGCGTCAGCTCGTCGTGGAGAGCTTGGAGGCGCATGCATCGTTCGGAGTAAATCCTTCGTGCTGCACCAAATGGCCATATGGGTTTACGGGCCTGTCCCGTCAACTCATCATGGGCCACTTGGATTAGGACGTCCCACTGCACAAGCTTTTTGAAATTGCACCACCACAGCCATTGCACCGGAGCGTGGTAGTTTTTCTGGAAAACATCTCTAGTGGCAAGCACTTTGCCGATAAGTGCGCATAGCTCTAGGCTGTTGGGTGGGACATCCCCCAGGGCACTCGTTTGTTTTGGAGTCATATCGATTTGCCCATCCCGGGATGCTAGCGTCCGATACCCTTTGCTAGATGTCTCGACCGCAGTACCTGCAAACCTTGGCCGCCGACTTGATTATTTCTGCACAATGGGGGCACTTCTTCATGCCGTCATGAAGCTTTCTCTTATCGAGCTCTTTCTGGTCTGGCGTCAGCATAGCGGTGACAATTAATTCAATGACATACGTTCCCGCCGCAGCCGTAAGGGCTCCAGGAATAGCTTCGGGTGCTCCTATGAATGCCCCAAGAATCCCCGCGACCAAGATGCACCCGGCGCTTGCACCCCACCAAACTCCGAAGGACCGCCCCTTCTTACGGGCGATTGCCGCGGGCAGGAGTGTGGCAAGGCCCACTACCGTGCTAATAAAGGTCAGAAAGATGATGTGATTCATTTGTTCCTCCACGTGATCTGGAGCGGATTCAGACGGAAGATTTTGACCATCATCCTCCGGCACCAATTAAACGCATTTCCCGCTTCTGAACCATTCTACGATCAGTAACCTATTTTGGGTTATACCATATTCGGATAATACCACTCCCGCAGCCAATCCCCTGCCAAGCGTCGCACAATTAGTTGCTGCTACTCCGACGAAGTGAGTTCATTGACCTATAGCAGTTCTCGGCCGACCAAAATCCCAAGGGAAGTAGATCGTCTCTCTATTGGCCTCAAAATTGCATATGGAGAAAGCCATGACTTTTTCTCGGCGAGCTGGAATTGGGAGGGACTTGGCCGCACTTAAACTTCGGGTCCACCAAACTCTAGATTTCAGGGTCGAGATTGGGGTGTCGCTCTTGGAGTACCTTAAGGCGGCCCTTCCGCTTGAGCCAATTACAGTGTGCCTCAGCCAGCAGCCTGATTATGCCGGCACGCCTCTACTTGTCCGTCACTGGAGGCGTCGATGGCTTCGCTACCATTCTTCTGTCCGTTAAAAAAACTCGGAGAGGGTGAGATTCGAACTCACGAGGGGCTTTCACCCCTGGCGCTTTTCAAGAGCGCTGCCTTAAACCACTCGGCCACCTCTCCAAGGTTAAATTATAGCTTGATATCGTTATGGGTTTCAGTGGCGGGACTCTCCGCCGGACATATCCCGGGCGATGAAGCCCATCAGCGACGCGGCAAGGTCTTGGCGCGCGCGACCGAGCCTCTGGATGTCGCGACGGTCCAGGTCCTCATGCCAAGGCTTATCCGGAACGCTGTTCGTAATATAGAGAAGGGCAAGCGCCCTTTTGCCGATCTTCTGCGAAGCAGAGAACACCGCGGAGCATTCCATGTCCAGACAGTCCACTCCCAGAGCGCGAAAGCGTGGGAGATGCGCCGCCTCCAGAGCCAACGAGCCCACTGTGGCGCATGTCCCTTCGGGTAGGCCGGAGTACAAGGAGAACTGCCCCGCCAGTTCCGCGTCCGGGCCATAGCAGACGGTCTCCTCCTTGCCCGCGAGCATGCCGCTGAAGCTCTCGAAGTCAAAGGCCTTTCTCACCGAATACGCCGCGCCGATCCCACCGCCGACCCCGCCGCAGCAGTTGAAAAGGTAGATGTTCCTGCAGGGGGAATCGGCAAGGCTCAGGACGCAATCGCCTGCCAGCAAGCTATAGCGCGTGCCAATGAGGGTGGCGTATCGGGAATCCGCGATCCGAAAGTAATCGCCACGCGCACATTTTCCCATCCCATGCCGAGAGAAGAGATCGACTTCATTGAGAGGAGAAAGTATGCAATCCGGCTTGATGCAGGACTTCTCGATCCCAAACAGCTTTTTGAATGTGTCCATGAATACCGCCACCTTATTATACTCACGATAGCGCGCAGGAAGCTCTATTGACAAACGATGGCTTTAGTCAGTATAAGACATCATGCGTCATGGGACTGCTGGGATGGCCTTGGCCGCGGTGCTCGTCCTGACCGGGTGCGGCGGACGCAAGTCGCAGGTCATGCCCGAAGAGGCTGTGAACTTCGCGAGCTACCGTCGCATCGGCATCTTGGCCTTCGCCGACAAGAACGGCAAGGGTCAGACCGTCGCCGACGCGATAGACTCCGTCTTGCAACAAGAGATGTATGAGCCGGTCGACCAGAAGGCGCTCGCGCAGGTCCTCACGAAGTTCAAGCCTGACCGCGACATAGGCTACAGCATCGAAGCCCTGGAGGCGATCCGTGCGCAGTCCGGAGCCGACTCACTGATCCTAGGCCGCATGGCGCCTGACTGGAGCGCGGCCTCGGTCACTATGGCGGAGACGACCACCGGCGCACCGATCCTACGCGCGATCTTGCGACCGCACGGACGAAAGAAAAAAACCTTCGCAACTCCCGCGGAGGTCGCCCAAGAGTTCGCTCGCATCTTCGCGAAACTGCGCTGAGGCATACCCGCATGGGCAAGCACGAAAAACGTCGCGGGAGCATCAACACCTGCCTGCCAGGACTCACGAGCACGGCGTGACACCGCGTCAAGCGTCTTGGGCCGCGCTTTCCGGGCTGCTCCTCGCCTTGGCCTTCCCCCCTTTCGCTCTGTGGCCCTTAGCTTGGGTGGCGCTCATCCCTCTGCTGCATGCCGCGCTCGAGGCTCCAGACGCGAAGGCTGCCGCGAACATCGCTGCCGTGGCAGGCCTGGTCTTCTATGGGACGTCCCTGCATTGGCTGCTTAAAGTCTTCGGGAAGACGACGCCGGCGTTCTGGTGCATCTACTGCCTCTGGCTGTGCCTGGCCGTGGTTCTGGTCTGGCAACTCTGGCATAAGCCGCCCGCGATCCTCCCATTACGCTGGCGCGCGTGGGCCTGGGTGGTGATGTCCGCCGCGGTATGGGTAGGCTGCGAATTTTTCCGCTGCGAGGTGTGGTGGCTCAACAACGCCTGGCTGGCCTTGGGCTTCAGCCAGACGGTGAACCTGCCGATTTTACAGTCCGCGAGTCTATGGGGCGTCTATGGACTGAGCGGATTCATCGCGGCTTTCAACTGCGCGGGTTGGCTGGCTTGGCGCGGCGAACGCAAGCCGCTGGCCGTGCTGGCGACAGTCCTAGCGACGCTCTGGCTCTGGGGCCGATACCATATGACGCACCATGCACTCGGTTTAGGCGAGCCTATCCCAGTAGCTCTGGTACAGGACGAAACCGGAAACCTCGATAAAGTTTTCCATCTGAGCCTGGATGGCGCGGCGCGTAATGCCCGGATATTGGTCTGGCCAGAGGAGTCCTTCACGGTCCCCGCCGGACAGGAAGACCAGTTCCGAGGCTCACTCAATGCCAGGCTCCGGGGAACAAAGGCCGTGGCCGTGCTTCCGGGCGCGGAATATCCTGCAGCCTCGGGGAATGGAACGGTACAAAACTTCACCTGGGTTTTGGCTCCTGACGGAAACTTATTGGGCCGCTACGACAAGCATCATCCGATCCCGTTCGTTGAGGACGGCTTGCTGGCCGGGCCGACGCCGCGGGCGATCGATTCGCCGGTGGGCAAGCTGGGGATACAGATCTGCTACGACTTAGACTTCGAGGATGGGACGCGACACTTGGCGCACGACGGAGCGCAGTTGCTGGTGGTGCCGGACCAGGATCCTTTGGAATGGACGGATTGGCAGCACCAGCAGCATTCGGCCATGGCGCCAATGCGGGCGGTGGAATCGGGGCTTTGGATCGCGCGGGCTGCGTCGTCAGGGCAGTCGCAAATCATCGATCCAGTCGGCCGGATACGGGCGCAGATGGGAACTGGACTTTCCGGCACGCTTTTGGGAACAGTGAGGTTGGCGCGATCGGGGACAGTCTACTCGCAGATGGGCTGGCTCCTGGCACCGCTGTGCCTGGGATTCAGCGTCATTTTGACGGGATTCTACCTTGGCGCAGCGCTGATGGGTTGGCGGACGAGCAAGCGGGCTATTGCGGCACGATAGAGACATCACCGGGCCATCCCATCAAGTCATCGACGGCATCCTAATAACGTTCTACACGTGGGCCCATCGGCCCTTCCGACTTGGGCCGATTGCTAAAGTCCGCTTGGGCCGTGCGGCCTAGGCCAGATTTCCCAGGCGTTGTTATAATAAAATGGCTTGCTTAAGAAAATCATTCTCGCCGCGCTGTTGTTGCCCGGCACGGCACGATGCGCCAACCTGATCGCGCCCAGGCAGGCTAGCGCCCCCACGACCCCGATTCTTAACATCCGAGTTCCGAGTGTGCCACGGCCGAGCCAGAAAACAAGCTTATCCGCCGACGTGCGCCTCAACGGTTTTTCTTTGACGCCCGCAGCGCTGATACCGGCGATAAAATTGTCGGCGCCTGAGGCCGCGGCCTTGGCCGCTCGGGCTGCCTCCATAATCCTGCCGTCGGAGCTGCCCCAAACAGCGATCCCTGCCCCAATCAATCCAACGGCGCTTATGTCCGTGCCAGTGCCCACAGCCTGGGCCGCCCGGGCTGTCTCCATTAACCAACCATCGGCGATCTCTGCTACGGCCTTGCAGACCGTGGCGCGGCTGCGTCAAGCCGATGCCGAGCAGCGTCTGAACGATGTCCTACCGCGCTTATACGACCAAGCCTCTGGCGCGACGGAGACGCTTCCCGTCGCCGCCGCCGTGCGCGAGGACTATGCCCAATTCCTGACCAGCCTGGGCTTTCGCGACTATCCTGCGGCCATCGCGGCCAATCTAAGACAGGGCGGGCAGAACGGCCTGCAAATGAAAGTCCTAGAATTCAACGCCAAGCGTTACCGCGTCATCAATGCGGGCCGAGAATTAGCCGCCGAGGTGATGTCCGGCCTGGCTGAGCAGGGTTACAGTCAGGAAGCCATGTACACAGGCACCGAGTTGGCCGCACGGCTCCTGAGCCTGCAGCCTCTCGATCCGCCATCCAGCCTGCCTCCAGAGGTAGCGCGCCTGGACAAGACCGGGATCCGCCGATGGCTCATCGAGGTGACGGTGCAGAAGATCTCGGCTCAGCTCGCCCAGGTCGTCTCGGACGTCGCCAAGACCGCCGTTCCCACCCCTATTCTGCAGTCCGGTTTGGACGCTCTCGGCCGCGGCGAGAAGGATACGCCGGAAGCTCGTGAATTGCTCGGCCGCATTCAGCGCATCAAGGAGCCCGCGGAGCGCGTCCTCATCACCGCTTATACGGACGCTGAAGCCGGGCAGACCCGCTACGCAGGCCGGGCTTTGGCCGCGTCCTTGGTCCGGTTCGCTCGCAAGGCTGGCCGTCCCGAGGTCGAGGAGAGCCTAAAAAAAGAACTCGCGCTGCGCGGGCTCTGGCTGGAAAATTTCGTTGGCGACACCTTGGTCCTGCCGGACCAGTACGCGGCCGGTGGAATAACGCGCTTGAAGCTCAACACCGGTGACTTCATCGGCGAGCGCAGCGGCGGCCGGGAAGCGGCTGGGATCACCTTCTTCGTGCAGCCCGCGCGATCTGGCTGGTTCCCGGCTTTTCGGCAAAAACTGCACGGCCACCTGCTGGGCCTATGGGCCAACCCCAAGGTGGGACTGAAACTCGTCGCCGGCCAGCCTCTGCGCAACCGGCTTAAACAGCTTATTTGGGACTTCAAGAAGTGGCTGGCTGGACGAAACTTCCTAGAGAAAGGCTACTCTCATGTGGGCATGGCGTCCTTGGAAGAGTCGGATGGCGTAGTCATGACCTGGGCCCTGGACAACTACCCGAATTCCGGGGAAGGGGGTATTCGAAAAATCGGCGTTGCCGAAGAATTCGCCCAGCAAGGAGCATTCTTAAAATTTGGCGCGGCACATTTCGACGCGGACCGAGTGTGGGACGCCTTCCATGCGCAGGCCGCGGCGACTGGCTATCAGGACCATGTCTATTTCTCCGGCAAGACAGGCTGGCCTTCCCTCATCAGCCGCGAGGACTACTCGGCGCTGCTCGCCATCCCGCGCGGCGAGTCAAGCCGGCTTTTGACCGAGCTCGCACACCGCGCCGCCGGAGCGATCGAAGAGATGTTGACAAGCCTCGGCGTAGGTTTCTCCACCAAGTTCATCAACGAACTTTGGAGCGCCTATTGCAGCTCCACCATGGTGCTCGCGTATCGGATGGGCGGGCAGTTCGAGATCCAATCCGCGTTCGACCACTGGCATCCCCTGGTCCGAATCATGAAATGGCTCGGCCTTCCGGTGGTCAAGGACCTGAACACGAACGATCGCATCATCTGGCCCGGCAGCCTGTTCATCGACCCCAAGATCGCACGGCACCGGACCGTAGTTTACCCGCCTTATCGCGCAGCGGGCAGACTGAGCAGCCCCTATTACATCCCCGCCTACGAAGAGATGGACCGTCAGTTGACCCTGGACCTGCAATCCCTGAGTCGGATTTCGGATGAAGGATCGATCAACCCAGAACCGGATATCATCGCCGGGGCGATCCATCAATACCTGGACACCCGCGCGCAGAAGTCGCGCATCAAAGACGGGCCTTACAGAGCAGGGATACCTCGGTCCCGGGGCTATTCCGCGGGTTTGGATCAGCTCCTGCGCGACACCGACACGAATTGACGACTTTGGGATCACTCCCTATACCGATCTGACGGCTTTTTACGATGGCGCTGACGAGCGAGCGCAAGGCGAAGATGTCCCTGCCCTATAGCAAGCCCTATTCGAACTGAAGCAGGCAGGTCTCTTTACGGCCCTTGCGCAAGAGAAGCCAGCGCCCGAAGAGGAGTCCCTCAGCGGTGATTGTCTGCTCAAGGCCGGCCTTGCGGTTATTGAGGTAGACCCCGCCCTGCTCCACCAAACGGCGGGCTTCATTGCGGCTCTTGGCCAGGCCCGCCTTGACCAAAGCGTCGACCGGTGCCAGGCCCGCGGCCAAATCGGCGGCAGGAAAAATCGAGGTATGCGCGTCCGCGAAGACCTCGCGAAAGATGTCCTCCGGGATGTCACGGACGGCCTCGCTGAACACGACCTCCGAGGCCCGGGCCACGGAGTCGGCGGCCACGGTGCCGTGCACTAATGCCGTGACCTCGCGCGCGAGCCTCTTCTGGGCCTGGCGCTGTTCGGGCGCCTTGACGGTCGCACTTTCCAGGGCCGCGATCTCCTCACGGCAGAGGAATGTGAAGAGCTTGAGGTCGGCGACCACGTCCTTGTCGTCGACGTTGATGAAGTACTGATAGAAGCGGTAGGGCGTGGTGAGCTTCGCATCGAGCCAGACATTGGTGCCCTTCTCGGTCTTGCCAAACTTCTCGCCCGAGGCCGTGGTCAAAAGCGGAAAGGTCAAGCCGAAGGCTTCTTTCCCGCGCAGCTTGCGGATAAGGTCGATGCCCATGGTGATGTTGCCCCACTGGTCGTCGCCCCCTGCCTGCAACCGGCAGCCCAGCTCGTCGAATAGATGCAAAAAATCGTAGGCCTGCAGGATTATGTAGGAGAACTCGGTGTAGGAAAGTGACTGCTCGCGCTCCAGCCTGCGCTTGGCCGAGTCCTTCTCCAGCATGTCCTTGACCGTGATGTGCTTGCCCGCTTCGCGCAAGAAATCGAGATACGAGAACTCGGCGATCCAATCCGCGTTGTTGACCATGACCGCGGCGTTGTCGCCCTCGAAGGCGAAGAATTTCTGCAACTGCCGGCGCACCCCATCCATGTGCTCGCGGATTGTCTCTAGGTTCTGCAGCTTTCGCTCCTCGGATTTGCCCGACGGGTCGCCGATCATGCCCGTAGCCCCGCCCATGAGGATGATGGGGGTGTGCCCGGCTTTCTGCAGGTGGGAAAGCCCCATGATGGGAACCAATGAGCCGATGTGCAGGCTGGCCGCCGTAGGATCGAAGCCCACATAGACCTTGAGGCGTTCTTTGGACAGCAGGCCTTCCAACTCGAGGCTGGTCTTCTGCTTGACAAAACCCCGCCACTCAAGCTCCTGGTAGACCGAGGTTTTCATCGCTGATGATTATACACAATGCCGCCATGAAGTTCCGCAACGACCGATCCTCTTCATCCCCGCCGATTCCTTAGGGCTGCCGACACAGGGAGCCTGGTTGAACGCCTCTATCGGGTTTCATACAATGGGCTTAATATGAATAGAATCATTTATCTTGCCGTCTGCGTCCTGCTGGCCGGCTGCGCTTCGGGAAAGATCAAGCAGCTCCAGGCGAAGTCCGATCGCTGTGAACTCAACTCCGGTGAGTTGCGTAAGAAAATTCATGATGGGGCAGACCAGACCACGGCACTGCAATCCCAGATCAAGGACTTCGAAGGCCAAGTCGCGGACCTCGACGGAAAGCTCACGGCGCAGCAGGAGCGCATCACCTCTCTGAGCAAGTCCAACCAGGACCTTCGCTCGGCCATCGCGGCCCACACCGGAGAGCTCTCCGGCAAAGTCGCTGAAGTCGTCAAAGAAAAAGACGACATCGCCCGCAGCCTGGACACGATTAAAAAGGAGAAGATCGCCGCGGACCGAGCCAAGGCCAACCTGAAATCGATGCGTGATCGGCTCGCCGCCGAGTTGTCAACCGCGCAGGCCCGGCTCGATGAGTTGACCGCGGCCGCCTCAGCCGAAAAGGCCGACCATGAAAAAATCCTAGCCGCCCGCAACCTGCGTCAGGCCAAGGCGCATGAGGACATGGGCAGCCTGGCCGACGCGGTCTTAAAAGAGATACAAGACGAGCAAGCCAAGATAGAGCAGGACGGAGAATCCATCGCGCTGACACTGCGGGAGCCTCTTCTCTTCAAACCCCAGCAAGCCAAGCTGACCGAGGGCGGAGTGGCTCTTTTAGATCGCCTGGGCCGGGCCCTGCAGGCCTTGAGCCCGCGCGCGGTCCGCGTCGAGGGCCATTCCGACAACTCAACCATCAAATGGGAGCTCTTCGGAAGCTTCACTAGCCATTGGGACCTCTCCGCGGCCCGGGCAACGACCGTCGCCCGCTATCTGCACGAGCACGCCGGCCTCGACCCGCGCCACCTGACGGCCTCGGGATTCGGAGAGTTCCACCCCATTAAGGGCAACGACACCCCGGAGGGCCGCTCAGCCAACCAGCGCGTGGTTCTGGTCGTGGCCCCCGCTGGGACCACTCCCTAAGAGCGTTCGGTGTTTTAAGCCGCCCGGGGGGGGCGGTTGAGGCTCCCCCCAACGGCTACTTCTTGACGATATCGAGCAGTTCGACCTCAAAAATAAGCGTGGATCCGCCCGGAATTCCCGGCCGTCCCTGCTCGCCGTAGGCGATGGACGCAGGGCAGACCAGCTTGGCCTTACCCCCCACCTTTATCTTTGGGATGCCCTCAGTCCAACAGGGGATGACGCCCCGAAGAGGAAACTCGCTAGGCTGCCCCCTCTGCACGGAACTGTCGAACACTTTACCATCCGGGAAGGTTCCGATGTAGTGGACCTTGACCGTATCCTCGGGCTTGGGTCTCTCTCCGGTGCCAGCCTTGATTTCCTTGTAGATGAGTCCAGACGCGAATTTCTGTGCGCCCTGCTCCGCGGCGACATGGGCGGCAAATTCCTTGGCTTTCTGATTCTCCTCCTCAACATTCTTAATGCCGACGAGCTCTACCTCAAAAATCAAAACCGCCCCGCCCGGAATTCCCCGTGTTCCTTGATCCCCATAGGCTATATCCGAAGGACAGATAAGCTTGGCCTTACCGCCCACCTTCATCTTCAGGATGCCCTCCGTCAAACAAGGGGCACCACCACCAAGGGAGAACTCCACGGGCTCATCGCCATTTTTGGCGGGATCCTCGGCCACTGTGCCGTCGATGCGCATGCCCTTGTAATAAGCCCTAACCGTGTCCGAAGCCGTGGGGGCCGCGCCAGTCCCTCCCTTGACCTCGAAATAGATGAGCCCGGAAGCCGATTTCTGGGCGCCTGGCTCCCTGGCCGTCTTATCCAGGAAAGCCTGGGACTTCTGCTTCTCCTTAGCCGCCCTGACTTTCATCCGGGACTGAGCCAGGTCGTTGATCTTGGGGCCGTAGACCTCAAGATCCGCCTGAGGCTTCTTGCCCAGAACGGCGTCCTTAAGACCCATCTGCACGTACTTAAGCTCCACCGCGGTCAAGCTGAAAACATCGACCCGTTGCGCGAGCCACTGGCCCAAGACGTACAGGGTCTTCTGCTCATCGGTCTGCAGGGCCTCGGCGGGCTTGGCCGTCGTCCCAGCCGGGGCCGGACCGGCGGGCTGAGCGCGGATGATGGTCGGCGACAAAAATGCGCAGAGGACGGCGAATACAAGTATCTTCACTTTCTCACCTCTTTTACGGCATGAACGCCGGCGACGCCAGCCCATCATAGCAGATTGCGGGCGGGACACGCTCGGGCCGCGAGATGCTATGATACCTTGATGAAGATCGCACTCTGCCAACTGGACATGGCTTGGGAGGACAAAGCCGCCACCAAGCAACGGATACTATCCTTGATGAGTGCCTGCTCGCCCAAGGAGCGCATCGACTGGGTCGTATTCCCGGAGATGACCCTCTCCGGCTTCTCCATGAACAAGGAAAAGACCTCCCTGGACGCATCGGACACGGCATTCTTCGCGGACCTCGCGCGCCGGCACAAGACCTGCGTCTCATTCGGCGGCGTGCAGGACGGCCGCAACGACCTCGTCACTTTGGACGCTTCCGGGAAGATTATCTCCACCTATTCCAAGATACACCTCTATTCGTTCGGGAGCGAGGACAAAACCTACCGGCCGGGAAGCCGGCAGGAAAAATTCATTCTCAACGGCATGTCCGTGGTGCCGGCCGTCTGCTTTGACCTGCGCTTCCCCTACCTCTTCTGGAATACCGCCGCCGAAGCCGACCTCTACGTGGTCATCGCCTCCTGGCCGGCCCGACGCGCAGAACACTGGATGCGCCTCCTGCAAGCCCGGGCCATCGAAAACCAA
Organism: uncultured Elusimicrobia bacterium; assembly: GCA_903830945.1. Classification (GTDB taxonomy): domain Bacteria; phylum Elusimicrobiota; class Elusimicrobia; order UBA1565; family UBA9628; genus UBA9628. Next base: position 65,606 of record CAIKVT010000069.1, read on the forward strand.
TGCTACGTCGTCGGGGTCAACCGCACGGGCCGGGACCCCATGCTCGAGTACAGCGGCAATTCCATGATCTTCGACCCATTGGGCAAGGTCGTTCTCGACTGCAAGACGGGCGAAGGCGTGTTCATCACCGACACGGAGATCATCCGCGAACTCATCGTCAAGACCCGCACGCGCTTCCCATTCATCAAGGACCGCCGGCCCGACTTCCCCTTCTCCTGAACTCGATGAAGAAAATCCAGACGCCCCAGGAAGCCGTCGCCCCCATCCCCGACGGGGCCGTCTTGATGATCGGCGGCTTCATGTGCTGCGGCCAGCCCATCCGGCTGACCGAGGCCCTCTTGGCCCAAGGCACCAAAGACCTCACTGTCATCACCAACGACGCGGGATTCCCGGATCGGGGCGTAGGCAAGCTCGTGGTCGCGGGCCGCATCAAGCGCCTCATTGCTTCCCACATCGGCCTCAACCCCACGGCCGGACAGAAGATGAACTCTGGCGAGATGGCCGTAGAACTGGTGCCCCAAGGCACCCTCGCCGAGCGCATCCGCTGCGCGGGCGCAGGCCTGGGCGGGGTCCTGACCCCTACCGGCTTAGGCACGCAAGTCGAGTCCGGCAAGCGCAAGATGGAAATAGACGGCCGCACGTATCTCCTGGAAACGCCGCTCAAGGCCGATTTCGCGTTGGTCAAGACCTCGGTTTGCGACCGCTGCGGCAACGCCTTTACGGCCAAGGCCGGCAAAAACTTCAACCTGGTCATGGCCATGGCCGCCCAGCACACCATCGCGGAGACGGACCGCCTCGTCGAGATCGGCGAGCTCGATCCGGAGCGGGTGACTATCCCGGGGATCTTCATCAACACGGTCGCCGTGCAGGGCGCCCGATGACACAAAAACCCAAGCCCACGGCAGAGCCTGCCGCCGGCGCGGACAAGCGCGTGCGCATCGCGCGCCGAGTGGCGGCCGAGCTGGCAGACGGCTCTCTAGTCAACCTCGGCATCGGCCTGCCCACCTTGGTCGCCAATTTCATCCCCAAGGACAAGACTGTTTTCCTCCAGTCCGAAAACGGATTCATCGGTCTGGGGCCCGAAGCGGCCCCCGGAACAGAGGACTGGGACCTGGTCAACGCCGGGGGCAAGCCCGTCACCATGGTCCCGGGCGGCTGCTACTTCGATTCCTCCCTATCCTTCGCCGTCATCCGCGGGGGCCACGTGGACGTAACCGTACTGGGTGCCCTGGAAGTCGACGAAGAGGGCAATCTCGCCAATTACATGATTCCAGGCAAGATGGTGCCGGGGATGGGCGGGGCCATGGACCTGGTGGTGGGCGCCAAAAAGGTCATCATCGCCATGGAGCACGTCAACAAGCATGGCGCGCCCAAGATACTGCGCCGCTGCACTTTGCCTCTGACCGCCCGCAAGGAAGTCGACCTTATCGTGACCGACATGGCGGTCATCCGCGTGGCCCACGACGGACTGATCCTAGAGCAGATCGCCGAGGGCACGACCGTCGAGGCAGTCGTGCGTTGCACCGGCTGTCAACTGCAGATCCATCAGAAAGTCGGAGAATTCTAGCCATGGGAGCATCCATGAACCGCGTCACCGTGGTCCTGCAGGCGTTGTTGGCCGTTACCGCTTTGAGCCTCGCCGGCTGCGGCCACGCCCCGGTCAAGCCCATCGAGCCGCTCAAAGTCCCGCGCTTTTATGGGTCTGACTCCCTGCAGAAAGACCTAGGCGCGCTGTTCAAGCAGCCCTACTCGGACACCCAGGCAATGGACATCATTTACGTCACCAACCGCAACGCGACTGGCGACGCAACGGAATGCGATGACTCATCCTTCGGGATCAACCCGTCGGACAAGCTCTCCTACGGCGTATGCACATTCAACGTTCCCAAGCGCCACCATATCGGCGGCTTCGAATTCGCGCCCAATCCGCGCGCCGACCCGCACCAATATTACCGCCTGCTCAACCACGTCCCACTCGATGAAGCCGGCCTCTTTCATCTCCTGCGCCAAAAGCAGGGCTCGGACATCCTGGTCTTCATACACGGCTTCAACGTGAAATTCCAGGAGGCCCTGCTGCGCGCGGCGCAAATCGCCTACGACCTCAAGTTTCAAGGGCCGGTCGTCCTGTTCTCCTGGCCAGCCGGCACGGAAGAGGGGCTGCTCAACTCCGCCATGGTCACCCGCACCTACCAGAACAACTACTCAAACGCCATCAAGACCGTGCCCCAAGCCCAGGCCTTCTTTAAGCAGCTCTCGGACTTGAACCAGACCGTGCACATGATGGTCCATTCTATGGGGCATCAGGTGACCCTGCGGGCACTCTCCCAACTTGCCCAGAGCTCCGACAGACCCTTCATCGGCGAACTCATCCTCAACGCCCCGGATTTCCCACTCAAGGACTTCCAACGCGTCGTACCTATGCTCATGAAGGTGGCCGGTCGCGTGACCGTGTACTGCTCTTACAATGACAACGCCATCGCCGCCTCCGAGTCCTATAACAAAAACCGGCGCATGGGCGCCTGCGAGCACGTGGCAGGCACGGACATGATCAACGTGGGCGAGATCGACGCCCCGACCTTGGGCGTCGGTGGTTTGGGTCACAGCTACTACTCATCACGGCCGATCCTGACCGACATCTTCCAAGTGCTCCTGGGTATACCGACCGAGAAGAGGCTCTTCATCCGCAAGAGCGAGCCCAACAGCACCGAAGATTACTATCTAAGGCCGTAGCCCTCGCGGCCGGATCCCTAAGCCTGCGCCCGGCGCTTCTCAAGGATCTTCGCCACGTTGCCGGTGAGGTCATCTGGGGCGAAGGGCTTAGTCAGAAATCCGTCGACTTGGACCGTGGCCGTAAAAAGCCTGCTCATCTCACGCAGAGCCGAGACCACCAAAATGGGGATTCCTCGAGTGCGCGGATTGTTGCGGATGACGGTCCCCACCGTGTAACCGTCCGACTTGGGCATCATGATGTCAAGAACCAGGAGGTCGGGCAGTTCCAGCGCGGGGTCATCCGGTTGGATGCCCAACTTCTTGAGCGTCTCCAGGCCGGAAGCACAGGTGACCACCTTGTGGCCGGCCTTGGTCAGGATGGTGGCCATAAGCTTCAGGACGCCCGCATCGTCGTCGCTCACCATGACCTGGGCCATGACTTCATGGTACCACCTTCACGCCGGGTCGTCAACACCCTCGTTCCGCGGCCGCCGAGACGGCCCATGGCGGAACAGCGTGTCGAAAGCGGCCCGGGTCCCAGGCGTCCCGGACTGCGGATCAGCCCGCGCCGGACCCTTGCGGGGACGAAAATAATCGCAGTAGTTAGCCCGCTCCCGGTCGCGCACCGGCTCGGCCTGCGTCTCCCGGCATTCGGAACGGTAGCTCGGCTCCTCAAAAGCACAGTTGCGGCAACAGCGGTTATCGCCGCCGCAAGTGGGACAACGCTCGCTGCGACCGAAGGAATTGTCCGGGAGCTCTCCACCGCAACGATAGCACGGCGTGCTCATGGCGATCCGGATGGTCTAGGCGTGGACCTTGGGAAGATGGCAGGCTACCTTCGCCAGACCGGGCTTCTTCGCCAACTCCCGGCAGAAGGCCTCATCACGCATGGTGTTGCGGTAGTCCGGCGATTGGAAGCGATAAGTGAAGCGCGTGTGGATGTCGTAATTGCCCGCCGTGATAGCCACCACGTCCTCAATAAAGACGCGCTCCTCGTCCGTGGGGATGACGAAGACCTTGGTCGCCGCGCCCGCAGCCGAGATGTCGCACTCGGCGTTGCGCGTGTGGGTCAACTGGTTCTTCTCTGGATCGATCTTAATACCCAGGAAATCGAGGCCATGAGTGGCAATGGCGCGGATCTGGTCGCTCATCTCGCCTACGCCAGCGGTGAAGATCACGGCATCGAGCCCTCCCACCGCGGCAGCGTATGCGCCGATGTACTTCCGGATGCGGTAACCCTCCACCTGCAGCGCGAGCGCCGCGCGAGCGTCACCATTGGCCGCGGCCTCCTCAACGTCGCGACGGTCCGTGTAGCGGCCGGTGATCCCCAGAACGCCGCTTTTTTTATTGAGCAGTGAGTCCATCTCCTTGGCGGAGAGACCTTCCTTACCCATGACGAAGAAATCGATGGCTGGGTCATGATCGCCCGCGCGCGTGCCCATGACCAAGCCCTCCAGAGGAGTCATGCCCATGGAAGTGTCGTAAGAAAGCCCGTTCTGAACCGCGTTGACGGAGGCCCCGTTGCCAATATGACAGATGACCAGGTTGCACTTGAAGGGGTCCTTTTTGAGCAGCACGGCCGCGCGCTTGGCATTGTAAAGGAATGAAGTCCCATGAAAACCATAGCGCCGCACGCCGTATTTCTCATACCAAGCATAAGGCAGTGCATAGATGTACGATGAAGTCGGCATGGTCTGGTGCCAGGCCGTGTCCATGATAGCCACATGAGGGATGTCCGGCATCAAATCCTGGGCCGCCTCGATGCCCATGATATTTGGAGGGTTATGCAAGGGCGCCAGAGCCGAGATCTTCTTGAAAGCGTCAATAGCCGCATCGTCGATGAGAGCCGACTTGGCGAATTTCTCGCCGCCGTGGACCACGCGGTGTCCCACGGCCGTGATGCTCTTGGTGTCGGCAATGACGCCGTGCTCCGGATGCGTCAGGGTGTCCATCACCAGCTTGATCGCCATCCGGTGGTCCGGGCATTCACGGCTGATTGTGAGCTTATCCCGACCGCTCACCTCGTGTGCGATGAAAGACCCCCCGACGGTGACCCGCTCGACTACGCCCGTGGCCAAAGTCTCCTGACCCTCCCAGTCGTAAAGACGGTACTTGACGGAGGAACTGCCGCAGTTAAGACAGAGTATGCGCATGGGGAAAGGACTCCTTGGCCGTAAAGCGCCGCCAGATTCTATCAAATCCTAGAACTATTAGCGCCGCTAATGGATCAAGGAGTGCAGCGCCCAGAAGACGGCGACCCCGCCGCCGAAAGACGCGAAGGCTGGGAAGTCGGCGGCCTTATGCAGGCGGGGCGCGAACTCGGCCGCGCTCAGGTACAAAAACGAGCCGCCAGCCACGCCCAGGAGAACCGCCGTGACGCTCGCGCTCAACCCGACGAGGCCCAAGGAGCCCGCCGCGCAGCCCAGCGGAGTGGCCGCGGCCATGACCGCCAAGCCCAGAAGGCTGCGCGCCCGGGAATAGCCGGCCTGCTGAAACAGCGAAGTCAGAGTAAATCCATCCATAAGCTTGTGTAAGGTCATGGCCATGCCAACGGCCAAACCGGCGCCGCTAGTCGCCGCAAAAGCGATCGCCAGGTTGAATCCGTCCATGAAGGAGTGGATGAAGAGCCCGGCCAGCGCGGCCCAGCCCAGCAGATGCGTGTGGCATTCCTCGAGATACTCCGTACAGGAATCGACCATAGTGAAATTCTGCATGCCGTAGAAAAGAAGGAACGAAACCATGGCGCCGGTGCCGGCCATGGTGGGATGATACTTCCAAGCCTCCGGCAGTATATCCAAAAAGGTCACCGCGACCAGGATCCCTGAACGGAAGGCGAAGAGACGCCGCATGCTTGGCCGCGATAGAAGGTTCTGCGCCAGAGGGATCAGTCCCCCAATTCCGGTAGCGAGCAGAGCCAGCGCGAGGAACGCGAAAAGCATCTCATCTATCACGATAGGTTATTGGAGCCGCCTGCGTCAATTTGACGTTTAGTATAATACAGGCCCATGGCGAGCCTCTGGTCGGCACTGCGCGGCGTGGACGTGGCCCTCTTCCAGCGCATCAACCAAGTCTGGACACATCCCTATCTCGACGCCTTCTTCCCCTGGCTGACCGACCTCGACCACAACGCCATCGCTCTCTGGGGAGCCCTGCCCGTGGCCCTGGCCTGGTGGCTCTACGTTCAGCGCGGCCGGGCCGTGAAGGTGCTCTTGGCCATGGTAGTGGCCATTGGCCTCTGCGACGCGGTAGCCTACCGCTTCATCAAGCCCTATATCCGACGCAACCGCCCCACAAACGCCGGAGTGTCCGTGACCCTGCGCACCCACCGCCCAGGCAGCTACGGCTTCCCCTCCAATCACGCCTGCAACACCTTCGCCGGCGCGACCGTGCTGGGCCTGGCCGAGCCGCCCTGGCTCTGGCCGGCGATGGCCGCCGCCACGCTGGTGTCCTACAGCCGGGTCTACGTGGGGGTCCATTTCCCGGCAGACGCGGCCGCCGGGGCCCTTCTGGGGCTCCTAATCGGAGGAGCAGTCGGTGCCGGGCTCCTCCGATTCGGAGGATCAACCCGAGCGTCGCGCTCCAAAAAGAAGCCTTAACCCCTTGCGGCGGCGCTCTCGTCCTGGTAACATTGATGTACCGTGCTCAGCCTCGCCATGGCGGTATTCTATATTGCCGGGGACCTTTTAGCCCCACCAGCCCACGCCCGTTATGACGTCTCCTATTATCCAGACGGCGAGTTCCTCAGTTCCGCGCTGCGCTATAACCCGTCACCGCATCCCGCCACAGACGAGGCCAAAGCCGCGCAGCGCCGCGGCCTTGAGGCTATAGTAGAGGAGCACGTCCGGCAGCTGCACCGCCAAGGCCGCCTAGCCAAGGACGAAAACACGGCTTGGTCGGTCTACGACTTCACCAGCGGAGAGAAGCTGATGGAGATCAACGCGGATATCAAGCTGCAGGCCGCCAGTCTCATCAAGCCCTTCATCGCCCTGGCCTTCATGCACCAAGCCAAGCAGGGTCTCCTGACCTACGACGATGCCGCCCGCAACCGCCTTAGGCGCATGATCCAACACTCGGATAACAACGCCACCAACTGGGCACTACGCAAACTCGGCGGCCCAGCCGCCGTGCAGGCTCTCTTACGCAAGAACTACGGCGCCTTGCTGGCCAACGTGGATATCGTAGAGTACATCCCGCAGGGCGGCCGAACCTACCGCAACAAGGCCTCGGTGAGCGACTACAGCCGATTTCTGCTCGCGCTCTGGCGCGAGGAACTGCCCGGCGCGGCCGAGATCAAACGCCTTATGGCACTGCCCAAGCGGGACCGGCTGCTCACCGGAACGGACCTGCCGCAGGACACCGAGGTCTTCAGCAAGACCGGAAGCACCAGCCACATCTGCGGCGACATGGGCGTACTCCTGGCCAAAGGGCCAGACGGCCGACAGTACGCCTACGCTCTCATCGGCATTATTGAAAAGCGCCATGCCGCCCGTCACTATTTCCGCTGGCTGCGATCCCGGGGCGACATTATCCGCGAGATGTCAGGCATGGTCTACCACGTCATCGCCGACATGCACGGCTTCACCGCGCGCCGCTAACCCTGCTTGACCTTGGCCTGGATGGCGTCGTAATAGCGGTCCGCTTCTTCCACACTGACGAAGATGGAATCGTCAGATAGGATTTGGGCGATATCAAAGACCCGTTTGACCTGCGGCTGCATGTTCGTCACCATGAAGAGAGCGCCTTGAACCTTTAAATCTTTCATGGCCTTCAAGATCACGCGCAGGCCCATGCTGCTGATATAGTCAATCTGGGCCAGGTCCAAAACAATGCCCTTAACCGACGTCGCCATCAACAAAGTGAATGTTTGTTCCAGCTGCATGTACGTGTTGGTATCCAGCCGGCCGGCCAGGGAAATCTCGAAGAAGCAAGGCTTCCTCTCCTGCGATCTGATTTGAAGGCTCATTTCATTCTCCTTCCTTCTCTTTAACGATGAGGTGAACCATCACCTCGACTTCCGGCTTGCTCAAGTCCGACTCCACCCCACGCAGATGCCCCAGCAACTCCTCCACCAGGGCCGACACCGCAGGCATCTTGGAGAGCTCCTCCGCATGCCCGGCCTTGTCCGCCTCCAAGGTCTCGATCTTGCCCTGCACCTCGACGAGCGAGACCGGCTCCACCAGTTGGCTCACCACAGGCGCCCCGAAAAACCCTATATTCCCGAGCTCCACCAACGCCCGCTTGGCCGATGCCTTCGGGCAGCGGTAGTCCAGCCGCCGCGTCTTGCCCGAGGACTCCTTAGCCCCAGCCAAGGCCGCGCCCACCTTGGAGAAAGCCTCCCTCACCCGCGGCAGGTCCCTCTCAAGGCTCTTCACCGAACCCTCCAGCCGCCAGCTCTCGGCGTTGATGGGAAGGTGGTAGATCTTCAACCACTGCACCGACGGATGCTCGATGAGCGCCTGATCCTCCGCCTTCTTATCCTGCGGCCGGTCCGTGGTGCTCAGCGGAGCCGCCAGACCCAACGCCGCCAGCGCCATGCCCAGCCAGATGCCCGACATCACAGTTTTCTCCTGACAGAGCGCAGCTGCGCCACCTTCAGGCGCACTTGGGCGCGCCGCATCGCCGCCTCCGCCTGCGCCAAAGTCATCGAGTCCAGATCCTTATTGAGCAACTCAGCCTTAGCCCGCTCCAAAGCCTGGCGCGCCCGCTCCTCGTCGATACTCTCGGCCATCTCGGCCGTCTCCGCAAACAGAGATACCTTATCGTCGCGGATCTCGGCGAAGCCCCCGGAGACCGCAAAAATCTTCGTCTCGACGCCCGCCTTGAAGCGCACCTCGCCCGGCTTGAGTTGGACTAAGAATGGCGCATGTCCGGGCAGCACACCCATCTCGCCCTCCCAGGCAGGCAGGACCACGCAGTCCCCCTCCCCACTGAAGGCTGGGCGCTCCGGCGTGACCAGCTCCACAATCAATCTTCCGGCCATCCTACGCTCCTACCTCCATGGCCTTGGCGTTGGCGACCGCCTCGTCTATGGAGCCTACCATGTAAAAGGCCTGCTCCGGAAGATGGTCGTACTTCCCCGCCACTAGATCTCGAAATCCAGCGATGGTGTCCTTAAGCTTGACGTACTTGCCCGGCCGGCCGGTGAACTGCTGGGCTACGAAGAATGGCTGGGAGAAGAACTTCTGGATCTTCCGCGCGCGCGCCACCACCAGCTTATCCTCGTCGGAGAGCTCGTCGATGCCCAGGATGGCGATGATATCCTGCAGATCCCGATAACGCTGCAGCACCTTCTGCACCGAACGCGCCACGCCGTAGTGCTCCGCCCCCACGATCTTGGGGTCGAGGATACGGGAGGTCGAGTCCAAGGGGTCCACGGCCGGGTAGATGCCCAGCTCGGTGAGCTGGCGCGAGAGCACCGTGGTAGCGTCAAGGTGGGAGAAGGTCGTGGCCACCCCGGGATCGGTCAGATCGTCGGCCGGCACGTAGATGGCCTGGATGGAAGTGATGGACCCCTTTGAGGTAGAGGTGATGCGCTCCTGGAGCTGCCCTACCTCCGTCGTGAGTGTGGGCTGGTAGCCCACGGCCGAGGGCATGCGGCCCAACAACGCCGAAACCTCGGCGTTGGCCAGCACGTAGCGGAACACGTTGTCGATGAAGAGCAGCACGTCCTGGCCCTGCACGTCGCGGAAGTACTCCGCCTGGGTCAGAGCTGTAAGCCCCACGCGGGCGCGCGCGCCCGGAGGCTCGTTCATCTGGCCGTAGACCAGCACGGTCTTGGAGAGGACCGACGCGCCGTCGGCCAGTTTGGAGCGCTGCATGTCCAGCCAAAGATCGTTGCCCTCGCGGCTGCGCTCGCCAACCCCGCCGAAGACCGACACGCCTCCATGCTCCTTGGCCACATTATTGATGAGCTCCATGATGACCACGGTCTTACCCACGCCGGCCCCGCCGAAGAGCCCGACCTTGCCGCCCTTCATATAAGGTGCCAGAAGGTCGACGACCTTGATGCCGGTCTCGAAGATCTGCGGGGTGGTCACCTGATCCACCAAAGGCGGCGGGGCACGGTGGATGGGCAGGTAAGCCTCGGCCTTCACCTCACCTCGATAGTCCTTGGGCTGCCCCAGCACGTCCAAAAGCCGCCCCAGGCAGGCTTTGCCCACGGGCACGGTGATAGGAGCGCCCGTATCCTCAACGGCCGCGCCCCGCACCAGGCCGTCGGTCGGAGACATAGCGATGGCGCGCACGATGTTGTCGCCCAGGTGCGCGGCCACTTCCAGCGTCAGAGTCTCGCCGTCGGGCTTGCGCACCCGCAGGGCGTTGTTGATGGACGGCAGCTGCCCGGCCGGGAACTCCACGTCCAGGACGGCGCCGATGACCTGGGAGACCTTGCCCGTGCTCATGGCTTCCTCTGGAACTGCGCCGCGATGAAGGCCTGCGGCTTGTTGGCGTCGGGCAGCTGGTAGCCGATCTTATGAAAGCGCACGCCGTAGCGGCGCATGCCGCCGACCGCCGCGCCCTTGAAATGACGCACCTCGCCGCGGATCTCCAGGGGGATGTTGAGCTTAAGGTAGAGGCTCATCCCCTCTTCCAGCGCCGCGTCCGTCTTGAAGGCCATGCCCCCGACGGAAAGGTCAGCGATCAGACCCCGACACTTGCCCACACGGTGCCCGCCGGCGCGGATCTCCAGATTGATCCCCACGGGAAACCGCGGGTGCTTGCGCTTCTCCTGGCTCGTCTTTTTCTTCATCGTCTCTCCTTGCTCGAAAATGCTCTACTCATACCTGCTCGGGGTCATGCGACCAAGGCTTCGGCCCCGCCGACTAACTCCGCGATCTCCTTGGTGATCATGCCCTGACGCTGACGGTTGGCGGCCACGTTGAGGCTCTCGCGCAGCTCGGCCGCGTTCTTAGATGCCGCGTCCATGGCGTTCATGCGCGCCGAGAGCTCCGCGGCCTGCGACTCCAGCAGCATCCGGTAGAGCTGCGCCTTGACGAAGCGAGGCAACAGGGCCTGCAACAGCCGGCCGTAGTCCGGCTCGAAGCCGTACTCCGGCACCTGCTCTCCGGGAGGCGCGGGCGTGATTTCGGCCACAGGCAGCAAAGTCGCACTCACCAAGCGCTGCTGGGCCGCGGACTTGAATTCGTTGTAGATGACATCCCATTGGGCCAACCCTTTCTCTCTATAGGTGTCGATCACGGCCTTGCCCAGGACCTCTGCGTGATGAAAGCCAACCTTAGGGAAGATGCCTACCAATTCGGTGACCACCTCGCAGTCTTCCCCGCACAGGCGGCGGGCGAAGTCCCGGCCCTTACGTCCGACCACGGCCAGATAAGTCTTACGCCGCTCCCGGGCCCGGAGCCAATCCAGGGCCGCGCGCAACAGCGTGGTGTTGAAGGCGCCGCAGAGGCCCTTGTCCCCGGTGATGAGGATAAGGCCTGCGGGACCGTCGGCCGGGGACTCGAGGAACCCCCGGACCGATTCCGGGCAGCCCGCATCCGCCGCTCCCCGCGCATGGTAAACGGCATCGAGATCACGGATGAGCCCCTCCATCTTGACCGCGAAGGGCCGCGCGGAGAGGATGGCGCCCTGCGAGCGGCGCATGCGCGCCGCAGCCACCATCTTCATAGCCCGAGTGATCTGCTCGGTCGACTTAACCGACTTGATCTTGCGGCGGATGTCGCGCAAAGAGGCCATATCAGAGTCTGGCGAAAGCCTCCGTCACTCCCAGATAGTCCTGGATGCCTTTCTCCACAGAAAAATCGGCCGAGAATCCGAAAGCCTTGCGGGCCAGGGCCGTGTCTCCCAGAGTCTCGTTCTGGTAGAACGAGTAGGGGTTCTTGAAATACTCGGGCTCCAAGCCCGTGCCCAGCGTCCGGTTGAGGAAGCGGATGATCTCGTTGAAGGTGGTCTTCTTGCCCGTGCAGACGTTATAGGCCCCGGAGGCGGCGGACTGCGCGGCGAGCAGGTTGGCCTTCACCACGTCCTTAACGTAGATGTGGTCCCGGTACTGCTCGCCGCCCTCGAAGATACGCGGCCGCTTGCCCGCGCGCATCTGCAGGGCCAGCTGCCAGATCATGCTGGCCACGGGACCCTTGAAGCTCTCGTGCGGCCCGAACACGTTGAAGTAGCGCAAGCCCACCACGCGCATCTGGGGCTGCGTCCGGACGAAGTCGGCCGCGACCTTCTCCATGACGCGCTTGGAGAAAGCGTAGACGTTGAGCGGCCGTGGAGCGGCCGTCTCACTCATGGGCACCGGCCCGTCGCCGTAGATCCCGGCCGAAGATGCGTAGACCACGGTGCGGACCTTCCGCTCGGCGGCCCAGCACAGCAGCAGGCGGAAGGCCTCTACGTTGGAGCGCATCATGCGCTTCTGATCGGTCACGGTCGTGTCCGTGATGGCGGCTTGGTGAAAGACGGCTTCCACTTCGCCCACCCGATTGATCCAGGACTCCGGCTCGCATAGATCTGCCGCCACGAAATCGCCCGCGAACCCCTGCAGGTTCGCGAAATTCCCAGAGGTAAATCCGTCCAATCCCACGACCTCATGGCCGGCCCCGGCCAAAGCCAAAGCCAGATTGGAGCCTACGAAGCCGGCGGCGCCCGTCACCAAGGCCCGCACGCTATTTCCTCCTCCGCGCCGCCACCTGTTCCAAGCTCAGCTTGGGGGCGAGGCTCAACTCGTTGATGCGGGTCAGGACCTTGGCGGAGGGCTTCTCCAAAGTCGCGGCCAGCGGCCCCGCATAAAGGGCGAGCACGGACATCAAAGCCTCGTGGTCCCAAGTCGTGACCCCGCCGGCGGCCTTAAAGTCCTGCCCCACCTTCTCCACATATCTCTTGAGGGCCTTGCTGTCGTGAACGGTCAGGTCCGCGAAAGCGGCTGAGGAGTCCTTCTCGAAAATGAAAGAGAACACGCCCGCCAGACTGGGCTGGCCGATAGCCGCCAAAGCCTCGATGCAGCTGAGGTTCAAGACGCCGCCAGGAGTCGGTCCTGAGGACGGAGCCGCCGCGGCACCGGCGGCCAGAGCCACCGCAAGGATCAGAGTCGTCATGGGATTTTTCCCTCCAGGAATGAAGCCTTAAATTCCGTCACGGCCTGCGTCAGACGCGCTGCCAAGGCATCGTCGAACGCGCGCGACTGAACCAGTTGCGCGACGATGTTTGGATGCCGGGCCGAGACATGGGTCAGCAGTCCCGTCTCGAACTCGCGCACGCGCGTCGCGGGAATGTCATCGAGGTGCCCGTTGATGCCGGCGAAGATCGCGATGACCTGACGCTCAAAGGGCATGGGTTGGTACTGGTCTTGCTTTAAGAGCTCCACCAGGCGCTCGCCGCGCGCGATTTGAGCCTGCGAGGCCTTGTCCAGGTCCGCCCCGAATTGCGCGAAGGCGGCCAACTCATTGTACTGCGCCAGATCTAGGCGCAGTCGGCCGGCCACGGTCTTCATGGCCTTGGTCTGAGCCGCGCCGCCAACGCGCGAGACGGAAAGTCCCACGTTGACCGCGGGCCTCACCCCGGAGTAGAACAGACCCGTTTCCAGATAGATCTGCCCGTCCGTGATGGAGATGACATTGGTCGGGATGTAGGCCGAGACATCCCCGGCCTGGGTCTCGATGATGGGCAGGGCGGTCAAAGACCCGCCGCCGTTCTTCTCCGATAGAGCGCAGGCCCGCTCCAGGAGGCGCGAATGTAGGTAAAAGACGTCGCCGGGGTAGGCTTCCCGGCCCGGCGGACGACGCAGCAGCAGCGAGAGTTGCCGATAGGACTGGGCGTGCTTGGAAAGGTCGTCGTAGACGATAAGAACGTCCCGGCCCTGCGCCAGGAACTCCTCGCCCATGGCACAGCCCGCGTAAGGCGCGATATAGAGCAGCGGCGCGGGGTCGGCAGCCCCGGCGCAGACCACGATCGAGTACTCCATGGCCCCATGGTCCTCAAGAGTTTTGATGACCTGCGCGACGGTGGACTGCTTCTGCCCGATGGCCACGTAAATGCAGATAGGCCGCCTGGGAGCGCCTTTCTGGTTGATGATGGCGTCGATGGCGATGGCGGTTTTGCCTGTCTGCCGGTCGCCGATGATAAGCTCACGCTGGCCGCGGCCGATGGGGATCATGGCATCGATGGCCTTAAGTCCCGTCTGAAGGGGCTCCGTGACCGGAGCGCGCTCCACCACGCCCGGAGCTACGACCTCGATAGGCCTTCTCTGCTGCGTTAAAATAGGCCCCTTGCCGTCGAGCGGCGCGCCCAGAGGGCTGACCACACGGCCGATCATGGCCTCGCCCACGGGCACGGACATGACCTGTCCCGTGCGCTTGACCGGGTCGCCCTCGTGGATGAGGTGGTCCGGGCCCAAAAGTACGCAGCCGACATTCTCGGCCTCGAGATTCAAGACCATGCCCACCACACCGTGAGGAAGCTCCAGAAGCTCCCCGGCCATGGCATGCTCCAGGCCGTAAACTCGGGCGATACCGTCGCCCACCTGAAGCACCGCGCCCTCCTCCTGAAGCCGCGCCGTCTGCCCCCAGGACTCCAGCCGGGATTTGATGACGGCGGTTATCTCTTCAGGTCTGATCGCCACGGATGGCCTCCTTAAGACTCTGCAGCTGGCCGCGCAGGCTGCTGTCGAGGACCCAGTCCCCCAGCCGCACGGTCACGCCGCCCAAAAGCTCGGGGTCCTGCGCCACGTCCAACTCCACGCCGGCCCCGGTGAACGCCTCCAGGCTCTCGCGTAGCCGCTTGCGGTCCGCTTCAGAAAGGGGCCGCGCCGCGCGCACGCGCGCCCGGACGACCTGTCGCGCCTGCAGGATGAGCCTGTCGAAATTCCCCGCCACCACCGACAGCAGGCCGAAACGCTTCTTCTCGATCAAAAACTCCATAAAATCCGCGGTCATCGGCGCATTGCACCCGCGAAGGCTGTCACGGACCAGACTCTTCTTCTGGGCCGCAGGCACGCGCGGGTCGCGCAGGAGCGGCAGAGCCCGGGATAGGCAACCGGAGCACGCGGCAAGGTCCTCGGCCACCGCAGCCTCTTCGTGCCGAGCCGCAGCCCAGGCGAAAAGCGCCCGCGCGTAGCGGCCGGCAAGGAGACGGTCCGCGCTGGTCACTGCCGGCGCCCCCCCCTCTCGATGTCCTTAAGGAATTCATCGAGCACGGCCTTCTCCACGCCCGGGTCCACGGAGCGCCGCAGGAGCCGCTCCGCCGCCGCAACCGAAAGATCCGCCACCTCGCGGCGCAACTCCACGACAAGACGATCCTTCTCGCGTCCCAGCTCCGCGGCGGTCTTCTCGCGCAGCCTGCGGGTTTCCTCTTCCGCCGCGGCCTTGAACTGCGCCAGCACCGCCTCCCCATCCTTGGCGGCCCGGTCCAAGACCTCCTGCCGGCGCGCTTGGGCCTCGGCGAGCTGGGTGGAAAGTTCGTTCTTGATGCGCTCGGCCTCATCGCGCGCCTTTTGAGCCGCGGCACCCTCCGCCCTAAGACGGGCCTCGCGTTCCGCGATGGCCGTCAGCAGCGGCCCCCAGGCGAAACGCTTGAGCAACGCCACCAATGCCAGGAAGGTGACGATGGTCCATAACATCAGCCCCGGATCTGGGGTGACCAGCTTGTCCATCTCAGCGCTGGGCCTGGGCTTCCACAGCCATCGGCGCCCGGCTGGCCGCCGCGGCATCGACGCCGCTGTTGAGCTTCAGCACTCCCAGAAAGCAAGCGACCAAGGCCAGAAGTCCAAGCCCCTCGATCATGGCTGCGGGAATGATCATCATAGTCTGCAGTGTCCCCGCCGCCTCCGGCTGGCGCGCCGTGCCTTCCAAGGCCGAGCTGGCCAGCTTGCCGATCCCGAGGCCGGCGCCAACAAGGCAGCCCGCCATACCAAGACCGATTCCGATGTAACCGAGTCCGAGGTAGTTCATTGTCTCTCCTTTACACTCAATGCGGATGTACCGCCATGCCCACGAACACGGCGGTGAGCAAGGTGAAGATGTAAGCCTGTATCAAGGCCACCAACAGATCCAGCGCGCCGACGAACAACGCCAGGCCGATCGCCGCGGGGGAAACCGCCAAACCGACCGCGCGACCGAACTGGGCGAAGACGAAGATCATGCACAAAAATGCCAAGGACACGACATGCCCGGAGAAGATGTTGGCGAAGAGGCGGATACAGAGGGCCACGCATTTGGCGCACAGGCCGATGAGCTCGATGACGTAAAGGAGCGGTATCAAGAGAGGACTGAGCCACCAGATCCAAGGCAGTCCGCCGGGCACCAGATGCTTAAAATGCGCGGCGAGCCCGAACTTGCTGATGCCGGCCAGGTTGATAAGACCGAAGGTGCTCAAAGCCAAGGCCGCGGTGACCCAGACATTGCCGGTCACGGCCGAGGCTCCGGGCAAGAGGCCCCACAGATTGCAGCCCAGAATGAAAAAAAAGAGGGTCAAGAAATACGGCAGGTAAGCTTCGCTGTCGCGACCGAAGACAGGAGCCACGATGTAGTCGCGGACATAGAGCACGATAGCCTCGATCGCTGTGCGCCACAGAAGTCCGGCGCCAGCGCGGCCCCGCGCCGCGGCCGATAGGGCCAAGACGAGCAGTACTGCTACGACCCACATAGTGACCGAGTGCTTAGACACGGCCAGAGTGAAGCCCCCTTTGGTAAAAAGCGGGAAATAGACGTGGTCGAGAAGGTGGTGCGCCAGAATCTCCTCGAAGTTCATCGCAGGGGCACCATCCGAAGTTCAAGGGGCAACAGGAAAGCGATTCCAAGGCCGTAGCCCGCCAACAGAGCCGGCGCGTAGGCCGCCGGCGTTCGCAGACACCAGAACATCAAAGCAACCAACATCACTCCGCGACCGCCAACCCCGGACCAGAAAGCCCACCAGAAGACACGGGGCGAGAACTTCTTGGCCGCCAGGAGAGTTGCAGTTCCCAGGGAAGCCAGGGCCCAGGCCGTCGCCAACCCCCATACGGCGCCGCGGCCCGCGGCGCCGGGCCAGAGCCTTAACGCGCCGCCCCCCGCCGCGGCGGCCAAAAAACCGGCGGGCGCGGCGGCCTTAGCGGTCACTTTGGCTAATTCTCGATAATTTAACAAGTCTATATAACGCAAGCGCCATTCCGGCCATCGCACCCAGGACAGTCAACCAGGGCCCCGTGCCGAAGACCGAGTCCAGCCAATAGCCTCCCCCGAGTCCGACCAGCACAGTCGCCGCCAGTTCGGTGCCTGCAGCCAGGGCATTCATGTGCGGTGACGCGAAAAGATTCTATGATTTATCCGCCTCCTTCTGTCAATGACAAACGCCGCTCTGAAGATTTGTTGTATACTTCTCGAATCTCACTATGGCTGAGACACGCCATCCCCTCCCGAAGATTTTACTCGCCGACGACGAGCCCGACCTCCTAGCCTTGATGAAGGAGACCTTGGAGCGCCAAGGCTTCACGGTGACCACGGCTTTAGACGGCCAGGAAGCACTGGCCTCCATCCGCAAAGATCCCCCGGACATCGCGGTCCTGGACCTTATCATGCCCCGCTGCGATGGCTTCACGGTCTGCCGGGAACTGCGCAAGGACCCGCTCTTCGCCCACCTGCCCATCATCATCCTCTCCGCCGCGGGCTCGCGCGACAGCCGCATCGAAGGCCTCAACCTAGGCGCGGACGATTTCATCACCAAGGCCATGGACATCCGGGAGCTTTTGGCGCGCATCCGCATGATCCTCAAGCGCTCCCGGCAGGGCCTCGACGCCAACCCACTGACGCGCCTGCCCGGCAACCTCTCCATCGAATCGCGTATCGAGGACGCCCTGGCCCAGAACCAACCTCTGGCCGTACTCTACGTGGACCTCAACCAGTTCAAGGCCTACAACGACTGCTACGGCTACGAAGCGGGCGACCATGTCCTGCGCACCTTGGCCGATATCCTGATCAAGGCCTCGCGCACTCACGCCGGGACACCCGACTTCGTGGGCCACATCGGCGGCGACGACTATATCCTGCTCACCGCTCCCACCCGCATGGAAGAGACGGCGCAACATATCATCGCCGAATTCGACGCGGCCAGTCCCGGCTTCTACAACGAGAAGGATCGCCAACGCGGGCGCATCGTCTCCACGGACCGACAAGGCAAGATCAAGGAATTCCCGCTGCTGTCGGTCTCCATCGGCATCTGTCACAACGCCAACAAGAAGCTCGAATCCCTGGCTCAGGTGTCGCAGCTCGGCGCAGAGCTCAAGAAGGCGGCCAAAGAGATGCCGGGCAGCAAATACCTCGTAGACCGCCGCCGAAAGGACGGTTAGTCCGACCTCATCAGCGGACCGCCTAGACGGCCCACCGAAGCCCGAACCGCGGCCGCGGCTTCTCGTTCGCTCACTTGCGCTTCCATTCCGAGCGCAGCAAGCCCCAGCATTCCTGGTCGATCCAGCGGCCGTTCAAACGCTTATCGCGGCGCAGGCAGCCCTCGTAGCGAAATCCCGCGCGCTGGAGCATCTTGCGCGCCACCCGATTGGTCGGGTGAAGACGAGAATACAGTTTCTTCAGGGCATCATGCCGGAAGGCACGCGCGATGAGGAGCCGGCCCGCCTCCAAGCCGTAGCCCCGGCTCTGCCGATCGGCGCGGATCCAAAGCGAGAACTCGGCCAACCCCGGCACGACCAGCAGGGATTGCAGGGACGCCACCCCGACCAGGACGCCGGAGCGCGCCTCGAACACACCGAAGTCCTCCCGCTCGCCTCGGCACCGGGCCTCGGAGCACGCGCGGATAAAACTCCGACTATCTTCTACAGAGACCACGTCCCGAACCCAGCGCAGGCGACGCTTAAGTCCCTCACGCGAAGAGTCCACCGAGGCGAAAAGCGCCTCGCCGTCTCCTTCGGAGAGAAGCCGCAGAACCAGTCGGCGCCCTTGTAATAGATCGCTCATTGGACTCCTTTCCCACCATCAGGACGGACTTCCCGGCAAGCCGCCAAGACCGCGTCGGCCGCGAGAGAGAAGGGCATGGCGGCCGCGCGCTCCCGGGCGCAGCGTCCCATTCCGGAGAGCCGCCCGTTGGCGCCCCAGGCAACCTCAAGAGATTCGGCCAGGCGCCGCGGTGCCGCGGTCAAGCTCGGATAAGGCACGACCAGGCCGCAGGAATCGTCTAGGATCTCACGCACCCCGTAATGGTCGCTGGCCAGCACCCCCAGCCCCGCCTGCATGGCCTCCACGAGGTTGAGACCGTAACTCTCATGAACCGATGGGGAGATGAACAAATGAGCCAGCCGGAAATGGGCCTTCTTGGCCGCGGCGTCGAGATAGCCGGGAAAGAAGACCCGGACCCGGCACAAAGCCGCTGCCGCGGCGCGCACGCGCCGGAAGTAGGCCGCGCCCTGCATGAAAGAAGCCTCGCCGCAGACCAGGAGCACCACGTCTCGGCCCTCCAGGCGGCCTTCACTTTCCAGAAGACGCAAGGCCTCAAGCAACAGGTGAATGCCCTTCTCCGGCGCGATGCGGCTCAAGGTCATGAGCACCACCGTGCGTTCCCCAATATGGAAACGCTCGCGCAATTCCAGCAGACGCTGATCCGAAGGCTCCGGGGCCTCATCCTCCCAAGCCCCCCAGGGCACGACGCGGATGCGCTCGGCAAGCCGGCCGCCCGGCGTCTCACCCTCGTAGCAGAGGCACAGCGTCTCGGCCATGGCTTGGGACGGAACGATAAGCCGACCCGAGCGGGCCACAGTCTCGCGCTGCTTCTCGAAAATGAGGCGCAGCAGGTCCGGCACCGCGCTGGAGAGTCCCCACCTGCGACAGCGCTCGTAGAGCCGGGTCAGGCGCTGCGGCGAAACCAAGCTGTGGAGATAGAGCTTATTGAAGTAGTCCACCACGTCCACGTGCCACAGAGAAACGATTGGGTAACCGGCCTGGGCCAGGCGCGCCAAGGTCGGACCCTCGGAAACGTCGTTGACCAGCACCGTAGTCGCGGCCGGAGGTAGACGATCCTGGCGGGACAGGAGCCAATCAGTAGTGGCGGCCTCGAAATCCCGACAGAAGCGGGCGTACTCGAACTCAGAGAGACGCACCAGGTCATAGCCGGGTCCGCAGGGCAGTCGGACGTACTCGACTCCCGAGACCGGGGCCTCCAGGCCGGAGCCCAGGACCGTCAGATCGCGCAAGCCTGCGGCCGCCCAATGCCGGATGAGCCGCAGGCCGACCATGGCGCCGCCGCCTAAAGGGGTACGGTCCATGGGATAACCCAGATGGCTGCCGATGAAGACGATTCCCATTTATATGTAGGGTTTTGACCCACTTACGATTTTGGTCTGATTATAACATTTGCCGGCGCGCGTCCTATGGACTATAATGGGATCCAGATGCAGGCACAATCCAGACGCATCGTCCTGTGCGCGGGAGTGCGCACGCCCATCGGACACATCTCGCGCAGCCTGGCGGACCTGCCGCCGGCCGCGCTCATGCACGCCGCGGTACAGACCCTCCTGGACCGCGCCCGCCTCGAAGCCGCGGCCGCAGACGGTCTCATCGTCGGCTGGGTCGGACAGACCTTCTCCGCTCCAAACATCGCGCGCGTGGTGGCCTTGACCAGCGGCTTGCCAGAAAAGTGCCAGTCCCTCACGGTCCAGAACAACTGCATCTCCTCCTTCGAGGCGATCAGCGAGGCGGCGCGCCGCATCCTGATCGGTGAGGGCCGCCTCTATATCGTAGGTGGAACCGAGAGCATGTCCCGCCTCCCCTACACCATCGAAGGCTCGCGCGCGGCTCGCGAGTTGCGCAGCCTAGCCACGGTCAAGGAGCGCTGGGGCGCGTTGTGGGACAGCCCCAACGCCAGCATCGTCGACGCCATGGAGGAAGGCCTCACCGACCCGGTGGAGCACATCAGCATGGCCGCCACGGCGGAGGTCTGCGCGCAGTTCTACGCCATCCCCAGACAGGAGCAGGACCGATTCGCCTGCGAGAGCTTCCGCCGGACATTGGCCTCCTGGAACCGGGGCTTCTACGCCTCGCATGTGGCGCCGGTGGTCGTGGACGGAAAAACCATCCTGGAAAAAGACGAGTACCCGTTCCTGCGCGAAGACCTGCCCAGCAAGCCCCAGATGTTCGCCAAAGCGCCGACCCTATTCGGCGCCTCCACCTATCCACTCAAGGATTTCTACCGGGACAACGCCGCCTTTTTAGGCGGAAAAGCCTACCAAGAGGACCAAAGCCAAGCCACGGTGACGCTGTTCAACTCCTGCGGCCGCTCTGACGGGGCCTCGGCCATGATCGTGACCACGCCAGAGCGCGCCAAGGAGCTGGGCTTAACGCCTTTAGCGGAGCTGCGCGGCTGGGGCTATTACGGCAACGAGCCGGCCTTCATGGGTGTCTCCCCCGCCTTGGCCGCGCCCGTGGCCCTGAAAGCAGCGGGCCTCTCTTTCGCGGAAATGGACCATGTGGAACTACACGAGCCTTTCGCAGCCACGGTCCTCTCCATCTTCAAGCTGGGCCCGGAGCACGGCTGCGACTGGCGGGCCAAGTACGAGTCGGGCGCGCTCAACCCCAACGGCGGATCCATCGCCTTGGGGCACCCTCTGGGTGCGACCGGGGCACGCCTGATTTTGAACCTCATGTACGCCTTGGCCGAGGACCCCAAGGCCCGCCTGGGCTTGGCTGCGGCCTGCGCTGGAGGCGGAACGGGCGGAGCTCTCGTACTCGAGAAACTCGCCTGAGCAGAGCGGCTCGTGGCCTGCCCCCAGACCCATCACCCGCATAGCTATTTCAGGCGCGGTGCGCACACCGGAGACCCGATCCCGAAAAAATTGGTCTGCTTGACGCGACCCTGCTCCCGGTATTGGGCCACCAAGGCGAACATCGGATCCTTAGGGTGCAGGAACAAAAATCTCCGCGCATGGCCTGTCTTCTTGGCCTTGCCGGTCACAACCTGCAGAGTAAACTCGCACATCAGATCACGCTCGGTACACTGGGTCTTGCCCATCACCCAGCTCTCCTCGTCGTCCGTGATCTCCTCGTAGCCCGCCATCTTCAGGACCCCGACCGAGTCTCCCTTGGCCTCCTTGGCGATAGAACAGTCCGCCTGAGGCATGCGCACGCCGCCCTTCTTCCTTCCCTCGACGAGCTGCTTGAGCGTATAGAGCTCGAGACGCTTGGCCGCAAAAGGCTGGCGCAGCTTCTGGGGCAGGTCATCGGGGTTGACGGCCAGAAACTCCGGAATAAAGTCGGGCGGAAGCTCCGCGATCGGCGTGTCCAGGAATGCCTGGACCAACGCCGCCGTATCCTGGGCCGAGGGGGCGCCGGCCTTCGGCAAAGCCGCGGCCTCCCCTGCGGCGCGCCCCGCAACCGGCAGGCACAAGATGAGCAGGGCCGTCAACATCGCGTTAGCCACGGGGATGATGCCTCCTATGAGAATCCTTCAAGCCCGACTTTTCGAGGTGCGTGTAGATCTGTGTCGTTGAGAGGCTGGCATGTCCCAACATCTCCTGCACGCTCCTCAGGTCCGCCCCACCCTGGAGCAAGTGCGTGGCGAACGTGTGTCGCAGCACATGAGGATGAACCTTGCCCTCCAGCCCCGCGCGCTTAGCCAAAGCCTGCAGGTCCCGCCAGAACTGCACGCGAGAGAGTCGGCGTCCTCGTCTATTAAGAAAAACCTCTCCGTCGACGGCGTGCGGGAAGCGCCGTTGGCGGATCTGCAGGAATTGCTTCAAGAACGCCAAGGCCCGCTCATGCACGGGGATCAGACGCTCCTTGGAACCCTTGCCCAGAACGCGCACCCAGCCGTCCTGGAGGTTGACATACTCGGCCTTGAGCGCCAGGAGCTCAGAGACGCGCATGCCCGTGGCGTAGAGGAGCTCGAGCGTGACCTGAGTGCGCAGGGACTCATAGGCGACCCCGGCGGGGACGGCTAAAAGGCGCCCGACCTCCTCAGCGGTCAAAAACTGCGGCAGGCGCGTCGGCCGTCGGGGCGAGCGCAGCTCCGCGGCTGGGTTGACCTCGATGCGACGCTCCGCGGCCTGAAAAAAATAGAAGGAACGCAAAGCCTCGATCTTGCGAAAAAGTGAGCTGGCCTCGAGCCCTTTCTTGGACTTGAGCTCCCAGAGGTAGTCCTCCAGATCGCTGCGCAGGATTTTCAGGGGGTCCTGGCCGCGGCCCTCCAGGTAGGCCAGGAACTGCCCCAAATCCGAGACATATGCCAGGATCGTGTTGCGAGCCAACCCCCGCTCCACTGAGATGTAGCGGAGGTACTCCTGCAGGATCGGCCGGGGCTTCCCTGGCGTATCTACTCGGCTCCTTTGGCCTTAGCCACGGCAGGCTTACCGGCGGGCTTGGCCGCTGACTCAGGCTGAGCTTCGGTCGCGCCGCTTAAAAATTTCTCGCGCAAGGCCTTCTCGAGCCGGTTGGCCGCGTCGACATTGGCCTTGAGATAGGCCTTGGCGTTCTCGCGCCCCTGGCCCAGGCGTTCGCCCTGATAAAGGAACCAGGAGCCAGACTTCTCCAGGAGCTGTGACTCGACCCCCATATCGAGCAGGCAGCCTTCCCGTGAGGCGCCGTAGCCGTGCATCATCTCGAACTCCGCCGTGCGGTAGGGTGGGGCGACCTTGTTCTTGACGACCTTGACGCGGGCGCGCATACCGACCACCTGGTCGCCCTCCTTTATGTTCTCGATGCGCCGGATATCGAGCCGTATGGAAGCGTAGAACTTGAGGGCTAGACCGCCGGGGGTCGTCTCTGGGTTGCCGAACATGACGCCGATCTTATGACGGATCTGATTGATGAAGATAAGACAAGTCCTGGAGCGGGAGATGGAAGAGGTGAGTTTGCGCAGGGCCTGGCTCATGAGACGGGCCTGCAGTCCCATATGGGAGTCGCCCATCTCTCCTTCGATCTCGGCCTTAGGAACCAAAGCCGCGA
This sequence comes from uncultured Elusimicrobia bacterium, assembly GCA_903830945.1. Lineage (GTDB taxonomy): Bacteria > Elusimicrobiota > Elusimicrobia > UBA1565 > UBA9628 > UBA9628. Next base: position 89,182 of record CAIKVT010000069.1, read on the forward strand.
CTGAATCGACGACGATGACATCTAGGGCGCTGGAACGCACGAGCTTCTCGGTGATCTCCAGGGCCTCCTCGCCGGAATCGGGCTGGGAGATGAGGAGGTTATCAAGGTCCACACCGAGCTGTTTAGAGTAAGCCGGGTCCATGGCGTGCTCGACGTCGATGTACGCCGCCGATCCCCCGAGTTTCTGGGCCTGGGCCACGGCATGCAGCGCCAACGTAGTCTTGCCCGAAGACTCGGGCCCGTAGATCTCAACGATGCGGCCGCGCGGGAACCCCCCGACGCCCAGGGCGAGGTCCAAGGAGAGCACGCCTGTGGGGATAGTCTCCACCTTAATCTTAGCGGCGCGCTCGCCCAACTTCATGATGGCCTCGCGGCCGTAGGCTTTCTCGATCTGTGCCAGAGCCAGCTCCAAGGCCTTGCCCTTCGCGGTCTCGGTCGTCGTCATGGTGTCTCCTCCGGGGAAGTCGTCGGTTTATTTTAGCAAAAGACCCCGCACTCAATATACGACGCCGGCGCCAAAAAGTTCCCTCGCGTCTCGTGGCTTGGCAGGTCACTTGCAGGTCTTGACAGAAGTCGATGCCGGGCTTAGACTATGAGTGACGGTCGGTCTTACGCCCGTCCTGAGTCCGGGTTCGTCGCAGTAGCAGTGGTTGTGAACGCAGACGTGGTTGTAGCGGAACGTATGCCGGTGTATTGGTCGTCGTAGTCAGCGTAGCCGTTGCATTCGCAGTCAGCAGCGTTCCGGACTCAGGACGGGCCCCGTAGCGCACATGAGGCGCCAAGGCAGTCGCTAGAACGACGATTGCCCTGGCGCCTCACTTTTATCGAGGTCTGCCGCGATATCGCGCCGCACCGCCCAAGACCATGAAAATCCGCTGCGATCTTCACATCAACGGCGAGGAGCGCAAGCTCCTCCTCGTGCCCGGCATCAACGAGTCCATAGAACACCGAGCCCTCAAGCTCGCCTCCTATCTCCTGTTTTGGTCTGAAAATCCGATTATGGACGTCAGCCTCAGAAACAGCGCCCTGGCCGGCTACGACTTCCTCCCGGACCTTATGGCCTTAGATGAGACCGGCGCCATCAAACTCTGGGTCGAATGCGGCAGCACCACCATGAACAAGCTCAACAAGCTCACGCGTCGGCTGTCCCAGAGCCGCATCGTGGTGATGAAGGAAACCGAACATGACGCGAACCGCTTACGTGAAGAACTTCGGAGGAAACTAGAACGAGAGGCCCGCGTCGAGATATGGTCATGGCCCGACCGCCTGTTCCGCGAGTGGGTCTCGGCCCTGCGGGAAAAGACTGAGATTTACGGAGAGAGCGGCGGGCTGCTCATCAACGTAGTCGTCAATGAGCATCCCCTGGTTGCGGAACTCAAGCGCTTTTAAGAATGCTCAGGCCAATCCCCAGACCGGATGCCACTGCGGGATAAGCCGCACGTCCTTAAGCAACGCCGCCGCCTGGCGCAGAAAGAATATCACCGCCTCCGGTGCGGCCGGCTTCTCCCCCCCGCAAGCCGTGGCCGGCTGCAGCACCAAGGGCATGTTCGGCGCGGCTTCCTGCATCAGACGGATCAACTGACGCCATTCCGCCTTGGTCGTGCGCGCGGTCAACACCACCTTCACGAAACTTTTCTCCGGCGCCACGCGCAGGAACTCCAGGTGATTGGACCAGGTCTCCCGCCCGATGGACGACGGCAACTTCACATCCACCGACGCCAGATCGCAAAAGGGCACGACTGTCTTAAAAGCCTCAACCATGGTCCCGTTAGTTTCCAAGAGATTCTTCACCCCCTGCCGCCGGACCCATTGCATGAGCCGCGGCAGAACTTCGATCTGCAAGAGAGGCTCCCCGCCGGTCCAAGAGACCGCCGCATGCGTCTTTTTAAAGAAAAGACGGGAGAGCGCCGCTTGGATCTTATCTTCCGGCCAAAGCTTGCCCGAAACAGTTGAACGCGTCTTGGGAGTATCGCAGTATCGGCAGCATAGGTTGCAGCCCACCAGACGCACGAAAGCATGCCGCTGGCCCAGCCAAAGACCCTCGCCCTGCAAAGAAGAGAATATCTCGGCGACGCGAATCATCGGCTCAGCGCCGGGTCATTCACACCGGCCGCAGCAAAGCCCCGAGCGCGCAACTTGCAGGAATCACAGCGGCCGCACGGCCGCCGGCCCCCCTGATAGCATGACCAGGTCAGTTCCAGAGGCACATCCAAGCGGCGGGCCAAGCGCACGATGCCAGCCTTGTCCAAACGCTGCAACGGCGCCAGGAGCAAAAACCTCTGCCCCTCAGCCACACGCCGCATACCCAGCCGCGCCGCTTTCTGGAAGGCCGCGTTGAACTCAGGGCGGCAATCCGGATACCCCGAAAAATCCTGAGCGTTGCTGCCGATCGCCACAGCCTCTGCCCCTGTCGCATCCGCCAAAGAAGCGGCCAAAGAAAGGAATACCATATTGCGGCCCGGCACATAAGTGCTAGGGATGGGACCCTTGCCGATGCGTCCGGCCGGAAGATCCGGCAGACGCTGCTTGCGGTCCACCAAAGAACTCGCTCTAAGCCACGGCAATGACAGCCGGACCGAAACCCAGTCCGCCCCGGCTCGCCGGGCCAAGGCCCGGGCGGCAACGAGCTCCCGCGCATGTCTTTGGCCGTAGTGCACGCTCAAAGCGGTGAGCTGGTAGTCCCGCGCCCGCGCCCAGTACAAAGCCGTGGCCGAATCGAGGCCCCCGGAGAGCAAAACAACAACGCGCTTCATTAGACTTTCCCGACCGGCTTGCCCGGGAACTTCCCCATCAAAGCGTCACGGCAGATGCGCGCCAGTTCCGGAGTGGTCTTCTCAGCGCCCATGAGCCATTCCAGATAGGATGGCTCCTTGCGCGCCACTTCCTCTAAAGTCAAGGTCCGGTGCTTCCCAAAATTGAAGGCTGCCTTGCCGTTGCGCCAAACCAGCTTGCCTTGACTGTCCACCCCTGACGTGCCGCGCTCCTGGCAGAAATTCGCCAGTCCCGTCATATCCTGAGGCAGCTCCGGATAGCGCTCCAGCTGAGCCCACAAGACCTCGCCTGAAGCACGCATATCCGCCTCGGCCCGATGCGCGTCCTCCAAAGTCTTGCCGCAGTAATTTTTATAAGCCGCGGTCAGATTTCTCGGCTCCATGCGGTGAAAGATGGTCAAGGCGTCGACCAGATTGCGGCTGGCCGTGGTGAAGGTGATGCCCGCGCGCTTGAACTCCGCCGTGAGCATGGGTATGTCAAAGCGCAGGATCCCGAAGCCGGCCATATCCGCGTCGCCGATGAAGTCCAGGAGTTTGGGGGCCAGCGCCGAAAAACGCGGCTGGTCGCGCACCATCTCGTTGGTAATATGGTGCACGGCCGTAGCTTCGGGCGGGATGGGCAGGCCCGGGTCCACCAAGGAAGCAAACACATCCTCCTGGCCGTCCGGTTCGCGACGCAGGAAGGCGAGGTCTACGATGCGGTCTTGGTCCGGCGCCACTCCCGTGGTCTCCAGATCGAAGAAAATGACAGCCCTGCGCAAGTTGATCATGGATGCTTGCCCTCCGAATAGGGATTGAGTAAGTGTTCGGCGCTGCGCCCTTCCTGACGCGGCGCTGGATGCATTTTAGAATTAAGCAGGCGCTCAGCGCAGGCTGTTCCGTCCAAGAGCGCCTCTTCCATGAAGGAGTACTTCCAGGCCCCGTAGCGACCGATAGACTCCACACCCTGGCGACCCAGCTCCCTGAAGATGGCGGCCAGCGCCGGCGCCCGTGGAAAATCGTAGAGCACGTAGGCATATGGGATAGGCCGCCACTCCTTGGCCAAGAGCCGATCGCCGCGCTCCAAGACCCCGCAGTCGCGCAAACCCACAAGGACTCGACGCTCCAGATCCCGCAGGTCGAAGCGCGCACCCCCGGGGCGGGAGACCTCGACGTAGTACGAAGAGGTCCCGGCCGGAGCATTGGCCGCGGCGAAATTGCTGTAGATGCCGACCCGATAGAAAGGATAGCGCGGCTCCGGGAAATAAACCCAGTGGCGGCCGGTCTGATCCGGCCGGTCCAGGCCGATGTTGAGGCACCAAACGCTGGCATGTCGCAAGCGCCGCCGCGCCGCGCGCACCGCAGCCGGCCAGGGCCCCGAGAGGTCCAGGAACTCAGGCAGGGGCATAGTGTTGACCAGCCGCTCGAAGCGCACCTCCCCCAGGCCCCGAACCCACGCCGTCTTGCCAGCCAGATCCACGGAGATCACGGCCGCGCCGAGGCTCACCGTGCCCGACTCCAGGCGCGCGGCCAGGGCATCGGCCAAAGCCTGGCTGCCGCCGAGCCGGGGATAGCGGAAGACTGCGTTGTAGCCGAAACGCTTAGTCTGGTCCTGGAGTGCGCCGACCACAACCTCGGCCGGCGCGGGAGCCGGCACGAACCGACCCTGCCATTCAGTCGTCAAACGGGAGAGCGGCAGGCCCCACAGCTTGCGATTGTAGGGAAACATGAAGTGCCGGCAGATGCCGGAGCCGAACCGCCGCAAGCTCCACTGCTCGAAATCAGACGCACAGCAAAGCTCCCGCTTGTGGCCGTAGACCGTCTCCAGGAACCCGGCCAGGCAATCCACCACCGTGGCCGCGGGCAGGCCGTAAGTATTGGCCTGAAAAGGGTAGCGCGTGGTGCGTCCCTGCAGACGGATCCAGGCGCTGCGCAAGAGGGTCTTAAGATTGCCGCGCAGCAAGGAACCGACCAGCCGTCGGCCATAGAGGCTATGCAGGTGCAGCAGATGCCCGGTCTGGTCGAAGACGAAACCCTTCCGGATCGAGGACGAAGCCGTGCCGCCGACCCGCGCCTCCTTCTCCGCCACCAGGACGCTGGCCCCCGAGCGTCGCAGATGATAGGCGGTAGAAAGGCCCGCCAATCCCCCACCGAGGACGAGAACATCAACACGCATATCGGAAGGGGCCGTCACGCGCCTCAATTAATCTCCACCTTGGCCAAGGCGTTGCTGAGGACGAGGACCTCGATGGCGACCGCGACGTAGATGCATAGGGCCAAAGCGGCGGAGAGTTGCGTCACCAGGAAAGCCAAGAAACCTAAAACCGCCGACACCGCGGCGGAGAAGGCCACGATCTGTCCGCGGGAGTGGCCCATTTTCTCCAGGCGAAGGGCGAAGTGATCTTTGGAACCCAGGAAGGGAGATTGGCCCTTGCGCAGGCGCAGGACCATCACGAAAAGCGTGTCGTACATAGGAACCAAGAGGATCAACAGCGGCGCCAACACCCCAAGATCGTCGATATCGCTGTAACGGGTGCCCAGCGAGACCCCGGCGAGCAGGAATCCTAAAGTCATGGCGCCGGAGTCGCCCATGAAAATCTTCCTTTTGGCTGAAAGGTTCCAAGGGATGAATCCCAGAGCGGCTCCGGCCAAAGCCGCGGAAGCGAAATTGACATAGAGTTCCTCTGAGGGCAAAGAGATCATCAGAAAGCCCAGCGCCGCCACCACGGCCTGGCTGGAGCTCAGGCCGTCCATGATGTCGATGATGTTGAAGGCATTGGTGATGCCCACAGCCCACAGGACGGTCAGCCCGATGGCCAGGTATTCCGGCTTGACGAAATTGATACGGATATCGAAATACAGGAGGCAAAGCGCGGCCAAACATTGCACCGCAAACTTGGGCTTGAAATGCAGCCCATGGCCGCGGGTCTTCTTGAGGTCGTCGACCACTCCCATGATGAAGACCAACGCGCCTCCCACCATCAGGCCGCGCAGGCTGTGCAAAGTCCCGGTCGGGAACCGCGTGAACATGCGCAAAAGCAGCAGGGTCGCGGCATAGCTCGCGAAGATCGCCACGCCCCCCAAGGACGGGGTGCTGACCTTATGAGTCTTGACCGATGAGGACGGCGCGTCCATCCAGCCGAAGCGCAAAGCCAAAGAGCGCACCAGGGGAGTCAGCAGGAACGAGAATGCGAACGCCGCCGCCACGGCGATGGCGTAAAGCTTCCAATCCGCGGCTACGGTATCCATTCTAGGGCAGACGGTAGATGGCGCAGGCCGGCCCTTGGAACACCGGCTCAACGAAACTCGATTGAAGTCCCATCCAGTTGCGCGCGCCCCGATCACTAAAGGGGTCCAACGCCGGCGCCAGGCGCCGGGCTTCGCGCGGGACGACCATCACGGCGCTAAAGCCTGCCGCCCGCAGCCGGGCGGCGTAGGCCGCGGGGCTGGCCGACTCATCGGCCCAGGCCCGGTACCGATTAGGAGCGTTGACTGTGGTGGCCATGTTGTCCTGCGTCCAATAGTAGGCCCGCTGCTCGCCCACGATAAGGATTCTATCATTTCCCCCGAGATGGTCCCGCGCCCAAGCGGCGCAGGAGTAGTACTCCAACCGACGGGAGAGGAACTCCTCGCGGCTCTCCAAACCGGCGAGCACCCGCCCGCTGCCGAAGACCGCGTGCGCATAAAGGAATACCAGGACATGGGTCGCCACCAGCAGGCCCGAGCCCGCGGCGAGCAAAACCCGACCCAAGCCCGACATCCTCGACCATAGGGCGCGCAATCCGAAGGCGGCGAGCAAGCACAACAGCGGCGCCAGCGCGGTCAAAAAGCGCAGGACCACGCCCGTCGAAAACCAGGCAGCGAGGTAGAGGCCGCAAAAAACCAGCAGCCAGAGCACGGTGCGGTTTCGGCGGCGCCAACCGGCCCATGCCGCCAACGGCAAGGTCCAAAACAAGAGCTCCCAACCCATGTCGCCCAGCACGTCCATGCCCCCGCCGAAGCGCAGGCTGTTGCCCAGGAGCTGGACGGGGAGGTCCCGCAGGGCCCGCGCCCATGCGCCCCCATGGCCGTACTCGGTGAGCACGGCGAAGTAGCGCTGGGCACCGGCCGCGGGCCAGCCGACCCGCGTGGCCGGGAACCAACGATAGAGGAATGGGAACACCGGGTCGCCGGTCTCAAGCGCGTTCTTGACCAACCAGGGCGAGAACACGGCCGTGACCACCGCGACGAAAAGCGCCAAGTCGCCGCCGCGCGCGCGCCGCGCGCCGGGCTGCGCCGCCAGCCAATCGACGACGAGCATGAGCCCGAGCACCCCGGCCGTGATGCCTGCCGTATACTTGGCGCCCAAGGCCAGACCGGTGAAGACCGCGGACAGCGCCAACCAAGAACGAGGCGCGCCCGCGCGCGCGCGCCGCCACCGCCAGAACAGCAGCACTGCGGCCGTAGTCCAAAGCATGACCAAAGACTCGATATAAGTAGTCGAAGCCAGCAGCATCACGGCCGTATGCGTGGCCAGAAGCAGGGCCCCCAAGATCCGCGTCTCCGCCGTGATCTCCGAGCCGGCCATGGTCCACAACCACGCCACGCTCAGCGCCGCGGCCAGCCACATGAACATCTGGGCCAGCAAATCGGACTTGAAAGCCAGGGCCAGAGCAAAAAGCATCTCTCCATTCTGGGGGAAATGCGCGAAAGCGGGGACCCCGGTCACGTTAAAGCCTCCCGCGCGCAGATAGGCGACCGGCAGGGCGAGGTGGTAAACCAAGGAATCGTACTGGTGGGGAGGCACCCAAGTGAGCCAGAAGGTCAGGCCCAACGCGGCGAATATGCCGTCCGCGGCCAGGGGACTGCTCCGCCATTGCTCCGGCAGACGGAAGCCGGCAACAGCCGCGCGCAACTCCGAGAACCCGACCAGAAAAAAGCCGGCCAACATCAACGAAAGAGTCCAAGGCCGTAAAAGGTGCAAAGCCGCCAACGCGAAGACCGAAAGGCTTAAAAGCCCCAGCCCCAGAGTCATCCCAACCACGGTCTTGGCCCCTTCTTCCGGACCACGCAAGCCCAAGAATCCCACCACGACCCGACCGCTGCCCGCCGCAATGCCCGCGATGACGGTCAGCAAAGCGCTTGCGGCAAGGCCGGCACGGGACACAGGCCAGAAGAAGCCAGCGGCCGTAGCCAAGCCGAGGACCGCGGTCGCGGCCGCGTATACCCCTCCCCAGCGCGCGGACTCCGGGGTGGACAAGGCGTCAGGGCTCATCGCGGCTTGGGAACTAGCCTCGGGGAACGCCCTAGGCCCAATCGGTGCAGGACATACTGCGCCAGCAGAAGAAGCGTGGCCAGACCGTAGACAAGGCTGCGCCGAAAGCTGATGGACGAGGCCTCCGGGAAATAGCGCACCGCTACCGGCACGTCGCCCATGCGAAATCCGCAGCAGGCGGCCTGAATAAGAAACTGCTGGTCGAAGACGAAATCATCCGAATTGAGCTCCCAGGGGAGAGTCTCCAAAACCTGACGTGAGTAAGCGCGCAGGCCAGAATGCCATTCACCCAGGTTCTGGCCGGTCAGCATGTTCTCGAAGATGGTCAGCGCGCGATTACCGATATACTTATAGAAGGGCATGCCGCCCTCCAATGCCTCCCAGCGCGTACGGATGCGGTTGCCGCAGACCACGTCACAAACCCCCGCGGCGATAAGGCCGGCCATATGCGGGGCAAGCCGCGCGTCGTATTGGTAGTCGGGATGGATCATGATGACGATGTCCGCCCCGCGCTTCAAGGCCTCGGCATAGCAGGTCTTCTGATTGCCGCCATAGCCGCGGTTCGTCGGGTGCACGATGGTGACCAGGCCGAGCTTGCGCGCGAGCTCAGCCGTACCGTCCTGGGAGGCGTCGTCGACCAGGATAATCTCGTCGACGCAGCCGGCCGGGATATCCCGAACGGTCTTCTCTAGGGTCTTTTCCGCGTTGTAAGCCGGCATGACCGCGATGATCTTCATTCTGGCGGCGCTATTCTACCAAGTTTAACATGCTCCGGCATCTCAACGCGCGACGATGCGCGACAACGTCTTACGTAAGTCAAAACGCGATGCGCTCGCTTAGGACAAATCATGATATCATCTACGGCGTGACCACCAAACTCACCGTCTGGCAGCAGATCCGCGGGCTGCAATCAAATTTCTGGTTTTCCAACTGGATGGAAGCCAATGAGCGGCTGGCCTTCTTCGGAGCGCGCGCCATCCTCCCGCTTTACATGGTCTACTCCGTGGCCCAAGGCGGCATGGGCCTCACCTACACGCAGAAAGGCGCCATCTTCTCCATCTGGGCGCTCGTGCAATGCCTGGTGCCCATGGTCTCGGGGGGCTTCACTGACCAATACGGCTACAAGAAGAGCCTCTGTGTGGCCTACTCCATCAACATCCTCGGCTACCTCGCGTTCGCCTTCGCCCACGGCTACTGGGGCGCCTTGGGCGCCTCCTGCCTCATCGGCCTGGGCACGGCCATCTTCAAACCGCCTGTGCAGGGCACCATCGCCAAAGCCTCCACCGAGGACAACAGCTCGATCGCCTGGGGCATCTTCTACTGGATGGTCAACGTAGGCGGCTTCCTGGCGCCGCTGTTGGCGGCCAACCTGCGCGGCGAAACGAATTTCAAGCTGGTATTCCTCTGCGCCGCGGGCGTGACCGCCTTCAACTTCTTCCCCACGCTCTTCTTCTACCAGGAGCCAGAGAAGTCCCCGGACGCCAAGCCCAAGACCATAGGCCAGACCTTCCTGGACACCATCACCACGCTCAAGGACAAGAACTTCCTCATTTTCCTGGCCATCTTCAGCGGATTCTGGTTCATGTTCATGCAGCTCTGGGACCTGCTGCCCAACTTCATCGACGAGTGGGTGGTATCCCGCGACGTGGCGCCGTTCTTCGCCGCCATCAGCAAAAGCAACGTCCTGGCCAACGGCTACGTCAAGCCCGAGATCCTCATCAATATCGACTCCCTCGCCATCATCGCCCTGATGCTGCCCATATCTTGGTGCACGGGAAAGCTGCATCCCATGGTGGCTTTAATCGGCGGCATGGTGGTCTCGGTCGCGGCTTTCGTAAGCGCCGGGGCCACCGCGGCGGGCTGGAGCGTGGCGCTGGCCATCTTCATCTTCGCCTTAGGCGAAATGATGTGCAGTCCAAAATTCTCCGAGTACATCGGCCTCACCGCGCCCCCGGACAAGAAGGCGCTCTATATGGGCTACTCCAACATCCCCTTCGCGGTGGGCTGGGGGCTGGGAAACCTCATCTCCGGTTATCTCTACGAGAACCTGGGCAGCAAAATCAACTTCGCCCGGCAGTATCTCACGGAGACCGCGGGCATGGGCGCTGAACAGGCCAGGGCCCTGCCGGTGGAGAAGGTCATGGAGACCATGGCCGGGGTCATCAACGGCGGCAAGGGCGGCACAGTCGAGGAGGCCACCCACCTGCTGTGGCAGATGCATCACCCCTGGCTGGTCTGGGTCATCCTGGGCGCGGTAGGCTTGGCGGCCACCGGGGCCATGATCGTCTATTACCTGCGGACCAAGAGCCACGGCATCTCCTCGGCTGCGGCGCCGCAGCCGAGCGTCGCCAACTGAACGGGGTGGCGGCGCGAAGGATCATCGCGCCTGGACTGGAGCAGGCGCCGGGGACGGGGCCGCGAGCCGAGACCGCAACTCCGGCGGCACGGGCCGGTTGCCCCGGACCTCGCCCGTACGCATCTTCCAGAAGGTCGGGCGGTTAGCAAGCACGCTCGAGTAGAGCTCGTCTCCTGCCTGAGTCAAGAGGCCGCTGCCCCGGTCGAAAAGCCTCCGGCCGTCGAGGTCCGTGAGCCAGTAGGCCCACTTGGTCTCGACTTCCTTGGATTCAAAGTACCACAGCGCCTCCTGGGACTTGATGGTGATATACCTCTCGTAGCCCCGGCGAGTCAGCCTCAGCCGGGTCGAGTTCTGGCCGGCCGGATGGTCGCGCAGCATGAATCCTTTCGAGGTCGCGAAATGCCGGCGCAGCAGCCCCAGGGCGCCAGCAGCCTCGGCTTGACGCATGCGCAGCAGCAGCGCTAGGTTCTCCGGGCTCCATTGGTTCATGTCCGCGCCCAGGATTCCCCTCTGCCACAGATCCTGCAAAGTCTCCTGCCTCTGGTCCCGAGCCGGGGACTGCGCAAGGTTCTCGGCGGGAACGCGGTGGTCGTCCGGCCCTAAGGCCGAAGCCGAACCCGCGGCGAGGAGCAGGGCGACGCAGAGGCCGCGGATCATCGCGGCGTCCGTCAGTCCTGCCCCGAGCGCACGCGCGGCAAGACGACGCCTACCTGGGCCTGGTACTTGCCATTACGGTCGGCGTAGCTGGTCTGGCAGACCTCGTCGCTCTCCAGGAACAACAGCTGCGCGATGCCCTCCTCCGAATACACCTTGGCGGGCAACGGCGTGGTGTTGGATATCTCGATGGTCAGATGTCCGGTCCAGCAGGGCTCCAGGGGCGTGACATTGACGATGATGCCGCAGCGGGCAAAGGTGCTCTTTCCCAGACAGATGGCCAGGACCTGACGTGGGATGTTGAAATTCTCAACGGAGCGGGCCAAAACGAAAGAGTTGGGCGGGATGACGCAATGCGGGCCTCGATAGTCCACGAAGGCCTTGGGATCGAAGGCCTTAGGGTCCACCACGGCCCCATAGACGTTGGTGAAGATCTTGTACTCATCAGCGAGCCGGATATCGTAGCCGTAGGAGGAAAGGCCATAAGAGATGCGGCCCTGGCCCTCGACCCGCTCGACGAACGGGTCGATCATCTGATGCTCCAGGCACATTTTGCGGATCCATTGATCTGATTTCAGCATGACCTCTCCTTTAAATATGGGGACACCATACTGAATTCCAGTGCCCGACGGCCGAATTAAATATGGTGTCCCCCGATTACAAACCGTGGCAGTAGAGCCACGCCCTGCCGGCCAGGACCGCCTTGCGCCAGGGGGGCAGGCTGTGGCGGTGGAACAGGACCCGGAATCCGTCTTTGCGAATTTCCTCCAGCAGGGCCTCGTAGATGTGGGCCATGACCTCGGCCGGCAGGAGCGCCGGACGGTCGCGGAAATCCACCAAACTGCGGGCCCGCCGATAATAGGTCTGGGCTCGGCGGTAGAGGGCCTGCATGAGACGGTCGAAAGCTGCGTTGTGCTCGCGCCGAAGCAGGGACTCTTCACTGTAGCCGGCCTCTTTCATGTCGTTGGCCGGGATGTAAACGCGGCCGAGCTCCAGGTCCGCGCCCACGTCGCGGATGATATTGGTAAGCTGGAAGGCATAGCCAAAAAGCGTGGCGAACTCGTGCATGCGCTCGGCCGGGGTGTACCGATATCCACAAATCTCCACGGTGAGCAGGCCCACGGAAGAGGCCACCCCGCGCATATAGCTCTCCAAATCCTCAGGGCTTTGGTAGCGCGTGCCTTCCAGATCCATGGCACAGCCCCGGATCATCTCGAGGAATCCTTCCCTGGGGAGGTTGCAGGTCCGCACGTGGGGCAGCAGTCGGATGGCCACGGGATGGGTGGGCGACCCCGCATAGAGACGGGCCACTTCCTCTTTCCAGAATGACAGATCCCGCCGCGCCTCGTCCTTGGTCATCATCCCGGAATCCACGATGTCGTCAATGAGCCGGCAATAGGAGTAAGCCGCGGAGAGGGCCTCGCGTTTGGCTCGAGGCAGGAAAAGGAAGGCTAGAAAAAAATTCGAGTTTCTTTCAACGCGCAGGGGCGCGCCGTCTTCGAAGGGCGCCTGTTCTCCTGTTCTGGAGGGGACGGCGCTCATGGTTTGAGGACGGCGCGCAGGATGAGCGGCAGCCAGTCCCAGCGCGAAAGCAGGGGCCTGTGAGTGATCGTGTCAAAGCCACGTTTGCGGATGCGGCGCAGGGTCTCGCGCCCCCCGTACCAGCTCAGACGCACCTGCCAGGCCAGCAAGCGCGGCAGCTTGTCCGGCAAGGGCCGGGCCTGCTCGAACAGAGCGCGGGTGCGATTGATCTCGAACTTCATCAGCTCCCTGAACTTCCCATTGCACACGCCCATGCGCAGGTCCGCCTCGGTGTAGCCGAATGCCTGAAAATCCTCCTCAGGGATGTAGACGTGGTCACGCTTGAGGTCCAGCGACAGATCGCGCCAGAAGCGGGTCATAAGCAAGCCAGAACAGAGCGCGTCAGAGTAGCGCAGCACCGACTCCTCGCGATAGCCATTCATAATGAACAGGAGCCGTCCCACAGGGTCCGCGCCGCGGCGGCACAAGCCCAGCAGCTCATCATAAGTCCGATAGCGGCTCTGCGTCACATCCTGTAAGCAGGCCGCGATGATGTCATCCAGAAGAGCCACCGGCAAAGAGAATTCCCGAACCGCGCGCCCAAGGGCCGCGAAGACCGGATGCTCCGGCGGACGGCTGTCCAGTTCACTCAGCTGGCGGCGCCAGTCCTCCAGACGCTGGGCCCTCACACCCTCGTGCGCCGGGTCTGCCGACATATCCCGTGCGATACGCGCGAAGGCGTAAAGGGCCGCGATATGCGACCGCAGGCGCCGGGAGGCGAAGCGCCGCACCATGTCGAAGCCATGGCGCTCGGAGGCCAGACGCAGGCAGAAGTCCTGGGCTTCGCCCAGGTCGGAAGGGTCGGCAAGCCGAGCCGCGTAGGCATCGAGGGCGTTCATTTCTTCCCCACCCCGATGCGGGTGCGGCGGTCCCCCTGGAGGCGCGGCAGCGACCGACGCGTCGCGTCCGTCCATTCGAACTCGAAGTCGCCGCAGCGCACCATATCGCCTGCCTGGATGCCGGCATGCTTGAGCGCGCGGTCCACGCCGATGTGCTTCAACGCCATCTGGAACCGTTCCACCGCCTCGGGCAGGCTCGCCTCCAACATGGCCGCGGCCCGCAGCACGAATCGACCCTCAAGAGCAAAGCGGCCTCCTCCCAAAGACTGGACCCGAAAACCGGAGTCCATGCGCACAACGCGGCCCTCGGCCGCGGCGCCGGGGAAGAGCACGGGGCCGGGCGGCAGGCGGGAGAGCTCCTGGATGACGCGGTCCAGGAGCGTGGCCACGCCCTCGCCGGTCGCGGCCGATATGCCGAAGGTCCGGCGCGGATAGCGGGCTTTGACCTGGCGCAGGACCTCACGACCGCCGGGCAGGTCGATCTTATTGACGGCCAGCAGGCGCGGCTTGTCAGCGAGCTTTGACGAGAATGCCTTAAGCTCGTGCTCGATGTCCTTGATGCCGGGCAGCGGAGCCCGGCCGCCGAAGCCCTGCGGGTCCACGAGGTGGACCAAGACGCGGGTGCGCTCGATGTGGCGCAAGAAGGAGATGCCTAGGCCTTTGCCTTGATGCGCTCCCGCGATGAGGCCCGGGATGTCGGCGGCCACGAAGCTGATTTTCTTGTGCGCGACCACGCCCAAGTTCGGGGTCAGCGTGGTGAAGGGGTAATCCGCCACCTTGGGCCGAGCGTTGGAGATACGCGCCAGCAGGCTGGACTTGCCCGCATTGGGGAAGCCCGCCAGACCTACGTCCGCCAGGAGCTTGAGCTCTATGGTGAGCTCCGTCGTCTCCCCTGGAGCTCCCCGCTCGCAGAGACGCGGGGTGATCACTCGCCGGCTCTTGAAGGACAGGTTACCGCGCCCGCCCCGGCCTCCCTCCGCGGCCAGGAACCTCTGGCCGGGCTTGGAGAGGTCGGCCAGCAGCGTCCCATCGCGATAGAGCACGCTTCCCGCGGGCACGTACACGACCGTGTCCGCCGCGGACTCTCCGGTCTTGCCCTTGCCCTTGCCGGGCATAGCGTCAGCACCGCGCAGGTGCGGCTTGCGGGCGAGCTCCAGCAGGGTGGTCAGCTGCGGAGAAGCCTCAAGATAGACGGATCCTCCGCGGCCGCCGTCGCCGCCGTCGGGACCGCCGAACTCGATGAACTTCTCACGATGAAAAGAAAGGCAGCCGTTGCCACCGCTGCCCGCCGTGACGAAAAGACGGACCTTATCTATGAACTCCAAAGCGACTCCGGCCGAGAAAGGGGAGCTTCGGTCAGGCGGCCACGGGCAAGATGCTGATGCGCTTCTTGTCCTTGTGAGCCCACTCAAAGGCGACAACACCGTCGGCCTTGGCAAAAAGCGTGTCATCCTTGCCCCTCCCCACATTGAGACCGGGAAGGAACTTGGTGCCGCGCTGGCGCACGATCACCGCGCCTGCGAGCACGCGCTGGCCGCCGTAGCGCTTCACGCCGAGACGTTGGCCATTGCTGTCGCGTCCGTTGCTGGAAGAGCCCTGCGCTTTAGTGTGTGCCATGTCAGTTGATGGAAATTGTTTTGATGAGGAGGTCGGTGTAGCTCTGGCGATGGCCCTTGGTCTTCCGGTAAGCCTTCTTGGTCCGCCGCTTGAAAACGATGATCTTCGGGCCGCGGGTCTGCTTGACCACCTCGACTGTGACCTGGGCCTCTCGCGAGACCGCGGGCTCTTTGCCTTCCACGGCGTCGCCCGCCGCCCAAAGGGCTTTAAACGTCAGCTCCTTTCCGGCTTCCACCACAAGCTTCTCCACGCGGATAGTCTCGCCGGGAGATACCCAGAACTGCCTGCCGCCAGTCTCTATGATCGCGTACATAAGGTCTATACGATATCAAATCCGAACCTTCCCTGCAAGAAACTTAGGAAATGTTATCATCCAGATTGTCCCCATCGCGCGATTATGGCACTCCTAGATTCAAGACGTCCTTGGATGAAGTCAATCGGCAAGAACGTGGTATTCCTAGGCGTGGTCAGCGGCCTCACCGACATCTCCTCGGAGATGCTCTACCCCGTGCTGCCGCTGTTTTTGACCGGAGTCCTACGCGCACCCATGACCGTGGTGGGCATTATCGAAGGAGTGGCTGAGGCCACGGCGAGCCTGCTCAAGGCGGCCAGCGGCATATGGTCGGACCACGCCGGCAGACGCAAGCCTTTCGTGCTCTGGGGCTACGGCCTCTCCGCTTTAAGCAAGCCTCTCTTGGCCATGGCCGTGACCTGGCCCTTTGTGCTTTTCTGCCGATTCCTCGACCGTTCGGGCAAGGGGATGCGCACCTCCGCACGCGACGCTCTGCTGACGGCCTCGACCGAGCCGGCGCATCTGGGACTGGCTTTTGGATTCCACCGCGCCATGGACACCGCCGGCGCCGTGGCCGGGCCGCTGGTGACGGTCTTCCTTATGTCGGTCTGCGGCCTGGGGTATCGCCCGATCTTCCTCATCGCCGCGGTCCCCGCCGCCCTGGGCGTCTTGGTGCTGGCTGCATTCGTCGAAGAACGAGCACTGCCCCCCGACGGAACCGCCGCCCCCCGTGGGGGGGCGGCGGGCTTCGCGGCGCTTCGCGCCGTGAAGGGGGTTTTCTCATCCGACTACACTCGATTCCTTCTTGTCTACGGCGTTTTCGCCCTGGGCAATTCGAGCGACGCTTTCCTGCTCCTGAAGGCCGCGCACGGAGGCCTGAGCCCGACACACGTCGTCTTAGCGTATGTGCTCTACAACGCTGTCTATGCCACGACCGCCATCCCAGCCGGCCACTTGGCGGACCGCCTAGGCCGCACGCGATCTTTGGCCGCCGGCCTGGCCGTATTCGCCGCGACCTATCTTGGCTTCGCCTGGGCCGTAGCGGGTCAATGGTTCTGGCTGCTCTTCCCTGTCTATGGTCTCTACGGCGCTTTGACAGAGAGCGCGCTCAAGGCGGCGGTGGCGGAGCGCTGCGTCCCGCAGAACCGGGCCACGGCCCTAGGCGTATTCCAAGGCGCCACCGGCGCCTTGGCGTTGGTCGCGAGCCTGGCCGCAGGCTGGCTGTGGAGCCATATCTCAGCCGCGGCACCGTTCTATCTGGGCGCGGCTTGCGCTGCGATCGCGGCACTGCTGCTTCTTCTGATCCCCCAGACCAGACATCATGGAATAGTCGTTCCGGTTTAGCGTTTAGTTATTTCTACGCACGATAAGATGTTGTTTAATATCTTTTAGTATCTATTAGTACCATATATTACATATTTTTTGGAATCCAAAGGATAGCCCTCCCCCCTCGTCTGAGGATTTGACAACCCAAAGGCACGCTGTTACACTGTCCTAACATTTTAGCCGTAAGGAGACCCGCCTTGAAGAACCGGCCCGCACCTACAGCCCACCACTCTTCGCATAAGCATCCCAAGATCGAAGTCACCGAAAACCAGCTCAAGGTCATCAAGGACAAGTACCTGCGCAGCGGCCAATCCATCGAGGTCTGGCTCGATGTAGTCGCGCACAACATCGCCTTAGCCGAGATCCTCACACACCCCGATGCCGAGGATTGGGGGGTCTTTTCCGGCGTACACTACAGCGCCCAACCCGTGGCCGCCCCGGCGCAAGTGAGGCCATCGCGAATGGTCCTGTTCCACGACGGCCTGGCCGAGTCCGGCCTGCGCGAGGCCAATTTCACCCGTCTCATCCAGAACCTGGAAACCGCCTACGCGACGGTGCCGGAGGCGCGCAAGCTCTCCGACCTATGGCGCGGCCGCTACTATGACATGCTCTCCAGCTGGGACTTCCTGCCCAACTCCCCGACCCTGATGAACGCAGGCCGCGATCTCCAACAGCTCTCCGCCTGCTACGTGCTGCCCGTGCCGGACTCCATGGAAGCCATCACCAAGTCTTTGGCCGCGCAGTCCCTGATCCAGAAATCCGGCGGCGGCACGGGATTTGCCTTCAGCGCGCTGCGTCCCAAGGGCGACATCGTCAAGAAGACCCAGGGCGTGGCCTCGGGAGCGCTGTCTTTCATGCAGCTCTTCGACAAGCTCACCGACGTGGTCAAGCAGGGCGGCGCGCGCCGCGGCGCCAACATGGGCATCCTGCACTACACCCACCCGGAGATCAAGGACTTCATCACCATGAAATCGCAGTCCGCGACCATGGAGAACTTCAACGTCTCGGTCGCCATAGACGAGAAATTCATGAAGGCCGTGACCGCGGACGCCGAATACGACCTGGTCAACCCGCACACCAAAGCGGTGGCCGGGCAGGCACGGGCCAAGGAGGTATTCGACCTTATGGTGGAATGCGCCTGGAAATCCGGCGATCCGGGCTTCATAGTCATCGACCGCATCAACAAGTCCGGCTCCAACCCCACACCCGCCATCGGCCAGATCGAGGCCACCAACCCATGTGGGGAGCAACCGCTCTTGGCCTGGGAGCCCTGCAACCTGGGCTCCGTGAACCTCGCCAATTTCGTAGCAGGCCCGGCCTTGGAGGGGACCTTTGATTTCAAGCGCCTGGCCGCGACCGTGGAAACCGCGATCCGCTTCCTCGACGATGTCATCGAGGTCAACAACTATCCCTTAGCCGAGATCGAGCGTATGGCCAAGGGCAACCGCCGCGTGGGCCTGGGCGTGATGGGGCTTGCCGAGGCCCTGGCCCATATGGGCATCCCCTTCGACTCGCCGGCCGCCCTGGAGTTCGCCAACAAGCTGATGCGCTACATCAACGACACCGCGCTGGCAGCCTCCGAGGCCCTGGGCCAGTCGCGCGGGGTTTTTCCGAACTGGAAGGATTCCATCTACGACCCCGAGAGCATCCACTTCCGCGGCGAGAAGCGCACCCCGCGGCACTGCGCGCGCACCACCATCGCTCCGACCGGCACCATCGCCATCGCCGCGGGCCTGCAGGGCAGCGGCATCGAGCCCTTCTTCGCCATCGCCTACACGCGCTACAACGCCAAGGCCCTGGAGACGATCAAGAAGGGCGAAGCGCCCTCCGATAAAGACGTGTTCTTCGAAGTCAACTCCCTCTTCAAGAAGGTCGCGGAACAGAACGACTTCTTCGGCCTCAAGGAAGCCGACCTCTGGAACCGGATCAGCGAGAACCACAAGGCGGTGCGCGGCATCGCGGAGATCCCGGCTCACATCCAGCGGCTCTTTCCGACCGCCCACGACGTCTCCTTGGAGTATCACATCCAGATCCAAGCCGCCTTCCAGAAATACACGGATAACGGGGTCTCCAAGACCATCAACCTTCCCGCCGCGGCCACGGTGGCCGACGTGCGCAACGCCTACGCATTGGCCTACGAACTGGGCTGCAAGGGCATCACCATCTACCGCGACGGCTCCAAGGCCCAGCAGGTCTTGAACCTCGCCCCGGCTCCGTCGAAGACCAAGCGCCGCGACCCGGAGACCGCATTCGGCGCCTCCTCCGAGTACTACCAGATCAAGACCGGCTACGGCCCCCTGCACATCCACATCAACTACGACGAGCGCGGGCCCTACCAGGTCTTCACCAACATCCCGCCTCTGGGCACCGAGATCTCGGCCTTGACCTCCCTGGTTGGCATCCTGCTCTCTAAGTACTTCGCGGAAGGCGGCGATCCCTTGAAGGTGCTCAAGCACCTCAACTCGGTCAAGGGCGACAAGCCCATCGGCTTCGGCGAGAACCGTATCAACTCGATCGCCCACGCCATCTCGGTGGCCTTGCGCCAGCACCTCAAGAAGACCGGCTGGCTCAGCGACGGCGAGGACGCGGCCCAGAAGGCCAAGCTGGAGGGGCTCGCCTTGCCCAAGACGGAGTACTGCCCCAAGTGCTACTCCTCCAACGTGTCCTACGAGTCCGGCTGCTCGGGGCCTACCTGCCACGACTGCGGGTTCTCGGAATGCTCCTGACGCCGGCTTGACTAGACGCCCCGACAGCCCTTGACCGGCCCTACTTCGTTCCCAGGACGTCCCTGTGATGACGCGTGGCCGTCTCGGTCTGGATGATGACGTCGAAGCGCACCTTATGGGTCGGGACATTCCTAGATTCCAGGAACTTGCGCGCCAGCTTCAAAGCGACAGCCCGAGCGGCGCCGTCGAGCACGCATTTTGACGGCCCCAGGGACCCCGATGGGTCGAATCGGATATCGATGAATACGAGCACGTCGTTCTCACGGCAGATGAAATCTACCGCTCCTTCGGCGCATTTCCATTCACGTTCCAGGATCTTCCAGCCCAGCCCCTCGATGAATTTGGCAGCCTGATTCAGTTGGCTGGCGGGCTTCTCCTTGCGAAACGGCTCGCCGCAGAATTCGCACCAGTTCCGATCTTCCTGAGCATCGAAGCCGCACTTCGGACACTTCATGGATATCGCCCCCCCCCCACATACTATCCAACGGCGTTTGATATTATAACCTTTGCTAGGCCCACTCGGGGGCCTGAAGCGCCGGCGAACGACACCTTGAATCTAGGCATAAAACACCATATACTTCTACTATTAACCTGACCAGAGCATGGAGCATGAAAAAATCTCCGGGTGTCACACTCGTTGAGCTCATTGTCGCGGTCGCCATCCTGACCGCCGGCATCGTGAGCGTGGTAGCCACCTTCGGCGGCATCCAGCGGGCCATCCAGTCCTCCAAAGCCAAGACTTTGGCCGCGAACCTTTTGCAGGAGAAGATGCAGATCCTTAAACAGCAAAGCTACTACGCCGTCATCGTGACCTCGATGCCTGCATTCAACAGCAACTACCATCCATCCGTCCCCTATGACAGCGGCTATTTCCCCCCGGAGAGCATCCTGGAAGGCGGCATAAATTTCACCCGGCTGACCTACATCCAAGGTGCGACCGAGAACTCCAACAAGATCGTGACGCTCGCGCCGGATGCGCCGGATGCGGGGATGCGGCTCATCACGGTGAGCGTCATCTGGACGCAGGGTGGAGACAATAAACTGCTGCAAATCTCCAGCATCATGGCCAATCCCAACACGGTCATGCCCGACGCGGTCATCTCGGGGCAGGTCACCAATGCCGTCGGCGGGGCCGGCATCGCCGGGGCCATGGTCGTGGCCGCCCAAGACATGGGCTACCAGGACACCACCGACTCCAGCGGCAACTACGGGATTATTCTCTCTCCCGGAAACTACAATATGGTGGCCTCGTCCCGAGGCTTCTTCACCTCCATCATCCCCGTCAACGTAGCGGCCAATCAGAACGTGACTCAGCCTTTCTCGCTGCGGCCCATGAGTTCCGGCTCCGTAATGGGAGTAGCCTGGATGAACACCGGGCCGATCATCAGCCAGGTCGTAATCGGCACCACGCAAGTCCAGCTTAACGGCTTCGTGGCCGAATACGTGGAGCTCTTCAATCCCACCACCTATCCCATCACCATCGGCGGCAATCCGCCGCCCATCAAACTCAACGCGCAGAGCAACTGCCCTGAGTCGAACAACGTGATCTGCGCCGATCCCACCTACGGAATCCTGCTGAATTACATCAACACCACGATCTCATCGGGCGGCTACTACGTCATCGCCAACACGCCGACCTTCTCGGCGGGCGGGGTGCAGGTCGCGGCCGATGCCGTCTATCTCGACGCGGCGGGCGCCGGCGACCCCCATTCCTGCAGCCCAGGTCCGACCGTCTTCACCCCCACTACCTACAACTGGAACCCGACCGGGACCCCCCCGGTCAAGATGCTGCTCAACCCCGCGCACGACGGCGCTTTCTGGCTGAACGACCAATCCGGCAACATCATCGACGGTGTGGGCTGGACGCACAGCCTCAACGTCCCATCGAATTGCGAGGGGACCTGCATCACCATGCCCAGCGGCAACGGCTTGCAGATCCCGGAGCAACTGATGCGTTTTGCCAGCACTGCGGGCGTAAGCGCCATCTGGGGCCCGTCCTATGATTCCTCCAACAATACCGTGGATTTCGCCACGGCCACGGCGCCAGGAGCACCATGGGGCCAACCGCCCCACAGCACCCTCAGCCCAGTGGCGGCCATCGTAGCGGGCAAGGTCCCCGTAGGCGCGGTCATCTCGGCTACGGACACACTCTCCTCTCCCATGTCCGCAACGATTATGGGAAGCCCCCCCTACGCCTCCTTCACCCTGACGCCCATCGCCACCGGGACCTGGACCGTCTACATCGCCAGCCGGGGCTACGAGTGTCTGCTGACCACGGTTCCCATCGCCGCCTCGGGCTCCACCTACCGATTCTTGAGCACCACCACCTTCCTCAACCAGATCTCCACCGCGGGCTTTATCGTGGGCAGAGTGACCGACGCCTCCGGCATCCCGCTTTCAGGCTTTCCCGTCAACCCCGGATGGGCCGGCTCCCCGGCCACCACCGACGGCTCCGGCCGTTACATCTTGCGCGTCAGCACGGGCTTGATAGACGTGGTCGCCAACCAGATCGGAGACGCGGGCTACAGCTCCAGCTACATCGCCGTGACCTCGGCCGCGGTCCCGGTGAGCATCGGAGTGGTCACCAACAATGTCGACTTCATGCTCTCCCAAGGCGGCGGGGTCACCGGCTTCGTCACACGCGACGGCAGCAATGCGCTGCCCGGCGTGGCCATAGCCCTCTTCGACAATAACGGCCAGTCTCACGACCAGGCGATCTCCGACAACAACGGCCGCTTCACCATGAGCGCCGCGACCGGCAACTACACGCTCATGGGGGAAGTCGACTCCCTGGAAAGCGTCTCCCCGGCCTTCACCGTCGTCACCATCCTGGCCGGGCATACGGTTTTCAGCGCGACCTTCACGGTCAGCGGAGCCCTGGGCTACATCTCCGGGCACGTCTACGCGAACTCACAACCCATCCACAGCGGGGTCCTCATCCTCGCCTCCACCATGACCCTCTCCACCCCGCCGCCTGCTTTGAGCACCGCCGCCCTCATCAATGCCGCCATCTACGCGACCTCCAGCCTGGAGGACGGCAGCTACACGGTCGGGGTGCGTCAGAGCACCTATACGATCAACGCCTACTATTTCGTCATCAACTCCACCGGCGGCGTCACAATCACTCCAAAGACCGCGACCAATAAACTAGTCTACCCGGGGCTGACGGTATCGGGGGTGGATTTTTCATGGTAACCAGCGGCGCGCGGGCGCGGCCGGGATTCACCCTCCTCGAAGCCATGATCGTGGTGGCCGTCATGGGCATCATCGCCTCGGTGGGACCCGCCTTGCTCGTCCAGGCCAACCGGTTCTTCATGCTCAGCCGCGTCCGCGCCGACCTGCAGGGCCAGGCGCGCGGCATCATGTACGTCATCACCCGGGAGCTGCGCCAGGCGCAAAGCACGACCATCACCATAGACCAGGCTTCCAATCAGCCCTACTATTCGCGCATCAACTTCACGAAGCAGAACGGCACGAACATGATCTTCTATCAAAACGGCAACCGTCTCATGCAGCAGGTGGGGAACAACGTCCACACGCTCACCACCAGCTTGACCTATATGGCGTTCTCGTTTCCCCGCTCCGATAACATGAGCATCGTCTCCGTCTCGATGACCTTGCAGCAGACGATCTACCAAGGTCAGACCAAAGCCCTGCATATGGCCTCCCAGCAGGTGCGGGTCATGGACTGATATGAATAAGAATAAACTCCGTGCCGGCTCCGCGCGCGGACAGATCCTGGCCGGCGTGGTCATCCTGCTGGCCTTGCTGCTCATCATCGTTCCCGCCGTGGTCAGATGGGTGCAGATAGACTCAAAGCTGTCCGTCAAGAATCGGCAGAGCACCACGGCCTTCAACCTGGCTGAAGCCGCACTGGACCGCGGCATATGGAAGCTGGCAAGCACCACCAGCACCTGGTCCAACGCCTCGAATGGGATCGTCATCCCCGGCTACAACTTCGACATGACCTACACGGATGTGCCGGGCGGAAGCTACCGCGTCCAGTTCTCCGCCGCCAGCAGCGGAATGGTGCAGATCTGGGGCGAGGGCCGCGACTCCTTGAACAAGGAGACCCGCTCCATCAAGGCGGTGTTCAAGAACACCAGCGCCCCGGGCGCTCTCATGACCGGAGGCACCCTGACCCAGGCGGGTACGGCCATCGTTCATTGGGGGCCCATGCTGGCCCAAAATAATATCAACATCATCGGCGCCGGCCTCAACTACCATTATCCAAGGAAGCTGTCCAAGCAAGTGGTCCTGCCCTACGACACCAACGGCCTGACTCCGCCCAACACGGACAACCTGGAGTGGTGGTCCGGCTTCGCGGTCCCCGACCTGCCGAACCTGGATTTCGCGACCCTGCGCTCCTCGGCCGTGGCCACCAACACCATCAACTGCAACGGCCAATGGAACGCCACCAACAACCAGATCCACTGCGACAGCAACCTGTCGAGCTGCGTCAATTGCGTGGCGAATTTCATGGGCAACACCGTCAGCGTCACCAATTCCCATCACAACCTCGTCTATACATATACTAACGACGCTTCTGTTTCCGACAATCGCTCCAACAGCAATTACGTCTGGTACTGGGACAACAACGTCAATGTTTTTAACCCGCAGATCAAGGGGACCATCATCGTCCGGGGCAATCTCAGCACCCCCGCCAACGGCGATGACTGGTATGGAAAGAACGGATACATCAACAACAACGTGAACGTGGCAGTCCCGGTCAACGCCTGGCTCGAGTACCAGAAGACCAAGGTCAACGCCAACGCCAACGCCGTCAACCAGTTCCCGGCGGACAACGGCGCCAATCACAGTCTCACCGCCAATTACGTGATCGGCTCCTGCGGCACGACCTGCGAAGCCAGCGCCAGCGGCAACGACCTGGGCTCCTACGGCTTCCTCTACGCTGGCGGCAGCATCAACTTCGGGGCGGACGCCGCCTGGGACATATACGGGGCGGTCTGGGCGGTAAACAACTGGAACGCCTCCGGCAACAACCTGGTCTTCTACGACAACAACCTGCTCTTGCCCATGCTCAACGTAGTGCTGGTGCGCCAGTCCTGGAATGAAGTGCCGTCGAGCACTCAGGCGTGGAATTAAAGCGCTGGCTTTTGCCCGCGTCTTTGCTTCTGTGCCTGCCGGCCTGCCTCAGGCCCATGACCGACCCGGACCTGCCCTGGCACCTGGCATCGGCCCGCTGGATACTGGAACACCACGCCGTGCCGCGCGCCGAC
Organism: uncultured Elusimicrobia bacterium; assembly: GCA_903830945.1. GTDB lineage: Bacteria > Elusimicrobiota > Elusimicrobia > UBA1565 > UBA9628 > UBA9628. Next base: position 113,817 of record CAIKVT010000069.1, read on the forward strand.
TTTTTCTCTTGGACGCGCGCCGGCCGGCCCTGGGTGGACTTCGAATGGCTCGCCCAGCTAGTGCTCGCCGGCCTGGACCGCCTCGGCGGCGAGCCGGCGCTGTGGCTGTTCAAGTCCCTGGCTTTCTTCGCCCTGCTCCTCTATCTGGCTCTCCTGCTCAAGCGTTGGGCCGTGCCCGACACCTGGCTCGCCGCGGCCCTGCCGCCAGCGGCCCTGACCTTGGCTCCCTACCTCAACTACCGGCCAGAGCTCTTCTCTCTTTTTCTGTGCCTGACGCAACTCGCCATCCTGGAAGAATTGCGCGAACGCCCATGGCGCTGGCCCGCGGCCCACGTCCTAGTCCTGCAGGCGATAATCTACAGCCTGTGGGCCAACCTGCACGGAGCTTTCCCTTTGGGACTCGTGCTCTGTCTGCTCTACGCGGCCGAGGGCGGCCGCTCGGGCGGCCTGGCCCTGGCCCAGGCCGCGGCCGCCGTCCTGGGAACCCTGGCGAACCCTTACGGGATCAAGCTCTACACCGTTTTCCTCCAGCATGCCCGGGACTGGATGCTGCTGCGCCACTACATCGTAGAATGGGCCGACCTCGAGCTCTTCGACCCGCCCAACCTGCCCCACCTGGGGATCATCCTGTTCTCATTGGCGGCCGCCTGGGCAGCAGTGTGGAAAAAGGTACGGCTGCCGCGCGCCCATCTGGGAGTCTTCGTATTAATAGGCCTTTTCTGCTCAGGCGCTTTTCGCCATAGTGTATACATTCCTCTACTTCTGCTGCCGCTAGCCCTCAAGACCTGCCTGCGCCTAAAGTCCGGCCTCTGGTGGCGGCACGCGCGGTTCGGCCTCGCGGCCGGAATACTCCTTTTCACTTTGCATGCGGACGCCAAACTGGTCAAACTTCTTCCCCTGCTCTGGACCCCGCGCGGTCAGAACGACAGCGCTCCAACCGGGGCCATGCGCTTCCTCAAAAGCGAGCGAAAAACCTTGGCCCCACTCAAATTCTTCAACTCCTGGAACTGCGGAGGATATCTCGATTACCACCTCTATCCGGACTATAAGGTATTCCTGGACGGCCGCTATCTATTCACGGACATGCTGCCGGAGCTTGAAAACGCCGACAACGATCCTGCGGCTTGGCAGCGTTATGCGGATCGCTTCGGCCTAGAGGTGGTCCTCTTCTCTCTGGACCGGCCGCGCTATCGGCTGGATTCCAGGAAAGCCGGGCCATGGCGGCCTTTCGACGTCCTGGCCATGTCGGCCAAGGATTGGGCCTTGGTCTACTGGGACGATATGTCCATGGTCTTCGTGCGGCGCCGAGCCGTGCCCACGACCTGGATCGCATCCCATGAGTTCCGCTATCTGCGACCCGGGGACCTCCAAATCGTAGGGCTCAAGACCATGTCCGGTATGATTCCCTTCGCGGGGATAGCCAAGGAAGTGGCGCGCTACAGCAAGGAGATCGGCGCGCCGATCGAGACCATCCGGATCATCGCCTGGTTCGCGGCGCTGCAGAAGGAAACCGGACGCGCGGCGCCTGCCGTGACTTCCGGGCCCGGACCGCGACCAGATTGACTTGGGCGGCCCGAAAACCAGGGTCGAGCCGCAAGGCTTCGCGGAAACAGAACGCGGCCTTTTCCAGCCGGCCAAGGCGCAGCCAGGCCAGCCCGCAGTTGTAATGGCCCCGCGGGTCCGTGGGCGCTAGCCTGATAGCGCGCACATAGGCTCGCAACGCCTCGCCCGACGAGCCGGATTCGAGCAAGGCGTTGCCCATATTATTAAGCAGATTCAGGCGCCCCATCCGCACGGCGGGCAGGCTTTCGTTCAAGTCTTGGGCCAGGCCTTGCCGGAACAACGCCACGGCTTCAGCCATCTCTCCATGCGTATAAAGCGCCACGCCCAGGTCATTATAGGCGCGCAGCTCCTTGGGGTCCAGCCGCAGAGCTTTCCCGTAACAGCGCGCGGCCAGTTCGTAATCGCCCACTGCCGCATAGAGCCGGCCCAAATCATAGTGCGCGGCCGCCATGTTCGGCGCGAGTCGAAGCGCGCCCTGATATTGAGTGAATGCCTCGTCCACGGAATGCCGCGCGAAATAAACGTCGCCGAGCTTAAGATGGACCTCAGCGTCATCCGGATGCACGGCCACGACCCGGCCCCAGAGGGTCTCGGAGTCTCGCCAGAAGGCCAGCTGCAGACGGGTCAGGCTGAAGAATAGTCCGACCAACAAAGTGGCCGTAACCAAGGCCGTGCCCAGGCGAGCGCGTGAGCCGCGGGCCCAGACGGCCAAGCCGGCAGCCGCAAGCCAGGCCCAGGGCAGACAGTAGATATATGAGGAGCGGTCAGCCGCAGAAAAAGCCGTCGCGTAGGAGGGGACCAGGTGCAGCGGCCATAATGTCTTACCAAAGTTGAAAATGAAATGCCACGCGCCCCAAGCGGCCAGGCTCATAAGGCTCGCCGTGGGCAGCGCGTGCTTCGCGGTATGAACCGCGATCCAGACCGCAAGCAGAGCCGGAGCCAAGAAGAGAATCTTCTCAAAAAGAACGCGCCGGAAGCCGGAAGATAGCCATTCCCTCGGGTCCTGAGGGAGCCGACGCAAGGGATAGACATCCAGCATGAGTAAAAGCAGGGCCAAAGACGCAGCCAAGCTGGGAGCCAGGAGGGCTGCCGCAACGGCCGCCAGCCAGGCAACCCCTAGCCAAACCCAACGACCGGGCACTGCTGCGGCTTTAAGGTATCCCAGGAGACTAAAGAGACAAAAGGTTCCACAAAGCAGATCGCTTTGGGCCGCGGCCCAAGCCACGGACTCGACCCGTAAGGGATGCAGAGAGAACAAGAGCGCGGCCAAGCCGCCCCACCACCACGGCAGCGGGTCCTCCTCGTCTACGCGCCAAGCCGCGCGCAATAGCCAGACGGCGATGATGTTAAAAAGCGCGGCATTGAACGAATGCAGAAGCACGCTGATAAGGTGAGCAGTGGAAGGGATAGGATGGGTGTAAGGGAAGCCGCGCAGCCAAGGGCTGCGTAGGCCGAACGCGACGTCGTCGAGGTTGACGAAACCGTTATGTACCGCGGGCCAAAACACCACGGCGGTGGTGGCCGCCACCACAAGCGGCGCCCAGAACTGCGGATGTTCGCCTACGGGGATTCGGGAGGGCGCGTCGGCTGCGGTCTCAGCAAGGTCTTCCATGGGAGCCGCCTGATTATATGAATTTGAGCATCGCCGTACCGTCGGCCCGGCGGTACGGAATTGATATAATCACGTGATGGCTCATTCAATATCCAAGAGGCCGCCCCGTGCCTAGACGCCGCGGCCTCTTCATCGTCCTGGAAGGCCCGGATAAATGCGGCAAATCCACCCAGGCCAGGCTCCTGGCCCGGCATCTGCAACGGCAAGGCCGCCGCTTCATCCACACCCGCGAGCCCGGCGGCACCTCCTTGGCGGAATCGATCCGCCGCGTCCTGCTCGACCCGCGCCAAAAAGTCGACCCCTTGGCCGAACTCTTCCTTTATGAAGCCTCCCGCGCCCAGCACACGCGCGAGAAGATCCTGCCCGCGCTCAAGAAAGGCTCTTGGGTTCTCTGCGAGCGCTATAGCCTAGCCACCCTGGCCTACCAGGGCCATGCGCGACGCCTGCCCATGCCCATGATCCGCACCCTGGACCGCATCGCCACCGGAGGCCTGCGGCCTGATTTCACCATCGTTCTAGACATCCCGGAATCCGAGTTCGCCGCCCGCGACCGCGGCCGCAAGCTCGACCGCCTGGAGCGCGAATCCTTGGCCTTCCGCAAGCGGGTGCGCGAAGGCTACCGCCGCCTGGCCCGGACCGAGCCCGGCTGCGCGCTCATCAACGGCCGCCGTCCCCTGGCCGAGGTGCACGCGGAGATCGTGCGCCGCGTGGATGACCTGCGCCGATGACTTTCGGCAAGGTCAAGGGCCAGGCCCGGGCGGCCAAGATCCTCTCCGGGCTGCTGGAGAGCGACCGCATCCCCAACGCGCTGCTCTTCACCGGGATGGACGGGATCGGCAAGACTCTCATGGCCGTGGAATTCGCCCGCGCGCTCCTGTGCCAAGACCGCTCGCCGGCAGGGGCTTGCGGCTTCTGCTCCGATTGCCTGGCCGTAGACCGGCGCAACCATCCGGACCTCGCTTTGGTCAACGCCCAGTACCAAGCTCTTCTTGAGGAGAAGGAACCGGAGAAGCAGAAGATCCTGCATATCGACACGATCTGCCATGTGCGGCGCGACATGGGGATGCCGTCCATGCTGGGACGATGGAAGATCGCCGTCATCGAGAATGCGCACCGGATGAATGCAAGCGCGGCCAACGCCCTGCTCAAAAATCTGGAGGAGCCCATCCCGCGGTCGCTTTGGGTCCTAGTGACCTCCGGCCGCGAACAGCTGCCCCGGACCATCCCTTCCCGCTGTTTCGCCGTGCCCTTCGCGCCTCTGGCCGATGAGACGGTGCGCGCCATACTGGAGGACCAAGGCGTGGACCCGGAGCGCGCGGAGGCCGTCGCCGGGCTTGGCGAAGGCTCGGCCAGCCGGGCCTTGGAACTGGCCGCCGGAGAATATCCAAAAGCTCTCCGCGCCGGCCCGCTGGCCGCCTTCCAGGCGGCAGACAACCTGCCCCGCGAAGGATACCTCGCCCGCAGCCAGGTCGAATCAGCCCTCTTCGCCCTGTCCCAGGACCTGCGCCTCAAGCATCTGCAAGGCGCCTTGTCCTTCGCTCAAGTCGAGCGCCCGCTGCGCGAGCTGGTGCGCCTACGCCAGGCCCTGCGCTCCAACGCCGACGCCAAGATCGTGTTGACTTTGGCCGGGCTTGCCGCGGAAAGCGCCTCCGCTCCCCTCTGATGAAAAAATACTACCTGACCACCCCGCTCTACTACGTCAACGCCGCCCCGCACATCGGCCACGCCTACACCACGATTGCGGCCGACGTGCTGGCGCGCTTTTTGCGCGCCAAAAATAGGCCGGTTCATCTGCTGACCGGCACTGACGAACACGGCGCCAAGATCGAGGAGGCCTCGCGCGAAGCCGGCCTGCCGGTCCAGGAATTCACGGAGCGCAACTCCGCGGCTTTCCGCGAGCTGTGGCAACACCTCGACATCCGCTACGACGACTTCATCCGCACCACCGAGCCGCGCCACGAGAGCCGGGTGCAGGAATGCTTCGCCAAACTCCTAAAATCGGGCGACGCCTACAAAGGCCGCTACCGAGGCTACTACTGCGTCTCGGACGAAACCTACTGGACCGAAACCGACGCTCCGCCGGATGAGAAGGGCCGCCGCCTCTGTCCCAACACCGAGTGCCGCAAGCCCCTCCAAGAAGTCGAGGAGGAAAGCTACTTCTTCAAGCTCTCCAAGTACCAGGAGCCTCTGCTCAAGCACTACCGGGAAAACCCGAGCTTCTTGCTTCCCCCCCACCGCGCCAATGAGATTCTGCGCTTCGTGGAGAGCGGCCTGCAGGACACAGCCATCTCCCGCACCAAGGTCAAATGGGGCATCCCGGTGCCCGGCGACCCGGAGCACACCATCTACGTCTGGTTCGACGCCCTGCTCAACTACATCACCGCGCCGCAGAGCTCGGAGGCCTTTACGGAGATCTGGCCCGCGGACGTGCACATTGTGGGCAAGGAGATCTACCGCTTCCACTCGGTGACCTGGCCGGCCATGCTCATGGCTTTAGGCTTACCTCTGCCCAAGAGCGTTTTTGCCCACGGCTGGTGGACCGTGGACGGCGAGAAGATGTCCAAATCGCGGGGCAATTTCGTCGACCCCCGAGAGATCACCGGTGAATTCGGCGTGGATGCCTTCAGATACTTCCTGCTTCGCGAGATGCCTTTCGGTAATGACGGGAACTTCTCGCTGGACTCCCTGCGCAAGCGCTACAATGCGGAACTGGCCAACGACCTAGGAAACCTCGTCAACCGCGTGGTGGACATGGTGGACCGATATCTGGGCGGCGCCCTGCCGGGCCGGACCAAGCAAGACACTCCATCTTTGGCCAAAGAGTTCACGGCCCAGGGTCCAACGATCGACGCGCACATGGAAGAGCTGAATTTTTGCGGCGCCCTGATCCTGATCTGGAAATGCGTCGGCCGGCTCAACATACACATCAACGAGAAAGCGCCCTGGAAGCTGGTCAAGACCGACCCGGAGGCGACCCGTGAGATCCTCTTCGACCTGGTGCGCTGCCTGCGCATCGTAGCCGGCTGGATCGAACCCTTCATGCCCCAGACCGCGGCCAAGATGCACGCCCAAATCGGCGTACGTCAGTTCCCGGTGCCGCTCTCCCCCGAACAGGTCCTTGCCGGCGAGTCCGCGGGCACGGGCAAGATTCTTAAGGCCCCGCCTCTCTTTCCAAGGAAATAGTCATTGCCATTGCCGCGCCTTCGGCGCGGCAATCAGAAAGCCCTCGCCGTTATCCCATCGTCCCAGTAACATCCGCCGGCGGCTTGGATGCAAACCTCAACAGACGACGCACAACCCGCACTGCCAAGCCCACCGGCCCGAGAAGTGTGTAGGCGAAAAAGATGACGAAGACCGCGGTCTGCGGATAAGCATAGACCACCGCGGCTAGAGCGACGATTCCCGCGATGCGCTTAGCCGAGCGCAGTCGCAGCAGGGGCATTTGCTTGAAAGCAGGATAGGAAATGTTGGAGACCATTAAAAAGGAAGCGCCCACCACCATGAGCGGAGCCAGGCCGTAAAGCGATGGGATCTGGGCCATGAGGAAATGCCAGGTGCGCGCGGGCCGTCCCTCCTCGATGATCTGGTAAAGCAGCACGAAGCTGGCCAAAAAACCCGCCGCGCCCGGGATGGGCAGGCCCGTGAAGTGGGTCTTGCTGCCGCCCGAGTCGTGCGCCACGGCGTTGAAGCGCGCCAGGCGCAAGGCCCCGCAGAGCGCGAAGAGAAAGGCCATGGGGTAGCCCCAAGCGCCGTAATCCTTGAGGATGAAGGCATACATCATGTAGCCGGGAGCCACGCCGAAAGTCAGGAAATCCGAGAGAGAATCGAACTCAACGCCGAAGGCGGAGTCGCCGTGCACCAACCGCGCCACGCGGCCGTCGAGAGAATCGAACGCCATTCCCAGGATGATGGCGGTGGCCGCGGCGCTGAACTCGCCGCGGTAAGCGGAGAGAAGGGCGTAAAAGCCGCAGGCCATATTGCCCACGGTGAAGACCGAAGGCGCCAGGACCTGCCCGCCGCGCTTGATGCTCAGCTTGTCCATTCCGCTATGGGGGTGAGGCCCGCCGCGACGCGGTCGCCGACAGCGACCAGGACCCGGGTGCATGGAGGCAAAGTCACCGCGACCTGGGAGCCGAAATGGATCATGCCGTAACGCTCCCCGGCCGCAACATGGTCCCCCTCTCCTTTCCAGCACTCGATGCGCCGGGCGATGAGCCCGGCGATCTGCTCGATGACCAAAGTGCCTTCATGTCCGTCGGGGGTCAGGCTCAGGATACAGCGCTCGTTGCGACGGGCCGCGGGCGCGCTGGCCACGCGAAAGCTGCCCTTGATGTACTCGGCCTCGGTGACGGTCCCGGCGCAGGGCGCGCGCTGAAGGTGGACGTTGAAGATGGAGAGGAAGGTGCGGATCGTGATCTCATCGCCCTCGCCTTCCGCTTCGATGGAGAGCACGCGGCCATCACCTGTCGAGTAGATCTTCTGAAGGTCCTGGGGCAAAGGGCGCTCCGGGTCCCGAAAGAAATAAGCGGCGAACAAAGCCCAAACCAGTCCCAGCACGACGACGACCTGACCGCCCGACCGCAGACCGGGATAGCGGCACAACAGCAGCCCCATCCCGGCGCCGACGAGGCAGCGGAAGATCACGGCCCAACCGGCTCTGGCGATGCTCATCCACTCTCCTTAAACCATGGGCAGGGCGGGACTCGAACCCGCATGACCTTACGGTCGACGGATTTTAAGTCCGTTGCGTCTGCCAGTTCCGCCACCTGCCCGTTGTGGAAATTACAGCACTTTTCGATGGCGGCTGGGAACCGCCCACACGCTTGTGGCCAAATAGTGGCCCAAGTTTTCCTTGCGTGTCTGAATTCACGGGGTGGAAATGGCATGGGGAAGTCCGAGTTAGGGTTCAATCACGACTCCCAGTGCATTAAGCGTCGCATCAGCCAGGTTCTCCAGCGTCTCGGCTAATACCCGCCTCAGGCGTTTGACGAGTCTGGAGACATCAAAAGCCCGCATCTGGAAAGCCAACGCCACGCCGTCATGGCTGAGGCCGCCGTCGCCGTGTTTGATGAAGCAGGTCCCAGGCAGGCCCAGGCGTCTGAGGTTAGTCGTCAGAGGGATGCAGATGGCGGTCGAGGTGAATCGAGCGAGGTCTGGGTTCTGCAAGACCACGGCTGGCCGCGTCTTTCCTTGTTCCGAGCCCTGCACGGGCTCCAAATTGACGAGATAGACTTCCCCGCTCTGAGGCCGCCTCACGGCTGGTCCTCTTTGGCGAGTGCTGCCGACCAGTCGGACACGCCTGCGTCCGCCCAGTCCTTGTCCTCCGCAGTTGGAGAATAACTGGAGACCTTGAACATGTCGGCCATGGCCAGTGACAGGGCTTGTGCCACGACCTTGATAGTCTCGACTCTGGGAGCGTGTCTCCCCGCCTCCATGCGGGCGATGTTGGCCCGCGCGATGCCGGAGTGATCTGCCAAATCCTGCTGGGTCCAACCCTTGGCGAGTCGGGCTGCCCGGATGCGCTGGCCGACGGCCCAGGATGCCGACATTTCGGGGGATGGTGCGGTCCTAACCCGAACCTTGCCCCTCCGATGGATAGTCAATCCCAGTGCTTCCTCCAGGGAGAGGACCGCATCGCGACCAAACACGGGGTCAAGCCTTTGAGTCACCTGCGCAGAAAGGACAAAAAGCCGGTGCGTCCTCTCGGGCAGGGCGGCTGGGGTAGTCCTCATGACGCGGCCCCCTTGACCGTGACCTGTTGCTGGAGCCGGTCGTTCTGCGCCCGTAGGTCAAGGACCTCCCGCTGTAACTGCTGATTAACATGTGTGAGGGCTTGATACTGGCCGCAGACCTCGCGGTAGCGGGCGAAAAGGTTCTGATACAGCACCCGAAGTTTGCGTCTGTTGTCGGCCTGGACGAGATTGCCTACGGCACTCGCAAAGGCCGCGATTCCCAATAAATCCCAAGCGGCAGTTCGGGCTCTGGACATATATCCTCCCTTCTGAGGATAGTGTATCATATTTGATACATTTGTCAAGACCCCTTTCCCAGAAGGTTCAGTCGGCATGAATGACTCCTAAAAGATAACCCCACCCGAGGGCTTTCGCCATGTCGGGTGGGGAGCAAGTAATAGGACAACCTCCATGCTAGCCGAGCTGGAGGACTTGGGTCTGCACGTCGACGGCCCCGCCGAACTCCTTGAGCAGCCCGCCGAAACGTTCGACTAGCGCGGCCAGTTCGCGGCCCGGGGCGCAGTCGACGCTGGCGTAGATGACGCCGATGACCGCGTCCGTGTCATCCTTAAGCTTGGCGGCCATAGAGTCCTTGACCGCATTGCCCAGCGGAATACCGTCGGCGCCGTCCGCTCCGCCGCAGACGCAGAGCAGGCCTTCAAGGTCGATCTTCTGGCCGGCATTGTTGAAGACATATTCCTCCCCGGGCCGACCGCAGCGCAGCCAGGCTTCGCCCGCGAAGGCCCGTTGGTCGAGCAGACTGACGGGCAGGCCGCTCTCCAAAGAGAGCAGGTTGTTGACGTCCACGAGATTGTTGATGCGCGGAAAGCGTCCCTCGCGCGCGGCCTGGGCCAGATACTCGCTGGCCGGCTTGTTGCGGCCGGAAGGCTTGAAGCCGCCCCGCTTGAGAAGGGCGCGGATGGCGTCCTTGACTGGCGCGGGCGGGAAATCCTCGCCCGCGCGGCGCGCCACGAGTCCGTCGATGAGGCTCCCGAGCCCGGGGGCTGGCGCCGCGATACGCACTCCCTCGGCCAGCACGATGCCGGCCGCGAAGGACCGGTCCGGAACGAGGTTATGGATAATCATCGCTGGTGATCCGGTCAGTAAGCTCTATTTCGTGCCGACGACAATCCCGTAGCGCCAGAGGTCGCGCCGCAAGGCCTGATACTGAAAATAGGCTGACCACACATTATTGGTCTGCGTTCTATTCCTGCGGCCGAGGAATTCGCTGACCTTGGTCACGATAAGGGCCGGGAAAAAGTAGCGATATAATCTTCGCGCGGAAGGCAGGATATGGGGAGTTTCGTCGCTCATGGACACTTCGCGAAAACCGACTCGTTTCATGGCCTCCAAGATCTCGGAGAATTTTGAAAAATCAGGGACCTTCCACGCCGACGTCCAGTTGCGCCAAATCGAAGCCTCCTTCGCGGTGAATGCGCGCTCGGATTTGTAAAAGTCTATGATCACCAGCCTCCCGCCGGACTTTAAAATCCTATAAGCCTCTCTTAAAAAATCTTCCTTGGAGTTAGCGTGGCATATGCTTTCAATGCCGCACACGGCATCGAAAGAATCCTCCGGATATCCGGTGCTGGTGAAATTTCTCTTCTCGAATTTGACCAAGTCCGCGACATTTTTCTCAGCCGCCAGTTGGCTTGCGCTTGCAACCTGTTTTTCGCTCAAGGTGATGCCCCTGACCCGGCAACCCACATGGGCGGCGATAAAAACGGCGGTGCCTCCGACCCCGCATCCCGCGTCCAGCACATGGTGCTCAGGCTTAAGACCTGCTTTTTTGATCAGAATATTGTTTACATTCAAGAGCGCTTCATGCAGCGTCTTCGTATTGTCTGTCCAATAGCCATAATGCAAGGACCGGCTTTCTTTGAGGTTCCACACCCACCTATAATCGACCTCACAATCATCATAATAGTCCACCACTTCCTTTTCACTGACCACGACATCTCGCCCGAAGGCTCCTATTTCCTCGGCTTGGTCCGCGCAATTCAGGCTTAACCCGCGGGCCAGCTTCAAAGCCGTCAACATGACGGCCATATCCATCGCCATGCCGAAGGAGATCCCCCGAAAAAGACCCCAACAGCTTCCCGTCTGTGTGTAGTACGTCCAGCAACCGTTGGTCGTGCCCCAAAAATCTCCAAGAAGGATAAAGGTCATGCCGACCGCCAAAATCCAAAAGTCCGACCGCCAGCGCGGCTTGACGATCCAGCAGGCCATCAGCCAGGCTAGAAACACAAACGTGCCGGCAACCATCAGCCGGCTGCGCAGAAATCCCACGGCCGCCAAGAAAGAGAGCCCGACCAAGAGCCCATAGGCCTGCTTATAAAACTGCGGATTGAGCCGCCGCCCCCATCGAACCTCCGCCGCAGCAGCCAACCGATCCACAGCCAGCGCACCCAAGGGCCAAATCGGCAAAATCCAGAAAGGCGGCTTCTCGGCGGTGTAATAGTGCCAGAACCCTTGACGTGTTCCCCAGGTCTCGACCACGGTCCCCACAACCAGTGAAAACAGGACGACACACGCGTCATGCCGCGGGCGGGGATCGATGGGGATCACGCGCAAACCCATCCAGAGCAGGCCGCCAAAGAGCAGCATCTCGGCCAGGATCCGCCAACGGGAGGGGCCTCCTGCCGCGAGCTGCCGCGCGCTCACGGACCAAGCCTCCGCGACCAAATCCCAGCGCCAAAGCGCAACCGCCAAGAACAAGGCGGCCACACCGAACCCATAGAGCCCGCGCAGCCGGCCCTCATTCATGAACCAATCCTCCGCCGCACAGAGTCGTAAGCAAGAATTATGGCCACGTTTCCCAAAATATGAGGAGAAATTATATTATCAAATAACATATTGTTAAAAGCATGCAGGCCATGGAATGGGACGTCATCATCATCGGCGGCGGACCGGCGGGCGCCAGCGCCGGGATATCCCTGCGCGCCAGCGGACTCAAGGTCCTGCTCCTTGACCAGGCCTCGTTCCCACGGGAGAAACCCTGCGGCGGCGGCATCCGCAGTGCCGCTCTCGATCGCTTCCCCTGGCTGAATGCGGCCCTGCACTCCACAACCACCCATTTCATCAATAAAATCCAGATCGAATCACCCGACGGAACGACCTTGCGGGAGGAGCGGACCGAGCCGCTTTATATCATGGTCCGGCGCCTTGAATTCGATCACGCGCTCCTGCGCGCCTGCCGCCGCGCGGGCACGGAAGTGCGCGAAGGGCAGCGAGTGGTATCAATCCGCTCCACGGCGGAAGGAGTCGATATCACCACCGCCGGAGGAGATATCTTGCGCGGCCGTATCGTGATCGGGGCCGACGGCGTCAACAGCGTGGTGGCCAAGACCATGGGTCAGGGGGAAAATCGGAATCTCCGGGAGGTAGGCATCGGCCATATGGAGGAAACCCCCTGCGCCGAACTCGAGCCGACCTCCCCAGACACCCTCTTCGTGTTCCTCGGACTGGGCCGAAACCTGGGCTATGGTTATCTTTTCCCAAAGCAGGGCTACGTGAACCTCGGACGAGGCACATTGCTCTCTTGCTACCAGGCCGGGCGCAGCGGCCCGCCCTATGAGGCGCATCTGCGATTCGTGGGATCGCTCGTCGCAAGAGGTCTTCTGAAGGGAAAATCCCAAAGGGCGAATTTTCACGGCTTCTTGATTCCCTACGGCAGGCCGTTGCCCAAAACCTATGCGGACCGCATCCTGCTTTGCGGCGACTGCGCCGGCTTGGTCAACGCGTTTACGGGCGAAGGCATTTACTATGCCCTGGCCAGCGGCGAGCACGCCGCGAAGACGGCCCTGCGATCCATCCGGGAGGGAGATCAAAGCAGCCGCTTTCTGCGCCGATATCAGGAACTCTGGAAGGCGGAATTCGGCGCAGAATTGGAGCAGGCTGCGGCCATCCAAAGATCATTTTCCAAGAACCTAGGCCGCATGGATAGAATCATTCAGGCCGCCAATAAGGATGCGGCGCTGCGCCGTCTCCTGACGGATTATATGCTCGGAAGAATAGATTACAAAACCGCCCGGATGCCTCTGATCCTTGGTTTTCTAAAAAGCTTTTTGAACAACAAGATCAACAGCCTGCGAAAGAACTTCGGATGGGGCCAAAAAGCATCGCGCAAAAGCTAACGCATCAGTCCGTCAGATCGGCCCTTACAGATTCCGATACAGTTCCATGCGCTGACGGACCCGCGGCACGTAGGCTTGGGTCTCCTTTGGGGCCTTGCGCTTGATCTGCCCCAGCAGCTCCTCGGGGCTCATGCTATCCGCGCTACGGCCGGCCAGCACCGTGCGGTTGACCGCGCCCGAGCCGCAGTTATAGGCGGCGATGCTGAGGTTGAGGCGGTTCTCCGGGTCCTTGACCTTTCCGTAATGCCGAGTCATGATCAGGTGCATATACGCGGTCCCGAGCTGGATGTTATTGTTCGGGTCGAAGAGATACTCGGGAGAGACGACCTTGTCCTGCTTATAGATGTACTTGTAAGCCTCCTTGGCCCCGTAGGGGGCCATGAGCTGCATGAGACCGAAGGCAGGAGCCTGGGACTTGGCCATTGGGTTGAACTCGGACTCGGTGTGGATGATGGCATAGACCAGGGCCGGATCAAGCTCATTGAGCTTAGCGGCGGCGGCGATCTGCGACTCGTAGCGCTTGGCCCGGATCTTGAGGTGATCCGGAACCAGCGGCACAGTGACCGTGACCTTCAGGCGCGGCTTACCGTCCTGGGCCACCACGGGCTTGTCCTCCACCTTCATCCGGGGGACCAGGACCTCCTTGACGAAACGATCCACGTTCTTCTCGGTCACGGGCTTGCCGTCGGCTCCCTGCAGCTGGTCCTTGAGCACTTCCGGCCCTTTGGACTCAGCCTTCTGGATCAAAGCCTCCTTGGTCTGGGCCTGTAGCTTCTCCTCGGCCAGGGCCTTGAGCTTGCCCTGCTCCTTGGCGTTGAGATCACTGAAGGTCACGGCCTTCTTGCCCGGCGCCACCTGCTCCAATGGCACGAGCACCTCGACCTCGACCTTGCCCTTCTCGAAATCCACCTGGCTCCGGGCGTCGGACTTGGCGTTGTAGTCCACCCAGTGCTTGGTATCGGACTCCCGGAACTCGGCCCACTGCTGCACCACGCGCCGGCGCAGGACCTCGCGTTCGGCGGCCATCTTCTTGAGCATGCCGTCGTAGATCCTGACCTGCTCGGCCGTGAGCTTCTGATACTCTTCGGCCTGTTCCCGCGCCCCGGCCGTGTAGGTCTGAGTCATATCCTCCTGTCCCTGCTGGAACTGCGCCTGCATCTGCCGGCGGGAGGCATCCCAATCATCCTGCTGAGAGTCATCTTGAGCGGCCAACGGCCGGGCCAGGCTGGAACACAGCACGCCGGCGATGAGATAAACCACTATGTTGTTCATGTTCTTAAGATCCCTCACTATTTCACAACATCCGTCGGCGCACCACTTTTCGGCGACGACAGTGCGGGCTGCAGGGGATTACCGCGCAGCCCCGCGCACTTGGCCAGCTTCAAAACCGCAAAGCTCGCCTCGGTCACCACATGCTCCCAGTCCGCCTCGCCACGAGATATCCGGTCCAGATCCTCTTCCAGACGAGCCGTGTATCCCAGATCGATGAAATTCCCGGTGAAATGCCGCACTAGAAAATCCGTAACGGACAAACCCAGCTCCGTGGCGTGGAGCTTGCGCCTCTTCTCCTCCACGTATCCCCGGTCCAGGATCGTGCGCATGATGTTGGCGTAGGTGGACGGTCGGCCGATGCCGTCTTTCTCCAACTTCTTGATCAAAGAGGCCTGCGTATAACGCGGCGGCGGCTTAGTCGAACGATTCTGGGCGGTCAAGTCCAAGACGCTCACTTCATCGCCCACATTCAGCATGGGCAACTCGTCGGAGGATTCCTCATCTTCCTCGCCGTCCCCCTCCGCCTTCTCTCCCGGCTTACGTAGGACCTTGGATTCTTCGGTGGCGTCCTCGCCGGCGAGCTTGCGCCAACCGTCGAACTCCGTAACCTTGCCCTTGGCCTGAAACACTCCCCGGGGCACCCGTTGGCCGTCCGCCATTGCCCATTCGTCCGGCGCGCAAGCCACATCCAAGGTCGTGATCTGGTCCTTGCCCGGCGCCATCTGGCAGGCGATGAAGCGCTGCCAGATGAGCTTATAAAGCTTGCCCTCGTCGCCTTTGCCCAAGGCCTCCGGCCCTTTCTCAGGATGAGTGGGCCTGATGGCCTCGTGAGCTTCCTGCGCGTTGGCCGACTTAGTCGCGTGTATGATGGGCTCCTTGGGCATGTACTCCGGCGGAAAATCCTTAGCGATGAGCTGGCGCGCCTCGACGATGGCCTCGGGAGACAAGGCCGTCGAGTCCGTGCGGTGATAGGTGACATGCCCGTTCTCGAAAAGACCCTGTAAAAGCTTCATGGTCACATCCGGGTTGAAGCCCAAGCGCACCGAAGCCGCCTGCTGTACCGTAGCCGTGGAGAACGGCGGCGGCGCGTTGCGCGAAGAGCTGCGGCGCTCGCAAGTGAGAACCTCCCAGCGCTGAGCCTTGCACCAGGCGATGGCCTGCTCGGCCAAGGCCGGGTCCTTGAGCCGAGCTTTGAGCGGGGTCCCCTTCCAGGTGATGAGTTTCGCGTGAAAAGCCGGCGGCGTGCCAAGCTTTTCCAGCTTGGCGGCCAAGATGAGATAATCGACGTTGTTGAACTTGCCGATCTCACGCTCTCGCTCCGACACCAGACGCAAAGCCACGGACTGCACGCGGCCCGCGCTCTTGGCCGCCTTGCCGATACGGCGCAAAGTGGGGCTGACCAACCAGCCCACCACGCGATCAAGCACGCGGCGCGCCTGCTGGGCGTTAACCAAATGTTCATCGAGCGGCCGCGGCGCGGCCATGGCTTTCTGCACCGCGGACTTGGTCACCGCATGGAAAACCACGCGGCGGTAGGTCCGCTCGCCCAAGAGCTGGCTGATATGCCAGGCGATGGCCTCACCCTCGCGGTCCGGGTCCGTGGCCAACAAGACCTCCTCGGCCTGCTTGGCCAAGCCGGAGAGCTCATTGATGGCCCGGGAGGAACGCTCGAGCATCTCGTAGGTCGGAGCGACCTTTCCATCCTGAAACGCCACGGCCAGGTCGCCTTTAACCGGCAGGTCACGCACGTGACCGAAGGAGGCGGCCACGCGATATCCCGCGCCGAGAAATTCCTTAATCTTGCGGACCTTATTGGGCGACTCGACGATGACGAGCTTCATTAACTCGTCGCGTCGCGCCGCAGCCAGGCCCGGCGCCACAGGAATTCCGCGATCTGCACTGAGTTAAGCGCCGCGCCCTTGAGCAGGTTGTCGGAAACGACCCAAAGGGCGAGCTCCTTGGAGTCCACCCCGGCACGCAGACGGCCGGCGCGCACCGGCACGCGACCGGCCGTGTCGAGAGGAGTGGGGTATCCACCCTCCTGGGAGAGCTCGAGGCCGGGAGCGCGCTCCAGAAGACGTCGGGCACGCGCCGGTGAAAGCGGCCTCGCAAAACCCAGCCACACGGCCAAAGCATGGCCGCGCACCACAGGCACGCGCACGGCCGTGACGCTCACACGCAAGCCGGGCGCTCCCCAGACCTTGCGCAGCTCGGAAGCGACCTTGTTCTCCTCACCGGAATAACCGGCCGCGTCGAAGCTGCCGACCTGAGGGAAGACATTGCCGGCAATGGCCCGCGGTAAAGCGCGCGGATGCGGTACGGGAAACAGAGGAGCGCGGCCGTCCGGCGCAAAATCCAGGCGCCTGGCCAGAACGCGCGTCTGCGCGAAAAACTCCCCCAAGGCCGAACGGCCGGCTCCGGAAACGGCCTGGTAAGAGGCGATACGCAGCTCACGGATGCGCGCGACCTTATGCAGGGGCCAGCCGGCCACGGCCAGGCCGGTCATGGTACAGTTTGGCCCGGCGATGAGGCGTTTATGAATATCAAGCGCCGCGGCATTGACCTCGGGAATGACTAATGGGACCTTTGGATCAAGACGGAACTCTGAACTGTCATCTATGACCCAGACGCCGCGCCGGGCCAGGCTCGGGGCGAGGCGGCGAGCCACCGTCTCGGAGGAAACGAGGAAGACGAGGTCGCAGGCGGCCAGAGCGCGAAAGTCCACAGCCGGAGCCGGGATGCTGCGCCCCTTGAACCTGACCGAAAAGCGCGCGCGACCGGAAGAGAATGGCCGAAGCTCCGCCGCTGGGAAACGGCGGCGTTCCAGGAGCGCGACGAGTTCACGTCCCACCATACCGGTGGCCCCGACCACGGCGACGCGGAGCGCTGCTTTAGGGCGTGCCATAGGGGACCTGGAACGGATCACTCACGGCAGTGGTGCCAAGGACGTCGCGCGCCGCGCCGCGCAGATACTCGCCCGGCGGCGGGCACTTGTCCTGAGACAACGTGAAGTCGAAAGGTTGCCGGCGCTGGAAGCGCGTGGCTCGCTGCCAGTCCAGGCCGTCGCGGGAGTGCTCGACCCAAGCTTGATCCATATTCTCACCCCACGCGGAAAACCGTACCAAACATTTCTTGCCCAGCCGCTCGTAGATGAACTCCGCGACGCTGATTTCGCTGGTGCTGGGTGGCGAAAGCTTGATAGCCAAGGCAGGCGAGATGCTATTGATCGGAGTTTCCAGGGCGCCGTCCGGATTGCGCGGAGGCACGCCGGTTATGGAATGATTATTCCAAGCCGCGGTCTCGCGTACACCGGAAGCCTCCACGGCCGACGCCGCCAGCACCGGAGAAGTGGCGGTTTTTGAAAACGCTTCAGTGGGAGAGTAGATGATGAGATAGTTCGGCTTAGACACGCTGACCAAGGACAGAGGGACCTCCGCCCAAAACCACTCGCCGGATCCCACTCCCTCTATCTGAGCGTCCGGTTGCGGCTCCAGAGGCATGTCCTTGGTCTCGGCCAAGAAAAAACTCTGCTGGGCTGTAAACGATGGGGTCTGGGAAATGGCCATATAGATCTTCCCGTCGATCACTTCACGCAACCATGGTTTATTTTGGTTAGGTTTTGTCTTGGCCCTACCGATCTTAGCTCCAATGAAAGATCGTCCGAATTCTCCTATTGGCGCCGGAGGTAGTTTTATAATCCAGGAGTTGTTAAACCCTATATACCAATTTGCATCATCCCCCCCATCCGCGAATTTTCCAAAATCATTGATATTCGGCGCCAGAGCTATGTATGTTGGCAAGATTGAGCTTGTGGAAACTGTTAACAATCTTTCCATCGCACCTGCTGATGATGGAAATAGCAGAAGACAAATAAATAAATTTATCATTATTTTTTAAGTATATTTAATATTTTATCAAAATCAGTCAAGGAATAAAAATGAATTGATATAATACCTTTAGACACTTCTTTCTTTGTTTTGATATCGACCTTTGTTCCTAAATGGTGCTGCAATGCTGACTCAATAGCTTTTATATCAGCAGATTTTATTGATTTTTTATACGTTTTCCTATATTCTCCTTCAGTATTTACAATTCCGCATTCAACTCTTGCAAGATCTTCCGCATCTCTTACAGAAAGACAATTTTCAATTATTCTTTTAAGAAGTGCTTGCTTCCTTAGCTCACCATCTACCATCAATATAGCTCTTGCATGCCCTTCCGTTATACTTCCGTCATGAATAGACTTCTGGATGTTGTCAGGAAGCTCCAAGAGACGCAGGGTGTTGGATATGGATGACTTGGCTTTTCCAACGACCTTAGTGAGCTCGGTCTGACTTATTTGAAACTCTTTCATTAGCCTGAGATAGCCGAGAGCCGCTTCGATTGCGTTAAGGTCTTCTCTTTGAAGGTTCTCGACCAATGAGATTGCCAGGCGCTGCTTATTCGTGTGCCCGTTCCTGACAATGACCTCTATTTCCTTAAGTCCGGCAAGTTCGCAGGCACGCAGCCTTCTCTCTCCAGCAATCAACTCGTAACCTTCGTTATCATCGTCAAGTGATACGATAATAGGTTGGGCAAGTCCGTGCTCCTGGATCGAAGAAGAAAGCTCGGCAAGCTTCTCTTTGTCAAAGTGCTTGCGGGGTTGATACCGATTCGCGCGTATTTTATCTATGGGGACTGTAATTGGCCCTGATGACGGACTGTCCTGTGGCTGTTCTTTCTGTACCGGCTCTGCTGTCGGAATAAGAGCGGCTAGTCCTCGTCCTAAAGCTTGTCTCATAACTGGCTCTCCATTGCGGCTGACGCTGGCTCATTCTTTCCTTGATCAATGGCTTCTTCGGATATTCCCCTTCGGCTCAGAAACTCGCGCGCAAAATCCGCATAGGCCTCGGCGCCCCTTGACTTGGGACCGTACTGGAAGATACATTGGCCGAAACCGGGGGCTTCTGCCAGACTGATGTTCCTTGGTATTATAGTCTTAAATAGGGACTTGTCGAAATATTTCTCGACCTCCACTTTGACTTGATTTGAGAGGACCATGCGAGAGTCGAACATTGTCAGAACCCCCCCCTCTATTTCAAGTCCTGGATTCAGGGCTGACTTTACAGTCTTTATTGTCTGTAGGAAGTGGGCTAAGCCTTCCATTGAATAATATTCGCCCTGGATTGGGATTATAACTTTGTTTGCTGCATTTAGGGCATTGATTGTAAGCAGTCCAAGGGACGGCGGGCAGTCTATGATTATGAACTTGAATCTATCTTTCACTGCTGATATGGCTCCTTTTAGCCTGCTCTCGCGCGCCAAAGCAGGAACCAATTCAACTTCAGCTCCAACCAACTCTGGGCCAGAGCCGCAAACATACAAAGTCGGGATGATTGTTCCTTTGATGGTTTTTTCTAGAGGCATGAGTTCTACAATAACATTGTAGACGCTTGGGGTAAAAGTATTATGATCGAAACCGATCCCTGAAGTTGCATTGCCTTGTGGGTCCACATCGATCAGAAGCGTCGATTGCTTAAGTAAAGCAAGTGCGGCCGCGAGATTGATGGCAGTTGTTGTCTTGCCAACACCTCCCTTCTGATTAGCGACGACGATTGTCTCTGCCATTCTCCCCCCCGATATGAGGATTAACATTTATAGCATTAGTTATGATCTGGAATCAATGTTTCGATGAGTTTTCACGTGAGAACTTCCACGGATTATTTCATTCTATTGTTTTCACATGAAAACTGAATGTGTCGATGTGTACATCTATTATGTTTTGGTATTTTTAAAGAGTATCTAAAATCTTTTAGTATGTTTTGGTGCTTTTTGATATTGTTTAGCATTTATGTCTTGAGTGATTGTTCACATGACGTGCCCAGCCCTGGATTATCAGTTGCCAAATGCAGATGCAAGCTGTAAAATTCAAGATGGCAAGAGAAAGTTTTTTCGCAGACACGAACCGCGCAGGAGACCTCTCATGAGCGTATCCTCACATCTGACCCCGGAACCAGAACGCCGCCTCTGGACCATCCTGGAACACATGCAGCACTCCGTGGAATGGACCGACCGCAAGATCGAGGCGATCACCGCCCTCGCCATCGTCGAACTTGCCCTTATTCGGATGCTGGCCCCGGCCGGCCCATCGGGCATCCTGACCCTCGTGCTTCTCTCCCTCGCCCTGCCCCTCGGCGTCTTCGCCTTCTCTCCGCTGACCGGCATGCCCCAATGGCTCTATACCCCCGTTCCGCGCCAGGACAAGCCCAGCGTTGATCACTGCATGATCTGGGCCGAGGACATCGCCCAATACACCCACAGCGAACTCGTCCATCGCCTGGATAAATACCTCGGGGGGGGGATAACCGCGACGCCCTACCATGAGGATATCGTAGGCCAGATCGTGATCCACGCGCGCATCGCCGTGCGCAAGCAGCGCCTATTCAACGCCGCCTGCGTCATCGTCGGAATCGCCCAACTGGGCGTGCTCGGACAACTGCTCTGGCGCTAACGGCCCGGCTTCACGGCGAGATAACCCATCAGCCGGTACATCAACTTGGCCGTCGCCAATTCAGAGGCGACCGTGTCCTTGAGCGGACAAAGCTCCATCACATCCACGCCCACCACCCGCTTGGCCTCGATGATGGCGCGGAAAAGCGATAGCGCCTCATGCCAGAGATACCCGCCCGGCTGAGGCGTGCCCACCCCCGGCACCACCGTCGGGTCGAAGCCGTCCATGTCGATGGATAAATACACGAGGGGGGGGAGAACCCGCAACACCTGAGGAATCAGCCGCCGCATGTCCCGATTCTTGTGCCAAAGAAATGTTCTCACATTTCCCCGCCCCGCCAGATGAACCTCTTCCTCGCCGATGGAGCGTATGCCAACCTGCGCCACGCGGCACTCCTTAGAGATCGGATGCATCGCGCAAGCGTGACTATAGGTCGACCCTTCGTACGAAGGCCGAAGATCCGCGTGCGCGTCAAAATGTAGAACCCCCAGCCCCGGATAGCGCCTCAGAAAAGGCGGGATGGTCGCATGAGAGAGCGAATGCTCCCCGCCCACGCAGAATAAGGTCTTTCCCGGCATGGCCGCGAGGCGCGACACCTCTTGTTCGATGCGCGAAAACACCTTCGACGCCGGACCGGAGATCCTCATTGCCGGAACGGTGTGAATGCCGTCCTTGTAAGTCAGACGGCCCAATTCCTCGTCGTAAAGCTCCACTCCCAGTGAGCCCTTCAGCAAGGCGGCTGGCCCTTTCGCCGTGCCCTGCTTATAGGACGTGGTGCGTTCGAAGGGCAGCGGCAGGACCACGAAGCGCGCGTTCGCAAGCGGAACGCTCATGTCCATGAATTTAGGCTGCATCAACCCAATGGTACCAAAGAAACCGCCCCTCCCAGGGATCAAGATGGACGATGGCCCGGCCGGCACGTACTACCGCAGCGCGGCCGGAATCTCAGCGGCGTTGAGCAGATCGCTGTACTTACGCCCCTGACGCACCTTCCAGGATCCCTTGTGATAAGCGTAGGCGGCAAGTATGGGAAATGCGATCGTGGCCTCGCAGAACACCATCTGCTCATAAGTCGTATCCACCTTGCCCCAGGAGCACGCCTCACGCAAGGTTGAACCGGACAGCGCCCCATCGCGTTCGTCGGCCACGGTGATCTGCACCGCGTACTTGTGCATCTTGCCCTGGTAGCCGATCATCTCCAGGCCCACGGTCACGTCCTGGGCAAAATTCTTAGGCGTCCCGCCGCCGATCATCAATAGCGCCGTGTCCTTCGCCGCCATTTTCATGCGCACCAACTCGCGAAAGTCGCGCGCCGAGTCGATGCTCGCGTGCGCCTCCGGATGGTGCCACTGATGGTGCAGGAATCCGAAGCCCGCGGAACAGTCCGAGAACGCGGGCACAAAGATGGGCACGCGCTTCTGGTAAGCCGCCAGCAGGATCGAGTCCTGGCACTTACAGTTCTTGGCCAAATATTTTCCCATCTCCTCAAGGACCTCGCGCGAGGAGTACGGCTGCGGCTTCAAGGTGTCGCAGAGACGCGCGATCGTGTCGTCGCAGACACCCAGCTGGTCCTCGCAGATGAAGGTGTCGTAGATGCGGTCCACGCGCACCGAGCGCAGCTCGTGGTCGTCGACCCACTTCGTGCCCTTGTAGTGCTTAAAGCCCAGGGACTCGAAGAAGTCCTGGTCCACGATGTTGGCTCCCGTGGAGACGATGGCATCGACCATGTTGTTGTTGACCAGGTCGAAGACCACGCGCTTGAGTCCCGCGGAGAATAGAGAGCCCGCTAGACAGAGGATCACGTCGCAGTCCTTGTCCGCCAGCATGCGGTCGTAGATCTCGCTGGCGCGGGCCAGGTCCCGGGCGGAGAACGCCATCTTGGACATGGCCTCCACCAGCGCGCGCGTGTCGTGCTGCGTGATGTCGATGTGCTCGATCGGATCTTTAAGGAAGTCCGACTTCTTCAGGTTCTCATTCATTAAGGGACTCTCACTGCGATTGATTGTCTTTATCCTCGATATTTTAACATAATCGCAGAAGCCGCCCTCCCGCCAGTCCCTTAGATCTCGGGGAGACGAAACAGCTCACCCGCGTTCTCGCTGGTCACCCGCGCGACGTCCGAAACGGACATCGCCCATACCTCGGCCAGGGCCGCAGCGATCTCAGGAACCGCCTGGGGCTCATTGCGCTTGCCGCGGCTGCTCTGCGGCGGAAGATACGGGCTGTCGGTCTCCAGCACCACGACGCCCGGTCCCACGCGACGGAAGACCTCGCGCAGCCGCGCGTTCTTCGGATAGGTCACCGGGCCGTCGGCACCGATGGCCCAGCCCGCTACGGCCAAGGACTCCGCGTCATCCGGCGTCCCGGAGAAGCAGTGGACCACTCCCCAGAACCGCCGCCCCGGCGGGGGGAAATGGAAAATCTCCTGGACGATGGCCCACAGATCGGCATAGGCCTCGCGGCAGTGGATGACCACGGGCTTATCCCATCGCCGGCAGGCGGCGAGCAAGCTCCGCAACGCAGCCTTCTGGATATCCGGCGCCACCGGCCCGCGCGCGTAATCGAGGCCGATCTCGCCCACCGCGACCACTTCCGGCAGCCCGATCTCGCGCTCCAGGCCGGCCAGGAACTCGTCCGTACAGCGCTCGGCATAGTAAGGGTGCAGCCCCAAGGCGCAACGCACACTCTCGGGCCAGGCCCGGGCAAAAGCCAGGACCCGAGGCCAATCCTCGGGCGAGTCTGCGATCTCCACGAGCCGACCCACGCCAACGACCGCAGCGCGAGCCAGAACCTCCACACGATCCGCGTCGAACCGCGGGTCAGTGAGGTGGGTATGCGTGTCGAAGTAGGCGCCGACGGACATGTCTCCTCAGCGTGAGGGCAGGGCCAAGACCTGCGGGTCCTTCTCCCAGGACAGGTACTCGGCGCGGGCCTTGGCCGCTTCCTGGGAGCCCTGGTAGTAATGATCGAGCACCATGGCGCGGGTCAAGAAGCGCACGGCCGGCTCCGGGTCCTTCAAGGCCTTCAGGACAAGGGGGAAGGTCTCCTTGGGGTCCAGGTCGGCAAAAAGGTTCAAGGCGCGCGCACGAACCAAGGGCTTCTCTGAACCCAGCCACTCGTCACGGCGCACGCGCAGCGCGTCGCGAGCAGATCCCTTGCCGATCTGGTAGAGCGCGTAATCGGCGTTATGCCGGACGATCTCAGTGTCGTCGTCTAGCAGGTCGGCCAAAGTCTCAATCCAACGCGGGTCCTTGGCTTGGGCCGCCCTGACCGCGGCCTCCGCGCGCAAGGACGCGTCGTTGCAGGAGAGAAAATGCCCCAGCCCCTCCGGCCGGACCTGACTGAGCATGGCCTCGCGCCGCGAGTCAAGGATCTCGCGGATGCGCTGTTGCGCCGGCTCGCCATCGTCGTAACGTGGGTTTGCCCGATAGAGAGCGATATAGAAAGGCAGGGCCGCTTCAGCGTCCGCACGAGCCCTAAAATAGAGTTGCGCGAGCTTGGCCGCGCTATAGAGATCGTCCGGGTTCTTCTCCCAGGCTGCGGTGAAGCTATGGATCGCCCTCTCCACGTCGCGATCGTTGAGCGCCAGGGCCCCCTGTACCATGAGCGCACCCGCCTGTCCAGGCCGCCTGGACAGGGCCTCCGCCACCAGAGCCCGCGCCGCGTCCGCGCCGCCGTTCTGCCACGCGGCCATGGCCAAAGTTGAAAAAACCAACGGGTCCTGCGGCCTGCCGCGCCAGAGCTCTTCGAGAGCCTCCCGGGCTAAAACCGCGTCCGCGTCGGCGCCGGGCCCCTGCGCCAGGCGACCCAGTTCCTCGAGCGCGCCCCTGGCGCCAAACGTGCCAGGCTGCGCAGCCGCCAGACGTACCCAGGCCTTCACAGCCTCACTCTTATCGCCGGCCGCGGACGCGTCGAATAGAGCATCCCCCAGGACATGGCGTCCCTGATAGAGGACCACGAACGAATGAGCTCTCATGAACGCGTCATCTCCGAAGAAGCTCCGGGCCCAATACATGACGTAGAAAGCGTCCACGGGCCGACCAGCACGATACAAGGCCTCGGCCAAGCGCAGATGCTCGACGCAATCGAGGTAATGCGCGCGGAAATCCACCCGAGCTTTCTTCAAGGCGGCGTCCGCGACTGCCGCCGACGGTGTCCGTGGACGTTCTGGCGCTCCGCCACGAAGCCAGTCGTAAAGGTAGGTCGCGTAAAGCCCCGCGGCCGCCACGATGATCCAGGACGCTCCCCATATCATCAAGCGGTGGCGGCGGGCGGCCGAAGCCATCAGAGGGTCTCCGCGTGCGGGTCACGCAGACTGTTGATGATGTCGCGGTAAACCTCATCCTCCTGCCCGCCATAGACATGGTACATGACCGTCTCTCCCAAAATATATGCCTCCACGCTAGGCTCGGGCAACTCGGTCTGGACCTGCATGCCGCGCAGCGAACTGACCTGGATATTCTTAATAGAGAACTTGTCTCCGTGCGCGGTGCGCTCCGCGTTGATAATGCGCGATAAACGTTCCGGGCCCATGATGTCCCCAGCCCAAGGATTGGGCTGGACATCGAAACGCACGATACCCAACTGTCCAAAGAGCCCTTCGTGCACAAAATTCGTGGGGTCCGTCCCGGTCCGGCAGAAATAGACGATCTCGATGGTCTTCCTTTCATCCTTGAAAGAGACCACGGCCTCGTAGTTCTTGGGCAGGCGGATGACATAGCCCGTATTTCCAACGAAGGCGGACTCTCCCGTCGCGGAGATGACCGTAGTCGACGTGGGCAACGATCGGGGAAGCTCGCGCTGCCAGGTCAGCAGCGCCACAAGCGCAGCCACTATCGCAACCCCCGCAACCAAGAAAACCACGCTGATCCGGCTCGGCGCTGCGCGCCCCGGCGCAACCATGACCGGCGCGCGCATGGCGGCCTTAAGGGAATCGTCGAAGTCCACGTCGCCGACACCTTCCTGGGACAACTGCCGACGCAATTCATCGATCGGATGCTGCTGCAGGTGCGCCTGCAAATAAGAAACCACCTCAGGCTTGACCATGGGGGATCTCCCTGCGGTGCTCATTCTTGCTCCGTCTCCGCGTGAATCGGTCATAATGTTCGGGGGATCCGATATCGGAGAGCAGTCCCGTCTCGGGATAGCCCAGAAGCGTCTCCCCGGCCCTCACTACGGCCGGGAACACGTCCTTGATGAAATCGCTGGCCGCTCCGTCCGGGATGAAATGGAAGAGGCGGCGCCGGATAATCCAGAGCGGGGAGATGGCCAGGCCGGCCTGCCCCGGCGGGGAGTAGCGGGGGAAATCCACGATGCGCTGGGCCGGCCCTAGGACCACCGGCTCTCCGGCGCAGCCATGCTCCCCCGCGCAGCGTCGACCCTGGACCGCGCAAGACTCCGGCCGTGCCCGGAGGTCCGGACGGAATGCGTGCAGGGCCAAGGTCGCCAGTCCTTGATGTCCCCGGTGGAAATGGATCATGCGTCCGCAATCTGTCTCGGGAAAGATATCGCCAGGGAGAATCAGAATATCCTCCGGCAGTGACGCCGGGCCGATGGCCTTGATCTGCCCGGCATTACCGCGCGGGGCATCTGCCACCAAGTAACGCAGCCTCATCCCATGGCCGGACCCATCGCCGAAACGGGCTCGCACCTGTTCGGCCTGATAGTCTAAGCAGAGCACAGCGGAGTCTATTCCTGCGCGCTTAAGCCACTTCAGCTGGTGTTCCAACAGCGGCCGGCCGTCCACCGGCACCAGGACCTTGGGGATGTACTCGCCGTCGACCCGCAGGCATTCGCTCTGCCCGCCGCCGATGACGACTGCGGTGATCCCGGTTTCCATCCGTCTGGGATTCTAGCGGATTTGGAAGGAAAAGTCCTAGAATCTCCCTATGCCGCAGTCTTGGCGAAAGTTCCTCGACCGCATCTTCTTCGAAACTCCCGATTGGGCCTGGCTGCTCCTGGCGCTCGGTCTGCGCTTGGCCTTCGCCTGGAAGCTCGGCGGCCGCTTCCATCAGACCGATGAAGCGGGGTTCGACGCAGGCGCCTGGGCCCTGGCCACGACAGGGACACTCGGCCAAGACGGCGCGCGTTGGGCGGTCCCTCCCATACCCAGCGCATTCTTCGCCCTGTGGTTCCGCCTCTGCGGCCACAATCTTCTCTATCCACGGCTGGCGCAGGCCTTCGTGTCCGCAGGCACGGCCTGGTCCCTGGGGCGCATGACCGCGAGCCTCAGCGCCTCTCGGACGGCCGGGCGGTTGGCCTTCATCATGGCCGCGGTCTATCCCTTCTTCATCTACTACTCGGGCACCCTCCTTTCCGAGACCCTGTATCTGGCGGCCGTGGTGCCGGGCCTCTGGTGGCTCTGCAAGAGCCTCCAGGAGCGCGGCGCCTCCTGGCGCCTGCCCGCGGCCGGAGGCTTGTCCCTGGCCGCCGCAGCCCTGTGTCGGCCCGAAGCCATGCCCATCGCCGTATTGCTCTGGCTGGCGGGCCTGGTTGCCTGGCTCCTGGGCCGCTGGAGCGGACGAGCGTTATGCGCCGCGGTCCTGGCCTGGGCGTTGCCCCTGACGGCCTGGTGCGCCCGCAACCGCGCCGCGGTCGGATCCTTCGCATTAGACCTCCACGGCGGCATCACCATGCTCCATGGGACCCTGTTGTTCGACGAAAACGAAAAAGACACGGCGATGGCCATGGCCGCCGTGGAAAAGATGTCGTTCTATCAGCAGAGCCTGTCTGTGCCCATGCCCGAGCGCGACCGTCTCTATCTACGCCAAAGCCTGTCATTCATGCGCGAAAACCCCGGCCGCGTAGCCCGGCAGTGGCGCCGCAAGTTCGTGAACTTCTGGAGATTCTATCCGCGCACGGACAAGACCTACCTCGAGGCTTCCTACAGCCATCCGAGCGCGGGCCTGAGCCGCGCGGCCTTAGTAGCCGTGAGCCTCGCCTGCGAGCCTGCGCTCATCATCGGCGGATTCTGGGGACTCTGGGGTCTGCGGCGGCGCTGGAGGGAGCTCTACCCGCTGGGGTTCTTCCTGCTCGGGACCATGGCTATCCACGTGGTCAGCGTCAGTCAGATGCGCTATCGCCTCGCCGTCATGCCCATCCTGATCCTGGGCCTGGCCGCGAGCCTCATGCCGCATGATACAATGATCGCAGAGCGCCCGAAATGAAGGTACTTCTCATCATCCCGCCCTATAGAGAAACCATCTACAGTGGTTCAAAAATACGAGCCGGGGTCCCCGCGTCGCCCCTGCTTGGGATTTCCGTTCTGGCTGGTGCGCTCTTGCGCGACCAGCACGAAGTCCGGGTGCTCGACCTCAACCTGTGCGCCGATTTTCGACCACGGTTGGCCGAGGCGCTCTCCAGCGACCGGCCGGATTACGCCGGCATAACCTTCGTCACGCCGCTTTTCCAGAACATGAATCTCGTAGCGGGCCTGATCAAGGAACACAGCCCCAAGACCGTGGTCATCGGAGGCGGACCGCACGCATCGGCGATGCCCAAGGAAACGATGGAGTCCTCGCGGCTCGATCTTTTGGTTATCGGCGAGGGCGACCTCGTTCTGCCGGAGATCGTCGCCGGAAAAAGTCTTTCCGCGATCCAGGGGATCGCCTACCGCCAAGGCACGGAGATCATTGTCAACCCGCCGAGGGCGCCCATTATGGATCTCGATGCGCTGGCATTCCCGGCATGGCATCTGTACGACGTGCCAAAATATCGCTCGCCCGGCGCCATGGCCAGAAAAAACCCGGCGGGCTGGATCGAAACCAGCCGCGGCTGTCCGTTCGACTGTTGCTATTGCAACAAAAGCGTCTTCGGACGCTCCTTCCGGGCCAAATCGCCGGACCGTGTCGTACAGGAAATCCGTCACACCCTCAATGCCGGATTCAACGAGATCCATATCGCAGATGACATGTTCACCACCGATGTGGAGCGAGTGAAGACCATCTGCCGCAAGCTGCTGTACCAGAACATGAGATTCCCCTGGTCCACGGTCACGGGCATCCGGGTCGATCGTGGCGACCAGGAGATGTTCGACCTGATGGCCAAGGCCGGATGCTACCGCGTGTCTTTCGGCATCGAATCGGGAAACCAGGCCATCCTGGACCGTATCGGAAAAGGCATCCGCATCGAACAGGTCGAAAACGCGGTGAGCATGGCGAAAAAGGCCGGTCTGGAGACCTTCGGATTCTTCGTCCTAGCCCTCCCTGGCGAAACCGTCACGACCATGCGGGAGACGATAGCCCTCGCCTGCCGGCTCGACCTGGACTGGGCGAAGGTGAGCGTCATGACGCCTATCCCGGGCAGCAGGATCTACCGTGAGCTTGAGGCCCAAGGACGCCTGCGCATAAAAGACTGGTCGAAATTCAACGTCTATATGCCGACCAACGAAATTTTCGAACACTCAGAGTTGGACTGGCCAACGATAGACCGCTACTTCCGATCCTTCTATCGAGAATTCTATTTCAGACCACTCCCAATCTTCCGCCGACTCATCAGCGGCATCCGGCACGGCACCATCGGTTCGGATATCCTGCAGTTCCTCAGGACGGACTGGTAGTTCGGTCAGGCCGGACCGCGTAGACCTCAAGACATCCCCCGCTGCGCAGACTGGCGCTGAGCAAGCTATAAAGAAACGCCAGCGCTGCCAAGGGAGGTCCCGCCAAGGCCAGCACGCAAGCATCGTAAACCCGCGACGCGGCAGAGCTCTCAAGCGCGACCGGGAACCCCTTCAACCGTCGATAGAGGAAGTTCTTCTCAATGGAGAGGACATTGAGCACGCTCTGCATGAATCCGAAAGGATTATACTCCCAAGAAAAATGGCTGGTTTGGCGCAAGCTGAGCCCGCAGCGCTCCAACAGATGCGTCAAGGTCTGCGGACTAAAGTGATACTGGTGCCGCGGCAGCTCGAGGTGGAACCAATTCCCCCGGAACAGCCGGCACTCAAGGCTCTCCACGTTGGGGACCGCGATGAATACGAGGCCCGCCGGGCTCAAGATTCTGCGGACCTCGCACATATAGGCCACGGGGTCATCGATGTGCTCCAATGAGTGCCACAGGGTCACGACGTCGAAATATCCTTCCGGCAATCCGCAGTCGGTCAGCGACTCGTCCCGGATGTTCAACCCGGGCCTCTGCCGGGCGCGCTCGGCCCCGGCACGGGAGGTCTCGACACCCCACGCCTCCCAGCCACGCCGGCGCATCGCAGCCAAAAAGGCCCCGTCGCCGCAGCCGACGTCCAAGACGCGCCGGCCGCGCAGTCGACGCTCGATCTTCGCGGCGCGTCGGTCCGACAACCAGGCCACGACACCCTCAATGAGGCGGGCCAGCCCCAGCGGGGGCTTTCGGTAGTACTCTGGAAAATAAAAGCGCTCCAGCTCGGCGTCCGAGAGCTTCGGGTCAAGGAAGACTAGGCCACAAATCCGGCAGCGCGCAAGAACGAAAGGCTGCTCCGTCAGGCCGTTGGGCTCCCGGCAGGAGAATAGACGTACCGTATCTTGGCTGCCACAGAGCCGGCAAGCAGTAGGATCCATAAGGTGGTCTGCCCTCCTGGGAAGGCTGCGCGGGTAATTCTATATCATTTCTCCCCTCGGACACGCGAGCCGCGCTGAACGCGACGAAAATAGTATATTAGCCGAATGTATGGAGTCCCGATGCGGACCAGTTGGGATCGGATCGTTTGGCCATGGTTGACAGGCCTTGTGGTCGCAGCCGCTCTCTGCTCCTCCTACCTGCTCATGTTCTCATGCCGCAAAGCATGGCAGAGCCACTACCCGACGCTGGCCTGCGCATGGTCGAATAACGGCCGCTTCACGGTCCTTGGGATGTTGGGCACAGAAACCACTTATGAGGAACTTGCCTACGCCGCCCGCGCCCAAGAAGTAACCGATCACCTCATTCCTTTCGATCCCTTTATCAAGGAAAACCGAAGCTTCCGCATGATGGTCCCCGATTACCTAACCTACAGGATCATCGGCATCGCCCGTCTCGCGGCCGGAGACATGAGCTGGGCCTGGCTGACGATGCGATTCTTCTGCTGCTGGCTATGGTTCATCCTGGTCTACGCCATCTGCCTGGAACTGACACAGGCGCGAAGCGTGTCGTTCTTCTGCGCAAGCTTCGTCACTTGCCAAAGCTACATATTGACCTTCCTATTCGTTACGAACTTACACTGGGGGATCGGTTGGAATACCTGGCTCCAGAACGCCTGGATCATGCTGTCTTACGGACACACGGAAAGTGTATGCCGCCTGCCCAGGCCCGGTTTGACTTACGCGCTGCTCCTGGCGGCGATACTATTAGCGGCCAAAAGCGCCGACCGCAAGACCTGGGGCTGGGCAGCAGTCAGCGGAGTCTGCGGCGGCCTGCTCAGCTTCGTCCGCATGGACATCTATTCGATCTACTTAGCGGCCAGCTGGGTCTTCGCCTGGGTCTATACCGCGAAGAACCGGTTCTGCTGGCAACCATTCCTGTCCGCGGCATTGACCCTGTCGATCGGCCTGCCCTGTATGTACGGAATGTTCCCGATCGATGCGGACTTCGCCGCCCGCTTCATCTCCTTCGGACATTCCCCCTTCCTATGGGTCCTGCCTTATCTTATCATCGCCTACGGGTTGATCCGCGCGACCTCCGCGCCCCTTCCCTTATTCTTGGCATCCATATTGATAGCCGACTTCTGCCTGCTCAATATACGGATACTGACGGGACACTATATTTCTCCTTTGAACTGGGCCTACCCGGGCAATATCTGCGCATTCGCAGCCGCGTCATTCTTCCTCCCCGGCGCCCTGCGCGGCAAAAATCGACTATGGCGCTACGCCGCCACTGTGGCCATCTCCGCCGCTTTCCTGCAAGGTGTCGCGTTCGCCGCGATCCATTACCCATTCTACGGCCTTCCCAAGGACTACGACGCGGCCTTGACTTGGCTCAAACGCAACACAATCCGTGATTCCGTGGTCATGACTCTCGATCCAGAGGTGGATGGCCTGATCCCTGTCTTTACGCACAGCAAGACGGCCTTGGCGATTCCTTTGGCTATGGTTTCCGACTTCCCTCTGGCCGCGAACGCTTCACGGCTGCTGGCAATACTGGACTTCTTCGGAGTGAAACGAGACCGCTTTCTCCAAGAATTCTGGGAGGCCCCTCCGCTGGACCGCAGGACGATGGACCAGGTCGACCGGAGCGCGGAAGTCAAGCTATCTCTCATGTCCTTGACTTTTTTCCATCATAACCCCCCGAATCGGACCCGTCGGCTTCTCGATGAAGCCGCGCGGCAGCCTGCCGCGCTTCCGGACTTCGATTACGTATGGTCCGGCGATTTCGAACGCCGATATATGGATCCGCAGTTCGCTGTGCGGCGCAACCTTAAGGAAATCTACCGAAACCCCTCGGTCGTGCTGTACGAACGCGCGGCCACACCGGTTGCGAACCTAACATCACGCGAAGGCCAAGGCAACCGCCCATGACGACGTCGACCGCGTCGGCCCGATCTCGACCCTGGGTCCTGGTGACCGGCGGGGCCGGCTTCATCGGCTCCCATGTGGCGCAAAGGCTGCTAGACAAATACTCAGTGGTCATATTAGACGATCTTTCCGGAGGATTCCAGGAGAACGTGCCCACAGGCGCCCGGTTCGTCGCCGGGTCGGTCCTGGACCGACCCCTCCTACGTAGGCTGTTCCAAAAGCACCGCTTCCGCTATGTCTTCCATCTCGCCGCCTACGCCGCAGAAGGGCTATCCCATTTCATCCGTCATTACAACTATCAGAACAACCTGATAGGCTCCGTCAACCTCATTAACTTAGCTGTGGAATTTTCCGTAAGACGCTTCGTCTTCGCGTCGTCCATCGCAGTCTATGGGAAGAACCAGCTCCCCATGCGGGAAGACCTGACTCCCCACCCGGGAGACCCTTACGGCATCGCAAAATATGCGGTGGAATTGGACCTGCGCGCGGCCCACGATCTTTTCGGCCTGCCCTATACCATCTTCCGGCCGCATAACGTCTACGGAGAAAAGCAGAACATCGGAGACCGCTACCGAAATGTGATCGGGATATTCATGAACCAGATCTTGACTAACCGTCCCCTGAGCGTGTTCGGGGACGGAACGCAAAAAAGAGCCTTCAGCCATATCGACAGCGTAGCCGTTCCTATGACAGACTGCCTGGATCTCCCGCGGACTCAAGGCCAGATATTCAACGTCGGCGCCGACACTCCCTGCACCGTCAACCGCCTAGCAAGGGCCGTCATGCAAGCGATGGGCCAGACCGCGCGTATCGTCCATCTGCCGGCACGCGACGAAGTGGTGCATGCCTACGCGAGCCATGCCAAAGTAAAGAAATTTTTTTCCATGCTCCCGCCACTGCCGCTGGATGAAGGATTATCCCGCATGGCGCTCTGGGCGAAGCAACATGGTCCCCGCAGGACAGAACCTTTCGCGAGGATCGAATTGACCGACCATCTCCCTCCGTCGTGGGCCTCTGAATTCAAACTCATGAAACACTCCCATGTGGAATAACCGGACCATCAGCGTCGTATTCCCCGCCTACAACGAGGAACCGAACATCGAACAGGCCGTCCGGTCCTTCCAAGAGCTGGGGGGGAATCGCAACGCGACGCTTATCGACGAAATACTTGTGGTGGACAACAACTCCAAGGACCGGACCGCAGAACTCGCGCGCCAGGCAGGAGCCAAGGTCATCGCGGAGTCGAACCAAGGCTACGGCAACGCCTTGATCCGGGGGCTGCGCGAAGCCATCGGGGACATGATCGTTCTGGTGGAACCAGACGGAACATTCGTCGCACAAGACATCTACAAATTACTTGCCTACAGCATCGATGTCGGCATAGTCTGCGGGACCAGAACGACGCGCGAGATGATATGGGACGGCGCCAACATGAGCCGACCTCTTCGCGACGGCAACTGGTTGGTGGCCAAGCTCATGGAGGTACTCTACAACACGCCTTCCCTATCAGACTGCG
This sequence comes from uncultured Elusimicrobia bacterium, assembly GCA_903830945.1. GTDB lineage: Bacteria > Elusimicrobiota > Elusimicrobia > UBA1565 > UBA9628 > UBA9628. The sequence goes on from CAIKVT010000069.1 coordinate 147,597, forward strand.
GTTGTACCTTCCGCCTGATCCACAAGGATGCGGCCCGGGCCATCGCGGGGGACCTACACGTCGGAGGCTCTCATTTCCTCCCGAACATGATCATCGCCGCGCGGATGCATGATATCCGGCTCATCGAGATCCCGGTAAGCTACCGAGGCCGGATCGGGGAATCCAAGATAACGGGAACCTGGAAAGGGACCATCAAAACCGCACTGGCCATGCTCTTCCTGATCCTGTCTTCTTGGCCGCGCTACCTCCTCCGTAAGCGCCAAGGCCGCCACAATCCTACCGCCCCCCGTCTCAGTCGCAAAAACGATAACGCAGGATAGCCTTCAGCACGCGCCAGCCATCGCGCCAGAAGCGGATCTTCTTGCCCTCGGCCAGGCTGCGCGCCTTGTAGAAGACCGGCAATTCCGCGAAGCGCCGGCCTTGCTTAGCCAACTTGGCCGAAATCTCCCAATCGTAATCAAAGCCGTCGCTCCTAAGCGTAAGCGCCTTGAGATCCGCGGTTCGAAAAACCTTATACATAGTGGCCCCATCACTGAGACGGGTGCCGTAAAGTAGATTGAAAAGTCCCGTGAACAGCACCCCTCCCAGGTTCACAAGGAACCCGAATAGGCGCTCCGGGCCGCGGAGCCTGCGGAACTGCCAATGCTGAGGCGAAGTCATGACCCGCGAGCCGAACACCACTTCGGCCTCTCCCGCCAGCAAGGGAGCCAGAAGCTTGGGGGTGTCGGCCGGGTCGTACTCCAGGTCGCCGTCCTGGATGAGCAGGTAGTCGCCAGTGGCCAAGGCTAAGCCGACGCGCACCGCCGCTCCCTTGCCGCGCGGCCTCTCCTCGTAGACGACCTTCACCCCCACCCTCCCCTCGTAGCCGCGCACGACATCCCGGGTGCCGTCCGTGGAGTTTCCTTCAACGATGATGATCTCTTGGCCCAGGCCCTTGAGATCCACGGCCAGAACCCGCTCCAACAGGGCCGCCGCCGTAGCCCGCTCGTTATATACAGGCACTATGATAGAAAGACAGCGAGAAGGCTTACTTGCTGACATAAATGATCTTGGATCCCTCGGGTTCACAGCGGAACGGGATCTCCCGCCAGCCGGCCAGGGCCCGACGCACGCGCTCTCGCTTGGCCGGCGCGCAAAACAGAAGCAAGAAACCCCCGCCGCCCGCGCCCAAGATCTTGCCACCCGCGGCGCCGTGCTTGCGCGCCCGCTCATAGGCCTGGTCGATAGCCGGGTTGGAGATGCCCTTGGCCAAACCGCGCTTCAAAACCCAGCCCTCGTGCAAGATTTCCCCCAAAGAGTCCACCCGACCCAATTGTAGCTCCCGACGCGCGAGTTCGGCCAGCCGGCGCATGCGCCGCAAAACCGCATCGTGGCTGTGGAACCTGGCCCTGGCCCGCCGCAGGATAGGGCCGGCCTTGCGGGTCACGCCCGTGTAAAGCAGCAGAAACCGCTGGGAAAGCTGCGCCAAAGTCTTGGGCACGCAGATCAGCGGATCGACTCGAACGACCTCGTCCGACATGAACTCCAGGTACTTAAAACCGCCATAGGCCGCGATATACTGGTCTTGCTTGCCGATAGGCTCCCTCAAACGTGAGATCTCTATCTCGCAAGCCTCGACCGCAAGCTGTTCTGCGGTGACGAACTCTCCTTTAAAGGCGTGCAAGGCGTGCAGGACACCGACCGTGAAGCTCGAGGAAGATCCCAGGCCAGTACCTCCCACCACATCAGCCATGGAGGTGATCTCGATGCCCTTGGTGATGCCGACCTTGCGCAGGCACTCGCGCAAGATCGGATGGCGGATGGCGGATACGCTCTTGACCTGCTCGGTGCGGCTGTACTTCAAGATGATGCTGTCGTCAAAATAACGATTGATCGTAATGTACATGTATTTATCGATGGCGGTTGACAAAACGGCTCCCGGGCTGCGCTGGTAGTACTCAGCGAGATCCGTGCCGCCGCCGGCCAGACTGATGCGGAAGGGAGTGCGCGAGATAATCATATCTTCGGTCCTTTGCGGCGCTCGATGAAAGCTGCAAGTCTCTCCGGCGTGCCCAGGTCGGCGATGAGGTCCATGGTCTTAAAGCCGGCCAAACGCAGGCCGCTCTTGAGGGCCGCGGGGAAAATGTCCCGGCCGAAATCGCTGGGTTTATCCGTTGGCACGAGGCCCATGAGCTGTCCGGTCACAATCCAGACTGCTGCCGCCGCCAAGGGCTCGCAGGGCTCGCCGGCTTTGGCTCGATAAAAACCGGTGATGAAATCGTCTTGAACGCGGACCAGGTCCGAATCATAGGGATGGTCGGTCGCGGCCACGACCAAAGTCGCGGCGGCGGCCGCGCGCTGATGGCAGGCAATCAGATCGGAGACGCTGACGTCAACAAAAAGGTCCCCATATATGATGAGCGCCCCGCCATTGACCTTGCTCCAGACGTCACGGACACAACCCGCCGTGCCGCGCGGCGTGGTCTCGATAGAGTAATCCAGCTCCATCCCCCAACGTCTACCGTCTCCAAAATGATTTTTTACGGCCTCGGCCTTATACCCCAGACACATGACGACTTGCTTGATCCCGCCCCGTCTGAGCCAACCCAGTTGGTGCTCCAGGAGGGGTTTCCCCGCGACCGGGATCATGGATTTTGGAATGCGGTCAGTCCAGGGGCGCATACGTTCACCCCTGCCGCCGGCGACGATGACGGTCTGTATCTGCGAGGAGCCCAAAGCGAGGGCAGTATAGCAAAAACCGTCAATCCTGCTTGATTATCCAGTCCGCAGCCGCAGCGAGGTCTTTGCAGATCTTATGCGGTTTGGCGGAGTAAACCCGGTCGCGGCCAGCCTTGCCCGTGCGAACCAGCACCGCCGTGCAGCCGGCCCGCTGAGCAGTGAGGGTATCCGTCGTGGTATCGCCGACGAAATAGCTACGTGAGAGATCGAGGTGAAAATGCTTCTGGGCTTTTTTGATCATCCCCAGCCCCGGCTTGCGGCAGGAACAGCCTTTGCCGCCCGCCTGGACCGGCAGATGTGGGCAAAAATAAAGCCCATCAAGCTTCGTCCCCTGCGCCTTGAGCTGTCGGCTGAGAAGTCTATGGACCGCACGCAACGTCTGAAGCGTCAGATAGCCGCGGGCCACGCCGGATTGGTTGGTCACGAGCACGACTTTCAACCCCGCCCTGCGCAACCGCGCAATGGCGCGCGCTGAGCCTGGGATAAGCTTAAGTTGATCCGGACGGGTGAGATAATCGACTTCCTCGATGACCACGCCGTCGCGGTCAAGGAAAATGGCGGCTTTCTTCCCCTTATCCACGCTGCCGGAGGAAGAAGGTGATGATATGACTAATGGAGAGATGCAGGTCCTCGACCACTCCATATTGGTCACTGGCCACCACCACGGGCGCGTCCACCAGACCCTTGAGTTTTCCCCCGTCAAAGCCCAGCAGTGCTGCGGTCTTGGCCCTGCGCGCCTTGGCGAACCGCACGGCTTTGATGAGATTGACCGAATTGCCGCTGCCGCTGATCACCAGCACCACATCCCCCGGATCCAACAGGATTTCCAACTGCTTGACGAAGATATCGTCGAAGGTGTGGTCGTTGCTCATGGCCGTAATAAAGGCCGCGTTCTCGGAGAGCGAGAGGCATTTCCAGCCCTTCCCGCCCTTAGGCGCCGCGGTCTTTGAAAAATCCACCGCGATACTCGCAGCCGTGGCCGCAGAGCCGCCGTTTCCCATCACGAAGACATGCCGGCCCGCGCGCTGGGCGGCGAGGAGGATATTGGTCAGCTTCTCCACGGCCGCTACATTCAGGACTTCCCACTGGGCCAGTTCCTGGCTACGATACCAGCGCGCGAACTCCCGGATGCCTAGCCCGCCGGGGCCTGTCTGATGGAACTTCCCTGGCGAAGTCCCGGCTATTGTCTTACCCATGATAAATAAAAGGATAGCAAAAAGACGACCGCTCCTTGATTATTGCAGGGCCTTGCGACGACACTGCAGGTCCCGATGCCTTTGGCTGCGCTCTTTACGCTTGATCCCGGCCCAACTGTCCAGAACCTCCGCGGCCGTTTGCAACTTACGGCGTCCAAAAACATGCGGGTGACGGCGCACCAGCTTGCGATATTGGCTCAACGCCACGTCCTGAATATCAAAAAACCCTTTCTCCTTAGCGATTTGGGAGTGCAGCAGCACTTGTAAAAGCAGATCTCCCAATTCATCTTCGATCTCATGCCATTGGCCGTAACGCAAAGCCTCCTCAAGCTCCCTGGCCTCTTCGCGCAGAAACTTAATAAGCGAGATATGCGTCTGCTTGCGGTCCCAAGGGCAACCCTTAGGCGAACGCAAGCGAGCGACCAGGCTGATCAAACGCTCAACCGGCTTGGCCAAGATCAGGCCGCCGGGGAAGCAATACTCTCGGCCCCGAAGTAGGGGACCAAGGCTTTCGGGATGAGCAGGCTCCCGTCTTTCTGTTGGTAGGACTCGAGGATGGCCGCGAAGAGACGCCCCACGGCCACGCCGCTGCCGTTCAAGGTGTGCGCTAACTCCACGGACTTGTCCGCGCGCCGCAGACGCGCGTTCATACGACGAGCCTGGAAGTCCCAGCAATCCGAGCACGAGGATATCTCGCGAAAACAGCCCTCGCCGGCCATCCAGACCTCCAGGTCATAGGTCTTACAAGCGGAAAAGCCTATATCCGCGGTGCACAGCTCTATGACCCGGTAGGGCAGTTCCAGGCGCTTGAGCACCTCTTCCGCGTGCCGGGTCAAAGACTCCAGCTCGGCCGAAGAATCCTCCGGCTTGGTTATCCAGACCAGCTCCACCTTGTCGAACTGATGGTTGCGAATAAGTCCCCGCACGTCTTTCCCGTAGGAGCCCGCTTCCTGACGGAAGCAAGGCGTGTAGGCCGTAAGCTTGAGCGGCAAGGCCGCTTCGGGCAGAATCTGGCCACGCACCAGGTTCGTCAACGGAGCCTCGGCCGTGGGGATGAGGTAAAGCGTCTCCGTCTTCTCTCCCTCGGTCGCGGCGATCTTATAGAGGTCGGACTCGAACTTGGGCAGCTGTCCGGTCCCTTCCAATATCTCCGGCCGGACCAAGATTGGCACCCAAGCTTCCTGATAGCCATGTTCCTGAGTGTGCAGGTCGAGCAGAAATGAGATGATGGAGCGCATGAGGCGCGCGCCAGCCCCGCGCCAAAGCGAGAATCGCGAACCGGAGAGCTTGATGGCTGCGGCGCTGTCGAGTATCCCCAGCTTCTCGCCGAAGGTCTGATGGTCCATAGGCTTGAAATCCAGGACCTTGGGCGACGGCCCGGCGCGCCGCACCGGGTTATCCGCCTCGCTTGCTCCCACGGGTGTCGAGTAATGGGGAATGTTGGGCAGGCCCAGGGCCGCATCCTTGAGCCTGGCCGCCAGAGAAGTCAGGGCCGCTTCCTGGCCGGCCATCTCCGCTTTAAGTTGGATGACTTCGGCCATCAGCCGTGAGGCTTCAGCCTCGTTCTTCTGCGCCTTGGCCTTGCCCACGGCCTGCGAGGAGGCATTGCGCTTGGCGCGCAAATCCTCGACCGTCTTAAGCAGCCCCCGATGCTCTGAATCCAGCGTTATGAGTTCCTCCAGAGCGGGTAGATAGCGGCCTCCGCGGTTCTTGATGCCATGTCGAACTTTTTCCGGCTCCTTGCGGATGATGTTTATGTCGTTCATCTAAAATCTCTTGATTGGAAGGATGATTTCCTGGGTCTTGACCATTTCCACGTCTCCGCGCCGGGGACTGAGCATGATCTGAAGCTTGAGCTGGTCCAACCAGAACCCGGAATCTAGGGTTCTCTTCAGATAATGATTCAATGGGATGTTCACGGACAAGGACGGGTCTAAAGTAACTTCCAACAACCGATTGGGCCCTACCTTGGGAACCCGTTTTTCACTGATCAGGAAAGGCACGGCCCATACCCCTTCCAGGATTTGCCCGGCCAAGACGAGCCGAGCGCTCAAGCAGTAGCGCAGGAGTAATCCGTCCGCCTCCTTCGGGCCACGGTTCTTCAACACCACACGCAGCCGCAACTTACCATCTACAAGCGGGGGTAGTGTAGAGAGGCTCGTGATGTCCTGGTAGACGGCATGCTGCCCCGGCGCGGCTTTGGCCAACTGCCAGCCCACGCTCTCGATCATGACTTCGGCGTGGAGAAGGGGGAGCATCCACAGGCACGTTGCATAAACAAGCGCCGCGGCTACGCCGCGGCGCGATTGCCGACCCTTGCAGGGCCGATAATTCATTTTTATACCCTTCTTCATGCTTCCTTCTTGGGCTCGGGCAAGGGCAGTTGCGGCGCCACGACCGGATCCAGCGCAAGAGCCGCAACATGGCCGACCTTGTCAGTCTCATCGAGTTTGACTAAGCGCACACCCTGCGTGTTGCGGGAGATGACCTTGATGTCCTTACAGCGCAAACGTATGGTCTTGCCCTTCTCGGTCATGACCATAAGGTCGTCATCGTTGGTAACCAGCTTGACACCGGTGACAATGCCGTTACGCTCCGTAGCTTTAATAGTGATGACCCCGCCGCCGCCCCGATGCTGTCCACGGTATTCGGAAAGTTCGGTCCTTTTTCCGTAGCCGTTCTCACACACGGTGAGCAAGGTCTTCTTGCTGTCCGCGGGGAAAGCCTCCATGCCGATGACCTGATCGGTCTTATCGAGGCGGATACCCTTGACGCCGAAAGCTCCGCGACCCATGGACCGCACGTCTGACTCCTTGAAGCGGATGGCCATGCCGTCCTTGGTGCCCATGATGACCTCGTCCCTGCCGCCAGTGTGCGCGGTTTCGACGAGGATATCGCCCTCCTCCAGACCAATGGCGATGATGCCGGAGCGCCGGATGTTCTCGAAATCCGAGAGCGGTGTTTTTTTAATGGTGCCGGCTCTGGTGCACATAACTAGGAAGGTTTCTTTTCCACGCTTCTCGTCAAAAGATCGGATGGCGATGGTGGAGGTGACCTTCTCCTCGCCGGTAATAGCCAGAAGGTTGACTACAGCCTTACCGCGCGAGGTACGATTTCCCTCCGGGACCTCGTAAGCCTTGAGAGCAAAAACTCGGCCACGGGTGGTGAAGAAGAGCAGGGTCGCGTGCGTGTCGGTGATGAATATCTGCTCGATGAAATCCTCTTCCTTGACCTCGGCTCCCATGATGCCCTTGCCGCCGCGGCCCTGGGCCTCGTAGGTGTTGACCGGGATACGCTTGATGTATCCCCCGCTGGACAGCGAGATAAGAACCTCTTCCTTGGTGATAAGATCCTCCAACGTCATCTCCGCGGCCTCGGTGGTGATCTGGGTCTGGCGGGACTTGCCGAACTTGGCTTTGATCTCCTCGAGCTCTTTGACCACGATAGACATCACCTTCTTGATGTCGGCCAAGATAGCCTTGAGTTCAGCGATACGATTCATCAGGCCGTCGTACTCCTCTTGGAGTTCATCAACGGAAAGCCGAGTAAGCTGGTGCAGGCGCATATCCAGGATGGCCTGGGTCTGGGCCTTGGAGAGCTCGAACTCGGCCATCAGCTTGGCGCGCGCCTCATCTGTGTCCTTGGCGCCGCGGATGATCTTGATGACGCGGTCGATATTCTTGAGCGCGATGAGGAAGCCTTCTAGGATATGGGCGCGATCCAGGGCCTTGCGCAATTGGAACTTGGTGCGCCGGATGACCACGGTCTTGCGGTGCTGGATGTAGTGGCCCAGCATATCGCGCACGGGAAGGACCCGCGGACGGCCATCGACCAAGGAGAGCAGGATAACCCCGAAGCTCGTCTCCATCTGGGTGTGCTTATAAAGCTGGTTCAAGACCACATTGGCGTTGCCGTCGCGCTTGATCTCGATGACCATACGCATGCCTTGACGGTCCGACTCATCGCGGATGTCCGAGATATCAGGGATCTTCTTCTCGCGTACCAGGTCCGCGATGGTCTCTAGGAGGGTGGCTTTATTGACCTGGTAAGGCAGTTCCGTCACTATGATGGCCTGCCGGTTTCCCTTAATGTCCTCTATCTCGGTTACGGCCTGGATCCGAACCGACCCGCGCCCGGTCTCAAAATAATCCTTGATGCCGCTCTTCCCCCGCACGATGCCCCCGGTAGGGAAATCCGGGCCCTTCATGACCTTCATGAGCTCCTTATTCTCGATCTTAGGGTCTTTAATAAGGGCCATGGCCGCGTCGCAGACCTCGGAGAGGTTGTGCGGTGGAATGTTGGTGGCCATGCCCACCGCGATGCCCGAGGAACCGTTAACCAATAGGTTAGGCACGCGCGAAGGCAGGACCACGGGCTCGACCGTGGTGCCGTCAAAATTCGGCAGGAAATCCACAGTATCCTGGTCGATGTCGGCCAAGACCTCTTCCGCAACCTTGGAGAGACGGCACTCCGTATAGCGGTAAGCCGCGGCCGGGTCGCCGTCGACCGAGCCAAAGTTGCCTTGGCCGTCTATCAAGGGGTGGAGCAAGGAGAATTCCTGCACCATGCGCACTAAAGCGTCATAGACCGCGGAATCGCCGTGCGGATGGTATTTTTTAAGGACCTCGCCGACCACTCCGGCGCACTTGGAATACCTCTTATTGGACGCCAGCCCCTCTGAATGCATGGCGTAAAGGATGCGCCGGTGCACGGGCTTGAGTCCATCGCGCACGTCGGGAAGGGCTCGTCCTACGATGACCGACATGGAGTAGTCGATGTAAGAGGCGCGCATCTCAGTGCCGATGTCGCGTGGAATGATATTGTTGGGCGCTTCCGCCGCGGACTCAGGTTGCATGGGGGTGCTCATGTGTTATTTCCTCTTAAGATGCGTTTTTACTCAGGGGCAGGACCATTTGTCCATTATATATCCAGATTTTTTACTTCCTTAGCGTGTCGCTCTATGAATTGGCGCCGAGGTTCGACGCGATCGCCCATCAACGTGGTAAAGGCGAGCTCTGCATCCGCCATATTTTCCAGGGTCACTTGCAAAAGCCTGCGCCTCTTAGGGTCCATAGTCGTCTCCCAGAGCTGATCCGGGTTCATCTCGCCCAAACCCTTATAACGCTGGATATTGGCACCCGCGCGGCCGGCCTCGCGCACGGCCTCTAGAAGCGCCTTGAGGCTGTAGCCTTCACTCTCTCCATGGGCGGTCTTACACTTAAAAAGCGGTTTGGTCTTCTCGTCGCGCAACACCTCATACCACTTAAGATTGAGCCCCATCTCCGAGAGCTTGTGGTCTAACCCCGCCAGTTTTGACATCTCCCAGAGCTCCTGCATGTCCGGCTCCAAGGCTTCCTCGTCGACCTCTACCGGGACCTCGCCCTCCACCGGCGGTTGGCCTTTGTGCTCCTCGGCCAGTTTGGCCTTCTGCGCCGCAACATAGGAGTCTCGATAGTCGTGCCATTCCTTCTCGCTGTAAAAAAAGCGGTACTCCCCAGCCGTCTGTTCCACGCGGTAGAGAGGCAGCTGGCCACGCTCTTTATAGGCCAAGAAGTCCTCAAGGTGCAGACTCTTGCGCTCCAAATGGCGCAGAAGGTTCTCCAACTCCGCCAGAATCTTGAGAAGGTCCTTGAGATCGTCGCAGTCGAGCTTTTTGGACTTGCCGTTAGCGGGGTTGAAGGCCGTAATCTCGGATGAGTTGCGCCCTTCATTAAGCAGCCAGCGCTCCATCTTCTCATCATTGTCCACGTACATCTCGGTCTTGCCCTTCTTAACCTTAAAAAGCGGCGGCTGAGCGATATAAACATGCCCGCGCTTGATGAGCTCCTGCATCTGCCTATAAAAAAAAGTCAGCAGTAAAGTCCGGATGTGCTGGCCGTCCACATCAGCATCCGCCATGATGATAAGCTTGTGGTAGCGCAGCTTTTCAGGCTTAAGTCCCTCTTCGTTATCCCTCTCACCCGCCGGCTGCCCCGCCGCATCGCCCGCCGGCACGGTCTCGTGCACCTGCCCGATACCAGTGCCGATGGCAGATATGAGGGTCCTGACCTCTTCGTTGGAGAGTATCTTGACCAACCGGGCCTTCTCAACGTTTAAAATTTTACCTTTGATGGGCAGGATGGCCTGGAAAACGCGATCTCGGCCCTGTTTAGCCGAACCACCGGCGGAATCGCCCTCGACGATAAAAAGTTCCGAACGCTCCGGCTCACGCTCTTGGCAGTCCGCGAGTTTACCGGGCAAAGATGAGCCGTCCAGGACACCTTTGCGGCGGGTAAGTTCTTTAGCCTTGCGCGCAGCCTCGCGAGCCTCACCTGCCGCCATCGCCTTCTGGCAAACAGCCTTAGCTGTGGCTGGATTTTCCTCGAAGAAGACCGCCAATACCTCTCCGACGATAGACTTGACCACGCCTTCCACTTCGGCGTTGCCGAGCTTCGCTTTGGTCTGTCCCTCGAACTGCGGATTGGGGATTTTAATGGAGAGGACCGCGGTCAGACCCTCACGCGCGTCATCACCCTGCACCGTATAGTTCTTTCCCTTAAGCATGTCGTACTTCTTGATATAGTCGTTGACTACCCGAGTCAGGGCAGAACGGAAGCCCGCTAGATGAGTACCCCCCTCCGGTGTATTGATGTTGTTCACGAAGCTATAAACGTTCTCGGAATAGTCATCATTATACTGGATGGCCAAGTCGACCGAAACTTCTTCGCGCTCCTTAGTAAAATTTATAGGTTCAGTAAAAAGTGTCTTCTTATTCGCGTTGAGATACTGCACGAATTGTTTGATGCCGCCCTCATAATGAAAGGTGTGCTTCTTATCCTCCCTCTCGTCTATGATCGTAATCTTAGCCCCGGCGTTGAGGAAGGCTAACTCGCGTAGGCGGTTGGCCAGCACATCGTAAGAGAACTGATGGTCACCAAAGATTTCCATGTCCGGCTTGAATGTGACGCGCGTACCATGCTCTTCAGTCTTTCCAACAGCCTTGACGCTGTCTTCGGGCTTACCGCGCTTGTAGGATTGCGTCCACACCTGGCCGCCCCGGTAGACTTCGACTTTTACAGACTCGGAAAGGGCATTGACGACAGAGATGCCAACACCGTGAAGTCCTCCGGAAACCTTATAGGCGCTGTGATCAAATTTGCCTCCTGCGTGCAACACCGTCATCACCACCTCAAGGGCCGACTTGCCGCGTAAATTTTTCGGTAACTTGGGATCTTTCATCTCGTCGACCGGGATGCCAGAGCCGTTATCGAGAACAGTTACCGAGTTTCCCTCGTGGAGAATGACATCCACAGAACTACACCGGCCGGCCAGAATTTCGTCGACGGAGTTATCAACGGCCTCATAGACCAAATGGTGAAGGCCGGACGGACCCGTAGAGCCGATATACATAGCCGGCCGTTTCCGCACCGCTTCGAGGCCTTCCAAAACCTGTATAGCGGATGCGTCATAGCTTTCTGCGCTCTTAACAGTGGAGGTCTTCACGTCGTCCTTTTCCTTAGTGATCTGAGACATATTACTCCTCTCGGATGCGACGGGAATCCGTTTTCCCTTTCCAGGGGGGGGCGAAGATTCAATCTGACTCATCTCGACGCGACCTTGATTCCCTTGATCCAACCGCGCTCGAAATACTTATTAAGATTGCGTACAATACCGGTAGCGCGCAACTGTAGTTCTTGTGTCGCAGCCGCAGACTTCGGCCTCACATATAGGAGACCCTGCTTGATCCCTATCAATTCCCAATAATTACACAGATTCCCCAATTCTTTTTGCCATATCGCGGCTAATATGGTCATACGATCACCGGATATCCCTGTCCTATATTGAAATGATCTGACAAGGTCCCCTCCTGTCGACCAACTGGGCCGCTTACGCGGAATCATCATATCCGCATGGGCATGATAACGAAACGGCTTTCCGTGTTGTCCGCTGGTTCTATGAGAACGGGGTTGACGGGACTGGTAAGACCTAAGGACACCTTCTCGCAATCGATATGTTTTAAAGCATCCACCATAAAATGAGGATTGAATGCTACCTGGAAATCGGCGCCTGTATAATTAACTTCCAACTCATCATTGAATTCAATATTCTGTGATGAAGCCGATATATGAAGGATTCCTTTTTGAAGTTCAAATTTTACTGAACCTCCGCGGTCCAGAGCGCAGAGAGCCGCTCTCTTAGTGACGGCTAATAACTCTTCAGTTGCCAGAACTACAGATATATCCTTTTTATGAGGGATTACCTGTTCATAATTAGGGAACGTTCCTCCAATTAAACGCGAGAGAATCGTCGTTTCTTTAGCTTGGAATACAATCTGATTTTCTGTAACGCCTACTTGGATTTTTTCCTGAGAATCCGGCTTAACGTCTAAAGACCCTAATAAACGCAATAATTCACTGAGTACCTTAGTTGGAACTATAATTTGAAAATCTTTATCTTTTACAACGCCTTTACGTCCCACGATGGCAAGTCTACGACCGTCAGTAGCAACCATTTCAAGAATCCCTTTTTTAGCGGACCATAAGACACCATTTAGAACGTGCCTCGTTTCATCAGAAGAGGCTGCAAAAATAGTCTTCTTCACCATATCTAATACTAGCCCCATAGGTAATTCAAAAGCTTCCTTGCGATCAAATTCAGGAAGTACGGGATACTCAGACTTCGGAGAACCTATAATGGTAAAGCGTGAGCGCCCGCATTTGAGTTTTACTTTATCTCCAGCATCCACGGAAAGTTCCACATCCTGATCACTTGGTAAGCTATGCAGTATATCTGAGAATTTTTTAGCTGGAATAGTGACGCTCCCGTCAGTCTCAATTTCCGCTGGAATGTAATGTTTTATAGCCATCTCTAAATCTGTAGAAACAATTTTAATTTTAGAGTTATCCGTCTCCATCATAAAGTTAAGAAGGATGGGAAGAGTGGTGCGAGAGGATAGGGCAGATTGTATGGTTTGAACGCCTTTTGTTAGGTCTTCTTTATTACAATGTATTTTCATATTATCATCATCCTCTTAATAGTCTTGGTAAAGAACGGTATTTGGGGATACTTCGTCTTAGAAGTGCCGTGTAAAATTGTAGATAATTTCAGAAAGTTATCCCCTCTTTGCACAGTGCGTATGCCCCGGCCCGGTTATTGGCATTTATTCTCTTAATTTTCCACAGACTTAATATCGGCCTGCAACTTATTGACCAGCTCTAAAAAAAAGGGATCTTCATCTAAGAGTTTCTGTATTTTTTTTCTGGAATGAAGGACAGTGGTGTGGTCGCGACCTCCGAAAGCGCGGCCGATGTCCGTAGATGAAAGATCGGTCATTATCGAAGCTAGATACATAGCCAATTGCCGTGGCAGTGCGATGGAGGCCGTGCGTTGTTGTCCCTTGAGGTCCTTTATATCGAGCGAATATTTATGGGAGACCATGCGCTGGATGGTCTCCATCTGGACAGTACTCGCCACATCGTGCGGCAGAGAGTCCTTCAGTATGTCTTTGGCGCCGTCCACGGTTAGACTGCTGCCGGTCATGGAGGCGAAGGCTTTGAGCCGGATGAGGGATCCTTCCAGCAGACGAATGTTGCTCTTCACTGTTGAGGCGACGAATAGGATGACGTCGTCAGGAACGTAGAACTGTTCAAGCTCGGACTTTTTGCGCAGAATTGCGATGCGCGTTTCAAGGTCGGGGGGTGTGATGTCCGCCACCTGGCCCCACTCGAATCGCGAGACGAGGCGGCGTTCATGAGGGGTCATCTCTTTAGGCACCCGGTCTGATGTGATGACAATCTGGTGGCGCGAGTCGAAGAGGGAATTGAAGGTATGGAAGAATTCTTGTTCGCTCTGCTCCTTGGCGATGAGAAACTGAATGTCATCGATGAGAAGGCAGTCAAGGTTGCGGTATTTGGCCCGGAAGTCGTCGGTCTTGCGGTGGTGTATGGAATTAATATAATCGTTGACAAACTCTTCGGCCGTGGTGTAAAGCACGCGCGAGCGTGGGAAACCTTGGCGTAAAGCATTGCCGATGGCGTGGAGCAGATGGGTCTTGCCCAAGCCGACGCCGCCGTAGAGAAAGAAGGGGTTGTATTGGGTTCCCGGATTCTTGGAAATGACATCTGCCGTGGCATAAGCCAACCGATTGGATTTGCCTACCACGAATGAGGCGAAGGTGTAGCGTGGATTGAACTCACTCAGTGGAAACTCTGATTGGGGGATCGGTCCAGGGATGGGGTCGGTTGGAGGCAGGCGGTTTGTGAGGTCTATGCAAATTTCATAGTCGATACCGATATCTAGGCCGGTCAGATCCTTAAAAATCGAAACGAGTCGCTTCTGATAACGGTCTTTGATTCCGTCGGAAAAGAATTTATTAGGAACTTTAAGATGGAGGACTTGGTCATCAATACGCAGCGCCTCGATGGGGCGCAACCAAAGGTCCGCGTCTTCTCCAATCTCGGAGCGTAGGCGCTCGACGGTCTGAGACCAGAGAGTGGTTGGTTCTATATTATGCACAGGTTATCCACAGGTGTGTATAAGTCTATGGACATCAAATATGCGTTTAAAAATAATCATATTTAAATAGGTGGCACATCTCGGAGCCGAGGTGAATGACTTGTGACATGATGCAGGTAAGATGTTACCTTTTTTTCAGGGGACAGTCAAATATTACAGTGACATATAATCTCGATATGTATCTACGCGTTTGACATATTAACACCTTTAATGTTTCAATACACCTTTAGCGCTCAGCCGCCTGCATCTGCGCAGGGGCCGATATGGCGCTATTAGTTATTTTTATCGTATCAAGGAGCGTCTGTGGAGATACAACTGACGGCGAAGCAATTGAAGATGACCGACGCCATCCGTGATTATGTGCATGAGAAGATGGAACGTGCCCAGAAGTACTTCGAGCATATCGTTTGGGGGCAGGCCTTTATCTTTATTGAGAAGAGGGCCCATAAATGCGAGATGCTCATTCATGCGCCGGGGCAGACCTTTCGAGCTCTGGCTGAGGCGAGCGATCTCTACTCCGCCGTTGACCTTGCTTCCGCTAAGATGGACGCGCAGCTTAAGAAGTTCAAGGAGAAGACGCGAACTCGCTCTAAGATGCGCAGCGGCAAGGATTCGATGCGCGCGGTACGCGGAGAACCCGTTTTTGATCCGGCGTCGGTGACCACCCAGTTCTCCGTGGTGCGACAGGCCGTGGTGCCCATGTCCGCCGGGGAGGCGGTCCGGGAAATGGAGAGCTTGGGGCACTCATTCCGCTTGTTCCAGGATTTGGAATCCCGGCAGATTCGGCTGGTCTTTCGCCGCGATGACGAATCCTATGCCATCGTTCAGCCGGTGAAGAAGCCCGAGCGCTGACCCTCATGGCGCAACGCCCGGGAGCCGCGGATTTCACCGTCAGCGATCTGCTGAGGGAACAGCGGGACAACCTTAAGTTGGAGCTCATCGCTGGAGAGAAGTCTCTCAATCGGAGCATCAGGGTCATGGATCTTAATAGGCCTGGCCTGGCTCTGAGCGGGTTTCTGGAACACTTTCGGCCGGAACGCATTCAGATCATCGGTTTCGGCGAGCAGGCTTATTGCCTGAAGACTCCACGAGCCCGGTTGGCCGCCGCGCTGGAGTCTATGTGTAAGCCGCAGGAGCTGCCGTGTCTTATTATGACTCACAACCTCAAGACTCCGGGGGCACTGGTATCCGTCTGCCGAAAGAACGGGGTGCCGCTGCTCCGTTCGAGTCTGGATACCGCCACTTTGGTCGGCGAGCTTGGTGACGTCCTTGAGGATAAGCTGGCGCCCACGACTACAGTACATGGGGTATTGGTGGACATCTACGGCCTGGGGGTGCTTATTCAGGGAGAGCCCGGCATCGGCAAGTCCGAGTGCGCTTTAGAGCTCCTGAAGCGTGGTCATATTCTGGTCGCGGACGATGCCGTGGAGATCCGGCACCGTCGTGGCGCCGTCTTGCGTGGTTCCTGTCCAGAGCCCCTTAAGCATTACCTGGAGGTGCGCGGACTGGGGATTATCGACGTCAAACTCCTTTTCGGCATTGGCGCGATCCTGGATCATACCCGTATCGAACTTTCCATCCATCTAGCTCCCTGGAGTGCGCAGACCAACTATGACCGCACTGGTCTTGACGCAAAGAAGACGACTATTCTAGACGTGGAGATCCCCCAAATCCGCATCCCGGTCAGCCCGGGCCGCAACTTGGCGGTCATAATCGAGGTGGCGGCTCTTAATCAACGCTTACGGAACCAAGGGTATTTCGCGGCCGAGACTTTTAATCAGAGGCTTATCGAAAGGATGCGCGTGCAATGAAGGCGCCCGCGGAGGCCCGCAAGGTCTATATCATTACAGGCATCTCCGGGGCCGGCAAGAGCCAGGCTTTGAAGTGTTTTGAGGACTTCGGCTTCTTTTGTATCGATAACCTGCCAATCGCGTTGATGGACCATTTCGCGGACATGCTGGCGCGTTCTGCGCACCTCAAGCGTGTGGCTCTGGGCATGGACATCCGGGAAGGGCGTTTCCTCGCGGGGTTGCCTGCCATTCTGGAACGTCTCAAGACCCGCGGCGTCGACTACCGCCTCATATTCCTTGAGGCTTCGGATCAGGTCGTCATTCAGCGATTTTCGGAGACTCGCCACCGCCATCCCTTGGGCAAGAAGGTTGATCAAGCCATTCATGAGGAGCGGCGGCGTCTGGTGCCCATCAAGGAGATCGCGGATAAGGTTATAGATACGAGCACTATGACCTTGGGGGAGCTCAAAGAGCGGCTTTCCGAGACCCTGGAACTCACCCGTGCTCGGGAGATGGCTCTGAATATCGTGTCCTTCGGTTATAAGTTCGGTCTGCCTATGGACGCGGACATCGTCTTGGATATGCGCTTCCTCCCTAACCCGCATTATATTCCGCGCCTGCGGCGGTTGACCGGGCTCGACTCCCGCGTGCAGCGATATATTCTGAGTCAGCCTATCGCGCGCAAGTTCTTGGGCGGAATTCTACTGCTTTTGAATGGACTCTTGCCCCACTATGTACGTGAGGGAAAGTCTTACCTGACGGTCGCGGTGGGCTGCACAGGGGGCCATCATCGCAGCGTCTTTGTGACGCGATATCTGGCGCAGAAATTGCGTTCCTCCGGCCACTCCATTCAGGAATTCCATCGCGACATCAGTCATTGAGGGATATTCTCAAGTGATTAATTTCCTCATCGTCACCCACGGCGAGTTCGGGGCTTACCTCACGGAGGCCGCCGAGTCCATCGTTGGGCCCCAGGAGGAAGGGGTCCGGGTCATTTCCATTTCCCCGCGGGTAGCGGTGGGCGAGTTGAGGGAGCGCATTCGCCGTGCCATCGCAGAGTTGAGCGGCGCCGATGGCCTCATTCTGTTCACGGATATGCCCGGGGGGACTCCCAGCAACTTGGCTTTTCCTCTGGTACAGCACGCCCCGCGCGTGGAGATGGTCACCGGGGTCAATCTCTATATGCTGGTCTCGGCTTTCGGTCATCGGGAGGATACCGCTTTGCCGGATCTGGTGGAGAAGATCCTGGCCGACGGTCAGAAATCGGTTTGTGATGTGCGCCGGCGGTTTTTGGCGCGGGCACTTTGAGATCATGGACCTCGCGCTGTTGCGGATCGACGATCGGCTCATTCATGGGCAGGTGGTCATCGGCTGGATACCGCATCTTAAGACACAGGTGGTGGTCGTGGCTTGTGACGAGGCGGCTGCCGACGCGACCCAGACCATGCTCATGGAGATGGCCCTGCCCGAAGGTATCGCGCTGTTGGTTCTTTCTGTGGAGGAGGCCGCGCGGCGGTTGGTTGACGGCAGCGACAGACGGCGGGTGCTGGTTTTGGTTCCCGGGCCCCGGGAGGCGCTGCGTCTCTTGGAACTTGGTGTGAGCTGTGCGACGGTCAATGTGGGAGGGCTCCACTACACTGCGGGACGCGTGCAACTGGGTAAGGCGATCTTTCTGGGAGACGAAGACCGTAAGGCCCTGCGCGCTATCTCGCGGCGGGGCACGGCGCTGGAGGGACGGGCCTTGCCCGGAGATCCGACTTTAGATATCGTTTCGCTTCTGGGAGAGCTGTCTTGATCGCCCTGGGAGGGTGGCCGGCATCCGTTGGAGGATCGGCTTTGGTCGCGCTTGTGGAACTTGACGCGGTCCAAGTCGGACAGTTCATGATATCCAGGCCCCTCGTGCTCGGTTCCCTGTTGGGACTGCTGTTTGGAATACCGCAGGTCGGCGTGGCGCTGGGGTTGTGCTGCGAACTATTCAGCATCGACGACTTGCCCGTCGGCGACCGGCTGCCGCTCAACGCCTCGATCGCGGTGGCCGCCGCCATGCTCGTGGCCCGCGGCCCGCGCCCGTTGCCAGTCGCGGTAGCCCTGCCCGTGGGCTTGACCGCAGGCTGGGCGCATCAAAATCTGGAAGCGGCTTTACGCCTGCGTCGGCGGGTTTTCTGCGGTTTGGCTGAAAAGAGTATCCGGCGGGGAAAGGTGCCGCCTTTTGGGAGTATGACGGTGAAATCCCTGGTTGAGCAGGCCGCCGTCACATTCGCGGTCGTATTGACCTGCGTGTTGGTGGTCGGCCCGATCCTGAATGGCGCATGGTCCTACGCGCCGCGCAGCGTGGCGGGGGCGCTGGGGTTCTCATGGACGCTGGCCCCCTGGCTGGGATTGGGGGTCGCTTTGCATGCGTTGAGGATTGGGACATGAGCGGCAGTATGAACTCGGCGATGCAGAGGCGCCTTTTTTGGCGCAGCCTGTTGCTGCAGTCCTGCTGGAATTTCGAGCGGATGCAGAGCCTGGGACTGGCTTTCTGTCTGGAGCCTTGGCTGGCGGCGTGCTGGGCTGGACAGGATGAGGCGGTTTGTGCGGCGCGACTGAGGCACCAAGAGTATTTCAATACGCAGCCTTACATGGCGTCCTTGGTCATCGGTATGGTATGTGCTTTGGAAGAGGAGGCGGCCGCGGCTCCGGATGGGGAGCTCTGCGATCGACTGGTGAAGCGCCTGCGGACGTTGAAGACCGCGGCGGCTTCGGCTCTGGCCGGGGTGGGCGACGCTTTGTTCTGGGGGGCTCTGCGGCCGTTGTGCGTGGGATCGGCCGTGGCGGGCGTGTTGGTTCTGTGGGACCGGCCCCTGTGGGCAGCCCTGTGGGCCGCCGGAGCCTATTTGGTCGTCCACAATGCGCTGGCACTGGTCCTGCGCTGGCGCTTCCTGAGGCTCGGTTATGAATGGAGGGACCAGATTGCAGTGTGCTTGAAGGGATGGCCCGTGCAGGGGGTTATTAGGGCTCTGCGCTGGGCGGGGTTAGCCTTGGTCCTGGCGGGGGCGGCCTTGCTGCTGCGTGCCACGCCACCGCAGCAGCGGTTGGTAGGAGTGCTCGCCATGGCGGCGGCCCTGCTCCTGCGCAGGGCTCGAGTCTCATCCTATCGGATATACGCGATTGGGATTCTTTTTGGAGGAGCCGCCTCCTGGGCGGGATGGTTATGATTAAGAAAACTTTGATTATGACCCCAAAGCTGGGGCTGCATGCTAAGCCGGCAGGCATGTTCGTGCGCGAATCATGTCGATTCCAGAGCGAGATCATGCTGTGCAAGGACGGCACGGAAGTCAATGGCAAGAGCGTCATGCAGCTCATGTTGCTGGCGGCGGAGTGCGGGGCTAAAGTCATCTTGTGCATCACCGGGCCGGATGAGGTAGAAGCTCTGGCAGCCATCGAGCAGCTTTTTGTTCGGAAATTCGATGAAGAGTAATTATTTTTTATGAGGAATCGGTGTGACGATGTCCAAGGGACATTATCATGATCATCATTAAAGGCGTCGGGGCCAGCCCGGGAATCGCCATCGGCAAGGCCTACGTCCTTGAAGATGAAGAAATCGTGGTCACGCGCACGGAGATTCCCCGTGACCGGCTGCGTGCGGAGGTGGCACGCTTCAGGGCAGCCCAGAAGGCCACTCACCGGGATCTGGACAATGCCGAGGCCAAGGTCTTGAAGCTGCTGGGCAAGAATCATGCCAAGCTCATCGACGCCCACCGCCTCATCTTGCGCGACACACTGATCACCAAGGACGTGCCGCAACGTATCCTCGGCGAAGGCGTCAATGCGGAGTTCGCTCTTTCCGAGGCACTGGAGGCCGTCAATCAGCAGTTTGAAAAGCTCGAGGACGAATTTTTTAGAGAACGGCGCCACGACCTCTTCGATGTAGGCAAGCGTCTGTTGGCGCATCTCTTGAAGCATACCCGTCGCAGCTTGGGCGATATTGATCACCCGTGCGTCCTGATCGCGCGCAACCTTTTGCCTTCCGATACCATCAACCTCAAAGAGAGCCGCATCCTGGGGTTTGCCACGGACCTGGGGGGCAAGACCAGTCATACGGCTATCCTCGCCCAGAGCTTGGAGATTCCGGCCGTGGTGGGGCTCTCGGATGTGAGCCGCCGGGTCAAAAGCGGCGACATGGTGATCCTCGATGGCGAGCAGGGGCTTGTGATCATCAGCCCCACCGCTGAGGCCGTGGCCAAGTATGAGAAGGCCCAGGCTCAGGAGGTGAAGGCCGAGAGGGAGTTGGAGTCTTTGAAGGGCCTGCCCGCGGTCACCTTGGACGACAAGCGCTTCCAGCTTGAGGTCAACTTGGATACGCCGGAGGAGATGAAGAGTGTTCTGGCTCTACAGGTCGATGGCATCGGCTTGTTCCGAACTGAATACCTCTATTTGAACCGCACGACCTCGCCTACCGAAGAAGAGCAGACTAAAGCCTATATGGCGGTGGCCAAGGCCATGGCTCCGCGTCCGGTGGTCATCCGGACCGCGGACATCGGCGGAGACCGTCTCACTCAGATGGGCATCGAAGGACCTAAGAACGAGACAAACCCGTTCATGGGGCTGCGCGGGGTGCGTCTGTTCCTGCGTCATCTCGACCTCTTCAAGACCCAACTGCGGGCCATCCTGCGGGCCACGGTCAAGGGCAACGTTAAGATCATGATCCCCATGGTCTCCGCCGTGGCCGAGGTCCAGGCCGTGCGTCGCCTGCTGGCGCAGGCGGTCGCGGAACTTCAGGCCGAGGGGGTCGAGACGCCCAAGAACGTGGAACTGGGGATCATGGTGGAGATCCCTTCCGCAGCCGTGCTCCTTGATGCCTTCTTGCCGCACTGCGACTTTGTTTCCGTGGGCACCAACGACCTCATTCAGTATACATTGGCCGTGGACCGCGTCAATGAGAACGTGACACATCTCTACGACCCGTTTCACCCTGCGGTCCTGCGGCTTATCCAGCATGTGGTGACGGTGGCTCACCGGGCGGGTAAGTGGGTCGGCGTGTGCGGGGAGATGACCTCGGATCCGCACGCGGTGCCACTGCTGGTGGGCATGGGATGCGACAGCCTCTCGATTTCGCCGCGAATGTTTCTGCGCGTCAAGGAGACGGTGCGCAACCTGCGCGCCGCGGTCATGGCCAAGCTCGTGGCTAAAGCGGTAACCTGCTCGGATTCCGAAGAAATCCGTCGTCTTATGCGCGAGCAAGGACTCTAAGGAGATGATTGAGGTCTCGCGCATCCGCAACTTCTCCATCATCGCCCACATCGACCACGGCAAGTCCACTCTGGCCGATCGGCTTCTGGAGGTCACGGGAACTATCTCCGCCAGGGATATGCAGGCCCAGGTCATGGATTCCATGGAGCTCGAGCGCGAGCGCGGCATCACCATCAAGGCTAAGGCCGTGCGCATGAAGCACACGGCCGCAGACGGGACCGAGTATATCCTCAATCTTATCGACACTCCTGGGCACGTGGACTTCTCCTATGAGGTGTCTCGGGCTTTGGCGGCCTGTGAGGGAGCTCTTCTGGTGGTGGACGCCACCCAGGGAGTGGAAGCACAGACCTTGGCCAATGCCACTTTGGCTCAGGCACTCGATCTTAAACTCATTCCCATCATCAATAAGGTGGACTTACCCGCCGCAGACGTGGAAGGGGTCCATACCCAGATCTATGATGTCCTCAAAATCGCGGACGATCCGATCGCTATCTCCGCCAAGGTTGGTCTGGGGACCCAGAAGGTGCTGGAAGCCATCATTCGGGATGTGCCGCCACCGCAGGGACGGCCCGAATCGGCGCTTTCGGCGCTTATCTTCGATTCTTCTTTTAGTGTCTATCGCGGGGTCATCCTCCTCGTGCGCGTGGTGGATGGGATCATGAAGCCCGGCATGAAGCTGCGCTTTTTTTCCACCGGGCACGAGGTCACGGTTGAGGAAACGGGCTATCTTATCCCAAAAATGGAAGCGGCGGACTTCATCTCCGCGGGAGAGGTAGGTTATGTCATCTGTGGTATCCGGGACATCCACCAGGTACGCGTGGGCGACACGCTCATGGAAGCCTCGCGGCCGTTGACTGCGCCACTTCCTGGTTACAAAGAGGCCAAACCCGTGGTTTTCGCGGGCATTTTCCCTGTTAACCCGGCCGACTACCAGGACCTGGCCGCAGCCCTGGAAAAACTTAACCTGGAGGACAGTTCCTTCAACTACTCGCCGGACAGCTCTCAAGCTTTGGGCTTCGGTTACCGTTTGGGATTCTTGGGCCTTTTGCATATGGATATCGTCAAGGAGCGCCTGGAGAGGGAGTTCGATTTAAGCCTCATTGTGACCAGCCCCAACGTGGTCTATCGCGTGCAGACACGTAAAGGGGACTGGCTGGTCATCGATAATCCGGCCAGGTTCCCGCCGCACGGCGACATCCAGATCATCGAGGAGCCTTTCGTCCTGATCACCATCGTGCTGCCAGTCGAGTACCAGGAGGGAGTCTTGAACCTCCTCAAGGAGCGTCGCGGCGAGTACGTGGGCATCGAGTATATCGCCGCCAATCGGATGCTCATCCGTTATCATCTGCCGCTCTGCGAGATGGTGGTCAACTTCTATGATCGCCTCAAATCCGTCTCCAAAGGTTATGCCTCGCTGGACTATGCCGACGAGGGCCGCCGAGCCTCGGATATGACGCGCTTGGAGATCCTTATCCATGGCGAGCCGGTGGACGCGCTGAGCTCCATCGTGCACCGCGATAAGGCTTATAACGTGGGGCGGCAGATGTGCGCTAAACTCAAGGAGCTCATTCACCGACAGAATTTTGAGGTGGCTATTCAGGCCCGCATCGATAACCATATCATCGCGCGAGAGACCTTGGGAGCTAAGCGTAAAGACGTGCTGGCCAAGTGTTACGGCGGAGATATCACCCGGAAGCGTAAACTGCTATCTAAGCAGAAAGAAGGGAAGAAGCGCGCTAAACAGTTCGGCGCGGTGGAGCTGCCGCAGGAGGCCTTCTTGGCTGTGCTGCGGCTCGATGACGACAAGAAGTGATAGGATGATCTGACACTTTTGGGAGAGTTTAAAAATGGAAGAACGACTTTTTTTCGTGGGTTTGGCCATGGGTGCCTTCGCGTGGCTCAGCCGCAGGTGGAGCGAGTCTCAATCTCTGGACACGGCGACTAAGACCGGGCTCTGGCATGGGTTTTTTTGCGGACTGGCCGCGTTCTCGGCGGTATGGGTCATCATGATGTCGCTCGACAGTCGAGCTAAATTCATCTCGATCGCGGCCCATGCGGTTTCGACTACGGAGCTCTACCCGAGTCTCGCGGCCGGCGTCATCGCCGCCGCTATCGGCTTCTGGCGCGGGCATGCGCGCGGCGTAATGCCGGATGGGCGCCGCTACTTCCTGGGCGAGGATCTAGAGTGGGCCGAGACCGTGTTTTCGGCCGTGCTGCTGGCCGCGGTTCTGATGTACTTCGTGGTCCAGGCCTTTAAGATCCCGTCTGGCTCCATGCGCAATACGCTTCTTGAGGGAGATCATCTTTTCGTGAATAAATTCATCTATGGTCTGCGAGTGCCTTTCATGGGCAAGCGGATCCTGGCCTTGCGGCAGGTCCAGCGGGGAGATGTAATCGTGTTCCGCTTCCCGGTCGACGACCCGCGGGAGTTGCACTGCGGCTCTATTCAGTACGGCAAGGACTTCATCAAGCGGGTCATCGGCGTGCCCGGAGACACCGTGCAGGTCAGCGGCGGCCACGTTATCATCAACGGTCAGTCGTTGAGCGACGAGTCCTATGCCCAGTACCTCGACGGTCTTTCGCGCGAGGCCGAATCCGTGAAGGCTACGGAGTTCACCCCGGAGCAGTACCAAAAATATTGGGAGGAGCACTCCCTGGACAGGGCGCTGGAATTCTCGCCGCCCTACTCCGGGCCGCGGGACTATTTTGGTCCGGTGAAGGTGCCGCCGCACAGTTTCTTCGTTATGGGTGATAACCGCGACCGTTCCTGCGACTCGCGCTATTGGGGCCCGGTGGGGGAGAAGTACCTGAAGGGTCGTGCCTGGTTCCTGTATTGGCCGCCTGCACGCATGAAGACTGTGCTGTAGGGGGCCTTTATGCTGAACTGGGTTTTACTGGCGGCTCTGACATGTCCCATCCATGCCGTCGTGCCGGTCGTGCCGTCGCAGGTGCTGGTGGCGGAGTATTCCGGCGTGATCAACCCGGCCGCTGCCGAATATCTGGAGGGGGCTGTGGCGGCCGCGGGGCAGCGGCGCGCGAGCGCCCTGGTCATCGAACTCGACACGCCGGGCGGGTTGGACCTTTCCATGCGCGATATCGTCAAGGCCATTTTGGCCTCCGAAGTGCCGGTGATCGTCTACGTGGCTCCGGCCGGGGCCCGTGCGGCTTCCGCGGGGGTATTCATCACCATGGCCGCGCATGTGGCGGCGATGGCGCCGGGCACCAATATCGGCGCGGCGCATCCGGTGCAGCTCGGCGCCTTGCCAGGCGTGAGCAAGGAAGGAGAGAAGAAGGACGACGTCATGGAGGGTAAGGTCACCAACGACTCAGCGGCCTATCTGCAGGCCATCGCCGGGCGCCGAGGTCGCAACATCGAGTGGGCCTTCCAGGGAGTGACCAAGAGCACATCCATTATTTCCTCGGCGGCCGTGCGCGAGCATGTGGTGGACCTGGAGGCCAAGAGCCTCGAAGAGCTGCTCGCGGCCGTGGACGGCCGGGACCTGCCGGACTTCAAGGGACATCCTCTGCGCACCAAGGGCGTGGCGGTGGCGCGCTTCGACATGACGGGCCGGCAGAAGGTGCTGGCGGCCGTCGCCGACCCGAACATCGCGATGATCCTGATGACGCTGGGTGTTTCGGGGCTCTTGATCGAGCTCTATAGCCCGGGGCTCATCCTGCCTGGCATCGTCGGGGTGGTCTCGCTCATTATGGCTTTCTACTCCTTCCAGACATTGTCGGCGAGCTTCGCCGGGGTACTGCTTATCATGCTGGGCTTTCTGCTTTACGTCCTGGAGCTTAAGGTGCACAGCTTCGGGCTTCTGGCCGTGACCGCGACCACGTCAATCCTCTTTGGGACCTTGATGCTCTTCCGCAACAGCGGCGAGGGCATCAGCGTTTCTTGGAGCGTGATCCTTAGCACGTTAGGCACACTCTTGGCGCTGGTCGCCGGCCTGCTCTGCATCGCGACCCAGGCTTTCCGCAAGCGCTCCAAGGCCGGGGCCGAGGGAATGATCGGTCAGTCCGCGGTGGCGGACACGGACTTGAATCGGAGCGGCCAGGTCACGTTGGGCGGCGAGCTGTGGAAGGCGGAGAGCCTGGAGGGTGATATCCCGGCCGGGACCGCGGTGAAAGTAGAGGGCCAGGAAGGGCTCACTCTTAAGGTCAGGAGAAAAGCCTAGCCGTGCAGGGGGAGTTCGCTCTGGCCGGCGGACGGCAGCGCTAGTTCCCTATCCAGCCGCGCTCCTAAGAGAACCATGAGCGCCATCAGATAGAGCCAACTCATCAAGGCCAAGAGCGTGGCTAGGCTCCCGTAGAAGGCGTTCATCCGTCCCGAATAAGCCATATAGAGGGCGAACGCCTTGGAGGTCAGGACCCAGCCAGCCACGGCGCAGAACGCCCCTGGCGAGAGCCAGCGCCGCTCTTGCGGCGCACCCGGGGAGAAACGATAGACCGCGCTCACGCTCAGCAGCATCAAAGCCAGCACCAGCACCCACCGGGCCGTGATCAGCACCGCGCGCCAGAATATGGCGAAGCCCAGATATGTCGTCAGTGCCGCGTGGAGCCAGGGGCCTAGGAACAAGAGGAACAGGGCGATGGTCAGCAAGCCGCCGAAGACCATCGTGAAGAGTAAAGAGAGAAGCTTCGCCTTCCAGTACCTTTTTCCAGAGGGCCGCAGGCCGTTGATGCGGCTGACCGCGACCAGCAGGCTGGAGACCGCGGCCGAGGCCGTCCAGAGGCAGGCCAATAGGGCCGGCAGGGCCAGGAGGCCCTTGGGCGAGACCAAGGTCTTGACCGCGGGCGGTATGATGAGGGCGTAGATGGAATCCGGCAGGAAGTCCCGGCCGACGTCCATCAGGCGGGCTGCGTCTACCTCAAAGGGCAGGTGCCGGATCATGGTCATCAAGAAGAGGATGAAGGGGAACAGCGAGAAGAGGAAGTAGAATCCCACTTCCGCGGCCAGGTCGAAGGAGTGGGCGAAAGACTCCGCCTCGGGACGCTCGTTGCTGTTCACAGCGCGGGGCGGGCGCGGAAAGACGCGCCCAAGGAGGCGGCCAAGCGGCGCACCGCGGGCATGTCCACGCCCGGCAGCCGCACCGCGGTCACCGTGGTTCGCAGGCCCGCGGCAACGCAGCCGCGCACGAAATCCTGCGCGGCTGTGAAGCCTTTGGCCCGGAAGGGCGCCAGCGGCGCGAGCAGGCTGCGCCATTGTTCGGGGTCCGCGGTGTTGAGGCTGACGGCTACCGCGTCGATGAGCCGGGCCAGCTCCGGGGTGATGTCTCGGTGCCAGATGAGGCTGCCCAGGCCCACAGTGTTGAGCCGAAGGCGGGCGCCTGGGTATTGTCGGCGTAGGGCGCCGCAGAGTTCGGGCAGGTCGGGCAGGCGGTAGGTGCTTTCCCCATAGCCGCAGAATACGATCTCGGAGAACGACCGGAGCCTGGCGACATCCGCGCAGGCCTCCAGGATGCGGGCGACGGTCGGCTCGCCCCCGGAGAGGCGGAAGTTCCAGTGTTCGAAGCGCCATTTGAGTATGCGCTTGATGCAGAAGCGGCAGGCCGTGGGACAGCGGTTGGTGACGTTGAGATATATCCCCGTCTTGAAAGGGTAGGCGATGGTCGGCGAGGTCATCGCTCACCTTCGAATCGGATGGGCAGTGCGGTGCGTGCTATGGCGCGTAGGGCGTAGGGTGCAGTCGCTCCTTCGGGGGGTGTGCGGTCGGCGGAAGAGGAGAGCATTCGGTAGCGCACCAGTACGGCCGTTGGCAGGACGGTCATCGTGGATGATATCTCCACGCGGAAGCCGTCGGCGGGTTGGGGCCCCAGGAATACGCCCACGATCTGCTGGCGGGAGAAGTCGAGGTCGGGGACGGGCTGTCGGGACAGCCTGCTCCAGAGGTTCGCCCAGGAGATGGAGTCTGATATCGTGAGCGTGCCTTCTTCTGCTCCACCGTAGAGTCCGGACCAGGCGTTCGGGGAGGTGGTCTCGACTTGCGGCGAGGGTGATGTCGCACTTTCCTGGAGCGGAGAATGGTTGCCTTTTTTGGGCGGAGCCTCTTGGGACGTCTTCGGCTCGACAGCGGCGCCGCCTGTCTCCGGCTCAGCTAGCACCGGCACGGTCTTGCCTAAGAGGCGCACGGATTTTTTTTTGCCGGCATCCACGGAGTGGCGCAGGCGCGTGATATCGCGGATGGCGGTCTCGGCCTGGGCGCGTGCGCCGGGCGCGCCCAGGCGTGGTCCCAAGAAGCTTGCCGCAGGCTCCTCTTGGCGCTCGCCGCGTGGCGCGAAACGCTTGATACCTAACTGGGACGTCTCCTCTTGGAGCATGGAGTGAAGCTGCTCGTTGGTGTAGTGTTGAGGCTGCCCACCCGAAAGGGCCGTATTTGCGGGAGGCGGCGGCAATAGATCCGGCTGGCCACTTTCACCCAGGCGAATGGTGATGCCCTTGCGGTAGGCGTTGATGAACACCAAGCCTAGGCCGGCGCACAGGGCCAAGGTTAGGCCGGCGACGATGGTCGTGACCGGCCGTCTCATCTCTTATTGTTGTCCTTTCTGCCGAACTTGCGGCGCAGCATGCGTGCCACAGTGGGCGGGACGAAGGCGTGCACGGACGCGCCGCGCCGGCAGACCTCTTTGACCACGGAGGAGGATAGATATGTGTACTGGGCATCCGGCATCAGGAACACGGTCTCCACCTCGCGGTAGAGGCGGCGGTTCATGTCGGCCATTTGGAATTCGTACTCCATGTCTGAGACCGCGCGCAAACCGCGGATGAGGAGGCGCGATTTTTTGGTCTTGAGGTAATCGACCAAGAGACCCGCGAAGGTCCCTACGTCAGCGTTGGGGAGATCGTGGATGACAGACTCCACCATCTGGATGCGCTCGGCCACGCTGAAGGTGGCCTGTTTGCCGGGGTTGTTGGAGACGGCCACGATGACGTGGTCGAAGAGGCGGCAGGCGCGCTGGATGATGTCGAGATGTCCCTTGGTGAGGGGGTCGAAACTGCCCGGATAGACCGCAGTTTGGCTCATGCGGCCATTCTAGCAATTCTGCGCAAGGAGGCCAGAGATTGCTAGACTCAGGTCGCGGAATTCATATTTTTTTAAGAAGAGGAGGCGCACCGAGTGATTCGTTATGAATGGGTATGGCGGCCGAGCGCGGAAGTCCTTAAGGGTATTGGGGGTCTTTATCAGGCCGCAGGCTGGCGGGAGCCGGGAGATACTCCGCAGCGTATCTGCCGCATGGTGATGGGCAGTCATTGTTTCTTGGCGGCGCGTTCAGCGGGCAGGTTGGTGGGGATGGGCCGGGCTATCAGTGACCGGACCAACGACGGTTATATCCAGGATGTCTTCGTCAGGCAAGGGTTGCGGGGGAGGGGAGTGGGAGCGGAGATTGTGCGACGGCTGGCGTTGCGCCTGCGCATCGACGGCCTGGGCTGGATCGGTCTCATCGCGGCGGACGGGGCATGGCCCTTCTACGCGAAGCTGGGGTTCGCCAGGATGGCGCGTCATGACCCTATGCGTTTCCAGAACCAGGGGCGACCCTGATGGATTTTGACCTGCTCAAGCCGGAGCACTACTCCCGGCTCAAGCCCTTCTTCTCGGCGCAGAGCCAGCCCCTCTCCGCCTATTCTTTGGCGTCCCTCATCTCCTGGAGCCAATGTATCTTCGACACCATTTTCGCCTTGGTCGACGACGCCGTCCTCTTCGGCGAGCGCCGCATGGACGACCCCGAGCGCAAGCACCTGCTACTCCCCGTCTGCCCCAACGGCCCCAAGCCCCCGGCCTGGCTTAAGGACCGGGCCGCGGTCCAGGGCTTTCGCGAATACCATCTCGTGCCACAGACCTATTTGGATGGCTTTGGCCTCGCGGAGGTGGAGAAGCTCTTCAAGGTGGTCGAGGAGACGGAGTACGAGGATTACGTTTACCGTGCCGCCCACCTCGCTGAGCTACTCGGCCGCGACTATGCCAAGAAGCGAAATCTCGTCCGCCAATTCGAGCGAGAGTATTTTGAGTCCGGCCGGGTGCGGGTGGATGTGACCACCCCGGCTAATGCCGGCGCCTGCCTGGACTGCCTGGATGTCTGGCGGAGCGAACGCGGGGGCAAGGACTGGAGCGGGCTGCTGGAATGCGAGCGGCAGGCCACCACTAAGGCCCTTAGGAATTTTGCCGTTTGCGAGTTCCAAGGGCTTATGGTCGCCATCGACGGCAAGGTCAGGGGATTCGGCATCGGCTCGCGCCTGCGGGACGACACCTGGGTCCTGCACTTCGAGAAAGCCTCGGACCAGGTCAAGGGCCTCTACCAGTACCTGGACCGGGAATGCGCCAGGCGGCTTTTCCCAGGGGTGACCTTCCTCAATAAGGAAAGCGACATGGGCGACCCCGGCCTGGCCAAGGCTAAACAGTCGTACCGGCCCGCTTTTCGGGTCAAGTCCTACCGGCTTGAACTGCGTTGAACCGTATGCGGTTTTCCTGGCTGCTCTTCGCCGCGCTCGTTGCTGCCTCCCGTCCTGGCCAGGCAGTCGAGCCTACCTCGAACGTCCGGGTGGAGATATCTTCCGCCGGCGTCACAGGGCTGGACTGCCGCCGGCGCCCGTTCCGGATGGAATGGACCCGCGACATCGGGCAAAGGTATCGGCAGATGGCGCGAGAGACTTTTACGCGCAATCCAGACCCACGGGTCCTGGCTTTGGGGTTCGCGGGCATGATTCTGATGGCGCCTATAGCCGTGCTTGCCGTGCCCGCGGACCTGGCGGCCGCGCCCTTGCGCAGGCAGTGCGATTTTGAGCTGCGGGTGGGTGGACGGCTGTCCGGCTGGGCGGACAGCGCGGTCGGAGGAGAGCGGCTCGTCCTGGAAGGAGACAGTATGCTGGCGTCCGGGTTCGAGGGTATCTCTGCGCCGCGCTACAGGGTGACTCGCACAACGGGCACAGCTGATGCGGAGGGCCGGTTCGCCCTGTCCGTGGAGGGCCGGGTCGGTCGAAGTTCGGCTTTTGAGCTGCGATGGTTGGTGGATGAGAGGCCATCAGGCACCATGTCTTTGTGCAAGCATTGGGGCCGGTTCAGCCTCTCTGAGCCAGAGGCTGAGTTCGGTTCTGGAGCGCAGACCATGGAGACCATCGAGATCCGGCCAAGTCGCGCTGATAGGGCGGGATCGCGGGCGGGCTATAAGACCTTTTCCGAGGACGGCCGCGCCCCCATAGGAGACCTGTACGATTTTATGGATGGATTGGAGCAGAAAGGGCCCTGGGTCATGGAGACGGTGTTCGTGGACCAGGGGTTTCCTATGCGTGTCCTGCACACTAGACGCAAGGGCCCGGCGCTCTGGATCATCGCCGGTATCCACGGAGAGGAGCCGGCCCCGCCCAACGCCTTGTATCGCAACGCGGACAAGCTTGATGCCTTGGCAGCCGCCGGGATACCCGTCGTGCTCTTTCCTCTTTGCAACCCTGTTGGCTACTCAAGGAACTGGAGGTATCCTGACGTCGCCAAGTATTCCGAGAAGATGCCAGGACACAGCGTGGGAGACAGCGACCATCTTCTGTCGGACAAGGATGGCAAGCCGCGGGCCGCGCAGGCGACCTCGGCCCAGGCGGCCGCGTTTACGAGCAAGGTGCTGGAGATGGCGCGGGACTACCCGCCTGCGCTGTCGCTCGACATGCACGAAGATAACTTGCTTGAGAAAGGATACCTTTACTCGCAGGGACGTCAAGGCCGTGAGGACGAGGGGGCCAAAGCCATCGTCGAGCGGCTTAAGGCCCAGTCCTTCCCGATCCTGCTATCAGGCAAGACTCGTTTCGATGAGACCATCGTAGGCGGTATCGTCTCCGACGTTAACGACGGCTCAATTGACGAGCTCATCGCCGCCGAGAAGATCTGGTCCGGCGGCGCCATGCGGAAAGGCCCAGCCGGCCGGTCCGTCATCGTCGTGGAGACCAGTGCTAAGGATGCCGTCTTGTCCAAGCGCATCCGGGTTCATGCCGCCGTGCTGGGGATAGCCGGAGAACTTTACCGGCGGGCGGCCGCTGCCGCGCCCAAGTAGCGTCGCGCGTCGCTGTTCGCGCTTACTGGGCCGGGATGGAGAAGACGCGGGCCTCGGGATGGTGGAAGACCAGGGCCGAGACGCTGGCTTCCGGATCCATCATGAATCCCTCGGTGAGCGTTACGCCCGCGGTGTGCCGGCTCTTCAGAAGCTCCAGGAGACGAGCTTGGGGTTCCAGGACCGGGCAGGCCGGGTAGCCGAAGCTGAAGCGCTCTCCGCGCGCGCCGATGCCCCAGAGGGAGCGTAGGCGCTGGTGCAGGACCTTGGCCGCGGCCTCGGCCATGTCCAGGGCCAGGCATTGCAGGGCGTGCGACTTGAAATAGTCGCCGGACTCGCGCAGCCGGGCCGCTTCCTCGCGGATGCCCGCGCCGGCCGTGACCACGAACAGGGCAACGCAGTCCATCCGGCCGGACGACTTGGGCGCGACGAAATCAGCCAGGCAGAGGTTCTCGCCAGCGGCCTGGCGCGGGAAGTCGAAACGGGCCAGGGCGGCCCTGTTTTCCGGAGCAGCGTAAAGGACCACGGAGTCCCCTTCGGCTTGGCAGGGGCAGAAGCGGTAGGCGGCCCGGGGCCGCAGCAGGCCGCGGGATCGGGCTTCGGTCCAGAGTCCTTCCAGGCGACGGCGCAGGTCCAGGGCTTTGGGGTCCTGGTCCGCGAAGAGTTTCTTGACCGCGCCCTTGAGGCCGAGGTGCTTGCCGTAGAGCATCTGCGGGTCGATGTTGCCGAACACCTCGTCCGGGTTAAAGTCTTCCGCTATATGGAGCTCGAGGTCCGGGGGCGTGGGGATCGGGCCATCGTGGTTGAAGGTGGTTGCGGGGTTGGAGGGCAGGCGTTCACCTCTACCGGGAGGGAGTGTCGCTAGCAGCTTATCCTGCTCCGCGCGATTGCGCTGGACACAGGCGGCGCGTCGTTGCGGGTCGAACAGCTCGTTGAAGATGGCCAGGCCGGCCATGGCGTCCTTGGCGTAGAAGACCGGATTTGGGCAGCGAGGCGCGATCTTGGCCGCTACGAAGCGCGGGGAAAGGGCCGCGCCTCCGGCCACGATGGGGACGTCCATCCCGGCGGCGGCTAAGTCCTCGGCCAAAAGCGTCATCTCCTGACAGGAGCGCACCAAGAGCCCGGAGAGGCCCAGGGCCTGGGCCTTGCTGCTGCGCAGGCCCGCTAGGATGACCTCGGAGCCCGCCTTGATGCCCAGGTCTACCACCTCGTAGCCGTTATTCTGGAGGATGATGTGCACGAGGTTCTTGCCGATGTCGTGTACGTCTCCTTTGACTGTGGCCAAGGCGATGGTGCCGCGCGATGCCGCGCGGCTGCCGGCCAGGCGTGGCTCTAAGAGGGTTACCGCCGCCTTCATGACCTCGGCGCATTGCAGGACCTCGGCGACGATGAGCTCGTTGGCCGAAAAGAGACGGCCCACCTCGGCCATGCCGGACATGAGAGGGCCGTTGATGATGGCCAGAGGCGGCGCGTCTTTAAGGAGCTCCTCGAGCGCCGCCTCCAGTCCTTCTCGGCTCGCGGTCACTACCGCCAGGCGCACGCGGTCCGCGGCTGGCAGTGTGTGGCTGGCGGTAGTGGCCTTGGGCTTGGCCTGCCGGAAATGCGCGGCGAAATCAGCTACCGCGTCGAAGCCCGCGGGGAAGGCCGGATCGCCAGGGCCTCTCCAGTCCAGGAGGTCTTCGGAGAGGCGACGCTCGTCGGCGGGGAGCTCCGCGTAGCGCGCCAGCTTCTCGGCGTTGACGATGGCCAGGTCCAGCCCCGCGCCCACGCAGCGATGCAGGAAGACGGCATTCAAAACCTCGCGGCCCGCGGGCGGCAGGCCGAAGGATACGTTGGACACGCCGAGCGCGGTCTTGCAGCCGGGGAGGGCTTCCTTGATCAGGCGCAGTGCCGCCACCGTCTCGGCCGCGCTGCCGTAATATTTGCCATCGCCCGTGGCCACGGGGAAGACCAGGCAGTCGAAATAGAGGTCCTGTTCGGGGATGCCGTATTTGCGGGTGAGCAGTTCGTGGCTGCGCTGCGCGATGGCGAGCTTGCGCTGCCTGGAAAGAGCCATACCTTGTGCCTTGTCCTCGTCGATGGTTCCTACCACCAGCGCCGCGCCGTAGCGGTGGACCAGGGGCGCGACCGCGGCAAAGCGCGTCTCTCCCGCCTCGAGATTGACCGAGTTGATGATGCCCTTGCCCGGGCAGTGCTGTAGGGCCGTTTCCATGACCGAGGGGTCGGTGGAGTCGATCATGAGCGGCACGCGCACGGCCGGGGCCAGGCGCTTCAGCAGGCGCGCCATGTCCTTGCCCTCGTCGCGGTCCGGGTTGGCCAGGCAGATGTCCAGGATCTGCGCGCCGCCGCGCACCTGCCGCCTACCGACATCCGCCGCCGCGGCGAAGTCTTCCTTGACGATGAGTTCCTTGAAGAGCCGGGAGCCGACCACGTTGGCTCGCTCGCCGACCAGGATGGGCCGCTTCTCTTCCTCCACGGTCAATGACTCGAGTCCGGAGATGGCCCAGCGTTTGGCCGGCGCGGCGCGGCGGGGCTGGTGCTTGGCGGCCATGAGCGCCACGGCGCGGATATGCTCCGGGGTCGTGCCGCAGCAGCCTCCCACGATGTTGAGCCAGCCTGCGCCACAGAATCGTTCGAGCTTGGTCGCGAAGGAGTCCGGGGTCTCGCCGTAGTGCCCGTCCTCGTCAGGTAGGCCGGCGTTGGGGTAGCAGACCACGAAGCCGGGCGTCAGCGCGGCCAGAGTGCGCGCGTGGTCGGCCATGAGCTCCGGGCCCAAGGCGCAGTTGAGCCCCAGGCCGAAGAGTCCCCAGTGCGCCACCGAGTCGGCCAGGGCTTCGGCGGTCTGGCCCCCCAGCATGGTGCCCGACGCTTCGATGGAGGCCGAGAGTATGACTGGCACGCGGCGGCCCAAGGACCGGAAGCAGTCGGCGATGCCGCACAGCGAGGCCTTGATGTTGACGGTATCCTGCTGGGTCTCGAGCAGCAGGAGGTCCGCGCCGCCCAAGAGGAGCCCCTGGGCCTGTTCGTTGTGGGCTGCGGCCACCTCGGCGAAGCTGATGCCGCCGGTCAAGGTGATGGTCTTGGTGCCGGGGCCCATGGAGCCGGCCACGAAGCGGGGCTTCTGCGGCGTGGCGGCCCGGCGGGCGGCCGCGCGGGCGAGTTCGGCCGCGGCGCGGTTGAGCTCGAGGACGCGGTCGGCCAGGCCGTACTCGGCCAAGACGTGGCGTAGGGCTCCGAAGGAGCAGGTTTCGATGATATCTGCGCCGGCCTCGAGGTAGCGCTCGTGGACCGCGGCCACCGCGCTGGGCCGGGTGATGGGTAGGACGTCGAAGCATCCCTCCTGCTCGGGCCCGCCGAAGTCCGCGGCCGTCAGACCCGACGCGGCGAGTTGGCTGCCCATGGAGCCGTCCAGGATGAGGATGCGTCTCTCCAGGGCCGCGCGCAGTTCGCGGGAGCGGTCGTCTTCAGGCAGGGCGAGGGTCTCCAGGAGGGTCATGGTTTTTTTCTGATGAGGCCGCGGAATCCAGGGAATCCGTAGACTTCTTCGAAGTCCGGGTCCGTCCGCGCTTTCTCAACTAGTTCGGCATCGAGCCGGACCGCCTCGCTGAGCTCGGAAACGGCCTCGTTGAGTTGCCCCGAGAGGCAGAGCAGGGCAGCGTGGCGATAGCGGGCCGAGGCCAGCTCCGGCTGCATGTGTGCCGCGGTCGCCGTCTCGGCCAGGGCGGCTTCGAGCTCGCTGGCTTCGAAGAGCAGGCGCGAATAGGTCAGATGCGCCTGGGCGCGCTGGCTGCGCACGGAGGGGGTGTAGAAGCGCAGAAGAAAATAGCGATAGAAAGTGCGGTTGTCCTCGCGCCGGCTGAAGATGAAGAGCCCGCAGTCTCCCAGCGGCGAGTAGCGGACTTGTTCCCAGCGCCAATCGCCGCCGGGCCAGGGGAACTCGGCGCGCAGGCCGAAGGCGGCGGTGGAGAGGATGATTTCTTCGATGGGGTGGAGAGTTTTGGCGCGGGGGATGCGGATGTCCTCCGTGATGCCGGGGCGTTCGTAGCCGGCTGCGACGAGGTCTTGCAGGGCCTTTTTAGCCCCCTGATTCATGGCCCAGACGGTCCGGGATGCATTTTCGCCTGGAGGGATGGTGATGGCACCGATTCGGGTGAGCACGGGTTCGTCTTGGATGGTCTTTCCGAGGGCGGCGTAGCCGAAGTGTTGGACGGCCACGGAGCATGCGTTGTTCCATCCGAGTACGGAGAAAGTCTCGCGTGCAATCGTCTGGCCGGCGGCGGGGCCTGCGGCGAGGAGACAGGCGGCAGCGAGCAGCGCGCGCATGCGGGTATGATACTACATCCCGGCGACGGGTATTTTGAGAAGCCCGCGGCCGGTTTGGCCGGATTATGATCCGGCCGCAGGCGTTGCGTCCGTTGTGCCGGTCAGTCCGGCCGCTTTAAAGATGCGTAGCGCTTGAGTCGGCTGATCCGCGCCGTGCCAGCTGTCTTCAGTCGGCATACGATAGATGCGCCCCAGGCCCTCGTATTTTCCCGCGCCAAGGGCATGGTAGGCCAGCAGTTCGACTCGGGAGAGGCCCAGAGCTCGGCTAAACTCGGCGATGGCCGCGAGGTTGGCCTCGCCGTCCGTTCCGCCCGGGATCAAGGGCACGCGTAGGACGATCTTTTCCGCGCACCTGCCGGCCAGGAAGCGCAGGTTCTCCAGGATTGGCGCATTGTCTCGGCCGGTCCATTGTCGATGTCGCTGCGGGTCGATGATTTTCAAGTCGTACAAGAACAGATCGATGAGCGGCTCCAAACGCGCTATGTCCGGCATGGCTGCATAACCGCAGGTCTCGACCGCGGCTCGGATGCCGGATGTCCGGCAGCGCGCCAAGAGGTCCGCCAGGAATTCCGGCTGCGCGAAAGGTTCGCCCCCGGAGAAGGTCACGCCTCCTCCAGAATTGTCATAAAAGGCCTTGTCCGCGGTGATTCGCGACATGACGTCGTCTACGCTTATCCGTTGTCCGACTTTAAGCAGCGCGCCGCGAGGGCAAGCCTCTAGGCAAGGCCAGCTCTCGCAGTGTCCGCACCGGGCGCGGTCGATCCGCAATAGGCCCGGAGCGTCGCCGATCACGGCGGAGCAGATTTTGGCGCAGCTCAAGCAATGGGCGCAGCGCGCTGGATCATGGCGTAGTTCCGGCGTGCAGGCTTGGGATTCCGGATTGCTGCACCACGCGCATGCCAGCGGACAACCTTTAAAAAAAATCAGCGTTCGGATCCCCGGCCCGTCGTGTACCGCATAGTGCTGGATGTCGAAGATGAGGCCTACGGCCATGGCGTTAGAGCCCATGCTCAGTGCGCCAGATCACCTGATCCTGCAAGGCCCGGCTCATTTCCACCCAATAAGCGGAAAAACCAGCTACGCGCACGACCAAGTCTCGGTAGCGCTCGGGGTGGGCCTGCGCGTCGCGCAGCATGTCGGAATCCACCACATTGAATTGTATGTGGAAGCCCGGCTTGTCGAAATATGTCTTAATCAGGGCCAGAAGATTTCGGGATCCGTTCTCGCCGCGCAAGGCGGACGGATGGAATTTGAGATTTAAGAGTCCGCCCCGGATCCTGGAGTGGTCGACCTTGGAAGACGAACGGATCACGGCCGTCGGGCCGTGTGTGTCCGTGCCCGGGAACGGGGAGGTGACGCCGTCGGCCAGGGGTTCGCCCGCGAGCCTCCCGTCCGGGAATGCGGCGCAGGCCTTCCCGAAGGGCACGGGAGTGGATATGGCTAGCATGGAGGGGTCATAGGGCTCGCCTAGATAATTGACCTGCCCCTCCACCCACCGGCAATATTCGTCGAAAAGCCTCAAGAATATGCTGTCGACCGCGTCATCATCGTTGCCCCATTTGGGAGCATCCAGAGCCTTGCGGCGCAGCGCGTCCAGGCCCCGCCAGTTCTGCGCCACGGCCTGGCGCAGATCGGCGAAAGAGCAGATGCGGTCTTCGCAGCACAGCTTGCGGACGGCGGCCAGGGAATTAGCCACATTGACCAGGCCCGAGGATAGCGTTGTCGGAGTCCGGTTGAGGATCGCGCCGCCGTCGTCCATGCAACGGCCGCGCGCCACGCAGTCATTGACGAACACAGAACAGAATATCAAGGGCACGGTGGCGCGGTGCGCTTGCATCACGTGATTCCAATATTGCTGCCAGGTCCGCACCGCCGTGTGCATCTTATCGATGTAGGACGCCTCTGTGTCTTCGTAGGACGTCAGGGGCCGGCTAGGGAACATCCGGACCCCCGTCATGGGGTCCACCCCATCGTTCAAGGCGAGGTCGAGCAGCTTGCCGTGGTTGACGAAACCGGCCTGCACCACGCCATACGACATGCCCTGGAGTACGGGTTCCGTGCAGCCGCCGATGGCCGCACGGCTGAGGATGGTCGCCGTCGGCAGGCCGCTGACCGCTTGTTCGTGACGCACGTAGGTTTTCTGGTTGAAGAAGGCCGGGTAGCCTACTCCCGTTTTGACGCAGTCCACGGCCTTCATGAGGAACCGTTGGGACAAGGAATCGTCGTACCAGACTGATAACGTCGGCTGGGTCATCTGCATGTTGATTTGTGCCTGCAGGATGGCCAAAGACAGTTCATTGTCCGCGGGCCGGCCATCGCCGTCCAGGCCTCCCAGGATGAGGTTCTGGTAGAGATTGCCGTGACCTAAGCCCTGCCAGCTGAGGCTGGCGATGTATTCGATCTGCGTCATCTTGACGAACAGCTCCTCGAGTAGGGCGACCGCCGCATCGAAGCGCAGGTCCGGGTCCTGCGCGTAATAGGGATAAAGGAGCTGATCCAGCCGGCCCGGTGAGTAGCCAAGATGGGAGCCTTCCAAATGCCCTAGGAGATAGGTGAACCAGAACGATTGCATCGCTTCGCGGAAATTTCGGGGCGGCAAGGCCGGCACTTGCAGGCAGGTTCGAGCCATGGCCTCCAGTTCCTGCCGTCTGGCGGCGTCACGCTCGATCCGGGCTTGGCGCGCGGCTTCATGGGCGTAGTTTTCAGCGAACCGTAGCCCACCCTGCAGGGCCCGGCGGGCGGCGCGCCAGAAATGCAGCCTGGGGTCATCCGCGGAGCTTGGCGGGCAGGAGGCGATGCGCCCCTCCAGTTCCTCTATAATGGACGCGTAGCCCCGTGACGCGGCCATTTCAAAATCCAGGATCAGGCGTCCCTCCGGACACGGCTCATGAGGCGCGGTGTAGAGCCCGATGGCCCAGCCGTCTTCGAGGAAGCGGGCCTGGGGCAAGGCTTTCTTCCATAACTTTTCGCCCTCCGCCATCAGGCACTTCGTTTCCCAATAAGCGCAGATCGCGGAGAATTCCTCGAGGTCCTGGGGCGAGATGAGGAACTTGCCTGAAAAAACGCAGTATCCTTCGCGGGCTGCCTGCTCCCGCGTACGGGCGATGCCGCCGCCTGTGCCCTGCTCCGTCAGCTTCTGCTGAGCATCCTGCTCCTGGCTGCGAAGTTCCTTAAGGAAAGGTCCGGCCGCGTAATTGGCGTAAGGCACGGCCCCGCGGATGAACCGGGTCTTGTTGGCCGCCAGAGTATCTTGGGCATGGATCACCGGAGTGAGGCGCTCTAAGGCATGGGCATGGTCCTCGGCCCTGCGCTCCAGAGTCTCCATGCCGGTCGTGTGCCGGTGCGAATCCGTGAGATGCCGGATATATTCGATATCTACCATCAAGGGGGCGTCAAGGTAGCGCTGCTTGAGAAAGGCGGACGTCGGAATAGACGGCGCGCCGCGCACTTCCCTGGGCGCGAAGGCTTTAGGTTCGGATGGGGGCGTCATGGGGACTCCTTCCCCGCGCGCCGCGGTCGTGGGCATTCCAGGTCAGCGCCAGCAGTAAAGAGGCCAGGGCGCAGGAGCCCAGCACGATGAAAAATCCCGCGTTCCAGCCCCAGCGGTCGACGACCTTGCCGATACCCAGCTCCGCGATGGTGGCGCCGAACACGTAGCCGAAGAAGCCCGTGAAGCCCGCCGCGGTCCCGGCTGCCTTCTTGGGCACGCAGTCCACCGCGGCCACGCCGATGAGCATCACCGGGCCGTAGATCAAGAAGCCGATGAGCGCCAGGGCTGTGGCATCGAGCCAGGCGTGGCCCGCGGGGTTGCGCCAGTAGACCACGACCGCGGCGAAGACCACGGCCATGTAGATCAAAGAGACCGGGCCCCGGCGGCCGCGGAAGAATCGGTCGCTGAGCCAGCCGGCTAGCAGTGTTCCGGGGATGCCCGCGTATTCGAAGGCGAAATACTGCCAGCGGGCCAGGGCGTGGGAGCTGCCCTTCACTGCGTTGAGGTAGGTGGGGGCCCAGTTCAGTACCCCGTAGCGCACTACGTAGACGAAGGCATTGGCAAAGGCCAGGATCCAGAGCACGCGGTTGTTGAGTACGAACTTGAAGAGCCGGTCCTTGGCGGAGAGCTCCTGCTCCCGATCCGTTACTCCGGTCTCCGGATAGTCGTCCTTGAACTCCTCGATGGGAGGCAGGCCTACGGACTGCGGTGTGTCCCGTAAAAAGACCAAAATCAGCAGCCCGATGAGAATGGCGATGGCGCCGGGGGCGTAGAAAGCGCAGGTCCAGACCCCGAAGACGGAAATGGAGAGGTTGATGATGGGGGCCGCGATGCCTCCGCCCACGTTGTGCGCGGTGTTCCAGATGGCGAACTTGGTGCCGCGCTCCCGGTCCGAGAACCAGTGAGTCAGGGTCCGGGCACAGGGCGCCCAGCCCATGCCCTGGAACCAGCCGTTCATGAACCACCAGAAGGCCATGGCCCCCACCGAAGAAAGGCGGCCGAAGAAGATGTTGATGGTCCCGGAGACGATGAGCCCCGTGGCCATGAAGAAGCGCGGGTTGGAGCGGTCGGAGAGGTTGCCCATCACGAATTTGCTGACCCCGTAGGCCAATGCGAGGGCGGTCGCGATGAGCCCCACGTCGCCGTTGGTGAGGTGTCTCTCGTGGATGAGGTAGGGCTTGGCCAAGGAAAAGTTCTGGCGCACGATGTAGAAGCCCGCATAGCCCCAGAAGGCGGACGCCATCATCTGCCAGCGGCAGAGCCGGTATTTCAGGGGCACCTCGGCCTTCGGCAGCGGCGCGATGGCTGGGGCGGGGCGATAGAGCGCGGCGAGTCCGGAGAGCATCGAGCGCAGAGTATAACAAAACGAGGCAAGAGTCCGGCATCTTGCGCTTCCGGCGGCGACCTGTTAAGCTTTGTGTAAGTAGGGATCCCTGTGCGCATCACGATCTTAGTCGCGGTCTTTTTCCTTCAGGCGGGTTTAGTCCGGGCGCAACGAGACGATGGCGTGGGCCTTGCCGTGCCTACGACCCCGCCGTTACATCGACGCGAGTACACGCCACATCCACAGGTCTGGTCCCAGTGGAGCCAACCCCCAGGGGCCGTTTATGATCCCAACCGGGTCAACCGCGTCCAGAATGCGGCCTTGTCGCCGGTCGAGGTCAGTCCCCTTTCTTCCGTCACTCCTCCGGATTGGACTCGCATGGCCGTCGATGGTCCGGCGTCTGCCAGAGATCATGTTGCGCCGCCCCGCTATGCCGTTTATGATAGCCAGTCCCGGCGGCCTCCTGAATTCGTGGATTTCAGCGACGAGTTTACGGACATCGTTACTAAATTTGTCGCGGAGCAAGCCCAGAAGAACCAGGGTTTTTTCGTGGTCAAGGACGATCGGGACGGGAGCTACCGCTATCTCAAGATCGTCCGCGTCTTTCGGGACCGCATCATGCGGCTCTCGCCACTGGAGGTCTTTGGCTGCGTCGAGTTCGACGGGGCCAACGGGACGTCCGGCAAGTATGACCTTGATTTCTTCTTAAGCAATGAGGACTGGGCCTGGAAGGTGTCCAAACTCTTGATCCATAAGGTCAACGGACAGGCTCGCTTCCATTATACGAGCGATCATGAGGCCGTGGCTATAGAGGTTCCGTCTATGGCGGCGCCCGTGGCCGTCGTGCCTAAGCCGAGTGCTCCGGCCCGGCTCCGGGCCGAGATGGCCTTTCACTCCGCCTCCGGCGGAGTGCTCCGCGCCGACGCTTCGGCACAGATTGTGGTCACGGTTGCCAATGCCGGTCCCGGGCCGGCCTATGCGGTGCGCGTCGTGCCTTCTTTGCAGGGGGACGTGCCGGGCTTGGGCATGCCAGCGGAGGTCTGGCTTGGCGACATTCTGGTCGGGAGTTCTACCTCGGCCGTTATAGCGCTGGCGGGCTCTTGGCAACTACGCACGCAGAAAGCGCGTCTGAAGCTCTCGGTCCAGGAGGGCAACGGCTTCGATGCGGATCCGCTCATCGTGGCGTTCCAGACCCGCGCGTTCCAGCCGCCGAGGCTTGCGGTCGCCGGCGTTAGACTGGGCCACGGCATCGTCCGGGCTGGGGAGACCTCCCCGGTCTTGGTGACGGTGAGCAATGCCGGCAGCGGCCCGGCTCGGGCCGTGACGGCGATCCTGGAGCTGGGAAGCCCCGACTTCTTTATGTCCGGCGAGCCTGCCGTCGATTTGGGGGTCCTCCGGCCGGGAGAGTCCAAGACCGCGCAGTTCGAGTTTTTCGTCAAGAAGCGCTACCAGAGGACCGGGGTTTTGCCGGTCTCCGTCGTCTTGCGCGAGGACACAGGTCGCTACGGCCTGCCCGCGCAGCTTCTTCAGTTGGGACTGGGCCGTGGGGCGCCGGCCGCGGAGCTCGTCAGCGTTCCGGCCGCGGCGGAGCCTGAGGACGTCGATGTTCCACCCGCGGCGCGCACGAAGAGAGACCGGGATGCTTATGCGGTGGTGGTGGGCATCGAGAAGTACCGAGATATTCCGGCCGTCGAGTTCGCCGCGCGCGACGCGCAGGCCGTTTACGACTATCTGACCCAGGTCATGGGCTTCGACCCTAAGAACGTCGTGCATCTAGAGAACGAGCGAGCCGCGCGCGCGGACTTGGCCACCTATCTGGGGCCGTGGCTCAAGGATCGGGTTACGGCCAAGAGTCGCGTCTTTGTCTATTTCTCGGGGCCTGGTTCGCCTGACCCGCGGACGGGCGAGGGATACCTCATTCCCTACGACGGCAGCCCGAATTACGTGGGGACCACGGCTGTCGCGCTCAAGCAGCTTTATGACAACCTCTCACAGCTGCCAGCCAAAGACGTGATCGTGGTCCTGGATAGCTGTTTCTCCGGGGCGGGAGGCCGCTCATTGTTGGCCGCGGGCATCAGGCCTTTGGTCAACGTCAGGCTCGCCGCTCCGGGTGATAATATGGTCGTGTTGTCCGCGGCCCAAAGCGATCAGATCAGTACCTATTATCCTGAGACCCAGCATGGTCTATTCACCTACTTCCTGCTTAAGGGCCTGCATGGCGCGGCGGATCTGGGCCACAGTGGCGTCGTGACCACGGATAAACTTTTCGCGTATTTGCGGCCCGAGGTGGAGCGCGAGGCGCGCCGACAGCATGTGGAACAGAGTCCCGCGCTCGCGCCCGATCTGGCGACCTTGGGCGCGCGGGGCGGCCGGGTGTGGCTTAAGCTTAAATGATCTGATCCGAGGCACGCCTACCCTAGCCTCTGAGTGCCGACTGCAACTTCTTGGCCAATCTATTAGTAAAATTAATATAATGATTTTCGTCACACACTCCATTGGGGGACATATGAGCTTCCACTTTATAAAGGACCAGGACTTCGCGGATTTTTTGACCGACCTCATCCGGGCCAAGATCGTGGTCGGTCCCGTGGCCAAGACCAGCCGCCAGCAGGAGAAGTTCGTATTCGCGAGGCTTACGCGCGTTCAGGACCTGCGCCTCGATTACGACGTGACCATCCTGCCTCCTAAGAAGGAGTTTTTCCCGGCTAAGCAGGACTTGCTCCGGTTCGATGGACCTCGCGTCAAGGCCTGCCTGGAGCCGGTGGAGAAGGTGCTTTTCGGCGTTCATTTCTATGACGTCAAGGCCCTGGACATGACCGACGCGCTTTTTAAGGAAAAGAACGAAGATCGCAACTACACCGCGCACCGGGAAGCGGCCACCATCGTGGTCTCCAACATCCGGAAGGTCTTCCCGCGCGCCTTTTGGGCTTCTATCGGCGCGGAGGTCAAGCCTCGCGGCCATGACGCCTGGCTGACCCAGATCGTTGGCGGCTGCGTCTTTGAGACCGGCACTCTCAAGGGCGAGGCTCTGCTGAAGTTCGGCCGGTTTTCCGAGGCTTCCGCGGACCAGGTCGCGGCCGCGCGTCGGGCCAACGAGGATATGGGCAAGCAGTGCCTGGAGCAGCTCAAGGGTACCTCGGCTTCCAACGCCAAAAAAGTGCGTGCCGCTTTCGGCAAGGAAGAGCTCTGGACAAAATTTGCCGAGGATTGT
The DNA here is from genome assembly GCA_903830945.1 of uncultured Elusimicrobia bacterium. Lineage (GTDB taxonomy): Bacteria > Elusimicrobiota > Elusimicrobia > UBA1565 > UBA9628 > UBA9628. The sequence goes on from CAIKVT010000069.1 coordinate 191,406, forward strand.
TTCTCCTGCGGCTCCTGCAACACGGTCTGCCCCACCTGCTACTGCTTCGATGTGCAGGATTGGTGGAACATCGACCAGAAGTCCGGGGCCCGCACTCGCACCTGGGACGCTTGCTTGACCGAGGACTTCGCCAAGATCTCTTTGGGCGCGGGCGCGGCCGAGAACTTCCGCGAAGAGCGCGCCGAGCGCTTCCGCCATCGCTTCATGCGCAAGGCCGCCTATCTCAACGAGAAGCTCGGCGGCCCGGCCTGCGTGGGCTGCGGCCGCTGCTCGGCCGCCTGTACCGCGGACATCGCGGATCCGACTACTGTCATCAACAGCATCCCGGAGGCCTAGATGTCTACCACATCCTGCAGTTGCGCGAATAAGAGTGACGGCCGGGAATCTCAGGAGAACATTTTCCTGCCCCGGGAGGCCAAGATTGTCCGTGTGGAGAAGACCACCGAGGCTGAGCGTATCTTCACGCTGCAGCTGGCTGATAAAAGCCAGATGAAGTTCGAACCCGGCCAGATACTGGAGGTCGGGCTCATGGGCTATGGGGAGATCCCTCTCGGGTTGGCCTCCTCACCGACTCGCACCAACACCTTCGATATCGTGGTGCGCTCCGTGGGGCGGGTGTCCCAGGCGCTCAACCGCCTGCAGCCGGGCGAGCTCCTGCAGGTCCGCGGCCCCTGGGGGAAGGGTTTTCCGCTGGAGAACCTGCGCGGCCACGATCTTCTGATCATCGCCGGCGGTATCGGGCTCTGCCCCACGCGCAGCCTCATTCAATACACTCTCGACCGCCGCCAGGAGTTCAAGCGATTCATCCTCTTCTACGGCGCGCGCGACCCGCAGCAGCAGCTCTTTCTGACCGATCTGGCCGACTGGCGCAAGTCCAAGGACGTGGAGTACCAGGAGACCGTGGATAAGGGAGACCCGACTTGGAAGGGCAATGTGGGCGTCATCACCACGCTCTTCAATAAGACTAAGATCGACCCGGGCACGCGGGTGGTCATCTGTGGGCCGCCCATCATGTTTAAGTTCGTCATTCGTGAGCTTGATAAGCTTGGGGTGGCGCATCCGAACATCTACGTGGACTTGGAGCGCCGCATGAAGTGCGGGGTGGGCAAGTGCGGCCACTGCCAGATGAACGACAAGTACGTGTGCACCGACGGCCCGGTCTTCGCGTTCTCGGAGATCGAGAAGCTAGAGGAGGCGATTTAAGATGGCCAAGCCCAAAGTCGCGTTCTTCGATTTCACCTGCTGCGAAGGCTGCCAGATCGAGTTCACCAACTACGGCGACCCGGTCTTTTTGGAGCTCTTGAACCATGTGGACGTGGTGGAGTTCCGTGAGGCCATGTCCGAGAAGACCACGGAACCCATCGACGTCGCCTTCATCGAGGGAAGTTTCTCCCGCGAGGCGGACCGGCCGCGCCTGGAGGAGATCCGCAAACGCGCCAAGATCGTCATCGCCTATGGCCAATGCGCGAGCACTGCCGGCATCAACGCGCTCAAGAACCATACCGCGGACTATAAGAAGTTCGTCTACGGCAAGGACTCGGAGATGCCGCACCTGGACAGCCAGAAGGTACTGGGCATCGACAAGGTCATCAAGGTGGATTACTACGCCTATGGCTGCCCGGTCAACAAGTACGAGGTGCTGCAGATCGTCTCGCACCTGCTGCACGGCAAGGAGCCGGTGATCCCCAATTACCCCGTGTGCGTGGAATGCAAGCGCCAGGAGACTATCTGCCGCTACGATGTGGGCGACTACTGCCTGGGCCAGACCGCGCGGGCCGGCTGCGGCGCGCCTTGTCCGGCCGACGGTATCCCTTGCGAGGCCTGCCGGGGCTTCGTGGATAAGCCGAACCACGACGCCCTGGTGAAGGTCTTATCCAAGCGCGCGGGGATGCCCAAGGGCTGGGCGGAGGATAAATCCCGGATGTTCACGGCCAACCAAAGAGGAGACGCGAAATGAGCAAGACTATCTCCATCGCAGTCCACCACCTGACCCGCGTCGAAGGCCACGGCAACATCGAGGTCGACGTGAAGAACGGCAAGATCCTGAAGTGCGAGTGGCAGGTGCCGGAGGCGCCGCGCTTTTTCGAAGCCATGGTGCGGGGCCGGCATTACTCGGAAGTGGCCCGGATCACGAGCCGCATCTGCGGCATCTGCTCCATCGGGCATACCTTGGCGTCCTTGAAGGCGACCGAGGCGGCCCTGGGCATCCAGGTGACGCCGCAGACCTTCAAGCTGCGCGAGCTGATGAAGCACGCGGAGAACTTTGACTCCCACGTTTTGCATGTGTATTTTTTGGCGGCTCCGGACTTTCTGGGCGCGCCGTCGGTGTTCCCGCTGGTGGCGACCCACGGGACGGTGGTGGCGCGGGCCTTGCGGCTCAAGAGGATCGCCCACGAGTGGGGCTCGCTCATCGCGGGCCGTACCACGCATCCGACCAAGGCAGTGCCGGGCGGGTTCGCGTCTTTGCCCACGGTTAAGGAGTTGGTCGAGCTCAAGGAGAAAATGTTGGCTGCGGTGCCGGACCTTGAAGAGACCTTGAAGACGATCAAGGCTTTGGCCCCGGCCATCCCGGCTTTCAATCGGCCGACCGAGTATATGGCCTTGCATTGCAAGGACGGCTATGCGCTCTACGATGGCGAGATCCAGACGGTGCTGCCGGATGGGGACAAGAAGATCTATAAGGTCTCCGACTATAGGAAGTGCACCAATGAGTTCATGACCGCGGTCTCTACGGCGAAGTTCACGAAGAATCGGATGGATAGCTACGCGGCCGGCGCTTTGGCGCGCTTCAACAATAACTATGACCAATTGTTGCCCGCGGCCAAGAAGGTGGCGGCGGAGTTGGGATTGAAGGCGATCTGCACTAATCCTTATATGAACACGGTGGCGCAGGTCGTGGAGATCGTGGAGAGCTTCCACCAGTCTTTGGCCATCGTGGAGGAGTTCATCAAGACGGGCTTGAAGGACGAGCCGTTGGTGAAACCGACCAAGTATTCCAAGGGCGCGGGCGCGACCGAAGTGCCGCGCGGCATCTTGTTCCACGAGTACGAGTACGATAAAGATGGGATGTGCTTGGGCGGCAACTGCATCATTCCGACCAATCAGAACCACGCCAACATCCAGAAGGATTTCGAGGCTTTGGTGCCGAAGCTGTTGGAAGAGGGAGTGGACGAGAAGAAGATGGAGCTGCGGCTGGAGATGCTGGTGCGGGCTTACGATCCCTGCATCTCGTGCTCGACGCACTTCTTGGACGTGAAGTTCATCAGATAACGGGATAGCGCATCTTTGGTGCGCGTGCAGCCGGCGGTCTTCCGAGAGGGGGGCCGCCGGTTCGTTTTATGCAGAACGCATGGTTCTACCGCGCGCTATTGGCGCTCATCACTGGCGCGTGGCGGCAGAAGCGCTTGGTTCGGCGGAATCTTTAAGGTCACAAATTGTGACCTTAAAGTTCATCCGCGCCGATATCCGGAAAACATGTCACAGGCTTAGGCCCCTTTAGCTATAATAACGCACATGAGCAGACAGAGGACCGCCGCTTGCGCCGCCGCGTTCGCGCTGGCCGGCCTGATCGGCTGCGCCGAGCCCACCGTGTATCAGAACACCAGCTGGGGAATGAATGAGAAGGCGCTCCGGACTGCCCGCCCCGCCAGTGCAGCGGCAGGCGACAAGCTCTGGCTCGAGCACGTCACCATCAACGCTCTCAATGCCGCGGCCACCTACCGCCTCGGCCCCAAAGGCCTTCAGGATGTCACCATTGCCTTCGACCCCGTGCGGGTGACCAAGGACCAATACATCGACACCTACCACCAAGTCAAAGCCCTGCTCAGCGATAAATACGGCGCACCCGAGGCCGAAGCCACCGACCTCGTAGTCCGGTCCCAGAAATACCGCATCACCCAAGCGCCCGATTACCAGAGCCAAGTCATCTTTCGCACGCCGCTGGCCCTCATCCAACTCACCTGCGCCGGCAATTGCGACGGCACCACAGGCAATAATATCCTGATCACCTACGGGATGCCTCGGGCCCCCACCGAAGGGCTCTAGACTGCAGCAATGCTCCCCTTCGTCCTTGCGAGCGTGCTATCCGGCGTATCCGTTTACGCCATCGACCGCATAGAGCGCATGTCGCAAGGTCCCGCGCCCGCCGACCATGACCTCTTGAGACTCGTCTTCCGGTCCTGCTTCCTAATCATCGGCATCTTCACCTACGCCATCATCGCGAGCCAGACAGGCTCCTTGGCCGCCGTGCTCTTCCTGCCCGTGATCGTGGCCGCGCTGCTGGCCGCGGCCTATGTGTGGAGGGCGTACAATCTCAGGACCGGCGCGCATCTGCTGAAAATGCGCTTCGACCGCGAAGTCGCTCAATGCTCACGGGCCATTAAAAGCGACCCCGCCAACGCCGCCGCCCATGCGCGCTTAAGCGAGCTTTATGAGGAAGCGGGACAACTCGAACTGGCCCTGGAGCACGTCCGGATTCTCCTCGTGCTGGAGCCCAGCGTACAGAACCGTTGGCGCCTCGCGCAACTCCAGCGAGATGCGACCCATTCATGCTATCATTCATGACGCAGTTTTGAACGCGCAAAATAGGAGTTTTCACCATGAATAAGTTTGATAAAAAGATCCTTTTCGTAGGCTACGGCGCCGTGGCTCAGTGCGCCCTTCCTATATTGATGAAGCTTATGAAGGTCTCGCCAAAGAACGTCACCGTCATGGACTTCGAAGACCGCAAAGCCGCGCTCAAGCCATGGATCTCCAAAGGCGTGCGCTGGGTGCGCAATCGTATTACCAAGCAGAACCTGAGCCCACTGCTGGGCAAGTATCTCAAAGCCGGCGATGTGCTCATCGACCTGGCCTGGAACATCGACGCCCTCGTTCTCTTGCAGTGGTGCCACGACCACGGAGTGCTCTACGTCAACACCTCCACCGAGGTCTGGGACCCCTACGCCGGTGCCGTCAACCAGACGCCCCAGGAGCGCACTCTCTACTGGCGGCACATGAACGTGCGCCGCATGATGGCCAAGTGGGACCGGTCCGGCCCCACCGCGGTCTTGGAGCACGGCGCCAACCCCGGTCTGATCTCCCATTTCACCAAGTACGGCCTTCTCGACATCGCCAAGCACCTCCTGGCCGAGCGCAAGGTCAAGGGCCGCAAGGCAGAGGTCCTGCGCCAGCTCATGAAGGACCAGTTCTTCAACCGTCTGGCCATGGAGCTCGGCGTCAAGGTCATTCACGTCAGCGAGCGCGACACGCAGATCTCCGACATGCCCAAGCAGGTCGACGAGTTCGTCAATACTTGGAGCGTTGAAGGCTTCCGCGAGGAAGGCATCACCACGGCGGAGATGGGCTGGGGCACGCACGAAAAAGAGCTTCCGGCCATGGCCTATCAGCACAAGAGCGGGCCGCGCAACCAGATCTGCTTGGCGCGCATGGGCATGAATACCTGGGTCCGCTCCTGGGTCCCTGATTACTGTATCCATGGCATGGTGGTGCGCCACGGCGAGGCCTTTACCATATCTGACAAGCTTACGGTCTGGAAGAATGGCAAGGCTCTCTACCGTCCCACAGTGCACTACGCTTATAACCCCAGCGACAATGCCATCATCTCGCTCAATGAGCTACGCGGCTACGACTACAAGCTCCAGTCCAAGGTCCGCATCATGAACGACGAGATCATCAAGGGCGCCGACATCTTGGGCGCGCTGATCATGGGACATCCTTACAACTCCTGGTGGACCGGCAGCGACCTGAGCATCGAGCAGTCCCGTCGCCTGGTGCCGCACCAGAACGCCACCACTATGCAGGTCGCCATCTCCGTGGTGGCCGCGACCCTGTGGATGATCGAAAACCCCGAGCGGGGCGTGGTGGTCCCCGACGACCTGCCGCACGAGTTCGTGCTCAAGGTCGCCATGCCGTATCTAGGCAAGTTCATCTCCAGGCGCTCGGATTGGACGCCGCTGAAGCACTACGCTAACGCCTTTGAGGGATTCAACAACCCGGCCATCGACAGGAAGGACCCCTGGCAGTTCAAGAACTTCCTGATCACGGACGGCGACTAGGACTAGGGGAGATCTGATGATATCGCGCAAACAGCTGCAGAAGCTCGCGGCCCGTCACGGCACGCCCCTCTTCGTGGTGGACCATGACGAGATCCGGCGCAATTACGCCACTTTCAAGCGATATCTGCCCCGGGTGCAGGCCTACTACGCGGTCAAGGCCGAGCCCCTGCCCGAGATCGTGCAGACCCTCTATAAGGCCGGCGCGAGCTTCGACGTGGCCTCCATGCCCGAGTTCCGTATCGTCCATGAGAACATCAAGCACCTGCCCGCCAAAGCGCGCCAGGACTGGATCTGGGACAAGATCATCTACGCTAACCCCATCAAGGCCAACGAGACCCTGCGCCAGCTCGACCCTTACAAGCCCCTTGTGACCTACGACAACATCGAGGAGATCCGCAAGATCAAGCGCTACGCCCCGCACGCGGGCCTGGCCCTGCGCCTGAAGGTGGCCAACACCGGCGCCATGGTGGAGCTCTCCTCCAAGTTCGGCGCGGCGCCCGGCGAGGCCGTGGACCTCATCCTGGCCGCGGTCAAGGCCGGCCTGGTCGTGGAGGGGCTGAGCTTCCACGTGGGCAGCCAGACCACCAACTTCGAGAACTTCGTGCAGGCCATCAACCTGGCCGCCGACGTCTTCAAGGAAGCGCGGCAGCGCGGCTACACCAAGATGAACGTGCTCGACATCGGCGGCGGGTTCCCGGCGCCCTATGACGAGACGGTCAAGCCCTTCCGCGAGCTGGCCACAAAGATCAATGCCGAGCTCGAGCGGCTTTTCCCGCGGGACATCGAGATACTGGCCGAGCCGGGCCGCTTCATGATCGCCACTGCGGCGACCTCGGTGGTCACCATACTCGGCAAGGCCTTGCGCGACGGCAAGGTCTGCTATTACGTCGACGATGGGGTCTATCACACCTACTCCGGCATCATCTTCGACCACTGCCACTACCACATGAAGTCGTTCCGCAAGGGAAAGGACCAGATCTGCGGCGTCTTCGGCCCGACCTGCGATGCCCTCGACGTAATCTCCATGTCGGAGAACCTTCCCGCCGACCTCGAGCTGGGCGAGCTTCTCTACAGCCCGAACATCGGGGCCTACAGCCACGCTTCGTCCACCTACTTCAATGGCTTTCCGCCCGCGAAGGTGGTGCACGTCAACCGCTCATAAAGGTTTGCGCTATCTCATCGGCGTTGGCAATTACATGGCTTTCGACGACTCCATAGGCCTGCGCATCGTCGAGCGCATATCGGAGGGGGGACTGGAGCGGGGCTTCCGGGCCATCGACCTCTCCGGAAACACCGTGAACCTGCTGAACTACCTGGAGCCGGCCACCGAGCGCATCCTGATCGTGGATAGCGCGAGGATGGGTAAAAAGCCAGGTGAGCATGAGTTCTTCAAGCCCGAGGACGTGGAGACCAAGAAGGAGCTGACCGGGTTGACCACGCACGAGGGGGACTTGCTCAAGATCCTGGAGTTCGCCCGTCAGTTGAAGTATCCTATCCCGCCCATCACCTTCATGGGCATCGAGCCTGAGGACATCAAGAACGAGATGGGCCTCTCCGCGACCCTGCAGGGGCGCTTGTCCGAATATGTCCAGGTCGCTATCCAGAGCTGTCTGGGCTCACTCGGGTAGGGATGGACAACGCGAAGCGCCGGCGCTATGCGCCGGCACCGCCCTTACGGTAGCGCGCCTCGAGCTCCCGCAGCCGGGTCTCGTATTGTTTCTGCAGGGCGGCGCGGTCCTCGGCCAGTTTGCGCAGCTTTTCATCGTGCGCCGCGGCGTGCTCGATCTTTGTGAGATTGAGTTCATTGCGCAGATCGTGCTCTAGCTTCTGGAAGCTTTTGGCCAGTTCTTCCTCTTTCTCCAGCAGGAGCTCGCTGCCGTGGCTTTTGGCGGCTTCGATCTGTCGGAGCTTCTCCTGGTGGGCCTGGTCCAGTTCCCGGCTGCGCCGGTCTAAAGCGGCGTGCAGTTCATCGCGCTCTCGAGCCGCGGCGGCATCGAGTTGGGTCTGCTTATCGGTGAATTCAGCGCGCAGGGCGGCCACCTCGCGAGCCACCAGATCGCGCTTCTGTGCGGCGAAGGCGGTCTCTTTAGCCACGGCCTCGGCAGTGATAGTCTTCTCGAACTCCAGGGACTTGAGCTCCAGGGCCTCTGCGCGGTCTCGGTGAGCGGTGTCGAGCTCGGCGCGGGCCTGGAATATCCGGCCGTTGTAGGCGAGGAGGAGGTCCTTCTCCTTCTCGATGAGAAGGTTCTCCACCTCCTTCTGGCGCGCGCGGACGTTTGCGTCGAGCATCTTTTCGCGCTGTGCGATGCCGAGCTCCATTTCGCGACGGCGCTGGGAGATCTCGCGGTCGCGGGACTCTTCCCACTCCTTGCGCTCGCGGGCCAGGGCCTCGCGCTTGGCGCTGAGCCAAAGGTTTTCTCGCTCGCTCAGAGCGCCTTGCAGTTCAGCCTCGCGTTTGATCCAGGCTTCCTGAAAGCTGTTTTCCCGCGTCGCTAGTTCCGCGAGCCGGTCGTCGATGGTCTTTTTGAGTGCCGACTCCTTCTGCCGGACCTTTTCCTGCAGTTCGGCTTCGCGGGTGCGGGCCTCTATCATGAGCTGCAGGCGCAACGCCTCAAGTTCCCCTTGCTGGCTGTGCCAGACGTCTTCGATTTCTTTGGCACGGCGGACGGCCCTGGTTTCTACGTCCTTGACGCGGATGGTGAATTTTTCCTCCAGTTCCCGGCGCGTGATCGCTAAGGCCGCCTCTTTCTGACGGTCGTTTTGTTCAAGGCGCTCGCGGTCGGAGTTGAGAAGGCTCTCGCGCTGGGCGATCCATTCGAGCTCGCGTTGGTCCCATGAGTTCTGCAGGGCCTTCTGCTCACGGGCGAAGCGGTCGCGCAGGGAGGTCTCGACCGCTGCGGCGCGTTCCTCCAGGGCGGCTTTCTGCTGGACGAAGTTGGCCTCGTAGGCGGCTCTGGTCTGGCTCTCTTTAGCCGCGGCCTCGACTCTGAGCTGGGTCTCCTTGGTAAAACACTCATCGCGCAGGGCCTTGGCCTGGGCCGTGGCCGCCGACTCCGCCTCGGCCTGGCGGTCAGCGGACTGTGCCGTCAGAGCGGCTCGCTCGTCGTCGAGAGCGGCGCGCTGGCGGTCCGCGAGAGATTTCTCCAGCGCTGCGGTCTTGGTCTCGAGCCGGCGGCGCTCCTCGGTGAGGCGTCGGCTCATCTGGCCGTCGAGTTCTTGGAGCCTCAGGTCGTACTCGGCCTGACGGGTCGCAGACTCGGCTTGTGCTTTCTCGGCCAGTTCCTTGCGCAGGGCCTCGTAGGCATCGTGGTGGGCCTTGATGGCCTGGGCTTGCTCCGTGGATAAGGATTGGCGCAGGGCTGCTTCGCGCGCCGTTTCGGACAGGGCTAGGTCGCTGAGCTGGCGCAGATGCAGCTCCTGCAGGCGCCGGCGCTCGGCGTCGAGTTCGGCTGAAAAATCCTTGCGGGCTCGGGCTAGGTCCGCGTGGTGTTCGGCCAGCAGCGCCTGCTCGCGCTCGGCCCACTCGTCGCGCAGCCGGATCTCCAATGCGGACTCTCTGGCGACGAGGGCCTCCTCCTGGCGCTGATAGGCGGCCGCGAGGTCGGCCTGCTCGGCTGCGATAGCCTTGCGGCCGGCTGTCAGGCTGTCGGCGAGCTGGGCCCGGTAGGCGTCCTGGAGTCCGACCTGCCGGCGGAAGAGGTCGTTCTCCTTCTTCTGATAGGTTGCTTGCTCCGCTTTGAATCTGGCCGCAAGCTCAGCCTCGCGCTGCGCGATAAGCTCCTGCTCGTGGAGCAGCAGGGACTCCAGCTGGGCCTGTGACTTATCGACGAGTTTTTCCTCCTGGGCCGCGTAGCGCTTGAGCGCGTCCCGGTGGCGCTCGGCGGCCTCGGCCTCCAGGTGGGCCTCCCTGTCGCGGAAGTGTTGCTCCAGGAAGCGGCGCTCGGCCGCGAGCTTCTCCTGCAGGCTCCCCCATTCGGCCTCGTGCTTGTGGGTGTAGGACTCCTCCAGCTCCTCTAGGCGCCGGGCGTGCTCGGCCTCAAGCTTGAGCCGGTGCGCCTCGATCGACTCTCCCTGTCGCAGGAGCCGGGCCTCGTGGTGGGCGATCTTGGCCTGGAACTTCTCATCCAGAGCCGTCTCATCGCGCGCCAGGACCTCGCGGTTGTGCTTGAGCAGCGCCATCTCGTCGGCCTCGTAGCGGCGCCGGAACTCCATCTCCTTGGCCTTGATCTTCTCGTCGAGGAGCCGTTGCTGGCTCTCTAGGTCGCGCTCCCGGGAGCGGACGAGGTCGGACTGGATGTTGAGCCGCTCCAGGAACGACTGCTTGGTCTCCCCCAGCGCCTTCTCCTGGTGCTGGAGGAGGGACTGCATTTCGCGCTCTCCGTCGGCTCGGGCTGTTTTGACCGCGTCGATGACGTCGCGGCGCAGCCGGCCGAACTGGCTTTCCTTGTCGGCAAGCTCGCGCTTGAGGGCGTCGATCTGGAGTTGGAGCTGGTTGCGTTCTTCCTTGACCCGCGCGTCCTCCTCCTGGAGCATCTCATGGCGCAACTCCTCGCGCAGGTGGAGTTCCATCTTATGGTGGTCCTGGACCGTGGATTCCCAGGCATGGATGGTCTCTTTCCAGCGTTTGACCGTCTCTTCTTTCTGGGACACCTCTTGGGAGAGCTTCCGGACGTCCTGTCCAGCCTGCGCCTTGTCAAAGCGCAGGGTGGTGAGTTCTGCATCCATCTTGTGGATGCGTTCCAGGGCCCAGCGCAGGGCCAGACGCGCGGTCTCTAGGTCATTGACCGCGGAGGCGTCGAGGAATTCCTTGTCGTTGTCCATGCAGCCCTCAGATGATGACAGGGCAATGTTACATTTTCAAGAACACCTCCCGCGGCGCAAGGCTAAAAAAACCAATAGCTGAGGAAAGTGTTGTAGAATCCTTCCATGCGCCCGTAGCTCAGTTGGTCAGAGCACCCCGCTCATAACGGGAGGGTCGTAGGTTCAAGTCCTACCGGGCGCAGCTGATTGCCCGGTATTTCTCGAAGCGCCCCCATATGTTATGCTCGTATGTAGCCGGGGCGCACCGCATGACAAACCGACGCCGGAAGAGGATGAATCCCATGAAACGCTCAAAGAATGTTTTAGCCGGATCCTTGGCCTTGCTTCTGCTGACCGTCAGTACGATCTCGTTCGCGCAGGGCCCGGCCTTCTCGGCCCTCGACTCGGAGATCGCCGAGCTCAATGCCACGCTCCATAAGAAGGGTGCCAAATGGACGGCGGGGAAGACCTCGCTGTCTCGGCTCTCCCCGGCGGAATTGAAGCTGCGCGTCGGCACCAGCGAGCTGTCGATCATGGCTCAGCCGGTCTCCGAAGATGCGGGCCTCCTGGCAACGCTGTCTCCGAGCTTGGATTGGAGGAATCACGACGGGAATTTCGTGACCCCGATCAAAGATCAAGGGCACTGCGGGTCTTGTTGGGCCTTCGCGATGACCGGGGGGTTGGAGTCCAACGCTCGCTTGACTGGCGCGGTCGCCGACTATGCGAGCTTATCGGAACAGGTGCTGATCTCCTGCGGCGGCGCGGGGTCCTGCAGCGGCGGCCATCTTAACGCCAAGTTCCTTGAGACCACCGGACTGCCACCAGAGCGATACTACCCATACACCGCTACCAACGGGACATGCTCCGCGGCCGCCCCCGGCTGGCAGAACGCGACCTACAAGATCGGGAGCTGGGGCTCGGTCTCGCGGCGGGTCGAGTCCATCAAGGCGGCTTTGGCCAAGTATGGCCCGCTGCCGACCTCTTTTCTGGTGTTCGCTGACTTCAAGCATTATAAGTCCGGAGTCTATTCTCATATCGCCGGTATCGCGGATGTTTTCCACTTTCTGGGCGGGCACGCCGTCCTGCTGGTAGGCTATAACGATGCCGAGCAGTATTTCATCGTGAAGAACAGCTGGGGTAAGGACTGGGGCGAGGATGGCTATTTTCGGATCTCCTATTCAGAACTGCATAACGATTCTCTGTTCGGCCTGAGCACTATCGCCTACCAGGCGGCGGGTTCGGGGAAACACCCCGGTCTGGCCCAGAGCGGCGTGGGTGAGCCCGCTGGAAAGGACATCTCGCAAAAGATCGAGCCCTTGCTGGGACAGCGGCCGTAGACTTCGGCCCCGTCATGCCTCAGGTGCCTTAGCGCGCCAGCGACGGGTCTACGAGTACGGCCCGCAGGCGAGGGTCTTCCAGGAGCGCCTTGACGTTGGGGTCCTTCCGCCGCCTTGTCCGCGCCCACGACGAAGCCCAGGGCGCGGTTGACCGGTCTTTTATACTCAGCTGTCATCCTGATGTCATCAGTGTTTGATTCCAGCGTCATGACTCCCGGTGGGTCCGACCGCTATAATAATACATGGAACTCAATGGGGAGGAAAATGAAATGAGAACGAAAATAGCGGCCGTCGCGTTGATGTCTCTGACGCTGACTGCGATGGCCCAAGGCGCTTCGGCGCAAGCAATCGACGCGGCGCAGCTCGAGAAGACCGATATGGCCGGGCTGCTGGGCCGGCTCCAGCTCGAGGCGGCTAAAGCGCCCGCGGTCCAGGGCGGGCGGAGCGTGGACCGGGGCCTGCTGCCGACGAAGGTCAATGTCTTGGACTTCCTGATCAAAGAGCCTGCCAAGAAGCTGTATGAGGCGATGACCCAGATCCCGGTCCAGAGCGGCGACAGCCATAACAGCCGGTCCGAGTATAAGAAGGAAGGGAAGAACCTCTCCTGTCTCAGGACGCTCGACAGCAACCGGCTGCCGCCTTTCGACGATTTCTTCGAATGCAAGCTCGCTTTCGAAGTCAACGAGCAAGGGCGGGTGGACCCGGACTTGGCCGGAGAGGCGATCGTCACTTCTTTTACCGAGAATCTTTACAACAGCGCCTCGCATATCTTCCAAGTCATGGATGGGAGCCTGGCACGGACAAATAGCGAGAGAGTGGTCATCAAGGACGGTCGGGACGTCGCTTGCACCGAGACCATGAGTTGGGACATGGAGGACCAGGAATATCAGGCGATGTATAAGTGCTCCATGACGTTCAACATCACCGGCAGCGGCGCTCTCGTCTCTAGACCATAGCGGCCGGCGGTCAGTCGCCGCGCGCGTTCTCCGCCTGAGAGAGAGCGCGGCTCCAGGGCGTTTGAGGGCGGAGCACGAATTGCTAGAATCTCTCGACGGAGAGATTCCCAGCATCTGGAGCCCAGACCATGACGACCGCCGCCTCGGAGCAGCCCGTCGCCCCTGCCAGCGACTTCATCCGTGACATCGTGGAAGCCGACCTCAAGAGCGGCAAGCACAAGAAGATCGTCACGCGCTTCCCGCCGGAGCCCAACGGCTACCTCCACATCGGACACGCCAAGTCCATCTGCCTCAACTTCGGCATCGCCCGGCAGTTCAACGGGACCTGCCACCTGCGCTTCGACGACACCAATCCCTCCACCGAGGATGTCGAGTACGTGGACTCCATCCAGGAGGACGTCAAGTGGCTCGGCTTCGACTGGGGCCGCAACATGTTCTACGCCTCGGACTATTTCGAGCAGATCCATGACTATGCCGTCGAGCTCATCAAGCGCGGCAAGGCCTATGTCTGCGACCTCGCTTTAGACGAGGTGCGCCGCATGCGTGGCAACTTCCAGAAGCCCGGCGAGGCGAGCTCCTTCCGCCAGCGCTCCGTCGAGGAGAACCTCGACCTCTTCGCGCGCATGCGCCAGGGCGAGTTCGCCGACGGCGCCAAGACCCTGCGCGCTAAGATCGACATGGCCTCGCCCAACATGAACATGCGCGACCCGGTGCTCTACCGCATCAAGCGCGCCCGGCACCACCGCACCGGCGATCGGTGGCTCATCTATCCGATGTACGACTACGCCCATCCCATATCAGACGCGATCGAGGGCATCACCCACTCCATCTGCACCTTGGAGTTCGAGGACCATCGGCCTCTCTACGACTGGACCTTGGACAACGGCCCGGCCAAGTGCCATCCCCAGCAGATCGAGTTCGCGCGCCTGGCCGTCAATCACACGGTCATGAGCAAGCGCAAACTGCTCCAGCTGGTGCAGGAAAAACTCGTCTCTGGCTGGGACGACCCCAGGCTGCCCACGCTCCAGGGCCTGCGCCGCCGGGGCTACACGCCCGAGGCCATCCGCGACTTCTGCGGCCGCATCGGGGTCACCAAGTTCAACAGCCAGACCGAGGTGGCCTTGCTGGAGGACTGCATGCGCGACGATCTCAACAAGCGCTGCTCGCGCATGAGCGCGGTGCTCAAGCCCGTCAAGGTGGTCCTGATAAACTATCCCGAGGGGCAGGTCGAGGAGCTCGACGCCGCCAATCATCCCGCGGACCCGTCCTTGGGCTCCCGCAAGGTCCCCTTTGGCCGCGAGCTCTACATTGAAGGTGACGATTTCCGCGAGGTCCCGCCGCCCAAGTACCACCGCCTCACGCCGGGCAAGGAGGTGCGCCTGCGCTACGCCTACTTCATTAAGCTCGTAGAGGTGGTCAAGGACGCTTCGGGCAAGGTCGTGGAGTTGCGCTGTACCTATGACCCGGCCACGCGCGGCGGCGACTCGCCGGACGGCCGCAAGGTCAAGTCCACCATCCACTGGGTCTCGGCCCGGCATGCCGTAGCGGCGGAGGTCCGGCTCTACGACCATCTCCTTTCCGTGTCCGACCTGGGCGAAGTCCCGGAAGGTGAGGACTTTAAGCAGCACCTCAATCCTAAGTCCCTGGAGACCCTTCAGGGCTGCCGCGTGGAGCCGGCTTTGGCCAAGGCCGAGCCCGGAGGCCGCTGGCAGTTCGAGCGGCAGGGCTATTTCTGCGCGGACCCCAAGGACTGCAAGCCGGGAGCGCCGGTCTTCAACCGCACCGTGACCTTGCGCGACACCTGGGTCAAGATCGACAAGGGCGGCAAGCCGCCCCGCTAGTCCTGCTTGGGTTCCCAAAGTGAGCGAATGCTTATTACAAACGACTCCGAGATGAGCGCTCAGGATAAGAAAAACGGCGACGCCAAAGAGCGCCTGTTGGGCCAGAGCGTCATCATCGAGGTTGTCGGCCTCCTCGTTGAAGTCGTGGCGGCCGTCATGTCGAATTCCCTCTCCCTCTACGCCGATCTGGTCCAGGAAAGCGCGGAGACCTTGGCGACGATCGTGGCTTGGGGAACCTTGCGCCATTTGCGCCGTCGCCGATATGAGTTCGATTTTGGGCTCGGCAAGGTGGAGAGTTGCCTGGGACTCCTGGTCGCCGGAAGCATGGCCGTGTCCGTCTATTGCATCGCCCATGAGGCCGCGGCGCGGCTGTTGGCCCCGCAGCCCTTGGAGAGCGTCGGTCTGGGGCTGGGCCTGATCATCGCCTGGATCGGCGTGGACGGATTCTATTGGTGGAAATTCGTCCAGCTCGACCGCCAGCAGCCTTCGCCGATCCTGGAGGCCACCGGGAAGTCTTATCGTGCTGGGACCGTGGTCTGCGTGGCGCTCACCGTTACTCTCCTCATCGGCAAGCTCCTGCAAAAACACCATTGGGCCCTTTACATCGACCCTATCATCTCGCTTGGCTATGCGGTCTATATGTTGAAGACGGTCTACGAGATCACGGCGCGCTCTCTCGGCGACCTGACGGACTGCACGCTCGACGAAACCCTTCAACTGGTCATCGTTCGCGAGCTGGCCAAGTTCTTCGCCGAATACGAGCAGTGTCACGGGGTGAAGTCGCGCCGCTCGGGAGGGACCGTTCATATCGAGCTGTACCTGGAGTTCCACTCGGATCGTCGCATGGCCGAGATTCATGACGTGGCGGAACGCATGTGCGCGAGCCTGCAGGCTAATATCCGCGGCAGTCGGGTGATTGTCGTCCCCGTGCGGCGGAAGATGGATCCCTAGGTCGTCCCCTTTGCCTTGAAATTTAGATATATTGATCTTATCCTGTCCGTGACGGAGCGAACCATGAACCGCCCGCTGCTCCCCCTCGTTGCCGCAGCGTTAGTCTGCCTTGCCAGGCCCGCATCGGCCAAGTTGATGCCTGCGACTATTTGGCATGGCCACACCGACGACGTCGTTTGTCTGGCCTTCTCTCCCGACGGGACCAAGGCGCTCTCAGGAAGCCGCGATCAGACCGTCCGGCTCTGGGACGTGGCCACCGGGGATCTCTTGTCCACCTTCACGGACCATACGAGTCCGATCGCTGCCGTGGCCTTCAGTCCTGACGGGAAGATCGCTCTCTCTGCAAGCGACCAGCTTTCTCTGCGCTCCTGGGACATCTCCACAGGTAAAGAGGTGTTCTCCACGTCGGGGCAGGCCGCTTTCGTCTATACCGCGCAATTCTCTCCGGACGGCACCAAGGTCATTTCCGGCGGCAGCGACGGGACACTGAGGCTTTGGGATGCGGCGTCAGGAAAGGAGCTCGCTTATTGGCCAGGCCATACCGACTTCGTTCAAACCGTGGCCTTCTCACAGGATGGGAACAAGGCCTTGGCCGGCGGCGGTAACTGCGAGATCAGGGACGTGGCGAGTGGAAAGGTCCTCACGAGTCTGGCGACGCCGCCCGGACTGATTTACGACGTCGACCTTTCTCCAGACGGAAAGCTTGCCCTGACCGGCGGATGGGACGGCTCTCTGAGGCTTTGGGATGCGGCGACCGGAATCGAGAAAGCCGTCTGGAAGGGGCACCGGGCGGCCGTGGCTTGGTGTTCCTTCTCCCCGGATGGGACCCTGGTGATATCCGGGAGTTACGACAACACGGTCCGGCTCTGGAACGTGGGCACGGGAGAATGCCTGCAGGTCTGGACGGGTCACACGGGCCGGGTCAATGCCGTGGCCTTTTCTCCGGACGGTCTGCGGGCCCTCTCGGGCAGCGACGATCGGACCCTTCGTCTCTGGGACGTAACCCGGGGTCTGGCCGATGATCAGGTCAAGCCCCAGGAAAAAACGGTTCGATGACTCTAGAGCCGCAGGCTCAGCCTGACGCGCACGGTCCAGGCCGGAGCGAAGTCTGCCGCAAGCACGCCGCTGCTGCGCGCCCGGGTGTCTTCGTACATGCGGCGGTTGAACTCATAGCCTCCGGACAGATCCGCCCGCAGGCTTTTCCGGAGCGGGAAGCGCAGGCCTAGGCTCCATCTCTTCTCGTCGAAGAAGAGCCTCTGCGCGTGGTCCGAGCGGCCCGCGCGCAGCCACTCGCGCTGGTTCCAATCGAAGCCGGCGTAAGTCTCAAGGGGGCTGCTAATCCGGTAGGCTAGCTCGGCGGACACGTTGTTCGGTCCGAAGACCGAGAGACGGCCGCTCCAGTCCGGGACCGGCTTATAGCGCACGGCCAGGAAAGGCAGGCCGATGACCGCGTCGAGGCCATATTTCGGAGAGTGGACCAGATAGGCCGCGCCCGGAAACGGGACATTGTTGGCGAAATGGCGGTTGTTGGAGTATGCTAGGAAGAAAAGCCAGGAATTGTCACGACCCGAGGGCATGTGGTAGTTGCCAGTCGCCTTGAGTGTCGTCTCGTGGAGGCCGTGATAGAGCTCATCGCTGGCCGAGCCCACGCTGGCGGATAGTCCCCAGCCCCGTCGCTCCGTGATCCTGCGGCGGAAGCTCGCGCCGGTCTCGATGTCCCATAGGTCGCGAGGGATGGTCGGGCCGTTGGGCCCGATCGTCGGGGAAGCGCTTAGGTGGAACGAGCCCAGGTCCTGCTGGAGCGTCCAGGTATCTGAGGACGCCTTGGCGAGGGGGAAGTTCCCCCGGATGCGGTTTTCTAGGATGTCCGGGTCCTGGGACCGACGCGATGGAGCTTCCCGGACCTGGTAGTCCATGGATCCGACCAGCGGAGCCGTCATCCCGGAGAAGAGATCGTTGTTTTCCGCCGCCTCGACGCGCGCGGATAGGCCGGCCCAGGCTAGGAGCCAGAACGCGCAGGCGCACCTTCTCATGCGAGGTTAGCCCTGGCGCGCGGGCGTCGGTTCCCTGGGGAGTTCTCCGAGTTCGATGAGGGCTTCCTTGAGCTCTTGGTCGTGCTTGTGGCTCTCGAAGCGGGCCATGACCTGGTAGAAGCAGGGCACCACGAACAGGGTCAGGAAGGTGGAGACCGCGACTCCGCCTACGATGGTCACGGCCATAGGCACCATGAGCTCCGAGCCCGTGCCTTTGGCCAGGGCTACAGGCAGAGCGCCCGCGATGGTCGCGACCGAGGTCATGAGGATTGGCCGCAGCCGGATGGGGCAGGCGTCCAACAGGGCTTCGCGCAGGGGCAGGCCGTGCTTGCGCCGCTCGAGGGTGAAGTCCACCAGCAGGATGGAGTTCTTCTTGACGATGCCCATGAGCAGGATGAGCCCTATCATGCTGTAGATGTTGAGGCTCTGGTGCGTCACGAACAGGGCCATGAGCGCCCCGGTCACGCTGAAAGGCAGGGCCATGAGCACGGTCACCGGGTGGATGAAGCTGTTGAACTGCGTGGCCAACACCATGTAGGCCACGAATATGCCCAGCAGCAGAACGAACCCTAGGCTCTTGAAGGAATCTGCGAAGAGCTGGGCGTTGCCTGCCATGATGATGTTGTAGCCCTCCGGCAGGATCTCCTTGGCCAGCTTGTCCACCGCGGCCAATGCCTCTCCTTGGGACCTGCCCTTAATTGGGTTGGCATAGATGGTGATGGAGCGCTGCCGGTTGTAGCGGGTGATCGCGAAGAGCGCGGGCTTGATCTCGCTCTTGACCACGTCGGAGAGAGGGATCACCTGTCCGTAGTTGTTGCGCACCCAGATGCGGGAGAGGTCCTTGGGGGTGTGGCGGTCTTTGTCCGCCAGGCGCACGCGCACGTCGTAGCGCTTGCCCCGGCCCGTGAACTTGCCCCACTTGATTCCGCCGAACATGGCGTTGATGGTGTCGCCGATGGCCCTGGCCGTGATGCCGCTCTCCGCGGTCTTGGCTCGGTCCGGCCGGATCTGGATCTCGGGCATGCCGGGATTGTAGTCCGTGTCGATGTCCGTCATCAGGCCGGAGTCTTTCATCTTCCGCCGGAAGGTCCCGGAGATTTCGGCCAGCTTGTCCCAGTCGGGGCCCTGGATCATGAACTGCACGGGATAGCCCCTCTTGGCCGAGAACCCGTTCTGGGAAAGGTCCAGGATGGAGACCCGGTCGATGCCCGGGGCCGCGCTGATCTTCTTGCGCAGGATGCCCATGAAATCCGCCTGGGTCTCAAGATGGTGGTCGGGGCCGATGCGCGGGCGCTTCTCCTTGGGTTTCATGGTCACCATCAAAGCGCCCGTATTGACCCCGCCGCCGCCCATGCCGCCGATGATGGCGTAGGCCAGCTCCACCTCGGGCTGCGCGTTGATCCAGGGCTCGATCTGGGTTTTGAAGAGGTTGTCGGTCTGCTCCATGGAGACGCCCAGGGGCAGGGTCACATTGACCATGACCCGGCTCATGTCCTGGGAGGGGATGAACTCCTTCTTGAGGGTCCGCAGCAGGCTCAGCGAGACAGCGAAGATGAAAAAGGCGCTGATCAGGACTGTCTTCGGGTGATTCAGGCAGCGCTCCAGGCTGCCGCGGTAGCCGAGGCGCAGGCGGTTCATGAAGGCGTCCACGCTCTTGGACACGAAGTTGGTGCGCTCTACCTGTAGAAACTGCGAACAACGCATCGGGGCGATAGTAAGGGCCTCGATCAGCGAGATCATGACCGCCACCGAGATGGTCACGCCGAACTGGAAGAAGAACTTGCCTACGATGCCCTGCATGAAGATCACCGGGACAAAGATTGCCAGGATGGCGATGGAGGCGGCCATGGCCGCGCCCGTGATCTCCCGAGCTCCGACCAGGGCCGCGCGCACCTTGGGCAGGCCATGCTCGCGGTAGCGGGCGATGTTCTCCAGAACCATGATGGCGTCGTCGACGATGATGCCGATGACCAAAGACAGGCCCAGCATGGTGAAGCTGTTGATGGTGAAGCCGCAGAAGTAGAGGATGATGAAAGTGCCCAGGATGGCGGTGGGGATGGCCAGTAGGACGTTTAAAGTCGCGCTCCAGGAGCCCAGGAAGAGCAGGCAGACCAAGGAGGTCAGAACGACCGAGCGCATGAGCTCGGATTCCAGCTCGTTGACCGAGTCCTTGATGAATTGGCTGGAGTCGAACACCGTCTCGATCATCATGCCCTTGGGTAGGGTGGACTGCAGCTCCTTGATCCTCTTCTTGACCGCGTCGGCCACGGCCACGGCGTTGGTGCCGCGCTGTTTGATGACGCCCATGCCCACGGCGAGCTGGCCTTTGGCGCGGGAGAGGCGGCGGATGTCGTTGAGGCCGTCTTCGATGGTGGAGACGTCCTGGAAGCGGAACATCCGGTAGCGCGAGCCGCCGCGCACCCGGTTGGGGATGACCAGGTGGGAGAACTCTTCCGGAGTGTAGGCCTCGCCGTAGACCCGGACGTTGTATTCCTTGGGACCGTTGTCGATGTAGCCTGCCGGGATGTCGGCATGCTCGGTGGTGATGCCGTCGAGGATGTCCTCGACGGTGATCTCGCGCTTGGCCATCTCGTCGGCGTTGAGCCAGACCCGGAGGTTGGGGTCGATGTAGCCGCCCAGGTTGATGTTGCCCACCCCGGGCACCATGGCCAGGTCGTCCTTGAGGTGCTCGCTGATGTAGCGGGAGAGCTCGGTCAGGGAGACCTCGGCGCCCGGTTTGGCCTTGAGCACCAGCCAGATGATGGGCTGGTCCTCGGGGTTGACCTTCTGGATGATGGGTGGGTCGATCTGCGCGGGCAGGTTGCGCTGAGCCTGGGCGATGCAGCTCTGCACGTCCTGCATCGCGGCATCGATGCTGCGGTTGAGGTTGAGCTCGACGGTGATCCTGGTCTGGCCCATGCTGGAGGTGGAATAGACGCTCTGGACGCCTTCTACGCCCATGACCGCGTCCTCGATGATGTCGGCCACCTGGGTCTCCATGATCTCGGGCGCGGCGTCCTCCCAGGTGACGGTGATGGTGACCACTGGGAAATCCACGTCCGGCAGCTGGCTGATGCCCATGCGGTGGAAGCCGATCCAGCCGAAGGCCATGAGGCCGATCATAAGCATCCAGGCGAAAACCGGGTTCTTGATGGAGACGTCGGACAGGGTCATGGCTAGGGGAGTTCCTCGGTGGCGGCCTTGAGCAACAGAAGATCCAGCTTGCTCTGCACCACGGTCTTGTCGAAGGTCAGTTTGGCGCTCAAAAGGGAGTTGATAGCCGTGAGAACGTCCAGGTTGTTCACCAGGCCCAGGCGGTACTCCTGCAGCTGCAGGTTGTAGCTCTCGTTGGCCTTGTTGTAGGCTTTCTCCGCCGCGGCGGCCTGGAACACGGAGGCGCGCAAGGTGTTGTAAGCGCTGTGGATCTGGGAGCGCGCTTGGCGCAGACCTAGCTCGAAGTCGTATTGGGCCTGGCTGACCTGGGACTTGGCCTGTCGGACCGCGGCGACCTGGCTGCCGCCCGAGAAGAGGGGGAGGCTGGCCGTGATGGAGGCATCCCACTTGATGGGATCCAGAGCCGAGACCCTCTTCATGTAATAGTCGCCCAGGAAACTCACCGATGGGTACCAGGCCCCTTTAGCCAGCCGCACCTGGTCTTCTTGGGACTCCAGCTGCTTGTGCAGGGCCCGCACGTCAGTGCGGGCCTGCGCTCGAGCCAGCACCGTCTCCTCCGGGTCCAGGTTGCGCACGCGCTCCAGACGGTCTGCGAGTTTTGTCTCGGCCATGTCCTTGCCCGTTAAAAAAGAGAGCAGGTCGCGCGCCACGTCGATTTGGCCGCGCAGGGCCGCGGCCTGGGCTTCATAGGTGGCCTTCTGTGACTCCACCAGGATGACCTCGCTGTGCCGGGACTTGCCCAGGTCCACCCAGTGGCGCAGCTCCTTGATGCGGCTTTCACTCAGATCCACAGCAGAGAGGATGTTGACGAGCTGGCCTTCTAGGTTGGAGATGAGGTAGAAGGCGTTGGACACGTCCTGGTAGAGGGATGTGTTGGCGTGCTTGAGCTGGAGCTCGGCCGCTTGGCCTTGATGCTTGGATGCGGACATGGCCGCATACTCCCTGAAGCCCGAGAAGAGGGTTTGGGAGAAGGCGAGATTGACCTGCGGCTGGGGGCTTATGAAGGTCCCGCTCGGGCTGCTGGCGCCCCGGAGGCTGGAGGTGTCCAGCCACTTGTCGGTGGCGTTGAAATTGAGATTGGGCAGGGCTGCGGCCAGGGCCTGCTTAAACTGCTGCTCGAGCTGATAGACTTGTTCCATCTGCATGTGCAAAGACTCGCTCTGCTCTTTGGCCCAGGCGAAGCATTGGGCGAGATCGGCCGTCTCGGAGACGGCAAGCGTTGGCGTGGAGACGGGAAGTGCGCGCAGGGGCGCGGCGGTCAAAGCCAGCGCGGCGGCCAGGATCAGCATGGCTTGCCGCTCACGCCATAGAGGAATAGTTCCAGGATTCGTGCCGCTCTTTCTTCCAAGGGTTTCTCCTTGCCGGTGATCAAGCGATGCGAGACTGCGCTGCGGCATAATCCGAACAGGGCGAAGGCCGCCGTATCCAGGTTCTGGACGCGGATGGCTCCGTCCTGGGAGCAGCGCCGCAGGATGCGCACGATGCGGCGGATGTTCTTGCCCATGAGGGCCATGAGCTTGTCGCAGGAGCGCGGGCCGCAGGCCGGAAAGCGCCCCACGCCGAATTGCGAGAGGAAGTCGCGGTTGCGGTCCGAATGCTCTAGGACGACGCGCACGGTCTCGCGCAAGAGGGTGCTGCCTGTCTGGGTCGAGTTGGCCACGGACTCGAGCTCGCCACCGAGCTGCTCGACCAGCTCCGCGAAGACCGCGGTGAAGAGCTCGTCTTTGCTCTTGTAATAAAGGAAAAGAGTGCCCTTGGCCACACCGGCCTTGCGGGCTACATCGTCAAGGACGATGTCCTGGAAGCCTTGCGCCACCAGCAGGCGCCTGGCGGAATCCAGGATGAGGCGTCTTTTGATGTCGGCGGCTTGCGGGCTCGTAGTCATAATGACTGACTGGTTAGTCATTATACAAACGCGGACCGCCCGGTTCAAGGAGCGGTCGGCTCAGCCCCGGCGCAATGTAAAGCGCGCGATCTCGGCCCGGGTGAAGAGTCGCATGGGCGGCCCCCACTGTCCGGCGCCAGAGGTGACGTAGAGGCTGCTGGGCCCGATCCGGTAGAGGCCGTGGAAATAAGGGTAGACCAGGCGCACGATCATGCCGAAGGGGAAGATCTGTCCTTGGTGGGTGTGTCCGGAGAGCATGAGTGCCACCCCGGCGCGGGCCGCGGTCTTGAAATACATGGGCTGATGGCAGAGCAATAGCGCCGGCTTGGATTTATCGAGCCGTGCTAGGATCGCGGCCAAGTCCGTTTCGGAGAGC
Organism: uncultured Elusimicrobia bacterium; assembly: GCA_903830945.1. GTDB lineage: Bacteria > Elusimicrobiota > Elusimicrobia > UBA1565 > UBA9628 > UBA9628. Next base: position 214,815 of record CAIKVT010000069.1, read on the forward strand.
CGTGCTGTGCGCACATCGTCGACCCCCGCGACCTGCAGGCCGCCGGGCAGCATGACGATCTCGTTGCGCAGGAGGCGCGCGCCCATGGCCTGGAAGGCCCGGGCCGATGCTGCGACTCCGTGATAGAACTCATGGTTGCCCAGGATCGTCAGCACCCCGCAGCGGGCACGCAGGCCCGCGCCGATGTGCGCGAAATCAGCCTCGTCGCGCAGGCCGGCGTCGAGGATGTCGCCGGTGAGGACCACCAGGTCCGGCTTGAGAGTGTCGATCTCGCGCACTACGGCCGCGAATTTGGCCAGCGGCACGGTTACGCCCAGGTGCAGGTCCGAGACCTGCACCACGGTAAAACCCTCGAGCTCTTTGGGTAAAATCGGCACGATGACGTCGAAATCTTGCACCGCGGGCATGCGTGCCGCGTTGTAGAACGACCAGAGGCCGGCGGCCGCGCTCAAGGACAGCACGGCCAGCCGGGCCCAGGGGCGTACGGTCTCCGAGGCGCGCCAGAGCCGCGCCAGGAGCAAAGCCAGGTCGCCGCAGACCGCGCAGGTCAGCCAGATGAGGACCAGGCCGAGCCAGATGTAGGAGATATAGGCAAAACAGGCGGTCCACGCCCCGCGGTATTGCCGCAGGCAGACCATGGATAAAGGGAAGCTCAAGGCAAGCAGCAGGACCGCGATCCGGGCGGCCTGCGGGGAGAGCGGCAGGGCCGGAAAATTGCGCAGCAGCCAGAAGGCCACGTAGTACTGCATCCCCAGGTACACCAGGATGACCGCGGCGATGAAGCCGAACATTCCCAGCATTCAAAAGTCCTTGGACTAGCGGCAGCGTCCGTCCAGGAATTCCTGGAGGAAGCTCGCGGGCTTCAGGTCGAGCAGGCGCTTGCGGTCTTGGTCCAGATCGGCGTAGCCCATCTTCTCAATATCGGCGTCCGTCAGCTCCAGGCCGTCCTCGGGCTTGCCGCGCGTGATGATGCCCAGGCCGCAGTCGCAATCGAGCACGAAGGCCCGCAGGTCCTTGCGGCTGCGCAGGGAGCAGATGGTCTTCCAGACGTCGCCGCACCATTCTCCGGTCCAGTCCGGCAGGCCCAGCGTTCCGGCTTGCGCAGGCGAGAGCGCGGGCTGCGCCGCCGCGGCGTTGGGCGGGTTGCAGTCGTGCATGATGACGACCCCGCCTTCGGCGAGTAATGAGAGCGCGTTCTCCGCGTCCCGGCGCGACTGCTCGTAGGTGTGCAGCCCGTCGATGAATACCACATCGAAACGCAGAGGAGAGGCCGATCGCGCGAAGAAATCGTCGCTGGTCATGCGAAAATAGCGCGAGTCGAGGTTGCGCAGGGCCCAGCGCCAGCGCCGCGGCGCGGGGATCTTCGGGTCCGGGTCCACCGCGACCTTGCGGCGGGCTTTGATGCGTAAAAAGCATAGTCCCGTATGCACGCCGATCTCTAGGTAGTCCTGGGCGCCGTTGCGGTCGATGACGCTTTGGATGACGTCCCGACGATTCATTGTGATATCATAACATCTCCGGGTCCCCCGGGGCCCGGCCGCCTGGAAGGATTACGTGCGCTCCGCCATGGAAAAAATCACCTACAGCGTCATCATGCCGACTCTTGGAAACCATGGTCTTCTGCCCCAAGCGATCGAGAGCGTCCTTGCCGCGCAGTCTCGGGAGATGGAGCTGATCGTGGTTTATAACGGTAGGCCCGCGGAGGCCGAAGCGGTGCGGCGCAGCCTTTCCGGTTTCGGCTTGCGCTGGAGCGCGACGCCCAAGCCTTATGGGATCGCTCGTGCCAACAATCATGGCTTCCGGGAAAGCCGCGGGGCCTACGTGGTCTTTATGCACGACGATGTGATCATCGGGCAGACGGATTGGCTGGAGAGGCTTAGGGAAGTCTTGGATCATGATGGACGCGTCGGGATGGTCGGAGGTTGTGAGGCCAAATACATCGACCGTTCCCCGGAGCGCGCGCCGCAGCGGATCGCGGGAGCTCAGGTGTGCGATTGGTCCCCCACGATAGCGATGGCTCGGCGCCGGGATCTTGAAGAGGATGGGCTGTTCGATGAGTTTTATCTGGTCGGGTTGGAAGACCAGGACTGGGCCTTGAGCTTCAGGCGCAAGGTCTTTGATGTCGTCTGCCGTCCGATCGTGCATCGCCATGTGGGGACTAAAGGTTCTTACTCGGCCTTCCTCGAGGATAAAGCTCTGCTCGATTATTACTCCAAGGAAGGGATCAGAGAGCGTTACTTCCTTAATAAGAACCGTGATGTGCTGTCCCCGGAGTTCGTGGCAAGGGGTTTGCGCAAATGGGGCTCCTGGGACCGCGACTGGAAGAGATCCTGGTGGATCAAGTTGTATCTGAAATACTATTTCAAGAGGGCGCGCGGTCTGTTTAAGCTTCGATGAATCCTCGGCTCAGAATCTGCTAGACTAGCGCCTTAAGGGGGATTTCATGAAAGACCAGATTTTGCAGAAGATTGACAGCTACCGTGACTATGCCGTGGAGCTGCAGCGGGGCCTGACCGCCATCCCGGCGCTGGCCCCTTCCAGCGGCGGTGAGGGCGAGCACGATAAGGCCAAGTGGCTTGACGCCGAGCTGCGCAAGCTTAAGTTCGACGAGATTCAGTGGTACAATGCCCCCGACCCTCAGGCCAAGATGAGCATCCGGCCCAACATCGTGGCTCGCTGGAAGGGACAGAGCTCCAAGAAAACCCTCTGGATCATGTCCCACACCGACGTGGTGCCTCCGGGAGAGCGCAAGCTTTGGAAGAGCGATCCCTACACCTTGCACGTGGAGGACGGAAAGCTCTACGGCCGCGGCGTGGAGGACAACCAGCAGGCTCTGGTGGCGAGCCTCCTCGTGGCCAGGGCCATGATGGAATGCGGCTACCGGCCCCCCGTCGACTTAGCTTTGCTTTTCGCGGCAGATGAGGAGACTGGATCCGATCTTGGCGCCATCTGGCTCGCCGATAACCATCCGGAGATCTTCGGCAAGGACGACGTGTTCCTGGTCCCGGACGGCGGGGAGTCCGACGGCTCCATGGTGGAAGTCGCGGAGAAATCCCTCTGGTGGCTCAAGATTACGACTCGGGGGAAGCAGTGTCACGCCTCAATGCCCGAGCAGGGGCGCAACTCTTTTAAGGCCGCCTGTGACCTGGCCATCCGCATGCAGAGCCTCTACAAGAAGTTCGGCAAGAAGGATAAGCTCTACTGCCCGCCCATGAGCACCTTCGAGCCGACAAAAAAGGACGCCAACGTCCCCAACATCAACACCATCCCGGGCGAGGATGTGTTCTATTACGACTGCCGGGTCCTGCCTCAGTATCCGCTCAAGACCGTGGAAGCCGAGATCAAGCGGCTGGCCAAGGGCGTGGAGAAGCAGTACGGGGTCAAGATCTCGTTTTCCAGCGTGCAGCGTTCCGAGGCTGCGCCGCCGACTTCTCCGGACGCGGAGGTGGTCAGGCTGATCAGCGAGGCGATCAAGGAGATCCATGGTGTTAAGGCCAAGACCATGGGTATCGGCGGCGGTACGGTGGCGGCGGTGTTCCGCAAGTTGGGCTTGCCTGCCGTGGTTTCGGCCAAGCTCGATGAGACCGCGCACCAGCCCAACGAGTACTGCATACTCGATAACCTCATCGGCGACGCCAAGGTCTGCGCCCTGACGGCGCTCAAGATGAAGGGCTAAAGGCGGGAAGCAGGCGGGATGCTCAGAGGCGCGCGGCCAGGAGCGCGTCGTGCTCACGGGAGTACAGAGTCGCGAGCTCTAAGCCGCGGCTGAACCATAGATGGACGCCGCCTTCCGGCCGGGGCTTGATGTTGAGTTCGACCCCCGAGAGCCCAAGGCTCTTGAGGTTCATGGCCAGTACGCCCTCGCCCTCCTCGCCGGCGGGCATTACGCCGAGCCGCGCCCCGCGCGCGTCAGCCAGCCAGATCCAAGGCCGTAGTATGGCGCGGATCGCGGGCTCTACGGGCTCGCCGGCGGGGATGTCCAAGGCCAAGGGGGGGACGGCGCAGTTTTTGAAATCTTGACAGCCCAGTTGCTGGGAGATTGCCGTGTCAGCGGGCCGGTCGGCGACCGCGTCTTTGAGGTCCGGGTCGGCGAAGACCGGCGTCGCGTTCTGAGCCTGGGTTATTTTTTCCTGGATATCGGGGTCTGTGGCGAGCCAAGCGCGTAGGCGGTCGTCCGCGATGATCGCGGTCTGGGAAGACGATGCAGGCTGCGTGGGCTGGGCCCGCAGGGCAGGTGTGCAGAGCAGGAGAACGATGCCGACATTGTGGAGACTCATAAGCATATTATACTTGCAGGAAGGCCACTTGAAGTAGGGTCCTTTGGCCCAGTATGACTGGGCCCTGGTGAAGGGCTTTGTTATAATCTGTCTGTGGACAAAGCCCCGGAGGTCATCCTAGCCAAGAGTGCCGGGTTCTGCCCAGGCGTACAGAAAGCCATCGAGCGTGTGCGCAAGCTCGTTCAAGCAGGCAAGGGCTCCGTTTACACCCTGGGGCCCCTTGTTCACAACTCACAGGTCATAGCGTGTCTTGAGGCCGATGGCATCCATGCCGTGGCGTCTCTGGATGAGGTCAAAGGTAAGGCTGGCGTCTTGGTCATCCGCGCGCATGGCATCCCGCCGGAGCTTGAGGCCGAGGCACGCCACCAGGGCCTTGCGGTGGTCGACGCGACCTGTCCCTGGGTAAAGAAGGTTCATGCCTCCATCAGCAAATATGCCCAGCAGGGTTTCATCACCGTCATCGTGGGAGACAGGGGACATGCCGAGGTCGTGGGACTGCTCGGTTACGCGGGTAAAAACGCCTTCGCAGTCGACGGCCCCGAAGAGGCTGAGCGGCTGCCTATCCTCGATAAGGTCAACATCGTGGCCCAGACCACACAGGAAGCAGAAGTCTTCCGCAAGACCGTGGCGGTCGTCAGACGCCGGGGCCAGACCGTGGTCGTCTCCGACACCATATGCAAGCCCAGCCGCGACCGCCAGCGCGAGACTGTGGAGTTGGCCGGCCAAGTGGACCTGATGATCGTGGTGGGCGCCAAGCACTCGGCTAATACCGCGCGCCTGGCCGCGCTCTGCCGCAGGCTCTGTCCGAACACGGTGGCTGTGGAATCCGATGTCGACGTGGACGCGACCGCAGTTCGGACGGCGCGGCGCATCGGCGTCACGGCCGGCGCCTCCACGCCGGACTCTCTGGTGGAACGGGTGCTCTGCAAGGTGTCAGGCTTGCACGACGATCACTAACTTGGCCCCTTCCTCCGGCGTGCCACGTCGCCTGCGTCTTTCTATCTTCGGCGCGGTGCAGGGCGTTGGTTTCCGCCCTTTCGTCTATCGCCAGGCCATGGGACTGGGACTCAAAGGCTGGGTTCTTAATGGACCTTACGGAGTGGTCATAGAGGTAGACGGCAGCCAAGACGTCCTGGAGCGCTTCGCCGGCCGCGTGCTTGCTGAGAAGCCCCGGGCTGCGGTGATCGCGGCCGTGGAAACGGTCTGGCTCGACGCCGCCGGATTCAAGGATTTTGAGATCAAGAAGAGCGAAGGATCATCCGCTCCCTCGGCCTGGGTCCTGCCCGATCTGGCCGTCTGTCCGGACTGTCTTGCCGAGGTCACCGCTCCCCAGGAGCGCCGGCACGGCTACCCCTTCACTAATTGCACCCTTTGCGGCCCGCGCTTCACCATTCAGACCGGCATTCCATATGATAGGCCCAACACCACCATGGCGGGTTTTTCCCTCTGCCCGGCCTGCCGCGCCGAATACGAGGACCCCACGGACCGCCGCTTCCATGCCCAGCCCATAGCCTGCCCCGCGTGCGGGCCTAAACTCTGGCTCGAAAAGTCAGATGACAGTAGGATCATTGGGGAGAATGCCCTGGGTCAGGCGGCTGATCTTATCCGCGAGGGCGGGGTCGTGGCTTTGAAGGGTATCGGTGGTTTTTTGCTTCTTTGCGACGCCCGCTCGACCGGAGCCGTGAGGATTTTACGGGAGCGCAAGCGGCGCAATGAAAAACCTTTCGCGGTCATGTTCCCGGACCTGGCTTCCATCAGGCAGGCTTGTCTGGTCTCGGACCTTGAGGCGGGCTGGCTTACGTCTGCGGCCGCTCCCATCGTGTTGGTGCGGCGCCGGCCGGACCATCCTCTGGTCGTGCCGGAGGTCGCGCCTGGAAGCCCTTGGTTGGGCGCCATGATACCTTATGCGCCGCTGCACCACCTGCTCATGCGCGACCTGGGCTTCCCCGTGGTGGCGACCAGCGGCAACCTCAGCGAAGAGCCTATCGCCAAGGACAACGAAGAGGCCAAAGTCAGGCTTAGGGGCATGGCAGACGCTTTCCTCATGAACGATCGATCTATCGCTCGTCACGCGGATGACTCTATCGTGCGCCTCTCTCGCGGCCGTCAGCTCGTCTTGCGCCGGGCCCGGGGATTGGCGCCCCTGCCTCTGCGAACGGCACGAGCTTTGCGGCCGGTGCTAGCCTTGGGCGCGCATCTTAAGAACACCATCGCCTTGGGATGGGGGCGACAGATCGTGGTGAGCCAGCATTTGGGCGACCTGGAGACGGCCGCCAGTCTCGACGCTTTCCGAGCCGCGATCCAGGACCTGTCTCGCCTCTACGGTTTCAAGCCCGAGATGGTGGCTTGCGATTTGCACCCGGACTATGCCTCCAGTCGTCACACCGAGTCCCTGGATTGGCCGGTGGTGCGTATTCAGCATCACCATGCGCATGTGGCGGCGCTCATGGCCGAGCAGGACATCGCGCCGCCTGCCTTGGGTGTGGCCTGGGACGGGTTGGGGCTGGGCGCGGATGGGACCATTTGGGGCGGGGAATTCTTGGTCGTGGATGAGAAGGGTTTCAAACGCGTCGGTCATCTGCGTACCTTCCCCTTGCCCGGGGGAGAGGCGGCCATCCGCGAGCCGCGGCGCTGTGCTTTGGGGCTTTTGCACGAGATGGGCGTGGACCTCGGTCGACTAGAGCGGCTTTTCCCAGAAGGCTGGGCGGCGGCGCGCCTATTGTCGCAATCGGCTGCGCTATCGCCTCTGAGCTCAAGCGCGGGCCGGCTCTTTGACGGGGTGGCCTCTTTGCTCGGCCTGCGGCAGAAGAACGTTTTTGAAGGCCAGGCGGCCATGGCCCTGGAGCACTGTCTCGAGGAAGGTGAGACCGGCGCTTATCCGGTCGGCTTGATAGGCGGTGCGGTGACCATCGCGGACTGGCAGCCTTTGCTTCTGGCCGCGCTCGCGGACCTAGACCAAGGCGTGCCTGCCGGGCGTATCTCGGCGCGTTTCCATAACGGCCTGGCAAGAATGATCGTGGAAGTTGCCAAGGTCGTGGGCCTTGAACGCGTGGCCTTGACAGGCGGGGTATTCCAGAACGCATATCTCGTCGAGAAAACGGCCGTGTTCCTGGAGGCTGCGGGCTTTCAAGTCTACACGCACCAAAGGCTGCCGCCCAATGACGGCGGCATTGCGGCGGGACAGGCCTTCCTCGCGGGCTTG
>CAIKVT010000070.1 GCA_903830945.1 uncultured Elusimicrobia bacterium
CTCCCGTGAGCGACGAGGAGTGGGGCGAGTGTGATGTTCCTGCTCTAGCTGAATTCGATGCGCTGCACCGCAAACTGGCGAACGCAATCACCGCGGCCCGTGGGCGGGAGCCTGACCCTCCGGTACAGCCATGAGCCTGCGCCGCTCCTACATCAAGCGATCGGCGCCGCCCAGGAAGCGCAAAGGCTCTCGTTTTCCACTTGACGTCGATTCGCAATTGGGCGTATAAGGTCAATCATGCGTATTAAGTTGTACTCGTGGAAGGATATCCGCGAAGAATTCGACCGGCGCGCGCGGTTGAGCCAGCGGCAACTGGCCAAGCAGACGGGATTCGCGCCGTCTTATATTAACGACGTCGCGCAGGGGCGCCGGCCGCTTACTGAAACAATGGCCGTGATGATGGGCTTCACAAAGCTGCCCGACCGTTTCGAATTTACCGGCCCGATCCTCCCCGCCAAAAGAAAGGCACGCAAATGAGCATCTACGAACAGAAAGAGTCCTACGCGGCCTCTCGTTCTCATGGCCTCGGGGGCACCGACGTTGCGGCCATCCTCGGTTTGTCACCCTGGAAGGCGCCCATTGATGTCTGGAACGGCAAGGTGAATCCCGGCTCCCTGCCCGAGCTCGACAAGGAGTGCCTGCGCTGGGGGACCCTGCTCGAGCCGGTCGTGCGCGCCGAGTACGGCGCACGGTTCGACGTTGACGTGGTGAACCCCTGCGACCTCGATTCATGCTTCAAGGAGACCAGGCCGTGGAACGATGTGCGCCTGATCGTCGGCGATGAACCATGGATGCTGGCCGCGCCGGATGGATGGCTCAAGAAGTTTTCCGCCGGCCTCGAGATTAAATGCTCCGCCCGCAAAAGCGGCGAATGGGGCGATGAGGGTTCCGAGGAGATTCCGGCCCACTATTACACCCAGGCCGCCTGGTATATGGCCGTCTGCAAAGCGACCGGCTGGAACTTCGGGGTTCTCTTCTCCGGCAACACGCTGCAGCAGTACCGCACCGAGCGGGATCTGGACTTCGAGAAAGATATGGTGAGCGTTGCGCGCGCCTTCTGGCACGACTATGTGCTGACCGAGACCGAGCCGCCCATCGACCAGACCACGAGCTACGGCGCCTACCTGGCGCGGAAATTTAGCTTGGGCACCGAGGATGTGATCACCGAGCCAAGGCCCGAGATTCTCGAGTGGACGGCCAAGATGAAGCTGGCCGAGGACCAGGTGAAGGAGTGGGAGGAAGCCAAGCAACTCGCGAACAACCACCTGCGCGACCTGATCGGCAATATGAAAAGCGCGAAGACCCCGCTCGGCAGTGTCGGATGGGTGAGGCCGAAGCCGCGCGACGTTGTAGACCTCAAGGGGTTCTATGAGGCGGTCGGCGCGCAGCATCCAGAGGTTGTGTCGGCTCTGACATTCCCGCGGCATGATGCGCCGTACCTAAGAGCTTGGTGGAAGAAATGAAGCCCCCGCTCATACAACGGCTAAAGTCAGCGTGGAAATCGTTGCATGGCTGTGAGCCGATGCCGCGCATCGAGTACGTGCAGCCGTCCCCTCGGTGGATTCAAGTCACGTATTACCGCGATGAACTGCTCGCGCTTGACAACTTGGGTCAGATTTGGCTGATCAGGCACGATTATCAGGGGGGCTTTGTGGTTGAATGGCCCCCGATACTCACAACTCCAAGGCAATTCTGAAAGGCAGGACAGCATGGCAAGTGAACCCGAAGTGATGGCGCCCGAGAGCGCCGAGACCAAAAACGGTGCAGCCCTTGAAAAGAGGGAACTGGCCTCTGACGTACTCGCAGCACAGGGACGCGCCCAGGTGCAAGCCCGCTATCTCGTGGCTCGGCAGAACCCGCGCGATTGGGACCAGGTGCGCCAGCGCGTGCTGAAGGACTGTGACCGTCCGTTCTTTGCCGAAGCGGCGCTGTACTCGAAGCCCATGGGCACCAGCAAGGTCACCGGCCTCTCCATCCGGTTTGCCGAGGCCGCGCAGCGCGCC
>CAIKVT010000071.1 GCA_903830945.1 uncultured Elusimicrobia bacterium
CGCCATGCTTTCGACCAGATGGAGGGTCTCCTGACCGGCTTCTCGCGAGACTCGATTTGAACCGCCATGCTGCGGGAAACGGTGCTCCCAATCCCGTGCTGTGGCCGCCAGATTGGCGCGGAAGTCGTTGGTGCGGTGTTGCTGGGCGTTCCGTTTCCGCCCAGAATCTGGAGGCGTGTCTTCCATCACTGGACAATCAATCAGCGATCAGATATGTGTAAGTATATAAAGCGCGTCAAGTGATATGTGTAAATATATCACTTGGGCGGCCTCTGATATGTGATAGAATATAAAAGTGAGAAACAATATATCACGACATATCAAACCCCTGCGGCTCAAAGGCCTGCCTGCTGATCTGCGCCAACAGATAAAGGATGCGCGGGCAAAGCGGGGTTGGGGGCAGCGGGAACTCGGCGCGCAGATCGGCCTGCCGCAGCCGCATATCTCCGCGATCGAATCCGGGGAAGTCGTGCCCCGCTTCGACACCCTGCTCGACCTCGTCCGCGTTCTCAGCCTGGATCTGCTGCTCGTCCCGCGCGCGCTCGTGCCCGCCGTGCTGTCCCTCATCCGCGCGCAACAGGAACCGGAGGGGTCCGAAGAGCGGTCCCTCTATGCCGGCGGCGATCAGGAAGCCGACGGAGAAGGGAAGTAGCCCCGATGATGTTCGATCCTAAAACCCTGAATGCGCTCGCCGTGAAACTGCATGGCCGTCAGATCGGCGTCATCAACCGGCTGGGCGGCGACCGCCACCTGTTTTCCTTCGAGCAGGGCTATATCGACGATCCGGACAGGCCGGTCCTCAGCCTTTCCTACAAAGGCCAGTCGGGCGGACTCGTTGTGCCGACGCGGGCCGTCAATACCCGCCTGCCCACCTTCTTTTCGAACCTGCTGCCGGAAGGGCATCTGCGCGACTACCTGGCCGCGCGCGCGGGCGTCAAGCCGCAGCGCGAATTCTTTCTTCTCGCCGTGCTGGGCGCCGACTTGCCCGGCGCGCTCGTGGTCGAGCCGATGGAAGGAAACGCCGCCGCTCATGAGGGCGAAGATCAGCATGAGGAACAACGCGCCGGCGAAACCGCTCTGAGATTCTCGCTGGCCGGCGTCCAACTCAAATTCTCGGCCGTGATGGAAGCATCCGGAGGCCTAACCATTCCGGCCGGAGGCATGGGCGGCTCGTGGATCGTCAAGCTGCCCTCGGCCCGCTTTCCCTCCGTTCCCGAGAACGAATATGCCATGCTTGCCCTTGCCCGCGCCGTCGGCATCGAGGTTCCGGCGAACCGTCTGATCGATGTCGGCTCCATAAGCGGCCTGCCGCAGGACGCCGGCGCGATGAAGGGCCAAGCTCTCGCGGTGCAGCGCTTCGACCGGCGCCCCGGCGGCGAATCCGTGCACATGGAGGATTTCGCGCAAGTGTTCGGACTCTTTCCCGACGACAAATACCGCGAGCGCAGCTACGCGAATATTGCGGCCGTGCTGTGGGCGGAAGCCGGGGAAGCCGGCACCTATGACTTTTTGCGGCGCCTCGTGTTCTCCGTGCTGATCGGCAACGCCGACATGCACCTCAAGAACTGGTCGCTGCTCTATCCGGACCGCCGCACGCCCGTCCTCTCGCCGGCCTATGATTTTGTCGCCACGCTTCCTTACATACCGAACGACACCCTCGCGCTGAGTTTCGGCGGCAGCCGCAGTCTCAGTGAAATCACGACCGATCAGGTGCGCCGCTTCGCGGATACCGCGCGCCTGCCCGCGAGTCCCCTGTGGCCGATGGTGACGGAGATGACCGACCGCACCGTTGCCGCGTGGGAGACCCTCGATGAAAAGAACCTGATGCCGGATGACATGCGCAAAGCGATCGGTGAGCAGATCATGACAGTTGCCAGGAGCATCAGTCAGGCTGTCACTCAATAGCTACAATCGAGATGCTGGTCATCGACTACGAACTGAATGGGCATGCTTCTTCTTGACTCTGAAATCATTCCCGTTAGGCATGGGGGCTATACGCTGCGCTTGTTATCTCACGGTACCTGGCGTGATTCTACGTAACACGCGGCTACGCTGATTCTGTAAGCGTGATCAATTCACATTCGCGGTTGGGCCGACGCGATAAGGTATGCATGCCGGAGCACATGGACGGGCGTCCCCCCGGCCGTAACGATTGTGCCGTCAGGCGCGGTATAGGGACAATCGGTGTATGGAAGCTTGTCGCAGGTGCGGTTATTC
>CAIKVT010000072.1 GCA_903830945.1 uncultured Elusimicrobia bacterium
CCAAAAACAAATCCGCTGGCCACGTTTCCACCGCGCCTTGAGTTCGGCCAACTCTTCACACAGACTCTGCAGCCGCGCCTCAAAACCCTTCTCCCCTATCAGATTATCTTTCATGACACGCACCTCACACAATGAAATGACGCCGCCGCAAAAAGGAACGGGACGATCTTAGCAAAGCCCGATAGACTTCCCCGACAAAAGTCCGGTCGAGGCCTTCGCGTCCCGCCTGCCGCACGACCGACCGCAGGATGATGGCCTCGCGCCGGGTGTCGCGCAGGCGCGTCTTAAACGGCTTTATGGCCGCGACGAGCCGCTGGCGAGCCGCAAGCAGGCGGACGATGCGACGGTCGAGGGCATCGACGCGGCGGCGCAGGATGACGAGCTGTCCCCCTAACGCCACGGACGCCCCCCGCGGAAATCGACGACCCGCTCGGGGAAGATCCATGCCTCAGAGCCCAAAACCGCCCTTATACTCGTGGAACATCTTGGCCAGGATGAGGAGCTCCGGATGAGCGCGCTGAAGCCTGGGCAGGACGATGCGGACGCGGTCGCGATATCCGGCGAGCTTGGCCCGGAACTCGGGGGAAAGGGATGTCTCATCCCAGTGGAAGCGCTTGAGGTCCAGGATCACGCGGCTGCGGCAGCGCTCCAGCGACTGGCCCAGGTCTCGCCACATGCGTTCGGCCTCGCTGCCGCTGAGCTTGCCCTCGAACTTGAGCCAAACCTCGCGGCGGGCGTGCAGGAACTCGACCTGCACCCGGAAGTTCTGCGCCTTGAGGCGCGCCGCCAGGGACTCCCAGACCTTGTGGTTGACCCAGAAAACCCCGGGCTGGCGGTAGGCCGTGCGCCGCAGCTTGGGGTGCTGAAAGAGATCTAACTTGAGCGCCAGCCCGGTCCAGGCCGCCGCGCCGACCCCTGCCCATGACGTAAGCCGCTCGCTGCGCGTAGGCGCGCCAACGGCCGCGTGCACGCGTCGCTCCAGCTCCGAGATCCAGTGCCGGACGTTGCGGTTGGGCCCCAAGACCCGTCCGGCCTGGAAGATGGGATAGGCCTTGCGAATATCGCGGGCGAAGAGTCCGGCCTTCTTGACCAGCATCGGGTTAGCAGAGTCCTTGAGCTTGAGATAGCCGTTAAGCCAGACCTCCACCGCGCGATAGATGCTCGGCCCCAGGCGGCGGTAATCCTCCGCGAAACAACGCCGCTGGATCTTCTCGATCTGCGCGGCGGAAAGCTTGGGGTGCTTGACCATGGCTGTAAAGCCCGAGGCGTTGCGGCAATAAAGCTCCGGATCGGCCGCAAGATCCTCGCGCAGCCGGCCTTCCGCGGTCACCCGTTCCCAATAAGGGGTCCCCGGGGTGGGGCCGTAGATGAGGAACTGCGTCAAGGCCGGCTTCATGGCGAGCAGTCCGTCGAGTTCGGCGGCCACCGTGCTCTCGTCCTGGTAGTCAAAACCCACAATCATGGAAGCCAAGATGGTGATGCCGTGCTCACGCAGCTCCCGGAAGATCTCCTCGGCCGACCGGCCCGCGCGCTTCTCGTAGCCGGAGCGCGTGCCTTCGTAGCCGATCCAGACCCCGTCGATCCCCATCTCAAGGAGCTCCTCGATCTTGTACTGGCTGAGAGCCTTAATGCTCGCGAAGGCGAAGATGGAGAGAGGCCGGCCGGACTTGACCACCAAGTCGTGGAATTCCATGGCCCGCTCTTTGTCGAGCAGGAAATCCTCGTCGATGACCGTGAATGACATATGCGGGTCCATGTCCAGGTAGCGCTCGACCACATTATAGATGTCGCGGCCCGTCGGCAGGAGCTTGACGTGCTGGCGCTTGAAGAAATGCGAGGTGCAGCAGAAGTCGCAACCGTTAGGACAACCCAGCCCGGCGAAGATCATGCCCGTGTTTCCCGCGCGCTGCCCAAAAACCTTAAGCTTGCTTACGATCAAGGGGTGCTGGTACGGCCCGGGCTGATGCCCCTCGCCCAGGAGTTTGCGCATGAACTCCACGCCCTCACCGCGACAGATGTGGTCAGCGTAAGGCTTGAGGAACTCCTCGCCCAACACCGTGCCATAGCCGCCTAGGATGATCTTGGCCTGAGGGGAGTGCTCGCGGATGAGGGCCACGATCTCCTTCGCGCGGTGGAAGGTGGAAAGGATGAAGGAGACGCCCACGTAGTCATACCCATTCTTGAGCTCACGAATAAGTTCGCTCTTGGAAGGATACTGCAGGACCACGGTCGGGACTTGGATGTTCGCGGCGATATATTCGAGAGAAAAGTGGTGATGGATGGCGCGCGGACTGAAGAGCCCTTGCGCCCGTGTGACCTGGCCGAAGAGCAGCTCATAACCCACGCTGGGCCCATCGCCGTGCTTGGGACCCAACGGCCGGCATATGCTGGTCAAAAGAACTCTTTTCATACCACTATTTTAACTTTTCCTCGTCTCCATAGAAAGCTTCGCGATCACATCCGCGGCCCGTGTCACCACCGAGAACCCTCGCGCCATGGCCCGCAAGGCTGCGACATGCTGCTCCTCGCTGCGGGCCGCAGTCGCGTCCGCCGAGACGAAGGTCAGACAGCCCAGGTCGAAAGCGGCCCGCGCCGTGGATTCCACGCAGAGGTCGGTCTTGACCCCGGCCAGAACAAGCTGCGAGACCCCCTCGGCGCGCAGCCGCCCCTCCAGGGCGGGATTGGAGAAGGCGCTGTAGCCGGTCTTGAAGAACACGTCGGCCGCGCGGGGCTCGAGCACCGCGGCGACCCGAGCCCCAGGGGAGCCCGCCAGGCAGACCTCGTCCCACCAATCTCGCATCAGCGACCCGTCCAGCGTTGAGCCTTCGTGCGCGTGGACCGTGAACAAGACCGGCCGGCCGGCCCGACGGAAGGCCTCAATAAGGCTCCGGATATTGAACAGCGCGGCCCGCCCGGGCGGCAGATAGGCCGGGGAGTGCCGGTCGAGGAAGAACTCCTGCATATCCACGACCAGGAGGGCCGCATGTTCCGGCTCGAAAGCCCGGTCGCGTGAGGACTCCTGATCCAACGCCTGCATCCAGGCCTCAGCTCTCTGCGCCATGGAGTCGGCCGTCACGTAGCCGCGCCGCTCGCGACGCTCGGCGCGCAGTCCGGCGGACGCCGCGCCCTTGAGGCTCTGGCTCCAGAGCTGGCCGCACGAGGTCTCGGACTCGATCTCCTCGGGGAAGCTGGGCGAGAGGATGACCTCGAAACCCCGGCGCTCCAGCTCCGCCGCCGCGGCGCGGATCGGCTCCGGCGCCTGCGTCCAGACGAAGGTCGTCTGGCTGCGACGCGCCGAGAGGGTGGGATTGATGGGAGTAACCTTGACCAGAAAATGCTCCGGGTCGAAGACCCGGGCGATGGCGGCCGCATCCAGGGCCTCGCCCGGACCCGGGGCGAAATTAAGGGTCACTTTACGGTCGCCCGGCCGCACGAAGCGACGGCCGTAGTCCGCCACTTCCTCCAGGGTCCACTTCTTGATGGGAACTATCTTGTGGCGGATCTCCTCATCCGTCGCGTGCAATGAGAACTGGAGCTGGAAGCGGCCGCCCGGGAAGCACTCATCCTTGACGCGGCGCAGCTCCTCGAACCAAGGCGCGATGGCCGGGCTCTTGGGAGCCACTGTGGACACGCTGGCGATGAGGCCCGGCCGGACCGACTCGCGCGCCAGGTCGCGCAGGGCCTGCGGGACCGCGGGGTTAAGGGAGGGTTCGCCCATGCGCGCGAAATGGATCTTGACCTTGGGGTGGCGCGCGAGGTCCAGGCCGGGGTTCTGCGCGGCGATGAAGCGGATCTGTTCGAGCATCTCCGGCGCGGAGAGGTTGCCATGATAGCCGGTCGCCCCCGCGTCGCACATGCGGCAGCCGACCGCGCAGCCGGCCTGGGTCGAGATCATCATGACCCACTTCTCGGCCTTGGGCACCCCCGGCTCCATGGTATCCACGAACTCGATGCGGCGTGCCGCATCGAGTTCGGCCAGATAAAGCGTCGCCAATCCCGGCACGTCGCGCCTTTCTACGATTTTCAAATCCAGTCCTCCAGGAAGTCGATGCAGCGCATGGCCGCTTTGATGCCGGACCCCGCGGCGACAGCCACCTGCCGATCAGCATCCCCCGACGCGTCTCCAGCCACGAAGAAGCCCGGCGGCAGGCGCCCGGCAGAGAAGGGCAGCGCCGCCGGAACCTTTCCTACGAGAACGAACAGCGCGTCCGCCGCAAGCCGCAAGCTGCCGTCACGGCCCGCGATTTCCAGGGCCTCCAGACGCCGCCGGCCCTGCAGACGGCATATGGTGGCCCCAAGGATCAGGACGATGCGGGCGGTTTCTCCCAGGCGACGGCACAAAAGACGATGCGCTTTGATGGACCCGGCGCGGCAGACCAGATAGACCCGGCGGGCTTGGCGCGCCAGCGCCAGGGCCTGGTGGACGGCGGCTTCCCCGCCCCCGGCCACGACCACGGTCCTACCGCGCCAACGCGAAGGGCGGTCGAACGCCGCATGGAACAGCCCCCGGCCTCGGAGCCGCCCTTCCCCGGAGATGCCCAGTCCCTTGAACTCCGCGCCCGGACAATAGACCACGGTCCGGGACCTCAAAAGCCTCCCCCCCTGCAGACGCAGGACGAACCCGCGCCCATGGCGGCCGACTCCGCGCACCTGAGCGCGTCGGGTCCGCAGACCCCAGCGCCGCGCCTGCCTGACCCAGCGGTCCATCAGCCGGCGGCCGTCTATCCCAGACGGGAAGCCGGGATAGTTCTCGATGCGTCCCAAAAGCCGCGCCTGCCCTCCCAAACGGTCCTGCTCCACCAAAAGGGCGCGGTAGCCCGCGCGGGCCAGATGCAGGCCCGCCGCCAAGCCGGCCGGCCCCCCGCCTACGATCACGGACTCCCAGACGATGTCGTTGGGCACAGGCATAAAGTCTATCAGTGTCCGAGGCCCCGCAACAAGCCGAACCCCATCGCTCGGCGGTCCCGCGGCGGAAGCTTCTAATGAATATCCGGAATTGCTACCATAAGCGCCTTCCACATCCCCCAGTCCATGGAGGCATGACCCCGATGATACACGGCGTAACCATACACCCCTTGCGCCAGATCCTCGACGAGCGCGGCCAGGTGATGCACATGCTGCGCCGCGACGACCTCTGGTTCGAAAAGTTCGGGGAAATCTATTTCTCAGTGGTCAATCCGGGCGCCATCAAGGCTTGGCACCTCCACAAGAAGATGACCCTCAACTATGCGGTGATCAGCGGAAATATAAAACTGGTTCTCTACGACGACCGCGCCGGCTCTCCCAGCCGCGGTCGGCTGCAGGAGATATTCACAGGGGAAGGCCATTATGCCCTGATCACGGTCCCGCCCAGGATATGGAACGGCTTCAAGGGCATATCCGCCGCTCCGGCTATCGTGGCCAACTGCGCCACCGTGCCGCACGACCCAAAAGAGATCGTGCGGGCGGACCCCTTCACCAAGGACATCCCCTATGACTGGACGCTCAAACACGGCTGACCCCCGCAATGGATGAGGCAAGTTCCGAAATAAAGGCCTTGGTGGTCGGCGCTTCGGGACAGCTAGGAGCCGCTCTCGTCTCCTTGCTCGACTCGCGCGGCATCCCGGCCGCGGGAACGCACTGCTCACGACTCAAGCCCGGATCCGTACACCTTGACGTTCGCGACCGCGACGAAGTCCACCGGCGCATCTTGGCCCTCGCGCCCGACCTCGTCTTCCTGATGCAGAACACGCCCGGAGGGGTGGACTTCTGCGAGGATCATCCGGATGAGGCGGCCGCCGTCATCGTCGGCGGCACCCGCCACGTCCTGGAGGCCGCGGCGCGACACAGCGCCAAGGTCGTGTTCTTCTCCAGCGATTACATCTTCAACGGGAAGTCCGGCCCCTATGACGAAGAGGCGGCTCCCTGCCCTATCAGCGTCTATGGACGGGCGAAGCTCGATGCCGAAATCCTGATCCAGTCCTATCCTCACGCCTCCCTCATCGTGCGGACCACGGCCGTGTTCAGCTGGGCCCCCGGGACCAAGAACTTCGCCATGCAGGTCCACCAGCGCCTACGAGCCGGCCAACCCTTCCCGGTCCCGAACGACCAATGGTGCAATCCGACCTTGGCTGAGTATCTGGCCGAGACCTGCCTGAAGTTAGCCCGGTCGGACGAGAGCGGCACGTTCAACATCGTCGGCCGGGACTGGATGCCCCGCTCCGATATGGCCGTCGCCCTGGCCCGAGCCATGTCTTTGGACCCCGCCCTCATCCAAGCCGTGCCGACCTCGGAACTGCGCCAACGCGCCCGGCGGCCGCTCAAAGGCGGCCTCAAAACGGACAAGCTGTGCCGGATCCTGGACAGAGCGCCTTGGGACCTGGAACGCTCGCTTGAACTCTTCACCAGAAAATTCCGCCAGAACGCGCCCATAGCCGCCCCGGACCACGATCATGCCTAAGGCACCCGCGCTCAAGATCGCCATATTCATCCCCGCTTACAACGCCGCATACACCCTCCCGGTGGTACTGGACCGCATCCCTCCGGAGATCAAGGAGAAGGTTCAAAAAATATTCGTCGTCGACAACGCAAGCCCCGACAACACCTACCTCATCGGGATCGGCTACCGCGAGGCCAAGGGCCTCGACAAGCTGGAAGTCTTCCGCAACGACCACAACCGTGGCTACGGCGGCAGCCAGAAGCTCGCCTACCGCTACGCCATCGACAACGGCTTCGACATCGTGGTCATGCTGCACGGCGATGCCCAATACGCCCCCGAGAAGATCCCCTACCTCCTGGAGCCCCTGGAACGCGGCCAGGCGGATATGGTCTTCGGCTCGCGCATCGCGGGGTTGCCCCTAAAAGGCGGCATGCCTCTCTACAAGTTCCTGGGCAACAAGCTCCTCACGGCCATCCAGAACCGCATCCTGGGCCTGAATCTGACCGAGTTTCACTCCGGGTTCCGGGTGTTCCGCTGTGCCGCTCTGGCCCAGGTGCCTTTCGAGCTCTGCTCCAACGACTACCACTTCGACACGGACATCATCATCCAATTCAAGATCAAGGGCCTGCGCATCGTGGAGATGCCCATCCCGACCTACTACGGCAAGGAAAAATGCGGCGTCAACGTCGTCAGCTATGGCCTCAACGTCCTAAAGTCCATGGCCACCTACTGGCTATGGTCGAAGGGGCTGCTGAAGATCCCCATGTTCGACGACTGCCGGACCCGCGCTTAACGACGGCCGGCCGGAGACACCCATCGTGCGCCAGGAGACCGACTCCATGGCAGGAAGTCATCCAGTGCCGCTGCGGCGAAAAGGATCATGACCGGCATCACGGGCATGCGGTAGCGCATGACGGCATAGATCAAGGCGTAGGCCAAGGTCCAAAGCACGACGGCGCTATACAGGGGGAAAAGTTCCCGCCAGCGCCGACGCGCGCCCCACAAGCCCAGGAGCGCCAAGGGGATGATCCAGCCGTCCGACAGCAAGCTGATCCAAAATATTATCCGATAGTGGTAGGGATAAGCGCGCTGGTAGGGATAAAGCCTCCAGAGTTTTACGACTCGATAAGCGCAGGACGAAAGGTAGGCAAAAGGGCGCGCCTTGATGCGCGCCAAGCTGCCGCGCAGAAGCATCTCGTTAGCCTCGATATAACGGCGCTGCTGCATGACCAGCATGATTTGCTGGTAATAGGAATCCGCGTCGAAATCCCGAGTCTGTTGCGGGGTCCCGAGATCATCAGGAGATACGATCAACGCTTGATAAAGATTAAGCCCACCGTGGATGTTGGTGAGCACGGGCTTGCCGAAAGCGATCTGATTGCGGATGGGCCAGGGCGCGTAGACCGCTACGCCCAACAATGAGTAGAGCCAGAATGCGCGCCAAGCACGAGAACGCTCTTCGCGGATGAAAAACCACAACGGGATGACGCCGATCCAGGGCAGAGCGGCCGGGTTGACGAGCCCCGCCAATGCCGCCAAGATGCCGCAGCCCCCCGCCCAGAGGCAGTTGCGGCTTTCGCGCCACTTATAAATGGCCGCGAGCAGAGCGGTGAAAAGAAAAAGAAGGAAGGTTTCCAGATAATTCCAGCCGCCATAGTAAACAGCGAAGGGATAGACGCTCCAGACGGCGAGAACGATCAGGGCGCAGCGCCTGGTGAAAAGCCGCAGGGCCAGCCACGCCAACAGAAGGCCGGTGACGACGTTCAAGACGGCGTTGCCAAGCAGAACAACCAAGGGATTCCCGCCGAAAACCAGGAACAGGAATGCGATCCAAAGTGGGAAACCTGGGCTGCGCTCCAGCGTCAGCACGCCGGGCTCCAGTGCGTAGCCCTGCCCGCTCAAGAGAGAGCGCGCGATCCCGACATAGCCATCGACATCCAGGATATTAGCCGGATTATGAGAGAAATGCGCGATGAAAACCAAGCGTGTGAGCAGGGTCAGCGCGGAGAAGAAAAAAACGGCCCTCTTAAATCCGCTCACAAGACGTGCGTCTCCCCGATCCAAAGCCAGCAGCGCCCGACCCTCATGATCCTCCGCGCTTGCGCGCGCATATCTCGACAGAATCCCGCGTGTCCAGATACAGAAGTTTATCACCGATGTCCAACCAACGGATCATCCAGCGCAAGGAACCGCAGATCCATGGCGGATAGTGTTTCAAGCGGCTCACCCAATAACCGTATGAGAAGATCCGGCCGAACGACTTGATCAGGACCATCTCCAGGCCCGCCGAATCGAGCATTTTCCCGATGGTGCTCTGGTCTAAATAATAAAGATGTGCGGGACGTAGGCCCCACCAATAACCGCCCAGCATACGCGCCGAAAGACTGCCGATGTCCGGGGTGACAAAATAAAGCAATCCCCCCGGCCGCAGCAACTCCGCGGCCCGGCACACCGCGGCCCGAGGGTCTGGCAAGTGCTCGATCACGTCAATCATCGCGACCACGTCGAAACTTCCGGGGACAAAGCGCCGGGAGGACTCCAGCGTCTCCGGATGCACCTCAAGTCCGAATCGTTCACGCGCGATGCGGCAGGCCCACTCAGACGGCTCTAGACCTGCCACTTCATAGTCGACACGAGCCGCGTTGAGAAAATACCCGGTCGAGGCGCCGACCTCTAAAAGCCTGCCGGAGCGCACAAAGCGCTTGACTGTGTTCAGGCTGAAATGGGAATTGATCGAGCGGCTCGTGCTTTCGGAAAGGTACGTTTCATCGACACAAGCAGCGTAGCCGGCGGCAATATCCGCGATCTTGGGCCGCGGGTTGGTGTAGGCGAGCCCGCAATCCAGGCAGCGCACGATACGTCCATAATTTTGGAACTCATCAGTAGTGGCGGTGAAGGCTCCCTCTTCCTGGGCCAAATACGGCTGGTAAGGCCGTTCGTGTAAAAGGCGCGCGCGACGGCCTCCGCAAAGGTTGCAGGGGATCTCCTCCAGAGGCTCGGTGGCTGCTGGCCGATCAGACGCCATATTCTGCCCGAATTATACCAATTCCAGGATATTCCCCCTTCTGCCGTCAGAGAATAACCAGGCGCGTCATTCCCAAGCATCGCTACGGACCCGTTCGCGGGGGATTCCGCGTGCGGACAACTCCTCGGCGAACGCCCGAATCATGGCCGGCGGGCCGGACAGGTAGTAGGTAGCGGCGGCGGCATCACTCAAAGCGGACCAGACGGCCGCCACGGAAAGGCGCCCCGGTTCCACCCCCTGACCAGGCGCGCCCCCGGATTCAGCGAAAAACGCCGCTTGAAGGGTCGGCCGCGCCAACGAAAACTGCTGAAAGAGCCCCCGAAAGAGCAGCAGCCCGGGATGGCGGGCGCCGTAGAAAAGGCGGACGCGCGAGCCATCGTCGCCTCCGCCAGAAGCATATCCCCGCAAAAAAGCCATGAAAGCGCTCACCCCGGTCCCGCCCGCGATCAGCGCCGCCTCGGTCCCCGGACCGGCCGTGACCACGAACTCTCCATAGGGCAGCTTAACCCAGACCTCGCTGCCGGCGCGCAGCTCCCTTTCCATGCGCGAAGTAAAGCGCCCCACAACGGCGTAGAGGATCTCGAGGGCGTCCGTCTCGGCCGAAGGACTCAGGATGGAGAACGCACGAGAGTCCGGCCAGAAGGCGGAGGGCTCGTAAGGGTCGATGGCGAGGTGCAGGAACTGCCCGGCGGAGAACCGCGGCACGGGGCGCTCGGGCTTGAGCCGGAGCGTGTAGACATGCCCCCCATGGTCGCGGACCTCGGACACCGTACAGTTCAGTTTGCGAGGCATGGCCATGGCGGCGCGCGGCCTCAGCGCTTCTTCATGAAGCCCCGGAAGGCCTCGACCATGTGCTCGAGCCTCGATGCGTCGAGCCCCGGGTAGACTCCGATGAAGAAGGTTGACTCGGTGATACGGTCGGTATTAACCAGACCGCCGCAGACGCGGTGAGGGATGTTCAGAAAGGCGGGGTGGCGCAATAGGTTGCCGGCGAAAAGCGCCCGCGTCTCGATCTTGCGTTCCTCGAGATGGCACTGCAATTCGGTCCGCGTGAATCCAGCGCCCTCACGGACGGTAATGACGAAGCCGAACCAAGCGGGGTCCGCGCCGGGTGTCGGAACAGGCAGCACCAAACGGTCCTCGTAGGGAGCTAGGGCTTTTCTCAAATACTCGAAGTTCGCCTTGCGCCGGGAGATGAATCCAGGGAGCTTTTGCCATTGTGCGCAACCGATTGCCGCCTGAAGGTCCGTCAGCTTGAGGTTGTAGCCGATATGCGAATAGACGTATTTGTGGTCAAAGCCCAAGGGAAGCGTCCCGAACTTCTGGGAAAAGCGCTTGCCGCAGGTATTGTTCTCCCCTCCCGCACAGTAACAATCACGGCCCCAGTCGCGCAGGGAGCGCACGATACGGCCCAACTCATCAGCCTGCTCCCCGGCGGCGATGACACAACCTCCCTCCCCCATGGTGATGTGATGCGCCGGATAGAAGGAGAAGGTCGCCAGATGGCCGAAGGTGCCAGTCAACCGGCCATGATACGTGGAGCCCAAGGCGTCGCAATTATCCTCGACGAGCCACAACCGATGCCGCCGGGCGACCTCCTGCACGACATCGAGGGCGAAAGGATTGCCCATGGTATGAGCCATCATGATGGCCCGGGTCTTGGGACCCACGGCCTGGGCGATGCGCTCCGGAATGGCCGTGTAATCGCCGATGCCCACGTCCACGAAGACCGGGATAAGCTGGTTCTGCAGGATCGGCGCGAGCGTAGTGGGGAAGCCCGCGGCCACGGTGATGACCTCGTCGCCGGGCTGGAGCCGTCGCTCGCCCAACTTGGAAGAGGTCAAGGCGGTGAGGGCCACGAGGTTGGCGGAAGATCCAGAGTTGACTAGATAAGCCCCGGGCGCGCCGAAGTAGTCGGCGAAGTCCGCCTCGAATCGTTCGGCGAAGCGGTTGGCGGTCAGGAAAAAATCAAGGACCGCCTCGGTCGCGTAACGCAGCTCCTGACCGTCGAACACCCGGCCCGCGTAATGGACCAAGTCCCGGTCAGCCACGAACGGCCGCGCATCGAGCTTATCCTGGGCATACTTCTCAACCAGGTCCAGGATCTGCCGTCTGAGGGTCTCCGACTTATCCATACAGACCTATGATAACATAAGGCCGATGCGCGCGCTCCGTCTACTTCTTCGAGTGGATGATCTCGAAACGCGGCGACCCGTTCTCGGGCTGGTAGCCGGGCAGGGGCGGCGGAACGGCTTTAAGCCGACCCTCGGACCGTATCTTCTGATCTAAAACGGCCAAGTTGGTCTTGGCTTGCGCGAAACCCGGGTTGAGCGCCAGGGCGCGCTGGTAGGCCTTCTCGGCGTCCCGCCAGCGCTCCATCATGAAATAGGCATTAGCCAAGTTCGTATAAGCCTCGGCGGATTCGTGCTTGTGCATAGGCGCCTCGCCCGGGAGCGCCACATAGGGCTGGTAGGAGAGGATGCTTTTGCGAAGATAGCCTAGAGCCAGCAGGGCGGGATCCACCGTGCATTTGGGCGCGTTGATCAGCATCTCGTAAGTCTCAGCGGCTTTCATGAAGTTGGCCCTGGCCTCGTCCTTGCGGCCCTGCTGCTGGGCCCGCTGGGCCCAGATCATATAGACCTGCCCGATGCGGAAATAATTCGGCTCGAAGACCGGGTCGACGGCCTGATACATGTAAAAACGCGTAAGCGCCTTCCTGAGGTAAAGGTCGCCCTCCTCGACCCGGCCCTGGTTCATAGCCCACTCCGCCCGGCGCATATGCAGGTTTCCGACCTGATGATGCATCTGGACGTAGTTGGGGGCCAACCGACGCACGTACTCGTAGGAATCCAGCGCGCGCTCATAATCGTCACGAGACACGTTGTTGGTATCACCCCAGCCCGGGTTGTAGACCTTGCGCATGTCAAACCGATCGTTGTAAACGTTGCCCATGAAATACATGGACATGACGAAGTTGGGATTCAGCTTCCTGACCTTGAGGTAGTTGGCCAGGGCGTCGTCCCAACGCCGCTCCTTGGAGAAGTAGATGGCGATGTTATGGTCCACATCGGCCTTAAAGTAGCCCCAGAATTGATACAGAGGCAAGAGCATGCACGCGATCATGAGGGGCACGGCTGGGTTCTCGGAGAGATAGCTCAGGTAGACAAAAACGCCGCCCAAGGACAGGAGACATCCGGCGAATATCCCCCACGCCAACCACCACTGCAGGAGTTCTCCTCCCATGGGCAGACGCCCCAGCGGCCCTTGCACGCCGGAGAAATCGGAGAGCAGCAAAAACCCCACGTAGAACAGGCCTCCCCACGCCGCGAGGCGCGCGGGCCAGATCAGGAACTCACCGATCAGTTTCCAAACGGAAGAGGTGCTGGCCGGATCGGATGCCGCGGCGCCCCGCAAATCATGGAGCTCATAGAGAGCCTTGCCGCGGGCAAGATTGACGATCGTGCCCGACAGAAGCCCCAGGTAGACCCCGCTGGAGACGAAACGCAGGCTCACGTCGAAGCAGTTATGGCCGAGCATGCCCATGAAGGCGATCATATAACCGACCAAGTCGTAAGCGCGCGGTGGAGCTCGACCGTCCTTGGTGGAGAAAAGCGTGGAGAGCTGTCCTAATGAACGGAAGCCCACGACCAGCGTGCTCAAGGCCAACCAGATGAAGACACCGAAGCCCAGGATGCCGTTGTCGAAGAACTCCTCGAGGTACTCGTCCTCGGAATGGTCGGTCTCCGTATTGTGTTTGCCTTCGATGTGGAAGATGGGCGGCCGCCGGAAAGCGGGATAGATGGGAGGGAAGCTCCCCAGGCCCGTGCCGATCCAGGGGTGGGTCATGATCATCTCCCAGGTCGCCTCCCAGGTGAAGAGCCGGAAGTTGACGGAAACGACGCGCGCCTGCAAGTCCTTGGCCACATAGCCAAGGAACCCCAGGACCCCGATCGCCACGACGGAGAGGACAACCTTACGAAAGGGCGCCACGACCACGGAAAAATAGATGAAGGCAACGGCGCCGAAGAGGAAGATGACCAGGGCGAATCCCAACCACGCGCCCTTGGTCCCGGTCATGAGCAGATCCACCACCAGCATGGCCATCAGAGGGATGAGGCTGAAGCGGCGGGTCTTGAGGTACTGGGTCAACAGGATGGGGAAGATGATGACCAGGAAGTCCCCGAAGAAATTCGGGTTGCCGTAGGTGGAGAAGACGCGCGAACCGAATGCCCCGCGCCAGATGAAAGGGTCGATGCCGTTTCCCACCCCGGAAGGGAACCAGGTGATGTCGACCCATTGCAGAAAACCGTAGCCCACCGCGATCCAAGCGGTGAGAATGAGGATGTCGGTCAGCCGCTCCATCGCCCGGGCGTCGAACTCGTAAATGACGATGAGCGCCGCAGTCATGAAGAAGCAATGCCGCAGGAAGAAGTCCACGCTGGCCATGTGGTAGGGCGCGTGGGCAAAAGAGAGGATGCCCACCAGCAAATAGGCCAAGAACGGCGAAAGGCAGACCAAGTCGTCCTTGTTGAAGACCCCCCAGCCCGCCTCCAACAGACGCGCGGCCCACAGGGCCAACAGCGCCGCCCCGCCCATCTGCATGACCGTGATCTTGACCTGGGCCGAATCGTAGGTGCGCAGGTAGAACAAAGACGAGATGAGGCAATAGAGGATGGGCAGCCACCAGACGATCGCCTTATGGGAGAAGGCCTCCGCCGTCACCGAGGCGGACGCCCTACGCTGGTCCTTGGCGGCCTTACGATCAGCCATGCGCGGTCATTCTAGCAATTTCCCATCGTCATGGTTCCAAACGATAGATGCGCAGGGACGGCCCGGCCAGCTCAGCGGGGACGGGCGCAAACGCCGCCTCCAGCCGCGCCTGGACGGGGAGTTCGCGGAAGAAGGCGGCCAGTTCAGGAGAGTGTCCGGGGGCGGCCCCGAAACTCGAGGTCACGATCCAGCCGGCCTTGACGGCGCGGGCGGCGGAGATCCCCGGCCGCAGGTCCACCATAGGCGCGTCGGCTTGCGAGAGCTCGACCTGCTTGGGATGGTAAGTCCCCAGGTCCCGCGCCGAGCGCAGGATGCGGTAGATCCGGTAGCCTCCGCCCGGATGAGAGCGTGCCATGCCCCCAAAAAGGCGGGCCCGCGGCGAACCCGCGGCATGGGTCCTCTGGGCGAGTTCCTCGAGCTCCTCGCGCACCATCGCCAGATCGGGGGATGCATCGGGCTCATCCAAGATCAGCGTCGCGCCCTGGGGAACATGCTCAAGGACCCAGGACCGGGCGAGCTGACGCGTGTCGGGCAGGCGCATATCGCGGTCCTGCCGCGCGCACTGGACGATGCCGGGGCCCACGACCAGAGCGGCCGCCAGAAGTCCGACCCAACGAGCGCGCCCACGCGCGCACAGCGCCAGACCATCCGACGCCAGCAAAGCCCATCCCGGCAGCACGGCCAGCAGGTAACGCGGCCAGCCTCCGTCCGGATTGGCGCTCAAGACCAGGACATAAAGCAGGACGGGCAGTCCCAAGAGCGCGGCGCGGCGCGGATCCCTGAATAACAGGAAGGCCAGGCCCAGCAAGGCCGCGGCGCCGGCCACGGACCAGGTCCCGGCGAAGTGCGCCAGATTAGCCAAGACCTGCCGGGCGACCGACCAATGGCTCCACGCCCCCATCGCGGCGAGCGCGGTCGGGCTGCGCATGCTGGTCCAGAACCAGAAATTGCGCCAATCGAGCAGGATGTAAGGCGAGGCGGCGAAGAAGGCCGCGACGACGCAGGCCAAGCCCTCGCCGAGCCAGCACGCGGGCAGACGCCGCGCTCCCAACCCCCAGGCCAACGGCAGAAGGAACGCCGCAGGAACGGCCGTGAACTGCGAGGACGCGGCTAGTCCGAGCATGACGCCGCAGAGCCAGCAATCGCGGCGCTCTCCCGATAGAAAAAGTCTCAGCGCGAAGAACCAGGCCGCGCAGGCGAAAAAAAACATCAGCATGTCGGGCTTGCAAGAATGAGCGGCCTCGTTGACAACCGGAGCGAAGGCCAAAAGCAATGCCGCCCAAGACGCGCGGCCCTCCCGGTCGTCCGGATTCTCGACGCGCCACAACCAGACCAGCGCCCCCAGCGAGAACCCCGCGGCCAAAAGGCGCCCAATCAGATAAAAGCCTTCAGGATGCCAGCCATAGAGCCCGACGAAGTCCGCCACGCCGTGCCGCAGGCCCAGGACGGACCAGCAGAGGAAATAAACGCCATAAACGCAGGCCAGAAAATAGGGCCAGAGACTGGGGTACTTGAACGCGTAGGGATGCAAAGAGCCGCCCCCGAAGGACACGGCCAGATTGACGACATGCGGTTCGTCGGCGTTGAAGATAGCAGGCAGACCCCAGCGGATGCCGGCTAGGCGCACCAGGGTCGCAACAAGCAGAGCCGCCCAGAGCCACCAGGGTATCCGCGGTCCGTCCTTGAAGCGCCCCACGGCGGCTCAGGCCTTCTTTCTGCCCACCGCGAGGATCACCAGCCCGAAGCGAATGTCCCAGCGCGCCAGCCAGCGCACCAGGAAATGAAGCTTGCCGAAGACCGAGAGCTGAAAATCCGAGATGAGCCGACACTGGAACACCTTCCCATTGAGCCACCAGCCCGGCACGGCGATGGGATTGTAAAAGCGCAGGGCCTCAACCTCGAAGCCAGCCGCGACAAGCTTGCCGCGCACGTCGACGGCATCGTAACGACGACGGTGGCCCAGCGCCTGATCCATCGTGCCGAAGAGGGACTGATGCGCCGGCAGCATCAGGAGTACCCGTCCCCCGGGCTTGAGCAGCCGAAAGATGGTGCCCAAGGCGGCGGCGTCGTCATGAATGTGCTCAAGGACCTGGAAGCAGACCACGCTGTCAAAGCTCTCGCTAAGATCCGCCGGAACCGCTTCCGCGCGGGCCAGATCGAGGGCCCTGGCCTGGACATAGCCCCAGCCGTGGTAGGTGCGCCCAAGCATCTCGACGTGGCCGGAATCCGCATCGCTCAAGACCAGCCGATCGCGGTCGAGCAGCAGGCGTGAAACGTTGCCCACGCCCGCCCCCACCTCGATGACCTCGCGGCCCAAATAGGGGGCGATCTGCGCGAACAAGAAGAGATTGTACTGCCCGGCCAGGGCCATATTTCGCAAAGTCTGCTCGCTGGCGGAGCGCGGACCCTGATCGCTGGAAAGCCAGGCCCGGACCATGGCCAGAGTGCCGGTGACGGCGTCCTTGAACCGGATCTTTTTGCCCTCCTCATGGGTGCGCCCCTCGTAGCCGATGGGCACCTCGTAGATGCGGCAGCCGAGGCGGGCGATCTTAATGGTCACTTCAGGCTCAAATCCAAAGCCGCGCGAACGCATATCCAGACGGCGCAGCATGTCTGCGGGGAATACCTTATAACAGGTCCAGACATCGGTGAGATTCAAGTCGGAGAAGAGGTTGCACCAGAGAGTGAGCAGTTGATTGGCGACAGCGTGCCAGAAGAGCAGCACCCGCCGGGTCGAGCCGCCGCAGAACCGGCTGCCATAGACCACGTCGGCCCTGCCGTCGGCCAGCGGTGCGAGCAAGGCGGCGTAATCTTTCGGGTTGTACTCTAGGTCCGCGTCCTGGATGAGCACCACGTCGCCGGTGACGCAGGCCAGGCCCGCCTTGATGGCCGCGCCCTTCCCCTCATTGACCGTTTTATAAACGACGCGGAAGGGGACCTTGTGAGAAGCGTAGCGGGACTTGATTTCTTCAAGACGGGCGGTGCTGCCGTCTTGGGATCCATCGTCTACGGCTACGACCTCGTGCAGAAGTTCGCTCTGCTCATAGACCCGGCGCACCAGCTCGCGCAAAGTCCAGCGTTCGTTGTAGACCGGGATGAGGACGCTGACTTTCATAAGGCGATGGACATTATAGCGCATCTCGGAGGCCTATTTTGAGGATACAAATTAGCTAAAATGCTAGGTGAGACGAAGAATGAACGACACATTGGAGTTGACGGTTCTGATTCCGACCCTCAATGAAGGCGCGCATCTGGCGCAAGTGCTCGCCGGCGTACGCACTGCTGTCGGGGAGTTAACCAGCGCTTTTGAAATCCTAATCGTCGACGGAGGCTCCCGCGACGCGACCGTGGCCGCGGCCGAGACGGCGGGAGCACGCGTGGTGCGCCAACGCGGCCGAGGCTTCGGCGCCGCCATTCGGGAAGGCCTGCAGCTCGCGCAGGGCCGATGGGTCCTGACCATGGACGCGGACGGCTCCCACCCGGCGCGCTATTTCCAAGGGCTCTGGGCTCGCCGGGAAAACAGCGACTTGGTCATCGCCTCGCGCTTCGTGCCCGGCGGCGGAGCCGACATGCCCTGGCATCGCTATATCCTGAGCCGCCTACTCAATGCGGCATCGCGGCGCGTCCTGGACTTCCCCATCAGGGACAGCTCCAGCGGCCTGCGCCTCTACCGGCGTGAAGCCATGCTGGGACTGCCTCTGGCGGCCGAGGACTTTTCCATCCAGCAGGAGGCCCTGGCACACCTGCTCGCCAACCAAGGCCGGGCCGAGGAGATCCCGTTTTTCTATGAGCCGCGCCTGGGGGGGCAATCCAAGGCGGATATCTGGCTTCTGGCGCGCCGCTATTTACGCATGCTGTGGACTCTCAAAAAGATACGCGGCGGCCGCGCGGAGTGGACGGCACTGACTTCGGTCCTGGTCCTTGGCCTAGGCCTAGGCCTGTGGGGCCTGGGCTGGGGCTTGCCGGGAGCAGGCCGCCTGCGCGCCCTGGCCGACGGCCGACCGACTCCGGCCGTGGCTCAAGAACTGGAAGATCGCTGGTCCGCGCTCTACGCGGATCTGCGCCGATCCCACGAAGAGATGCGCCGCGAGGAACCAGTGACCCGCTTGCAGGGCTTCCAGGAGATTGCGCCGGGCTGGACCTCCCCCCCCCAGCCCTTGATCAATTCCTACCGATCTTTCCTCTTACAAGCGGACAATCCGGATGAAAAAAAATCTTTCATCATCCTCTCTCAGATGAGACCCTGGAAACTGGAATTCCAACCGCTCTATATCCAGTACGGTGGAGCCTTCATCTATCCCTTGGGCGCCTTCCTCAAGGCCCTGTCCTGGCTGCACGCCGTCACGCTCGTGCCGGAGCTTCGCCATTACCTCCAACAGCCGGAAGACATGCGCCGGCTTTATCTGGCCGGCCGGGTCTTCATCCTCCTATTCCATCTAGGCAGCCTGGCGCTCTTATTCAACCTGGGCCGACGTCTCTCCGGCTGGCGCACGGGCCTGGCCGCTGCGGCGTTCTGGACCCTCTGCCCAATTGCCGTGATCAACGGCCACACGATCAAGCCTCATGATTACTCCGTCTTCTGGGTCTTGGCGGCGGCACGTCTCATGTTGAGCGCCTATGATGAAGGGACGCGAAAGCGCTATCTTTGGTGCGGCGCTTGCGCGGGCCTGGCACTAGGCGCCAACTTCACCCTGGGGGCCCTGCTCATCCTGCCGCTATTAGCCTGGGCAGGCCGGAAACTGGAGACTCGCGCCGCCTCCGGAGAAGGCGCCTGGGCCCTGGCCGGCATCGCCACCTCGGCGGCCGTGTGCCTGGCCCTTAATCCTTACTTAGCCATCTCTCCACGGGCCTACGCCTGGGAAACGACGATATACGGCATCCCCCCAAGCCTTAAGATGGCCATGACCGGACTGCCGCTCATGCTGGCCAATTCCATCCCAGGAGTCGGCCTGTTCCTGTGCGCACTGGCATTGACCGGAGCCATCACGGCTTTGGCGCGGACCGGTCCCAAGCGGCTTCTGGCCCTGGCCTTGTGGCTGACCACCGCCACGCTCTGTTGGAGATTTGCAGGGCTCATGGCGGATCGCACCATTCTGCGCCTTTATCTGCCGATGCTGGCCCTGGGCATCTTGCTGGGGGCCGATTTTATCGCCGACCTAGCGCGCCCGCGCTTCTGGAAAGCCGCCATCTTGGCCGCCCTTCTGATGGAAAACGGTTGGCGCGCTCTGGTGATCCTGGACAACGCCCAGCGGGCGGCGGGAGCCGACGCCACCCGGGCGCAGGCCGCGGATTGGATCGAGGCCCATATACCGGCAGGCTCCTCGGTGGGACTGCTGCGCTACCCGGAGCCAGCGCACACTCCCCCCTTCCGTTTCAACCGCTACCGTCTAGTCCTTTTTGACTCGCCCACCTGCCTGCCCGCGGGACGAGAGCCCGATTTCATCGTGGCCGACGAGATGATCCGCGGCGCGATGGAAAACTGGCTTGGAAAGGATTACGACCAAATTCAAGCTTTTCAGCCCTGGCGGGCCCTATGGGCAGACCGCTCCATGGAAGACTACGGGATCAACAACGGCATGTTCGTATATCGGCGTCGAGGCGCCAAGATTTGAAGCGGCTATTCTCCTTACTCTGGGACGGACCGCCCGAGGTGCGCTTACGCGCCATCGCACCCGACGATCTCGAAGACCTGCGCGTCTGGAAAAACGCCAACCGCGAGGCTTTCTTCTTCAAAGACGAGATACCCCCGCCTATGCAGGAGCGCTGGTTCCAGAGCTATCTCGCCCGCCCCCAAGACCATATGTTTTTAGTCGAGTCCGGAGGACTACGCGCCGGCTGCATGGGCTTCCGGATCCAAGGTGATGCCGCCGACTGCTACAACATCATCGGGACGCCCGCCGCCGCGGGCCGCGGGATCATGTCGGCGGCCATGCGCGTGATGTGCAGCCACATACTCGCGGAACACACCCGCGACATCGGACTGCGTGTCCTTAAAAATAACCCGGCGGCTACCTGGTACCAAGCAAGGTGCTGCTACCGCATCGCAAAAGACGGCCCGGATTACCATCAGCTCCAACTGGACCTGGAACGATTCCAGCCCTGCCGCTACGAAAAAAAGGAGGTCCTCGGCCCATGATCAACGTTTTTGGTTCCTTAGTCGGTGAAGAAGAGCTCGAAGAGGTCCGCTCCAGCCTCAAGGCCCAATGGCTGGGCATCGGTCCCAAAACCGCATCCTTCGAGGCGGCATTCGCCCAGCGTCTCGATCTCCCCCACTTTACGCTCCTCGACTCCGGCTCCAACGCCCTCTACATGGCCGTCAAGCTCCTGGACCTGCCCCCGGAATCCGAGGTTGTCGTACCCTCTTTCACCTGGATATCCTGCGCCCACGCCGCGGTCCTATGCGGCTGCCGCCCGGCCTTCTGCGACGTAGATTATGAGACGCATAACGCCACAGTCGAGACCATCTCGCGGGCCCTGACCAAAAAGACCAGGGCCATCATGGTGGTCCACTACGGCGGCCTGCCGGTGCCCGTCGAAAAACTGGCCCAGTTCGGCCTGCCGGTCATCGAAGACGCGGCCCATGCCGTGGATTCCCGACGTCAAGGCCGCGCCTGCGGCGGCCTAGGCGATATCGGCATCTACAGCTTCGACGCGGTCAAGAACCTGGCCATGGGAGAAGGAGGCGGCATCACCACAAAGGACCCAGCCCGCGCCGCGCGCGCGCGGCAATTGCGCTATTGTGGGATCGGGAAGTCAGGCTTCGAGGCGTCCGCCAACAAAGATCGCTGGTGGGAATATAATGTCACCGACTTCTTCCCCAAAATGCTGCCCTCGGACATCGCCGCCTCCATCGGCCTGGCCCAGCTGCGCAAGCTCGACAGGATGCAGGCCCGGCGCCGGCAGCTGTGGGACCTCTACCAAAAAGAATTCTCCAGCCTGCCCTGGCTCCTGCGGCCCCAGGAAGCGGCCGAGGGCGACCGTCATTCCTACTTCACCTATTGCATCCGCCTGCCCGGAGGCCGTCGCGACGCCTTCGCAAAATACCTTTACCAAAACGGAATTTATTCTACATTGCGATATCATCCCCTGCACCTCAATCCCATCTACCAGTCACAGGCCAAGCTGCCTGTCTGCGAGCGTCTCAACGAGGAAGCCCTGAGCCTACCACTGCATCCGGGCATCTCGGATGCGGACGCCGCCGACATCATCCAGGCCGTCAAGAAGTTTCGCGCATGACGGCTGGCAGCCACGCGGCCGACGAAAAGCCCCTTCCCATCATAGTTCTGGGGGCTGGCTGCGCCGGCCTGGCCGCCGCCTGGCGTCTGGTCGAACGCGGCCAGCGCGTCCTGGTGATCGAGGCGCAGGACACCGTCGGCGGCCTGGCCGGAGGGGTCCATGCGGGCGGGGACCTCTACGAGTACGGCCCTCACGTCTTCCACACCCAGGATCCCGACATCCTCGCCGATATCAAATCCCTCATGGGCGCGGACCTGCAGCCCTACAAACGCACCATCCAGATCAAATTCATGGGCGGATACTTCCGCTTCCCCCTGCGTCTCACCGATATCCTGGGCCAACTACCCATCAAGACGATCCTCGCCGCGACCGCCGCCTACGCGTGGCGATCTCTCGAGGGCCTGGTCCGCCGCCCCACCCTGGAAAATTCGGAAACCGTTCTCGTGCGCAGCTACGGCGACGTGCTCTATCGACTGTTCTTCCGGGACTACATCACCCGGGTCTGGGGAATCCCGCCAGCCGAGTTCTCCCCGGCCTTCGCGCGCGAACGCATTCCGCGCCTCAACATCCTGGAGGTCTTCGAAAAGGCCGCGGCCGCATTACGGCGCCGGCTGGGCCGGAGGCCGCGGGAGGGATCGGCCACCCAAGGCTACGTAGAGAAGGTGACGGGGGATCTCCACACCACACGGGAAGGTTTCCACCTGATCGTCGAGCGCATGGCCGCCCGGCTGCGCGCCGTGGGAGCGCAGATCCGACTCGGGGCCCGAGTAGAACGGCTCGAACGCGAAGGCTCGCGGATCACCGCCGTCGTCGTCCGCAGCGGCGACCGCGAGGAGTCCCTCCCCTGCGCCGGGATCGTCAACACGCTCCCCCTCGATGAAGCGGCGCGCGCCATCACGCCCGGACTGGGCCCGGAGATCGAATCGGCGGCAGCAGCCTTGCGCTTCCGGGCCATCGTCTTCGTAGGCTTGAAAGTCCGCCGGCCGCGAGTACTACCTGCCTCCTTCATGTATTTCCGGGAGCATTCCTTCAACCGCATAACGGATTTTTCCTATTTCGGCTTTCACATCGACCCGCCGGGCTTCACTTTGCTCGTAGCCGAGATCACCTGCGCGCCGGCGGACCGGATCTGGACGGACGACCAGCTGGCCCGGGAATTGGTCTTGGGCGATCTCCGGCGCGAGGGAATATTGGCGCCGGACGAGGTCGAGGCGACCCACGTCTTCCGCGCCCGACATGCCCACCCCATCTACACCCTAGGCTACGAAAAATCCCGACAAGCCTTACTCGATGCCTTCACGCACCTGCGCAACGCGGAGACGGCAGGCCGACAGGGACGGTTCCAATACGTGAACACCCACGTGGCCATAAAGATGGGTCAGGAAGCCGCAGACCGTCTCTGCGAGAAATTTCCCGGATAGAAGAGGCTGCCTTATTGCCCCTTCTCCAGGCACTCCTCGTGCCAGAGCTCCAGCATGAGCAGGGCCCAAAGACGATAGCCATGGTCCCGCTGACGGCTCTGGTGCTCTTGCCAAAGACGCCGCAAGGCCGACTCTTGGAAATAGCCGCGCGCCAAGGCGCGGGAGCCAAGCACGTGGTCCGCCCAAAAGGACTTGAGCGGCCCCCGAAACCACGCGCCCAACGGGATGCCGAAACCCATCTTGCCGCGGTTGAATATGCGCGGCGGCAGCTTGTCGCGGAAAGCCTCCTTGAGCAGCCATTTCTGCCCGCGCAGGCCCTTAAGCTTCCAATCCCCGGACATCCGGAAGATGGTCTCCACGAACTCATGGTCCAGGAAAGGCGATCGGCCCTCCAAGGAGTTCGCCATGGCCGCGATGTCCATCTTAGTCATGAGACATTCGGGGAGGTAGGTCTTGAAGTCGACGTAGAGAAGGCGGTTGATGAAGTCCTCGTTCGGACAAGCGGCGAAGGCTTGCGCGATGTAGTCTTGCGCTGATCCCTTCCGCTGCCCCAGCCGGGCCTCGAATTCCGGCGTATAGAACCCGTCTTTGTCCTCTTCCGTAAAATAGCAGATCATCTTGAGATGCCGCCGGGGCAGATCCGTGAACAGGGCCGAGCGCAGGAAGCGCTTGAGCCGCCAGGTGAAGCCGTAGGGGGCGTGCCAGTCCGGCAGCAACTCGGCTCCGGACCGCAGGGCTGCGCGCGCCGGGCCCGGCAGGAGGTCGAAGGAGCGGGCCAGCTTCATGGCGAAATAGCGCACGTAGCCCGCGAAGTTCTCGTCGCCGCCGTCGCCGTTTAAAGCCACGGTCACGAAACGCCGGGTCTCGCGGGACACATAGTAAGAGGGCAGGGCCGAGGGGTCGGCGTAGGGCTCGCCATAATGCCAGGCGAGCTTGGGCAGGACGTCGGCCATCTCTGGCTTGACCACGAACTCGGCATGTTCGCAGCCGTAGCGCTGGGCGACCTCCTTGGCGAAGTGCAGCTCCGAGAATTCGGCCTCCTCGAAGCCGATGGAGAAGGTCTTGACGGGCTGCGACGACATCTCGGCCATGAGAGCCACGATGATGGAGGAGTCGATGCCGCCGGAGAGAAAGGCTCCCAGCGGGACGTCGGAGATCAGGCGCAGGCGCACAGCCTCGCGGAGCTTGTCGGCGACCAGGCGCTTGGCCTCCTCGACATCGGTGGTGATCGGCGGTTGGCCCACGGGCAGGTCCCAGTAGCGCTCCACCGTGACCTGGCCTTTGTGCATGACCAAGAAATGCCCCGGCGGCAGTTTGTGGACCTGGTGGTAGATGGTCCTGGGCGACGGGATATACTGGAGCGAGAGGAACTGGTCTATGGCTTCGGGGTCGATCTCGCGCGAGACGCCGGGCCAGACGAAAAGGGAACGCAACTCGGAAGCGAAGGCTAAAAATCCCCGCTGCTCCGTGTAGACCAACGGCTTCTTTCCAATGCGGTCGCGGGCAAGGAACAAGCGCTCTTCCAGCTTATCCCAAATAGCGAAGGCGAACATGCCGCGCAGGCGGCTCACGCAAGCGGTACCCAGCTTTTGGTAGAGGGTAAGGATGACCTCGGTATCGGTCTTGGTGCGGAAGGCGCAGCCTTGCTCGACGAGCTCAGCGCGCAGCTCCAGGAAATTGTAGATCTCGCCGTTGAAGACGATGGTGTAGCGGCCGTCCGCGGTGGAGATGGGCTGGTGCCCGGTGTTGAGATCAATGATGGCCAGGCGCCGCATGGCCAGCCCGGCGGGGCCATGGATGAAAAAGCCCTCGTCGTCAGGACCGCGGTGGGTGAAAAGATCATTGGCGGTCTTGAGCCGCCCCGGGTCCGGGATGGTGCCGTCCTTATAGACTATGCCGCAGATGCCGCACATGCTGACCAAATGATATGAAGATTTACCGACGCCTCACCAGAGGGACCATCCGAAATAGGCAGGGCATCAGCCGCATCCGCGGCTCAAATCCGCAAGTCGACGAGCCGTCGCTCTTCGTCGACGAAGAGCCGGAACGTCCTTTCCCCGGGCGCGGCCGGACCATATCCCTGAGAGAGTTCCTCTGAAGAAAGGCGCTGGCCTTCCTGCAAAGGGAACAAGCCCCACTGCCAGGCGACTTGAGCGCCGTGGGGCATCCCGTCCGAACCGAACAAGAGGTCGCGCCCAGGCCGGAAGCCCGCCCGGTCGATGAGCATCCGGAAAGGGTTGAGATAGCGCAGGTGGCTGGCCGGAAGACGGTCCGCGTAATCCCGGCTTTCCACGCTGAAATTGGGTTGCATGCACAGCGTCACTCCCAACTCCTTAGCCCTGCGAGCCTGCGCCTCATCGATGAACTGCACGTGCTCCAGCCGAATCGACGGCAAGCGCAGGCCGTCGCGGCCCAGCATCTCCAGGACCGCTACAGCCTGCCCGATGGCTCGACCGCCGATGGCATGGATGGCGACCGGCTTGTCCAGACGTGAAAGGCCTGCCAGCCTCTCCCGAAGAGCCTCGTCGCTGTAAAGAAGGATCCCTTCGCCCCCTTGTAGATAAGGTTCGCTGAGCGCTGCGGTGCGCATGGCCAGGGCCCCATCCAAGAAAAGCTTAAATCCGGCCACGGCCTGCTGACTCCGTGGGCTGAAGGCCTGGAATGCGCCAGGGTCCGCCCAACAACGCAGGTCGCAACCCCAAGGAGAATCTTGGATCACGGTCAGGGCCTGCTCATCGAGGATCAACATGTCCTCCGCCAGACCCACACCCAGAGCGGCCAGCCGCTCCATGTAGGCGCGCAGCTTTACCGGAGTGAGGCTGGACAAACGGCCGTAAAGAGCCAGCACCGTCGCGATGTTGCTTTCGCGCCACCGCAGATCGGCATGCTTTTCCACGAACTCCGGGGCCGTGCCCCGCAGCTGATCCCTGGCCCCTGGCGAGAGGAGCATGCCGTGCAGACTGGAATTGACGACGACCACCGGAGGCAAGGATGCCAGATCTTCCGGGGTGAAGCCCACCCGGGCGCTGTACCAACCGAGCACGATCGACAGCCGGTCCTGGGGCAGGCTGCGCAGCAGGCGCATAGCCTCATCCTTGGCCAGGCCGGAGATGCTGGGACAGCCTTCCAACGCGGCGTAGAGCGAGATATGAGAATGGTGATCTCGCAACAGAGGGAGTTCGAGCACTGAAGTGTCTACAGGACAGCGAGACATCCCGGCCATCAGCTGCCGAGATAGAGCTTCTCGTAGCTCTCAGCTACGCGTTCCAAGGAATAATCCCGGGCCGCTTTCTCTCTGGCGGCCGCACCCATGCGGACCGCCAGGCCCGGCTCGGCGAGGAACCTCTTGAGCTTCCCGGCGAGTTCGTCAGCGTCCTGGGCAGCGAACAACAGACCGACCTTCCCCTCCTCGACCGCCTCGGCCGTCCCCCCCACCCGACTGCCAAGTACGGCCAGCCCGGAAGCCATGGCCTCGAGAAGAGCATTAGAAAGGCCCTCGGAGACGGAGGGCAGCACGAAGACGTCCGCGGCCGCATAAGCCTCCTGGATCGCGTCCATGGCAGGCAGAATGAAGATGCGCTCTTGCAAATGACTTTCCCGCGCCAGGGCCTTGAGCCCCTCCACCTCCGGCCCATCTCCCACAAAAGCGGCAAAGCCGGGCTTCTCTGCCGCGGCTTGGCACCAAGCCAACAAGAACTTACCGAGCTGTTTCTCAGGAGCCAATCTTCCCACGTAAATAAATCCCATGCCCTCAGGCCAGCCGAACTTGCGCCGAAGCGCCTGCTTCTCGCAGGCCGTGATCGGACGATACCGGACCGTGTCCACGCCGTTGGACTGAACCTGAACCGGCACCGGCCCGAGGAACTGCGCGCATTCCTGAAGCAATTCCGTGGTCACGGCGGTGAACTGGGGCTTGAGCCAGGAGAGCAGCCGCAGTTTCAGTCGTCCTCCGATCGTCCCGACTGAACAGGCGAGCTCGCCGACGCCGCGGCCGCCGCCGAGCTTGATGATAACGCGCTTTCCCAAGAGACGGCCGACCAGAGCCGCGGGCAGCGCCGGAGAACCAGCGAGGTGAACGTGCACGACTGCATACTCGGAGGCCCGGGCCCAGAGCCACCAAGCGAGGGACGACATAAAGGTGAGGGCGTTGAGAAATCCTCCGCCCGCGCACCAGAGGCGCTCCACCGGGACGCCGCGGATCACCTCGCGCCGGGGCAGTTCGGGCAGTCGCCGGGTCAAGACCTGGACTTTGACCCCGCGCGCGCGCAGAGCGACCGAGAGCTCCAGGGCCTGCTTCTCCGCCCCCCCCACATACGGATGAAAGCCGGCGCTGACCATCACGACGGAGAGCTCTAACGTGGTCATCACCGCCATCGATCAGACATAAGGCCCATCCTCATGCCCGGATCCTCCGAAGGAAATCCTTGATCCCTCCCACGGACAGCCCCACGCGGTAGAGGAAGACCAATCCCATGCCCGTCACCAGCAGGTACATGCACATGTGCAGAAACACCGCGTAAGCCAAGGCCTCGGGAGCGGTGGCGCCCAGGTTGACGACGATGGATTTCACCAAAGACTCGAAAGTCCCGATCCCGCCCGGCGCCGCGGGCAGAGCCGCCCCCGCTCCGGCCCAAGAAAGCACGAGGATGGACCGCGGATAATCGATCCAGCCTTGCAGTCCCAGGGCAAAAGCCCCCAGCCAATACACAATGGCGTCGACGGACCAAAGTCCCAAACTCAAAGCCACCACCGGGACCAAGGCCCGCGGACGACGCAGCACCGCCGCGCCCCAGGCCAAGTGCGACATCACCTCATGGAGCTTGCGCCAAGAGCGCAGGCGGCGCTCCACCAGCCCTCCCGGCTCCAGGCTGCGCTCCGCCAGGATGAGGAATACCAGGAAGGCCAGGACCATGACTAGCAGCACGACCGCGCCCCGGCGGAGATGGCCGTCCACGAGGTTCGGCAGCAGACCCGAAGCCACGACAAAGAGTGTCAACAGCGCCGCCACATCCAGTACCCGCTCCACCACCACGCTCGCCAAGGTGGTGGCAAGAGGCACACGCAGCCTCTCGGCCGCCAGCATCGCGCGCAGGACCTCCCCCAGACGGGCGAAGAGCAGGTTATTGACCGCCAAGCCGATGGCGGAGAGCCGGAAGAGTTCGCCCACGCTTGCCTTCACGGCTCCCGAAAGCAGGATGCGCCAGCGCAAAGCGCGCAGCCCTATGTCCACGAACATGACGATGAAAATGATCCCAGGCAGCCAGCGCCAACGCACGCCGGCCAGAGCGCAGCCCAGCTCCGCGAACTGCACGTTGCGCAGGGCCAAGGCCAGGAAGAGTCCCGTAAAACCCACGGCCACGGCCACGGAAAAAACATTACGGCGGCTCACAGCACCTCCGATCGCCAGGCGACCACGCAGGACGCCAGCCAAACAAACCAAGCCAGCAGCCCGACCGACACGAAGAGAGCCCAATGAATCGGCCTGAAATCCAAGCGCAGCTCCACGTCCCGGCTCACTGCTTCCAGAGGCAAACGCACAGCCTGGAAGAAACCCCACGGCTCCAAGTTGACTGGCGCACCGTTCAACCAGGCCCGCCAGCCCGGATAGGCCGGGATTGTCACCACCAGACGCTCCGCTCCGATCGGCGCCTTCCCAGCCACCCGCCAGCGCTCCGGCCTCTGCAATTCGACGTCAGCGCCGGGCCCGCCCGCGACAGAGCCCGATCCCAATATGAAAAAAGCCAGCGGCAAGGCACCGGGATTGAAGATGAGTTCGCCCGCGGCCGTCAGCCGATAGGAGACCCCTGCCAGACGCATGAGCGGCGTGTCGATGCGAGAGAGATAACTGCGACTGGCGTCGGCGGCGGGCCGTCCCTCGCTGGCCGCGGCGAACGCGGGGAAACCGGCCAAATAGAACGCGTCATAGCCGTTGACGTTCATGGCACGATAGAGCATGGCCTTATCCGCACTGGCCAAGGCCAAATCGCTGAGGATGCGCAAGGGTTGGCCGCCCGCAGCCTGCGCCAGGGCGGGGTTCACCAAGAGATAGCGGGCGGCGCTCTCCGTCTTGACGAAAGGGCCGGCCCACGAAAATAATTGCACGAAAGCCGCGCCCAACAAGAAGACTTTGAACTCCAGCTTGAGCGATCCTTCCCAATGCCGGACTCCGGCGCCGGCGGCCATGACCAACCCCCACAACGAGATGAGGAGATAGCGCGACGGCGTCCGCAGCAGGCCGGCAGGCCCTGCGGCCGCGAGCCGATAGAGAGGATTATTCCAGCCGAGGGCGAGGAATATCCCCAGTCCGATCAGGACTACGGCGCGCCAAGCACGCGCGCAATAAAGCCCGGCCGCGGCGGCCAAAAGCCCGACCCAGCCGATGAAGACCCCGGAGGACTCGAAAAAAACAGAGGGGACGTCCCGCCAAGTCCCATCCAGGGGATTGCCCAGAGCGTTAGGCCAGAGCCAGGTGAATAAATCCCGAGGCGACACCG
This sequence comes from uncultured Elusimicrobia bacterium, assembly GCA_903830945.1. Classification (GTDB taxonomy): domain Bacteria; phylum Elusimicrobiota; class Elusimicrobia; order UBA1565; family UBA9628; genus UBA9628. The sequence continues at coordinate 29,365 of CAIKVT010000072.1, forward strand.
AATAAGCGGCGAGGAAGGACTGCGGCCATCCGCGGCGCACGGACAGGCTCACGAACCGCCACGTGGCCGGCCATTGCACGACCGCCAGGACCGCCGCTCCCAAGCCTTCGCGGACCAGTCGGCTCAGAAGCCGGCCGCGCTCCTTACGGCACAACGCCCAGACCGCCATGCCCGCGGCGTTGGCGAGCAGGAACTGCGGATGTCCGGAGAGGAACTGCAAGGCCCAGACCGCTGCCAGCAAGCCGGGGCGGGAAGACAGGAAGGCCAGCCAACACCAAGGCACCCAGGCCAAGGAAGCGAGCAAAGTCGGTATGCCTTCGGTCACGCGATAGAGGACGAACGGTGAGAGGCAGTAGATGAAGGCCAAGAAAAGCGCCCCGGAGGCGCGCAGGCCTTCACGCCGAGCCAGGAGCAGCAGGCCCAAGCCGCCCCAGATGATGTGCCCGGCGAAATCCCAGGACAGGGCCAAGGTCAGAGGTAATATCCTGGAAAGCACGCTGAGCGGATAGAAAAGCCCCATCTGAGAATTCGCCGAGAGAGGACCGCCACAGAAGATGTAGGGGTTCCAGAAAGGCAGACGCCCCGCTTGCAAGGCGCTGCTGGCCAGAGCGCGCAAGGGATAATGATAAGCGAAAAGATCACCGAACCCGGCCAGGGTCGTCGCCGGCAAGAAGACCGCCGGAGCGAGCAGCGCCAGGACCAGCCCGGAAAAAAGCGCGAATGCGCCAAAGTCTTTGGCCCTCATGACGGCGATTTCCTTACGCCGTCATGAGGGCCATAAGGATTGATTGTAACTGTCATGAGCGATCAGCGAGAGGCGAAGCCTTCCCGAGCTCGTCGGAGAGCGAGAGTATACCAATATAGCCCGAACGCCGACAGGAATACCACGCTCAGAAGCAGCCCCGCATGCCAGGAAGCCGGATCGTAGAAGAACCGCAGGCGCCACGGCCCATCCGGCACGCGGACCTTTTGAAACGCGCCCCAAGCGGGCAGGGTCTCAACGCGGCGCGCGGCCCCGCCAGCCTCCAGCACCGTTTTCCAGCCGGGATAGCGGGGCTCCGCCACGAACGCCCAGCCGGCCCGACTCCCGGACACCTCGAATCGATCGTCCCGCGGCCACGACTCAGGCAGCGGCTCAGCCGCGGCCGGCAACGGCGCTCCGGGGAGATCAGCGGACAGGGACTCCCCCGCGCGCTCATCAAGAGCCCAGGCTAGACCGATCTTGCCGACTGCGCGATAAACGCGCCAAAGGACCTCTCCCTCAGGGCACAACAGAGGCGTCGCCGGCACCGGAGCGCGCGTGAGCAAAAAGCCGATCCCGACTCCGGGCAGCAAACGCGCGGCGGCCGAGGCCGAAGGCTGCCGGTAAAGCAGATCCATGAAGTCGTACGCGGTCCGCGGAACCAGCGGCTCGCCGAAATTTCCCGCCGCGCGCAGACGGTATGGATCATTCGTGAGACCATAGAGGCGCCATTTCCAATCCCTGACGCCGAAACCGCTATGGCTTTCCAGGGCCCGAGGCGAAAGGAGATAGCGCCGGCCGCCGATTCTCTCCTGCAGCCACGACGACAAGGGGCCGGGATCGGTAAAGAGTCCGCGTGGAGCCAGAGGGGCTTGGCCCACGCCGTAGCAGAGGAGTTCAGCGGCCAAGAGCAGGAAGATCGGCGCCCTCCAGGAGGCCCGCAGCTTCTGCGCGCCCGCGGCCGCGAGCAGCGCCACCAGAGGCCATCCCAGATAGGCCAGGTTGCCGGGATAACGGACGAAACGCAACGGCGCGAAATGCTGCCACGCCGCGCGGGAAGCCGCCGTCGCATCACCCAGTATCAGAAAAAAGACCATGCCGAGCAATCCCGCGAGGCCCGCCACCCTCCTACGGCCCAGGCTCCAGAGGCCCCAGGCCGCGACGAAAGCGCCGGTGCAGCCCGCGTAGCTGGATCTGGTCCAGTTGACCGCCGGGTTGAAGCCGGAGCAGAACAGGGGACTGACCCAGAGGGTCAGGTCGCGCCAGGAGTAACCAAAAAGAAGAGTCTCCTCGAGTCCCATACCGCCGTTGCGCCGGGAAAGTCCAAAAAGTTCGGCTCCGGGCAGGAACTGGCAAGCGGCAAAGCCCGCGGCCAAGACACCGGCTGCTATCCAGCCCCGACCACAGGACCAGGCGAACCTGCCCCAGGACACCGCCGGCTTGGCCAAGACCGCGCTCACCGCCCAGGCCAAAAGCGAGCCGCCGAGCAAGAAGGGCGGATAGCCGGCCAGGAAAGCAGCGGCCAAAGTCAAAGCCAGAAGAGCGGGCCTGCGGAAGAAGAGCAACAACGCCGGCAGGAAACTCAAGACCGCAAGATGGTTGAGAAACGGCATACGGCTCAGCATCCCGCCACCCATCATGAACACGACGGCTCCCGACAGAGCGGCCATGCCGCGCAAGCGCAAAGAACGCAGCCATAACCACATCAGCCAGCCGGCCAGCCAGTAGTGGAAGCCATGAAAACAGGCCGCGGCAGTGGCAAAGCCGAAGATGCGGAATGGGATCGTGCCCGGATATAAGACGGCCCTTTGCATGTTGGCCGCCATGGGCATGCCAAAATACAGGAACGGATCCCACACCGGCAGCTGCCCCGCCTGCAAAAGCTGCGTCGAGGCTTGCTGCCAGGGCAGGTGCAGATAGGTCAGGTCGCCCCAGAATGGCATGAGCCCCCGTGACCAGGCCGGCGCGAAAAGTCCCAGGACCAGAAGTCCTAATAAGGCGGCGGCCCAAACCTCCGCACGAAGCCTACCTCGATCCATGGTCCCTCAAGCTCGGGCACGCGGCGGCGCCGCGAGCATGGGCGGCGCGGGCCAAATCCTCGCGGCCCGATCGGCGATAAGTCGTCTCAAGCAAAGACCAGGCGGAAGCCCGGAAAGGATTCTGCGCCACGGCGCGCTCGAAATCAGCGGCTGCGGCGTGAAGGTGGGACGCAGCACCCGGCTGGTCGCCTGAGAGCGACGCTTCGATAAGCCCGGAGAGCCGCGCAGTCTCCGGGTGGTCGCAATGCCGGGAGGAAGCTTCCAAGAGCGCCAACGCCTCCGTGGCTGAGCCGCCGGAGCGCACCAAGACCTGCGCCTGGGAGAGTCCACGATCTGCCTGCCACCGTTGCCAGACCGATTGCCCGGCGCAGACGCCCGCGGCCAAAACCAGCATGCAGGCGGGCAGCCTCCAACGAGCAGGAACATCGAACCCCTGCCGGCTCTCCGGCAAGCAGGAGCCGACACAGCAAGAGAACAACCACAACACCGCCGGGATGGAGAGGGCGTAGTCCCACAGGGACTGTATCAGTAAAGCCACTGCGGCGACACGCATGGCCGCGGGGCCGCGCCTGAGGATCATCCAGAGCCCCGCCAACCAAGCCGCCAAAAAGGGCCAGCCTTGCTCCGCGGCGGTCTCCAAGAAATGCTGATGAGCAAAGAGGCTGGCCAACGGCCGACCGGGGTCGACATAAGCCGGCAGCGCATAAGCATAGGTCCCGGGGCCGAAACCCAGCCAGGGCCTGGCCAGGCTCATACGCGCTGCGGCCGTCCACCAGCACCATCGGTCGCGCACGTCCGGAGTCCCCAACTTAGCCACGATCAAGACCAGACACACTGCCATGACCACAACTGCGGCTATGACCGCAGGCGTACTCCCCCCGCCACCGCGGCGGCGCGCGAGCAGCGTCGCCGCGGCCAGCCCCAGCCACGCACCGACGCAGTGCGTCCAAGACAGACACACAAGGAGCAGTCCCGCCAACAACCAATCCTTCCGCGCGACGGCCAAGGGCAGGAAGAGCAGTATGGCGCCGGCGAAGACATTCGGATTGAGCAAGCTGGCAGGGGGACGGTCCAAGTGCAATCCATAATGCTGATAGAAGGCCAGCAGGACCAGAGCCCAAGCGACCGCCCGCATCGCAAAGTCTACGAGCCGGCGCTGGCCTTCAGGCATGACCGAAAAGGCCAGCAGCACGCCCAGGGCCGCCAGCCATACGTGCCAAGCGGGGACCGCATAAGCCGGCAGAGGCCCGACGTAGGCGCAAAGCCCTCCCCAAGCCGCGAGACCGGCGGTCCAAGCCACCAAGGGCGGGGGAGGCAAAGGCATGTGGCCGCGGAGCAGCCGGCCGCAGATCCACAAAGCTAAGACAATAAGGACGGCCAGAAGGATCAAAGACTGCGCCCAGAGATCCCAGGCACCGCTCAGGAGCGGCCCCAGGACGGCCAGCAGTCCCGGGCAGAGGGCCAACACGCCGCGGTCAGTCCGCCAAGATCTTCGGCGTCACGAAGATCAGCAACTCCGTGCGCGTGCGCGCCACGTGTTTGCTGCTGAATAGAAAACCCAGAATCGGGATATCCCCGAGAATCGGGATCTTGTAGACCCTGTTCTCCATGTGGTCGCTGATGAGTCCACCGATGACGATGGTCTCGCCGTCTCGGATCAGCACCGTGGTCTGGGCCTGGCGCGAATCGATGCCCGGAGCGCCGCCTGTCGCCGTGGGGGCCGTAGCCGAGGGTTGGCTGACCACGGGGTTGATATTGAGCGTGATGCGGCCATCGGCGTTGATGGTCGGCGTCACGGTGAGCTGGATGCCTACGGAAACATAGGTGACTTGAGAGCTGACCGCGCCTCCGGCGGTCGAGGCCAAGCTGGTGGTCACGTAGGGATACTGGGTCGTGACGTTGATGTTAGCCGGCTGGTTGTTAAGGGTCGCGACCTTGGGGTCCGAGAGGACCTTGATCTTGCCCTGTGAAGCGGCCGCGGTTAAAGTCATGTTAAGAATCTGGTTATTTGTGATGCGGCCTAGCGTCAGGGCGCCGAGGATGTTCGATGCCGGGATACTGACGCCCGTGCCCTGACCCGTGGCGCCGAGTGGGTAGTTGCCGCCGGTGCCGCTCTGGGACTGCACGGCCGCATTGCTGTCGAGCGAGCCAAAGGGGAAAGGGGTGAGGATTTGCCCCACGGGAGCGCCGACGACGGTGGTGCCATTCTTTCCGAAAGCCTTGCCACTCTCGGCGGAAAAATAGTTCCACTGGACGCCGTAGTCGAGGTTATTACTCAGATTAACCTCGATGAGCTTGGCCTCGATGAGGACCTGTTTGGGCCGCACATCGATTTGGGCGAGCATCCGCTCCTCGGTGGCCATCCCGTCGGGAGACTCGGTCAGGATCAGGGAGTTAGTCTTGGAATCGGCCGTAGCCGAACCGAAGCGCCCCTCGGCCGTGCGTACGGCGGTGAGAGCGGGCAGAATGTCGACGGCCTTGGTGTAGTTGAGCGGGATGACCTTGGTGATGGTCGTGGCCGTGGTGCGCTCCTTGGCCATCTGCGCCGGGGTCAGCACGCGCACGATGCTGTCGCCAACCTGCGAGGTAACCAAGCCGCTCACGGACAGGATGGTCTGCATCGCCTCGTTGAAGGGCACGTCACTCAAGTGCAGGGTCAAGGGCGCAATGGCGGCCACATCGCTACCGAAGATGATGTTGACCTGAGCCTTGACCGCGAGGAGCTTGAACACGTCCCGGATATCCGTGCTGTCAAAGTCCAAGGTCACCAGATCCCGGGGCAAGCGGCTCATGATGTCGGAACGTGTCACCCGCTTGGCCACCCCCGAGGCGTGGGATACGGACTCCTCCTCTTCAGCGGCTGATTTCACTCCAGGCTCCGTCCTGCTCATGGCCGCAAGCTCGACAGCCCCCCTCTCCGGACCTTTCTCCGCCCGCTCTTTCGCCAGTATCCTCGGCTTGGTCGCCGCCGCGGGGGCGACCGTCACCGGGGCCGCAGCCTCCACAGCCGCCGGAGTATTCCCGCCGTCAACGGCGGAAGCAACCGCCGCCGCCGCCTTCTGGCGCTTAGGCGTGTGTTGAGCCATTGTCTGAGGCGGCACGGCGACAATGGCGGAGGAGACCAGGCCCTCAGTGCCCGGCGTCTTCAGCGACGGTGGCTGCGGCGCCTGCGCCGTGGCGGATTCCGCCACCAGAGTGACGACCAAGGCATGATCCGACTGGGTAAGCCGATACCCGGCCATCTCATTAAGATCCATGACAACGCGCGAGATCATCTTCGGGGAGCGTTGGTACTGGGCCACGCGCACTCGTTTAAGGAAGCGCCCCTTGCCGGCGATCTCCTGGGCTCCCACCTGATCGTCGACATCGAGAAGCTCCACGACCAGGCGCGGCGGCTTCGCGATAAGGATGCCGTTATACTGCGCCGCGGCACTGAGCTGGATGGTCACCGTGTCGTCGCCGACGCGGATGCCCTCCACGGTGGCCGCCGCTTCCGCCGCAAAGCTCCGGATCAGCAGTCCCTCGGGGCACACCAGGGCGAGAGCCAAGGCCGCGGCCAAAGACCGCCTCGCAATTGCTTTCACGCAGGACCGCTTCGTAGTCATGGCATTCTCCCGCTCTCCGTCAATCCTTCTCTTCTTCGCCCAACCGAAAAACCTGCACGTCGCCTTCCGAGGCGGTCAAGGTCACCGTCTTCCTCTTGAAATCGATGGCGCCGGCCACGCCCGGGATGACCTTCTTCTTGGGATCGTAGAGCCGTCCCTTGCGCAGGAGGCAACCTACGCCGGCATCGTTATCCACAAACAGCGCGAAATCGGTCCCTGCATCGCGCATAATGCCCCGTAGAGAAAGCTTATGAATGCTGAAATCCTGCAGCGAAAAAGCCCGCGCGTGCCCATGGTTGGCTCCCCAGCGCGCGAAAGGATCGCGCAAACGCTCCGCCGTGTATATGCCGCCGACGGTGGCCGAAGTGGAGACATCAACAACAGCGCGGCCTCGCGTCCCGCTCAAATTCGCCGCTGCCGACGCACCTGGCGCGCGCTGCGGCAGCTGCGGAGCCGCCGCAGCCTTCGGGCGCGGCACATCGGCATGAGCCGCGACGTACTCGTGATGAGGCATCCTGTGAAAGAGCAGCCAGACAGACCCGCAAAGAAGCAGGACGCCTCCGGCGATCTTCAATGGATTCCGAGCAATCTCCACCTTTAATTTGGCCATTTAATAGCTCGTCCAAGTATTGCCGATAGTATCGGTGTGGTCGCACGCAACCCAGATACCGCCGGCCTGGGAATCCGCCGGAAGAGCGCCGTCGTAATACCAGCCCTGGCCGTCATGGATAGAACCCGGGATCATCAGCGAATCGCAGTAAACGCCGCTGATCGGAGGGTGGAGTCCGTTCTTGACCGCCGGAATGCTCGCAAGATACTTCGGGATAAGAACGTCGGCTAGGACAGTCGAATTGGGCCCCACGGCGCAACTCGGATTGGTGCCTTGGTTGTCGGAATAATAAATCATAAGGGCCGACCGCATCGTTCCCAAATTCCCCTTCAGGCTCCCTTCCTGCGCTTTCTGCAGCATGTTTGAGAACTTTGGGATGGCGACCGAAGCCAAGATCGTCATCACGCTGACAACGATCAACATCTCCAATAGAGTAAAACCACCAGGCCCAAGTCGTCGAGCGGTCATCATCCCTCTTTGTACTGGTAAGAGACCAGCGTGAAGGTCACCTGCATTTCGCCCGTCGTGGCCATGGGCTCCGGATACTTCACGTCGTAAACGTTATAAAGGCGCGGCTCCAGAGCCAATGATGCCAAGAATTTCCCAATATTATGGAACATGCCGCGCACCGAGACCGGGAATCTATATTCGATGAAGTATTGTTGGGCCTTGCTTGCGCCCGGCGAAAAACTCAGCAAGAAGACGTGGTGCTGGGCGCCGAGGGAATCCAGCGTCACCAGGATATCCGGCACCGACTTGTTCTTAGGCAGGCGCTTCTCTGCCTCGATCTTGCGCTCATTGAGGCTCACCAACTGCTTTTCCAGATCACCGAGCCTGTCAGCCTGGCGCTTGGCGGCCTGAATGTCGCGGTCCAGACCCGCGATCTGAGTCTGGAGCGCACTCGTCTTCGTGGAAACCGGAAGCCAGAAGAATTGGATGTAGCAGTACATGAAAGCACCCAACCCCAGGACGCCCGCGGCCAAGGTCTGCTGCTGCTGCTTCGTCAGTTTGATGGCCATGATGCGATCACAGTTGGGGCGTATGGGCCGCGGTCAAAGTGAAGCTGCGCAGCGAGCCGACGGCGGACTCCTGCGTGGTCACCACGCCGAGTTCTATGCTGGTGAACCTGCCCATCTCCTCCATCCTGCGGACCCAGGCACGGATGTCATCGTTCGTGCGGGCCTCCGCCGAGATGCTGAGCTTCAGTTGGGAGCCGCCGCCGGTCGTGTCCAAAGACTTGACCCGCACGCCGGCCGGGACGCTTCTCACAAAATCGCTCATGAAATAAGGATAGGCGCGCCGGCCGCAGTCCAGGTCGTCGATGACCTTAAGCCGCGCTCGCAACTGGGCGGCCAGGGCCTCCTCCTCCTTAACCTTAGCCACGACGGTGTCCAGCCGCTTCAGTTCGACCTGGTCGGCCGCCAGCTGACTCTGCAAATGATGGAGCCGGGCCAAAAATCCCAAAGACGCCAGCACGATCAGAAAAGCCGCTGCGGCGCCGGCCAGCCCAAGCTGCAAGGCCTTCTGCCGCTGCTGAGCCTTGGCCAGGATGTCGCCGGGGACGAGGTTTATCTTAATCATGGCGACTCAGAGCCAATCCCTATTGCGCCGCAGCGCCAGGCCGACCGCCACCGCGAAGGCAGGGGCCAGGGACGCCGGCACGTCCGCGGGAGGATTCTTCAAGCAAGCGAACGGCTCCATAATCGAGACCGGGACCTTGAGCTCCGCGGTCAGATGCTTGGAAAGGTTCTTAAGCGAAGCGGTCCCGCCCGCCAAGATAATGCGCGCGATGGCCCGCTCCGGCCCCTGGGACAAATAGAAGTCCACCGAACGGTGGACCTCGGCCACCAGATCCTTGACGACCGCCGTCACCGCCTGAGACACGCCCAGGGCCTCGCGATTTCCCTCGGCCAGAGCCTTCTCCTTCTCGGCGGCGTCCACGATGATGCCCTGGCTCTTTTTCAACTCCTCGGCCGTAGCCGCGTCGACCTGCAGCCCCTTCATGATGGCCTTGGTCAGGGTGCTCCCGGAGATGAAGATGTCGCGCACCACGCGAGTGACGCCGCCCTCGATGATGGAGAGGTTGGTCACGCTATGCCCGATGTTGAGATAGAGTGTGGCCCCACCCGCGGCCTTCGGGTCGCGCAACCGCTCATGGATGTTCTCCAAGGCAAAGGAGTCCACGTCGATGATGGTGGGCACGAGCCCCACGCCCTGCAATATTTCCAGACGCGCGGTCACAAGATCCTTTTTTGCCGCCACCAGGACCGTCTCCATCTTCTTGATGCCGTCCTCCACGACATCGTCAAGGATGTGAAAGCCCAGCTGCACCTCGTTGATGTCGAACGGGATGAAGGGCTCGGCCTCGGCCGGCAGGGTAGAGGAAAGCTCGGTCTTGGTCAGGCGAGGAAACTTCACATAACGCACGATGACGGAATTACCGGAGAGCGCGGTCACGGCCTCCTTGACCTTAAGATCCCGCTCAATGAGGAAGGCCCGCAGGACATTGATGGTCTGGACTTTCCTCTCCTCCGGGCTCGCCTCAGACTGGGAAGCCAGAGGCAGATACCCCCAGGCATGCAACACCAGCCCGTCGCCTTCCTCCGTAATGAAGGCGACCTTGATGGCATAGCTGCCCACGTCGACACCCAAAACATAGCGGGGGCCGGTCAAGGCCGCACTGAGACCTTTAAATTTTTTAAACACTTCGTCGAATTTGCCAACCATAAAAAACGCCTACGCCCAGGCTCTCCATGCTTGCCAAAAACAACCCCTGGATACTCTCGGCGCGGGCACTATCACGACCGGCTCCTTCCTGCATTCTGGGACAGCAAAAAGAATTTATAACAGGTATGTAATGATTTGTCAAGTCTTACAATTAGGGAGATATTAATAATATATCGTGTCCCGGTCAAGTTGTCAGCAAGTGCCCCCTGATTCATGCCCCTAATATAGTAGAATGCTGTTCTGTGGACGGTATCCTTTTTGACTACGGCGGGACCCTCGATTCCGACGGGGTGGCCTGGATCGATCGGTTCTTCCGCATCACCCAGAACCTGGGGATGGGATTCCCTCGGCCTCGTTTCGCCCGCGCGTTCTACGACAGCGACGACAACCTCCCCACCCGCTTCGCGCTGAAGGGCCTGTCCCTGGAAAAGACGCTGACCCTCCAGGTCAACGGCGTCCTCCAAGCCCTGGCCCCGGAACGTGCCGCCGAGACGCATCATGTCGTGGATCGCTTCCTCGCTGAGTCGCGCGCCGCATTCCAACGCAACCGGCCGGTCCTGGAGAGACTCGCCGCCCGCTACCGTCTCGGCCTCGTCTCCAACTTCTACGGCAACCTCGAAAGCGTCCTGGCCAGCGAAGGCCTGCGTGGACTTTTTTCAACGGTCGTGGATTCGGGAGTCATTGGAGTCACGAAACCGGAACCTGCCATTTTCCAAAAAGCCCTGACCGACATGGGCATCACCGCGGAGGATGCCGTCATGGTGGGAGATTCGGTGCCGCGGGACATGCGTGGCGCCGAGAGCCTGGGCATGCGCCATATCCTGGTGGGAAACCTCTCCCAACCGGCCTGCTGCCCAAAAGCCTTGAAGGTGGCCTCCGTGGCGAATTTAGAAAGCGTGCTGCCCGCCCCCTTGCGCGCCGGCATCATCGCGGCCGGAGACGGGTCGCGACTGAAGTCCAGCCATCCCGGAACCATCAAGCCCCTGGTGCCGATCCATGGCCGACCTCTTTGCCACTGGATCGTCAGCTCTCTGTGTGAGGCGGGGGTGCAAGACTTCACGATCTTGCTCAACTCTCGTGGACGCCGCGCCCAGGAAAACCTGCTGGCGGCCTTCCCCCGGCTTCGCTGGACCTTCCTTTCGCGCGACACCGCCTCTTCCTGGGAGAGCTTCCGACTGGTGGCCAGATCCTTAGCCGAGATGGATGGTGATTGCCTCATCAGCACGGTCGACGCGCTCGTGCCCCCAACGGAGGCTCGACGCTTCGCGAATGCGGCCCGCCGCGCGGGCACTCCGGCGGCCCTGGCCCTCACCTCCTTCATCGACGATGAGAATCCACTCTGGGCCGACTTCGGTCCAGACGGGCTGGTCACGGCGCTTGGGCCCGACGCCCGCACGCGTCAACACGCCACCTGCGGCCTCTACTATCTGACCGCGGCCGTGGCCCGAGCCATGCCGCCGGCGCAGGCCCACTGCAAGCTGCGGGAATACCTGCAGTCCTTGGTCGCGCAAAGCGCCGTATCGGGGATCGTCCTGGACAAGACCCTGGACGTCGACCGCCCCGAGGACATCCGCCAGGCCGAGGATTTCGTCGCGGCGTTTCCCTGCGGTATCGGAAGTTCATCAGGAACCGTCCGGACGAAATTCCCTGCGGACTGTCGGAGCTGACTCCAGGAGCGGATCATGGTCTCTTGTCTGGGCATCTGCCGAGAACTGACGAACTCCCCTAATCGGGAAACCGACGACGCCCTCATCCTCAAGGCGGTCATGGAGCAGCTCTCCATCTACAAGGCCCGCACCATGGTCATGACCCCGGAGGAGGCCGACACCGCGGACCTGGGCTCCTGGGACATGATCGTGCCCATGTGCGAGTCCTATCCGCGCCTGCGCCGCCTCATCGCGCAGCAGCGCACGCGCCCCGTGCTCATGGTCAATCCGCCGGAATCGGTCCTGGCCTGCTACCGTTTGAGCATGTACGAGGCCTTCGCCAAGGACCCCAATATCCTCCTTCCCCCCACCGAGACCCGCAACATCCAAGGCTCGGCGTCCCTGCCGCCCCCGACGTTTGCGGACCGCGACGGGCTCTGGGTCAAGCGCGGCGACGTGCACAACACCTGCACCCACGACGTCGTCTACGCAGGCGACTGGTCCGAGGTCGAGGCCATCCGCCAAGACTTCGCCTCCCGCGAGATATCATCTTTGGTGCTGCAGCAGCACGTCGACGGCGACTTGGTCAAGTTCTACGGCGTGGGCCCGGGGCGCTGGTTCACCTACTTCTACCACGACCCGACCACGGCCCGCAAGCTCCCCTTCGACATCGACATTTTGGCCGCCATGGCCGCGGCCGGCGCCTCGGCTGTGAAGCTCGAGGTCTTCGGCGGCGATGCCATCATCACGCCCGAAGGCCGCATCTATCTCATCGATATCAATTCCTGGCCGAGTTTCGCGCGCGTGCGCACGGAAGCCTCGATTCAAATCGCCTGGCAGTTGCGCTCCAGACTCAAGACCCTACAGGCTGTGAGGAGACCTTGATCATGCCCGATTCCACACGTGCGCCGTCCAAAACCTTCCACTACGTCCCGGGCCCCAAATCCAAAGCCCTCTGCGAGGAAGAATCCCGATATATTGCACCCGGCCTGCAGACCATCGCGCTTTACTCTCAGATCGCCTTGGAGAGCGGCCATGGCCGGCACCTGCGCGACCTCGACGGCAAGGAATACCTTGATTTCGTGGCTGGTATCGGCGTGGCCTCTTTGGGCTACTCGCATCCGGAATACGTGCGCATCGTCGCCGAGCAGCTCCAGAAGATCTCCGTAGGCAGCTTCACCACCCCGCACCGGGCGCACTTCGTCAAGTCTTTGGCCACGGTGACGCCCCAGGGCCTCGACCGCATCCAGCTCTACTCATCGGGCGCCGAGGCGGTGGAGGCCGCGGTCCGCCTGGCCAAAAGCCGCACAAAAAAATACGAGCTCATCGGATTCTGGGGCGGATTCCACGGCAAAACCGGGGGCATCCTGCCGGTTCTGGGTGACAGCTTCAAACACGAGCTCGGCCCACTGATGCCCGGGCTCTACCTCTCCCCCTACCCGAACCAGGACCACTGCCCCTTCGGGACCAAGGGCGAGCACGACTGCGCCGCCCACTGCCTGGACTTCATGCGCGAACTCATCAAGCGCTCCACCGCCGGAGCCCTGGCCGCGGTCATCGTGGAGCCCATCCAAGGCACGGCCGGCAACGTCATCCCGGCTGCGGGCTGGCTCAAAGGGCTGCGCGCTCTCACCAATGAATTGGGCGCGCTGCTCATATCGGACGAGATGATCACGGGCTTCGGGCGTACCGGCACGATGTGGGGTTGCGACCATGAGAAGATCATCCCTGACATCATGACCGTGGGTAAGGGTTTAGGCGGCGGCTTCCCGGTCTCCGGGGTCATCACCTCGACCGAAATCTCGCAATCCAAACCCTGGGGCAACCCTAGCGGCTCCTCGTCGAGCTACGGCGGCAATCCTTTTGCCTCCGCGGCCTGCGATGCGGCACTGCAGATCATTCTGAAGGAGAAACTGGTGGACAATTCCCGCACGATGGGGACCCTGCTGCTCTCTCGGCTTGCCGAGCTAAAAACCCGGAGCCCCCTCATCGGCCTAGTGCGCGGACGGGGCCTTATGATCGGCGTCGAACTCGTCAATCCCAAGACCCGCAAGCCTCTCGAAGGGGCCCTCTGCCGAGAACTCTTCGAGGAATGCCTGACCCGGGGCCTTTTGACCATGTCCTACAACCCCATGCTGCGCATCAACCCGCCGCTCACCATAACCAAGGACGAAGTGGAACACGGCGTCGCGGTGTTCGCCGAAGCCTTGGGAGCATTGGCCGGGCGCCACGACCTGGCCTAGAAAAGGCGATGGAAAAGCTCAAGGGCGCGCTTATCGGCTACGGGGCGGTGGCGCACAACGCCCACACTCCCGCCCTGCGCAGCCGGAACGACATAGATATCAGAGCGGTCGCCGACGCCGACCCGGAGCGCTTGCGTCTGGCCGAGGCGGCCTTCCCCGAAGCGCGGCCCTACCCCAGCCTCGAAGCCCTTCTTGAGACCGAGTCCCACCTCGATTTCCTGGACCTGGCCACCCCGCCCTGGCTGCATGGCCGGCAGGTCCTTATGGCTCTCGAACGAAGCCTGCACGTGCTCTGCGAGAAACCCTTGACACTCGACACCGTCGAATACCGCCGCATCGTCGAGACGGCGCAACGGCGAGACCGCGCGGTCTTCACGGTGAACAACTGGGCCTACGCGCCGATCTGGGCCAAGGCCGCCGATCTATCGGCCGCGAGCGCGCTGGGCGAGGTCCATCACTGCGAACTCCACGCCGTGCGCACCAGGCCCTCCGTCGCCGCGGGCCACAAAGACTGGCGGACCGACGCCAACCTGGCCGGAGGCGGCATACTCGTGGACCACGGCTGGCACAACCTCTATCTCCTAAAACGAATGCTATTCCCGCAGGCCGACGCCCCTGAACCCGTCGAGACCGCCGCCTTCTTCCACCGGCCGGCCCCGACCATGGCCGAGACCGAAGCCACCGTTTTCTACCGCTTCCCGGCGGCCACGGCACTCCTGCATCTGACCTGGCGAGGCGCCTCCCGTTCCAACTGGGCCATATTCCATGGCTCGCAAGCCGCCCTGGAGCTGCACGACGACCACCTCCTTCTGCGACCAGCCGCGGGCAACGAACAGCGCTTCGACTTCCCGGAGAAACTTTCCACCGGCTCGGCCCACCCGGAGTGGTTCGCGGCCCTATTGCCTGACTTCTGCGCCGAAGTCAGAGACCCCGGACGACGCGGGCGCAACCTCGCCGAATCTGGGTTCGTCTTGGACCTCATCCGACAAGCCTACGATGGCGGACGCAAACCCCGCACGATCCAAAGACGGTCCCGCGCCACGGAGATAGTCCATCCTTGAGGCCACCTCGACCATGATCAACGATGCGATCCTTTGGGTCTCTAATCCGGTCACCCTGTTCCAGCGTGTCGGCGGCATAACCGTCCTAGAGCGCCAACTCCACGCCATGCGTCGGGCCGGCCTGCGCCGAGTGTGGGTCTCCGCAGATCAGATGCCGAAAGCGGCCGCCGGACTAAGGCTCCCCGTGGGCCTGGAGGTTGTCTGGACTAACGGCAGCGCACCCGCGCCGCCGCAGTGCCAGCCCCCCTATCTGGTGGTCTCCGGCAGCCATTTCATCCGGGTCGAAACCCTCACCCACATCGTCTGCCATCCCGGCAGCGCCCGCACGACCTACCTCGACGACCGCCAAACTTCCGTGGTCCAAGTCGTGCCGGCCAGTGTCGACGATGCATCGCCCGGTCGCAGCCAGCTGTTGCCTGAGGGCGCCAGCATCCCCCTGCAACATCCCATCCCAAACGCCCCCACGGTGGAGTGGCTGTTGACAACAGGGACCAAAAGCCAGGATGGATTCATGGCACGCCACTTCGATCGCCACATCTCCCTGGCCATCTCCCGCTGCCTTCTGGAGACCCGGGTCTCGCCCAACATGATGACAGTCATCAGCAGCCTGGTCGGGCTGTTCGGGACATCATTCTTTCTCATCCATGCCTGGGGCGCCCACATGACTGGTGCGACGCTGATCTGGCTACACTCCGTCCTCGATGGGTGCGACGGGGAACTCGCCCGCATCCGCTTCCAGGAGAGCCCCATGGGCGCAGACATCGACTTCTGGGGCGACAACCTCGTGCATGTCTCCTTATTCGGATGCCTATCCCTGGGCTTCACCCTCGCAGACCACAGCGTCATGCCTCTGTTGGCTGGGCTGACCGCCACGGTCGGCATACTCGGATCCGCGATTCTAGTGTACCGCCGACGCCAGACTCGCCGCCGGCTCCCTGCGCCGTCGACCCCTGAGAGTTCCGGCTCTCTGCTCGCGCGCGTGGAGAACGTACTCGAACAACGCGATTTCATCTATGTACTCCTGATCCTAGCCTATTTCAATCCCGACCTGGGCTGCACTTACGCTTTCATGTGGGCAGGCGCCGTCGGGGTCATCCTCTTCTTCGCCATGACGCTTCATATCGGGAGGCTCAATCGTGAGCAAGAATTCCAACCGCATCGCGCCAGCTAAGGGCAGACTGGGGGTCCTGCTGCCCGGCATGGGCGCCGTCACCAGCACCTTCATCGCCGGGCTCTTGCTGTCCCGCAAAGGCAAAGGCCGACTCATCGGATCCCTCACCCAGATGCAGACCATCCGCCTGGGCAAACGCTATGAGCACCGCACCCCCCTCATCAAGGATTTCGTGCCCCTGGCCCAGCCCTCCGACCTCGTCTTCGGCGGCTGGGATCTCTTCCCGGACGACATGTACGAAGCCGCACTGAAGGCGAAGGTGCTTGAACGCTGGACCATCGAACCTGTGCGCAAGGAACTCAAATCCATCCGCCCGATGTCCGCGGTCTGGGACCCCGCCTACCTGCGCAACCTGAAGGCCACGCACGTCAAAAAAGGCCGCACCAAGTGGGATCTGGCCCAGAAACTCATAGCCGACATCCGCGGATTCCAAAAACGGACCAGGGCGGCGCGCCTGGTCATGCTCTGGTGCGGCTCGACCGAGATCCTGCCCGTACCGGCCCCGGTCCACAAGTCCCTCGCCGCCTTCGAGAAAGGCTTGCGCGAAAGCCATTCGGCCATCCCGCCCTCCATGATCTACGCCTACGCCGCCCTCAAACTAGGCATCCCTTACGGCAACGGCGCGCCCAATCTCTCCGTAGACGTCCCGGCCATGATCGAGCTAGCCGAAAATACCGGCACGCCCATCATGGGCAAGGACTTCAAGACCGGGCAGACCCTCATGAAGACCACCATCGCGCCCATGCTCAAGGCGAGGATGCTGGCCCTGCGCGGCTGGTACTCCACCAACATCCTAGGAAACCGCGATGGCGAGGTCCTCGACGACCCGGGCTCGTTCAAGACCAAGGAGAAAAGCAAGATGTCGGTCTTGGACACAATCCTGGAACCGAGGCTCTATCCTCAGCTCTACGGCCAATACCATCACAAGGTCCGCATCGACTACTATCCTCCTCGGGGCGACGCCAAGGAAGGCTGGGACAACATCGACATCACAGGCTGGTTGGACATGCCCATGCAGATCAAGATCAACTTCCTCTGCCGGGACAGCATACTCGCTGCCCCCATTGTCCTAGACCTGGTCCTGTTCCTGGACCTGTCCAAGCGCGCGGGCCTGCGGGGCATCCAGGAGTGGCTGTCCTTCTACTTCAAATCCCCCCAATGCCGGGCCGACCTTGAACCAGAACACGATATCTTCATCCAGCATCTCAAGCTCAAGAACACGCTGCGCCTGCTGATGGAAGAAGAAGTCCTCGACCACTCCGGCCTGGACTACTATGACCCAAAAAAGGGCCTCCCCACACCGGCATCGGCCGCCAAGCCGCTGCCCATGTCGCCCAAGAGTCCGACTAGGAGAAAACCGCGGCCCACAATTCCGCATTAACTCTCAAATCTCTCAGATTGCCCTCTCTTCCAGATTGTCAGCCAATGACTTAGGACTAGTGCCTATTTTTTAAAGTTAATTCACATAGTATATAAAGCCATAACTCTCGAAACTTTAAATGTCTTTAAACCAACGTCTCGGTTTTCTATTTTGTATACTCTCTGGGCGTGAAAATACTTTTTATGACCACGCTCCTGATCGGAGCCCTAGGCTCTGTCGCCATCGGCGAGAGCGGCGCATCTTCGGCCGCAACCCCGACCAGCACCGGAGCCCCACCCCAGGCCTCCACAGGCCCGACCACAACCGCCTTCCAGGCCCCAGTCGCAGTGCCGATATCCTTGTCCTCAACAGCAGTCGCAGCAGCAGCGTCACCGGTCGCTCTGCCCGGCTTCTCCACCGGGACCATCCCTGCGGCCTGGACTGCGCCTACGCCCGGAACCGGGGGGCCGGCGACTTCGGCGCCATCAGGCCAGGTCCCTAGACCCTGGGTCCTCGGTGAGATCGCAGTAGAAGGCAACCAGAACGTCAAGCCCGGAGTGGTGCGCTCCGAAGTGAAGGCCCGCAAAGGGAACCTCTATGACCGCCCGGACCTCGACCGCGACGTGCAGACACTGCTCGGCATGGGCAACTTTGAACGCGTGGCCGCGGATGTCACGCTCACGGACAAGCCGGTACCCGCCCATTTCGTCAAGGTCGCCGGGGCTGACCGCATGGTGTGCCTGACCTTCTTGATCAAAGAGAAGCCTCTGGTAAAAAAGATCAAGTTCAACGGGAACAAAAAGCTCTCGCGCTCCGCTCTCGACGACGCCACCACGCTCAAAGCCAAAGACCCGCTAGACGACACCAAGCTGCGCGACGACCTCGAGAAGATCCTCGCCAAATACCACGAAAAAGGATTCCTCGACGCCGCCGCGCGCTACGAAGTCCAGCGCGACACCGCGGCCCAGCAGGCGGAAATCGGCTGGTTCATCACGGAAGGACCGAAGTCCCACATAGAACTCATCACGCTCAGCGGGGTCAAGGCCTACAAAACCAAGAAGCTCCTCACGCTCATGAAGAACCGGACCAAAGGATGGTTCCGCTCTGGCGTCTTCACCGAGAAGGATCTGCACGATGACGTCAAAAAGATCTCCGATTACTACCACAACCACGGCTATCTGGAAGTCTCCGTCAGCACCCCCGAGGTCAAGGTCAGCACGGACAAGACCCGAATCTTCATCGCGCTGGACCTCAACGAAGGCCGGGCCTATAAGTTCGGCAACACCAGCTTCTCCGGGAACATCATCCTCAGCTCCACCGATCTCGTCAAAGCCCTCGAATACCACCGCGGCCGCGTGTTCAATCAAGAGAAATTCGACGCTTCGGTGCGGGCCATCCAGGAACTCTACGCGGACAAGGGCCGCCTGCGGGCCCGCCTAACGCCCATTAAGGGCCTCAATGCGCAGACCGATCTGATGGACGTGGCCGTCGACATCGTGGAAGGCAACATAGTCTACATCGATCATGTCGACGTCGAGGGCAACAAGGCCACCAAGACCTATGTGCTCAAACGCGAGGTCACGATCAAGCCGGGGCAGTCCTTCTCGCTTTCACGAATCAAGAAGAGCCGCGAGCGCATCATGAACCTGGGCTTCATCGACGACGTGGACGTGGACATCCAGCCCACCCCGGATCCAAACAAAGTGGACCTGGCCTTCGACGTCACGGAAGGCAAACCCGGCATGCTGACTGCAGGCGCGGCCTACTCCTCAATCGACGGCCTCATCGGAACCCTCTCTCTGCAGCACATGAACCTCTTCGGCCGGGCTCAACGCGCCTCTTTGCAGTGGTCGTTCGGCAAACGCGTCCAGGACTATTCGGCGAGCTGGTCGACGCCCTGGGTCAAAGGCAAGCCCATGAGCCTCGGCCTCGACGCATTCAACACCCGCCGCATCAGCCCTTATGCCACTAGCCTCTCCGCTTATACCCAGAGACGAACCGGTGGAACCATCAGACTGGGGCCTCGCTTCCAGGAAGACAAATACCACCTCAATCTCACCTACACCCTCTCCAAAGTTTCGATTGAGAACGTGGAAAGCGAGTTCCTGGACCAGCTCAGCCCCGGCACCAGCATATACTCCTCCCTGACCGCCGAGCTCGCCCGAGACACACGCGACAACATCTGGGACCCAACCCACGGCACGCGGCACGCCATCGGCGCGGCCCTCACGGGAGGACCTCTCCTGGGTGGCGTGAATTTCTTCAAGCCGTGGGTGACCGACGCGGCCTACTGGACCCCGTTGACGGTGGGCGACGAGGATTGGCCGATAGTTCTGGGCGCCTCGAACCGCGCTTCCTATGTCAGCCAGTTCGGAGCGACTAAGGAAGTCCCGGTCTTCGAGCGCTTCTTCATCGGCGGGCAGGACACTCTGCGCGGCTACAACGCCAACGGCGAGGCGGGCTTTCCCACCGGGGGCAAGGTCTACGATATCTTCAACATTGAACTGGGCGTACCCCTGGCCCGCGAACATAGAAAAAGTATCGTCAAACTCGTGGGCTTCTTCGACATGGGCGGGTCATGGGCCGCAGTCCGGGAGCTCAGCGCCCGCATAGGCCCCGACGGTCGCGACCTCAAGACCGACGCCGGCATCGGCATCCGCTTCGTCACCCCCGCCTTCCCCATCCGCCTGGACTGGGGCTACGGCTTCAACCATCGTCCAGGCGAAAAAGTCTACCAGATCAACTTCGGAATGGGGAACCTTTTCTGATGAAAACACCATGGCTAGCCACTGCCGCTGTCGTACTCCTGGGCTTGACTGGGCCCGTCCGCGTAGGCGCCATCGAGCTCTCGCTGGAGGAGAATAAGGCCGAGCGCGGCAACATCGGATTCGTCGATACCCAACGGTTATTCAAGTTCTTCCCCGAGACCATCAAAGCCAAGGAGAACTTCGAGGAGGCCGTACGACAGGCCGAAGATCAGATCAACCTGCGCAAGGCTGAGGTTCTACGCCTGCGAAAAGAGATCGACGAACTCAAGGTCGAGCGCGCGGTCCTATCGAGATCCACGCCCACGGCAACCGCAGTTCCCCCCCGCACAGCCGCCGCCGTCCCAATCACGGTATCCACCGCTGCGGCCAATACGCAGTGGCTCAAACCATCCGTCTCCACGCCCACGGCCTTCCTCCAGTTGCCAGGATTCGGGGGGGTCTCTTCAATGACCGCAGCCCAGCCTCTCATCATCGATCTTCCGGGTGCCACCACCGGCCCTGTAGTGGTATCCCCTCCGTCCGGGGCCATCGCCCATCCTGGCGCGGCCCCCATGGTCCCGACGCCACAGTCACCCATCACGACAACGACGGTCTCCTCGGCCCCCGCGCCGGGAGCGCTGAACACGATACTGACTGCGCTCGATGAGAAAATCGCACAGAAGACGCACGAACTCGAACGCAAGCAGGCACAGGCCCGTGACGAGCAGGAGGCTGCCGAAAAAAATCTCCTGGATCTGGAAAGCCGCAAATCCGAGATCCTGCTGGGCAAAATCTACAAAGCCGTCCAAGAAGTGGCCCGTCGAGAAAGCGTCAGCGTCGTCGTTGACAAGACCGGCATCCTCTATGGCCACAATGCCGTGGACCTGACGGAGAAGGTCCTCAAGTACCTCAAAGGAGGCTAGGTGGGAATCAACTTGAAACAGACCGCAGCCGAGATCGCCGAGCTCGTGGGCGGAGAACTCCAGGGCGAAGCAGGCCTCATGATCTCGGAGATCAAAGGCCTGCTCGAAGCCGGGCCGAAGGATATCTCCTATCTGGACATGGCCCACGCAAAGTACCTGGCCGCCGCCGCCGAGACCAAGGCCGGCTGCGTGCTCCTGCCCGCCGCGAACCTTCAGATCACCTGCCCCGCCAAAGCCAGGATATACGTCCCGGACACCCAGTACGCGGTCACTTTAGTCCTGGACCTCCTTGCATCCCAAAAACCCAAGCCACCGGTCGGCATACACCCTCGGGCTCAGGTCCACCCCGAGGCACATCTCGGCAACGACGTCTCGGTGGGCCCCTTCACCGTCATCGAACGCGGGGCTAGCATCGGAGATGGGGCCACCATCGACGCCCAGTGCTACATCGGGGAGAACGCCCGCATCGGAAGCGCCTCCCGCCTCTATCCGCATGTCACGGTGCGGGAAGACTGCATCCTCGGAGACCGCTGCATCCTCCACGCCGGCGTGGTCATCGGGGCCGACGGCTACGGCTTCTACACCGACCGCAAGACCGGCCGTCACCGAAAGATTCAGCAGCTGGGCAACGTGATGATCCAGGACGACGTGGAGATCGGCGCCAACTCCACGTTAGACCGCGGCAAGCTGCCCAGCGACTCAACGAAGATCGGAGCCGGCACCAAGATCGACAATCTCGTACAGATCGGCCACAACTGCAAAATCGGCCGGGGCTGCCTCATCGTGGCCCAAGTCGGAATCGCCGGCTCAACGACGGTCGGCGACTTCGTCGTCTTGGGCGGGCAAGTCGGCATCGCGGGCCACCTGCGCATCGGCGACCGCGTCCAGATCGGAGCCCAGAGCGGCATCATGACGGACGCGACGCCGGGCCAAATCCTCTTCGGCACCCCGGCCCGGCCTCATCGGGAGGCCTTCAAACTCCAGGCCCTCTACGCCAAGCTCCCCGAGATGCGCGCGACCGTCCGGGAACTGCGCCGCGAACTCGGCCCAAGCTCGAGAGATCTCTCTCAGAAACCGGAGGCGTGACATGCCCCAGACCCCCAGACAAACGACGCTCAAAGAGGAGACGACCCTCAAAGGCATCGGCCTGCATACCGGCAACCGCTCGCAGATCGTCTTCCGCCCGGCCCCGGCCAACGCCGGATTGCGCTTCTTCCGGACCGACCTGCCCGGCACGCCCATGATTCCCGCGCGCCTGGAGTTCGTGGTCACCACGGTACGGGGCACGAACCTGGGCCTGGGCGAAGCCAAAGTACACACGGTGGAGCACGTCCTCTCCGCCTGCACGGGCGTGGGCCTCGACAACGCCGACATTCTGGTCTCGGCCAACGAACCTCCCATCCTTGACGGCTCGGCGCTCCCATTCGTCCAGGCCCTCCGGAAAGCCGGGCTCGCGGAGCTCGCCGCCCCCAAGCGCTGGCAGCGCATCCCCGGAGAAGTCGTCTACGCAGACGGCGCCGCCCGCTACCGCGCCGTGCCGGCGCCGGACTTCACCATCACGGCCACGCTCATCCACGACCATCCCCTGATGCCCAAGATGACCCAGACCATCCGGCTCGACGCCGAGACCTATCTCTTCGAGGTAGCCCCAGCCCGCACCTTCTGCTTCGAGCACGAGGTAGCCTTCCTGCGCTCGCAGGGGCTGGCCCAGGGCGGGTCGCTGGACAACGCCATCGTCATCGGCAAGGACAGGTTCCACACCAACACCGAGGGCCTGCGATTCCCCGACGAATTCGTCCGTCACAAGATGCTGGATCTCGTCGGAGACCTCACCCTCATCGGACGGCCGCTGTTCCAGATGCACATCGAGACCCAGTGTCTCGGGCACGCCCACAACGTGGAGTTCGCCAAAAGAATCGCCGCCGCCGGCGCAACCCTACGCCGAAAATCCATATCCATGGAGGCCTAAATGTCAGAAGAACGAACCGAGCCGACGGCCCTGCCGCCTGTCGCTAAAACCATGGACATCAAGGCCATCCGCAAGGCCATCCCCCACCGCTATCCCTTCCTTCTCGTCGACCGGGTCGAGATCCTGGAAGGGGGAAAGCGCGTCGTGGGGACCAAGTGCGTCACCGCCGACGAGCCATTCTTCACGGGCCACTTTCCAGAGCATCCCGTGATGCCTGGCGTCCTCATCGTGGAAGCCATGGCCCAGACCGCCGCGGCTATGGTCCTCTCCCGGCCTGACTTCGCTGGCAAGCTCGCCTATTTCATGGGCATCGATGGCGCGAAGTTCCGCCTCCCTGTATTCCCCGGCAGCGTCTTAAGGCTCCATCTAGAGGCTCTGCGCGTAGGACGCATCGGTAAATTTCGCGGCGAAGCCTATGTGGACGGCAAGCTCGCGGCCGAGGCTGTTCTAACCTTCGCCGTGATCGACCAGGAGGACTGATGAGCATCCATCCGACGGCTGTCGTCCATCCCGCAGCCAAGGTCGATCCATCGGCCGAGATCGGCCCCTTGACCGTCATCGGCCCGGAAACCAGCATCGGGGCCGGCTGCATGATCGGCCCGCACTGCGTCGTGGAGTACACGACTATGGGCCAAGAGAATAAACTCGTAGCCAACTGTTTCGTGGGCACGCCGCCCCAGGATCTCTCCTACCGCGGCGAGCCCACGCGCCTGGTAATGGGCGACCGCAACCTGGTGCGCGAGGGCGTAACCTTGAACCGCGGCACTAAGGCCACAGGCGAGACGCGCATCGGATCCGGGTGCCTCTTCATGACCCAGTCCCATGTGGCCCACGACTGCCGCATCGGCAACGGCGTCATCCTGGTCAACGCCACGGGCCTCTCCGGCCACGTGGAGGTCGGCGACAACGCCGTCATCTCGGGACTAGTGGGAGTCCACCAATTCGTGCGCATCGGCCGCATGGCCATGATCAGCGGGGGCTCCATGATCGGCAAGGATATCCCCCCCTTCTGCCTGGCCCAGGGCGACCGGGCCGGCCTGCGAGGAATAAATCTGGTTGGCCTGCGCCGCTCCGGCCTGCCGCCCCAAACCATCCGGGCGATCAAGAACGCCTACACAACTCTCTTCAACGAGGGCCTGCTCTTGAGAGAGGCCGTCGCCAAGCTGCGCTCAGCTTGCCCGACTCCAGAAGTGACAGAGATTCTGGATTTCATCTCTAAAAGCAAGCGTGGCATCATGAGGCCCAAGACAGAAGATGCAGATGAGGCCTCGATCTGAACGGCCCGATCGGCTTACTCGCCGGCTCCGGGCGCTTCCCCCTGCTCTTCGCAGCGGAGGCCCGCCGGATGAACATCCCCGTCGTGGCCCTGGGCATCAAAAACGTCACCGACACAGCCCTGGAAGGCCTGACCGGAAAAGTCCAGTACTTCCCCTTGGGGCAGATATCCAAACCCATCTCCGCACTCAAAGCCGCCGGTGTGCGGCAGGCTGTCATGGTGGGCAAGGTCCAGCACGTCTCTCTTTTCGGCGGGGTGATGCCAGACCTGCGCGCGATCAAGGTCATGGCCTCCTTGAAGGATAAACGCACGGACACCATCCTGCGGGCCGTAGCCGACGAGTTCGCCAAGGATGGCATCGAACTCCTCTCCTCCGCGACCTTCCTCTCGCATCTGCTGGTCCCGGAGGGACCTCTGACCCAGCGCCGGCCCACGGCCGTGGAGCTGGCCGACTTCCGTCTGGGCTGGTCGGCGGCCAAGGCAGTGGCCGGCTTCGACATCGGCCAGACCGTCGTAGTCAAGGACGGGACTGTCATCGCGGTGGAAGCCATGGAAGGAACCGATGCCGCCATCCTCAGAGCGCGAGATTTGGCGCGCTCCCAGGGCCAGAAGACCGCGCTCACCGTAATCAAGGTGGCCAAACCCAGGCAGGACCTGCGCTTCGATATCCCGGTCCTGGGGCTCGACTCGCTTAAGATATTCGCTGAAGCCGGGGTCTCAGCCGTGGCGGTGGAAGCCGGGACCACGCTCATCTTCGACAAGGACGAGTTCCTCCGCCGGGCTGACGGCCAGACGCTGGCCATCGTCGGCCTCCCAGCCGGAGGCCCTGAGGGAGCAACATGACCCATGATTCCCGCATCAAGATCGGAGTCCTCGGTGCCGGCAAGATCGGCACATTGCATGCCAAGGTCCTGACCAAGACCCCGGATTTCGATCTGGTCGGCGTCTGCGACACCAACCTCTGGCGCGCGCAGCTCGCGGCCTGGCAATGCAACACGGTGGCGGTGCGCGACTACCACGACGTCATCGCCAAGTCTGACGCAGTGATCGTCGGCGTGCCCACCCCCCTACATCACGAGGTAGGACTGGCCGCCATCCGGGCGGGCAAGCATGTCCTCATCGAAAAACCTCTGGCCTCCTCGGTGGAGGAAGCCAAGGAGCTTCTAGCCGAGGCTGAAAAACACAAGGTCGTGCTCATGGTCGGACATGTGGAGCGCTTCAACCCCGCCGTGCTGGAGGCGATCAAGCACATCCGCAACCCGCGCTTCATCACTGTCGAGCGCCTGGGGCCCTACGACCCGCGTATGAGCCACATCGGCGTGGTCCTCGACCTCATGATCCACGACCTCGACATCCTCCTCACCTTGGTGGGCTCCCCGGTGGAATCCCTGGAGGCCGTGGGTGCGCACCTGCTCAGCCAGCACGAAGACATCGCCAACGTGCGCGTGCGCTTCAAGTCCGGCTGCATCGCGGACCTCACGGCCAGCCGCATCTCGCTCGAGAAGAGCCGCAAACTGCGGGTCTTCCAAAAGGACTCCTACATCTCCGTCGACTACGGCAACACGACGCTCAAGATCGCCAAGAAAAAGGTCGCGGTCATCAAAAGCCTCAAGGACGTGGAAGTCATCCGGCCCAAGTTCCCGAAGACCGAGCCGCTGCGCAATGAGCACCTGCACTTCCTCGACTGCATCCGCCACAACCGCAAGCCCTGGCCCAGCGGCGAACACGGCGTCGAGGCCTTGAAACTCGCCCTGCAAGTAACCGATGAGCTGCAGCGCTACGAAGTCTCCGACTATGCGGAGGCACGGTCTTTGATCCCGCCCTGGGCCCAGGACCTCGGCCGCATCGCCCAAAGCGTGGGCAAGGATATTTTGCGCGGGGACTAGCTCGCAGCCCCGTGGAGGCATGCAGATGACTTTAGAAGCCAAGAAAGCCCTCGAGAAAGATTTGACCTTGCCGCCCGCAGAACGGGCGGAATTAAACGCTCGGATAAACATGATATTCGACCGTTTAGGAACCGTGGGGGACAAGCGCGTGAGCACGACCATGGTGCTCAACCGGGGCGACCGAGAGGTGCAGAGACCCGCGGACAGGTTAGGGCTGGAATTGAAGTGACCTTGGCCCATGATATATGGACCGGAGGGAGCGGCATTTATCGGATATTGGGGCAGGCTTGCCATTGATAAAAAGTAGGCGGATAAATGTATTTTTCGTTGACCGCATTCTGAGATGCCATGATATATAGGTCGGTATACTCAATAGTTAGAGAGTTCAAGGGATGCAACACACTGTGTCATTGAAATGAAAAATGGCAATGCGGATATGACCATCCTCATCGTAGCCGGCGACCCCTCCGGCGACCTCCACGGCTCGCACCTAGCCCGACAGCTCAAGACGAACGGCGCGCGGGTGGCCGCGGTGGGCGGCCCGCACTTGCGCCAAGAAGCCGACGAATTCCTGGAAGACCTCGCCTCCCTCGCCATCACCGGCTTCTGGGAGCCCGCAGCCAAAGCAGGCTTCCTCCTCCGCCTCGGCCTACGTCTAAAACGCTTCATGCAAGAGCAGCGTCCCGCAGCCCTAGTGTGCATAGACTACTACGGCTTCAATCGCTGGGTCCTCGCTCTGGCCAAAGCCGCGAACATCCCGGCCTATTACTTCATCAGCCCACAGGTCTGGGCGAGCCGCGCCGGACGGATAAACACCCTCAAACGGCTCGTGCGCAAAATGCTGGTCATCTTCCCCTTCGAGGAACAGCTCTACCGAACAGCCGGGGTGCCCTGTGCCTTCGTAGGCCATCCGCTCCTGGACCTCATCCCGGAGCCGCCTAAAAAACCAGACCTCAAGACCCCCTTCACCATCGGGCTTCTCCCCGGCAGCCGGTCCTCCGAAGTCAGCCGCCACCTCCCGGTATTCCTGGAGGCCTTCCGGGCACTCCAACAAACCTTCCCCGGCTCGCGCGCCCTAATCTTCGCCTCCCCCCATCTGCCCGATTCAGCCTACTCCGCCGTAGCCGGAAGCGCTGAGCTCGTGCGCGAGGCCGGATATACCCGGCGTGCCGGACTAGACCTCGCCATCTCATCCTCCGGCACCGCCACCTTGGAGAACGCTCTTCTGGGCGTACCCATGGTCGTGGTCTATAAGATGTCCTGGCTGACCTATGCGGTGGCACGCGCGATCATCCGAGTGCACCACATCTCCATGGTCAACATACTCGCCGACCGCCGCCTGGTGCCGGAACTCATCCAGAACGAAGCCACGCCACAGCGCGTGGCAGAGGCGGCGCGGGCGCTGCTGGAAGACCCCAACCGCTACGCGCGACTACGCCAAGATCTGCTGGCCCTGCGACGCGTCCTGGGCGAGCCGGGAGCGTCCCGGCGCGCCGCGCAAGAGATCCTCTCCTTTCGGGAAAAGAAGGCCCCTGACGCATGAACGTCCCGGCGCGCTTCCTACCCTACCTGAGCCCTTACTGGCGGCGTTTCGCCTGGGCCGTGACCGCCATGTGCGGAGTGGCCGCCTTCAACGGCGGAGCCGTCCTGCTCCTCAAGCCCATCGTGGACCGCCTCCTCATCGCCCGTGACCTGCGCATGCTCTGGCTGACGGTCGCAGCCGTGCCCCTGCTGATGGCCGGCAAGACCGCGGTCTCCTACGTGCAAAACTACCTCATGAGCTGGATCGGCCAGAGCGTCACGCAGCGCATCCGCGAAGACCTCTTCCAGCGCCTGCTGGAGTTCCCCGAGGCCGGCCGGGGCGCCGAGATCCTCTCACGGGTCACCAACGACCTGGCCATCGTACAGACCGAATTGGTCTCGGTCCCGCTATACCTGATCCGCGACTCCATGACCTTAGTCGTCCTGACGGGTTCGTTGTTCTACCTGGATTGGCGCTTCGCGCTCATCGCCCTGGCCGGCGCGCCCGCGACCGCCGTCGCCTTCGTGGTGCTTGGCCGCAAGATGCGCCGCTACAGCCTGCAGAGCCAGGCCATGATGGAGCGACTGACCGACCGCTTCGAAAGCGGCCTGCGCGGCCTATTCGCGAATCAAGCCCCGGACCCCGGGTCGACCGTTCTGGGAGAGTTCCGAGCCGAGAACGCCGTTTTTTTCGCGCTCATGATGCGCTACCTGCGCGCCACCGCTCTGGCCGCGCCGCTCATGGAGCTCTGCGGCTCGTTGGCCGTGGCGGCACTCCTTTATTTCGGAGGAACCGCCGTCATCACGGGCCGCATGACGCCGGGGGCCTTCTTCGCCTTCCTGGGCGCTTTCCTATCAGCCTACGCGCCGATCAAGAACCTGGCGCGCACCAATTCCGACTTGCAGCGGGCGCTGGCCTCGGGGGAACGAATCTTTGAACTCCTCGAAAGGACTCGCGGCCAGGCGGAGACGACATGACCCCACTGGGCAAGGAACAACTCATCACCCAATTCGCGGCCTATGCCCCGCACGTGGACACCGCCATCCTCGGCAAGGCCTATGATTTCTCAGTCCGCGCCCACGCGGACCAAGAGCGGGCCTCAGGCGAAGTCTACTTCGTGCACTGCCAATCCGTGGCGACGTCTCTGGTGGAATGGAAGATGGACCTGCCCACCATCTGCGCCGGCCTGCTGCACGACACTCTGGAAGACACCCCGGTCACCCAAGAGATCA
This sequence comes from uncultured Elusimicrobia bacterium, assembly GCA_903830945.1. GTDB lineage: Bacteria > Elusimicrobiota > Elusimicrobia > UBA1565 > UBA9628 > UBA9628. The sequence continues at coordinate 58,124 of CAIKVT010000072.1, forward strand.
TGCGGGCGGAGTTCGGCGAAGAGATCACACGACTAGTCCTGGGTGTGACCAAGCTCGAACGCCTGGAGTACTCCTCCCGGGACGACGTGCAGGCCGAGAACTGGCGCAAGATGCTCCTGGCCACGGCGCAAGACATCCGCGTCATCGTCATCAAGCTGGCCGATCGCCTGCACAACATGCGAACACTGGGGTACCTCCCCGAAGAAAAACGGCAGCGCATTGCCCATGAGACCATCGCCCTTTATGCTCCTCTGGCACATCGGCTGGGCATGTTCCAGCTCAAGAGCCAGCTCGAGGACCTCGCCTTCAAACACCTCTGGCCCAAAGAGTTCGCGGATCTGGAGACTAAGGTCAACGCGATGCTGGCGGCCAGGGAAGCGACCCTAAAAGAATTCAAGGAGTCGCTGGAGAGGGCCTTGGCCGATTCTGAGTTCACCCACCGCATCCTGTCCCGAACCAAAAGTCTCTATTCCATATACGGAAAAATGCAACGCCAAAACAAGCCTTTCGAGGAGATCCAGGACGGTCTGGGAGTACGCATCATCACGGACACGATCTCCAACTGCTATGCGCTTTTAGGCATCGTTCATACCCAATTCAAGCCGGTCGCTGGAAGCTTCACGGACTACATCTCCATCCCGAAGATGAACCTCTACCAGAGCCTGCACACCACCGTGATGGGGCCGGGCGGGGAACTCGTGGAGATTCAGATCCGCACCGACGAAATGCACCGCACGGCGGAATACGGCATCGCCGCGCACTGGCGCTACAAGACGGCTGAGCACGCCAAGGATGCTCACCTGGAGGAGAAGCTCAATTGGCTGCGGCAATGGATCGAATGGCTGCAGGACCTGAAGAGCCCTCGCGAGTTCCTCGACAGCCTGAAGACCGACCTGGAACTCAATCAAGTCTTCGTCTTCACTCCCGCCGGAGAGGTCAAGCCCCTACCCGCGGGCGCCACCCCCCTGGATTTCGCCTTCGCCGTGCACACGGACATCGGCTACTCCTGCGTAGGCGCCCAGGTGAACAACAAGATGGTGCGCCTAGACTACCAGCTCAAGAGCGGGGACATCTGCAAGATCATCACCAAGAGGGGCTCGCTGCCAAAAAAGGACTGGCTGATGTTCGTCAAGACCGCCCGGGCGCGATCCAAGATCCGGCATTACCTGCGCGAAAAAGGCATCGTCGCCTAAAGGATTGGCGCGCCAATAAAACGAATGCTCCAGAACAAGTCCAGACGTTCCTGGGCCTAAGTTGCAGCAATGGCACATCGATGGAACAACTCCGCAAGGCATATAATGACAAAGAGTGCCTACTGGACCTGACCTTAATGATGGAAAAGATTATTTAGCCCCTCAATCGCTTTTATAGTTTAAAAAGCACTCAGGGTCGTTGATGGCTCAATGACCGACCTGCCGAGAAGCCTCGTGCTCTAAAACCGCAAGGACGAAACCGCAAGGACGAAGTTGTGCCCTCTCTCAGATTTTTGTAACATCTATGAATGCCTCAGAACTCCTATATCCAAAGTCCCAAGACCGCGCCCAACCAAAGGCGCTGGCACCACATCGACGCCGCCGGCCAAGTCCTCGGCCGCATGGCGACACGCACGGCCACTTTGCTGCGCGGCAAGCACAAACCGACCTACACCGCCTTCGTGGATTGCGGCGACTACGTTGTCATAACCAACGCCGCACGCGTGCGCCTGACCGGCAACAAGCTGGACCAGAAGTTCTACTTCAGCCACTCTGGTTTCGCGGGCGGCGCCAAGACCACGCCCCTGCGCCGGCAGATGGAGAGAGATCCCCGCAAGGTGGTCTACCTGGCCGTCAAGCGCATGATCCACGCCAACCGCCTGCGCAGCCGGCAGATGTCGCGCCTCAAGATATTCCCTGGGGAACAGAGCAAAGATGTGCCGCGCCCCACGAAAACCAGCTGAGCATAGGGTAATTAATCATGATGAAACAGAACCAGATATGGGCGACCGGTCGCCGCAAAACCTCGGTGGCGCAAGTGCGCCTCATCCCCGAGGGCGCAGGCAAGGTGACGGTCAATACCAAGCCGGTGGATGACTATTTTCGAGGCCAGGAGCACCGGTTGCGCAATGTTCTGGCACCGATCGGCGTCGCCGCCGAAGGCGCCAAAACATTCGACTATGTGCTCAAGGTCATGGGCGGCGGGTTGACAGGCCAAGCCGAAGCGGCCCGCCACGCCATCGCCCGAGCCCTGGTCAAGCTCGACGAAAAGAACAAGAAGGCGATGCGCGCCAACGGCTTCCTCACCCGTGACCCGCGCATGGTTGAACGTAAAAAATCAGGCCAGCCCAAAGCACGTAAACGGTTCCAGTACTCCAAGCGATAAGGTTCGCTCGGTCCTATGGCGAGCAAAAACCAGGGGGCTTACGCCCCCTGGTTTTTTCATGAAGTGGCATGATCCCGCAAGAAAAGATCAAGACAAGAGGATTGGCCCGGCTGACCTCCTGGATTTTCGGGGTCTGGGGGACCATAGTGACGCTCAAGGCCATTTACGACCTCTTCGCAGGCGAGCCTGAGGCCAACCGCTTCGCGCCGCGCCAGTGGGCCTTCGTCACCCAAGAGCAGTGGCTTCGCTACGCGGGCTTCGAGCTCGCCTACGGGCTGGCCCTGCTGGCGCTGGCCTGGTACGCAGCAAGATTCTCCCGGCTCCTACCCGATGTCGTAACGCGCGACCGGACTGAGCCGGAATTCAAACTCTTCGAATAGAGCCGCGAGCTACTGGGGCTTGCCGCCCTTCTTGTGGACCGAAGCCTGCGCGTCTGCGGCCGAAGGCATCTCAGGAGACATCATCCCCATATCCTGAGGCTGTCCGGGAGCAGTCATCATGGGACCGCGGCCGCAGCAGCACTTGCTCAGCGAGCTCTTAATATGGCCCGCCACGGAACAGAGCACGCCCAGAAGCCCCACGATCACCAGGACGCTGCCCAGCACGTCGCCGATCCTCTTGATGCAGGTGCTGGACTCCTTGACCGCCTGGAGGAGCACCCAATAGCCCAAGGTCGCGACCACCGCGTAAGCGGCTCCGGCCAGAAGCCCTCCATGGTGGCAAACGCCTCCGCCCGCGCCGAAGCCATGCATGCACATCGCCTGCGCAGCCGCCGGTAGGGACACGAACAAAGCCGTCATCAAAAATCTCATCGTTGAACCTCCTTGACTCCTATAGTCTACGATGTGGGGAGCCCTCCAGGCAAGACATCTCCCCTTAAAGAGGAACCGCCCAGACAGCGTGTGCTGTCCGGGCGGTCTTTGAGGTCGTCGGAAGCTTAAAGCTTCTTGACGTTCGCGGCGCGCGGTCCCTTATCGGACTGCTGCACATCGAACTCGACGGCCTGATTCTCGGCCAAAGTCTTGAACCCTTCACCGGTGATGGCCGTGTGATGGACGAACAGATCTTTGGAACCGTCATCCGGCGTAATGAAGCCGAAGCCCTTCTGATCATTGAACCACTTCACTTTCCCTGTAGCCATTATGTTGATATTCCTCTATTTTACTGCTTTGCTCACATGCAACTGTGGCGAGGGCATCATCTGCCCTTATTTTGGATAATAGCAATATTCGGTCAGGAACAAAAGACCTTTACCTCTCCAGTACAAATTGCCACAATGCGCCTATGGGAATAGGCCTTTTCTTCGCTTTCTTCCCAAGCCTCAATGTAGCAGCCCGCATAGGAATCCTCATGGAAGGCCTCCACCAACGTCACCCCTGAACATGAAGGTGAGCGCACCAGAACCAACCAGGCTTTGGCGAACATCACCGGCAACACCTACGTCATCGGCACGATTTTCAAGTACCAGATCCACGACCACATCTGCCGCAACATCCTCCATCAGGATCCGCGCCACTGCAACTATTACGGCCACAAAGAAGTCGGCGATTTCCTCAAGGGCCTTCTCTCCAAGGTGGCGACCGAGGACGGGCGACGACTGCTGCGTGAGAAGACAGGCTCGGACCTATCCAGCAAACCCATGATGGACTACTTCAGCCCGCTTCTGCGCTATCTCAAGAAGGAGAGCAAGGACCAAACCTGCGGCTGGTAAAGATTGACGGGCTCATCCCAGCAGGGCCAGGAGCTCCCCAGGCCGCCGGATGAGAGCGCGCGCGCCAAAGCGCTCAAGCTCCTCGGCGTCGCGGAAGCCCCACAGCGCCCCCACTGGGAACATACCCGCCGCCACAGCCGCCTTCATGTCCACACAGGTATCTCCCAAGTAAAGGACCGCACCCGGCCGCACTCCCATGACCCGAGCCGCGGCCAAAGGCCCAACCGGGTCCGGCTTAAGAGGGACCTTGAGGCGCGCGCCGCGCACCACACTGAAGCGCCAGCGCGGCAAGAGCCGGCTCACGCACTCCTGCGTAAACCGCTGTGGCTTGTTGGAGACCACTGCCATAGGCAGGCCCCGCCGAGCCACCCCATCGAGCATCCGGGCCACGCCCGGATACGGCCGAGTCTCATCCATGCTGTGCGCTTCGTAGATTTGCTCAAAACGCCGGACCCGCTCTTTAAGGCCCGGCCCGCGCAGCGCGCGAGCCGGGAAAGCCCGCCGCAAGAGTTCGGTGAGGCCATCGCCCACGAAAGACTTATAGGCCTCTTTCAGATGAGGCGGCAGGCCCAACTCAGCCCGAACCAGGTTCGTGCAGCTCGCGATATCCGCGAGCGTGTCGAGCAAAGTTCCGTCCAAATCGAAGAGCACGGCTTTCATGGGACGAAAAAGATCTACCGGGCCAAAGAGAACCCCGGCTCCGGAATACCGGGATTAACTCGGTCCACAATGACGCGCCGGCCAGAGAAGGCCGCGCGGCCTGAAGTCTGGCGCGGCGGCATGGTCCACTTTAATGGGCTCAGAACGGATGGGACGTGCGCCACACGGCTCCAAGCAGCCGCACCAGCGGCTCCAAACCACCCTCCGGCGGCCATGGGAAAGACCGGCGAGGCGACGGCGTCGCGCACCTCGGCATCGGTCACGGCGACGATCCCCGGAGACGCCAAAAGCGTGGGCGTCTGGTACATATGGGCGACCACCCAACCAATTACAAGAACGACACTGGCGGCGCCCACGAACAACTTGGTTGGTAAAGGAGAATCCCAATTCATACAAAAATTATACGGGAAACCCATCATCGGAGAAAGGGTCGAAAGTCCTATATGTTTGCAGATAGCGACTGTACTCCCTTCTCTGGGCCGTTATTAAGTTGAGTCATCCCGAGATTCTGCAAAGCCTGAAGGGCCTCCCTAGGATGAAAGAGCTTCTGGATCGGACTCCCGATCGCCCCGCTCAGGCAACCGCATTGGGCGCAGTTCGCCTGACCGGCGCACAGCCTCTTGCGCCAGGAAACGTCGTAGTGAAGGACGCTACGCCCCAAGTAGCAGGACCGGATGTCATGCTCCGCCACGTACCAGGCCAGGACCCGATCGCTCATGCGCACGACTCCCGGGAAAAGCGAGCGGACCCGCCGGATCTCGTCCAGGACGGCCCGACGCTGGTCCGGCGAGAGCATCAACGGATCCTCCTCCCCCTGGACGGGAGAATAGAGGCTGCAGCAGAGGCCGCGCAATCCGTTCTCCCTGGCGGTCCGCACAAGCGTCTCCAAGTCCTTATAATTCGCCTTGCCCAGCATCATGTGGATGAGGACGCGGGGGTCGCCCCGGTAGTTATCCATGACCCTTGAAAACACACCCTTGCCGCGGAGAGCATCGTGCATTTCAGGCCCGCCGTCCAAAGAAAGGAAGATCCGGTGCCTGAACCAGGTCGGTATCTTCACCGTGCCATTCGTACACACGTCCACAAAAGGGAAGACCTTATCCGCACGCCAGAGCACGTCCTGACGCAGGGCAGGCTCGCCGCCCAGAAGCAGGACGATCCGGACCCCGTCACGATAGAGGCCGCGAAACCGCTCCTCCCAAACCTCGGCGGCCGGCTCCTGCGCCAGGTCGCGAAGCTTGTGGAAGTAATAGCAATGCGGGCACCTGAGGTTGCAGACGTCGGTGATGTCAATCATCGCCGTATGCGCGGTGCCCACAGCGAGCCGCCTCGCCTCACAGCCCAGCACCTGGACTAAGTCGATGAAAAAATGATCGAACTTGAACATTAGTCGCTATCTAGCACGCTAAAGATATAATACCATGGATGGCTTTTGAGTCGTCCGCCGAAAGCCATGAAGATACTGCTCATCAAACCCAGGTGGAACGTCGAGGGAAGGTTCTGCCAATCCATGGACCAAGTGCGAGGTACGCCCCTGTCCTTAGGGATATTGGCGGCCCTCAGCGACGGCCACGCCGTGCAAATCGTCGATCGCGACTGGCAGCCACTGCCCGCAGACGGTCGGTTCGACCTGGTGGGCATCACCGTGACGACATTCACATCGGAGCAAGCCTTCGAACTCGCCCGCTGGGCCAGGCGGCGGGGCGCGAAGGTAGTGCTCGGCGGTGTGCACCCCAGCATCCTTCCCAAGGAATGTTTGAGACACGCCGATGCGGTCGTCATCGGAGAGGCGGAATACGTATGGAAACAGATCCTTCTGGATGCGCAGGCCTCCCGGCTCAAACCCGTCTACCAGGCCCAATGCCCCACCCGCATGGACGACGTGCCCATGCCCAGGCGGGATCTCCTGGCCGAATCGCCCTGGGTCGCGTACGTGCAGGCCACCCGAGGTTGCCCGCACTCCTGCGCGTATTGCTACTTGCCCTCGGTGCCGTGGTCTTGTTTCCGCAAGCGTTCAGTAGAGCTTGTAAGAGAAGATATAATCCGGCTCAAGAAGAAGCTCGTCATCTTCGTTGACGACAACCTTTTCGCGGACCGCCGCTACGCCCTGGACCTCTGCGGCATGCTCCGCTCGCTCAAGGTCAACTGGAGCGTCCAGGCACCCACGACGATCAGCGAGGATGAGGAATTGCTGGACGCCATGGCCGGTTCGGGTTGCTGGCACGTGCTGGTAGGATTCCAGAGCTTCAACGCGAAATCTCTGGAGCAGGCGGCAGTCTTCCACAACCGGGTGGAGGACTACAAGGCCCTTGTAGACAGGCTGCACGCCCGGCGCATCCTGGCAACCGGCTTCTTCATGTTCGGCTTCGACTCGGACGGCCCGGACTGTTTTGACGGAGCCGTCGAGATGATCAAGCGCATCGACCTAGATGGAGCGAAGCTCTACATCCTGACCCCTTATCCAGGCACAAAGTTTCATGGGAAGCTGGAACAAGAGGGAAGGCTCCTCGAGGGTTCGCGAAGCGCGCAGTTCGGATGGTACCGCGCAGTGTTCCAGCCGAAAATGATGTCTCCCGAACAGCTCGAGCTCGGCGTCCAAGGCGCTCACGACCGTCTGCTCGAGCATTTCCGCAAGCGCCTGCCCAAGACGATCTGGCGATATTGGAAAATGGGCCTAGGGCACCCGCAATTGGCGAAGACGCTAATATGCGGCGCGCTATGGCGCTCGCATAGGCGCCGGAACGCCGACGCCTTGGAGTTGGAGGAGGACCGCGCGTAGCATGATGGCCCGGATCGATGGGCTGCTCAACCTGCTTTACCGAACGCTGCGCTTGTACTACGCCAACCGCTCCATCCGGGCATGGGGAAGGCTCCTGGCGTATCCCATCCGCGAGATCCTGGGCTTCTCCTCGCCGCGCTTCGCGACCATCGGACTGACCTATAAATGCGAGTGCGCCTGCGACCACTGCTACCTCGACGCCTCCAAAAAGGCCGCGAGGGAGCCGCTCTCCACGCGCGAAGTCGAGTCGGTGATCGATCAGGCACGAAACCTCGGGACGCTCGAGGTCATCTTCTCAGGTGGAGACCCCCTGCTGCGCCAGGACATCGCGCAACTCGTGCGCCACGCGCATGACGCGGGGATGCTCACCCGGATAAACACCAACGGGCTCAATCTCAGCCGCGCCATGGTCTCCCGGCTCAAAGCGGCAGGGCTTACGCAGTGCGCCGTTTCGATCGACGACGCCGACCCGGACGCCCACGACCGGTCGCGCCGCTTGCCAGGCCTGCACAGGCAGGCGCTCTCGGGCATCCGGAACCTGCGGGAGTCGGGCATCCTATGCCAGATCGTCACCCTCGCCTCCAAGACAACCTCGACGACGGACCTCGAACGCGTCATCGCCCTGGGGAGGTCGCTCGGCGCGCTCTCCGTCTACCTATGCTTCCCGATCGCGGTCGGAGGCTGGGAAGACGCGGCGGGGCAGATCCTCACCGAAGACGAAATGACGGGGGTGCGGGCTTTGCAGGATGCCGCGTTCGTCCATCTGGAATTGTCGAACGCCAGCGCCTCGTGCCCAGCGTGCGCGAGAGAGATCCTCTATGTCTCCCCGGAAGGGGATGTGACGCCGTGTCCGTTCGTTCCGTACGTGATGGGAAACATCAAGAAGCAGTCGCTGAAAGAGCTCTGGCGCCGGCATACGGCCAAACTTAACTTTACGTGCCGCGGATCCTGCCCCCTCAACCACCCGCGATGGCGCGAAGCGCTGCGGCGGCACTCGGAGTCCGTTGCGAAAAGTAAGGGATAAAAAATCCAATGCGATTTCTCCTGCCACAGAAAACACACGGCGGACCCCTGGATTGAGCGGAACACGATAAGTCAGAATGTCTCTGACAAAATCCCATGGAACTCCTCGCCCCAGCCGGAGACCCCGCCTGCCTCCAAGCAGCCCTCGAAGCCGGCGCCGACGCCGTCTACCTCGGTCTCGAAAGCCTTAACGCTCGCCGCCGCGCCGCCAATTTCAGCCAAGAAGAATTCTACCGCGCCGTCGCCTCAGCCCACGCCAAAGGAGCCAGAGCCTACCTCACCATCAACATCGACCTCTCCGAGCGCGAACTCGGCGAAGCCGCCCGCATCCTCCAACTCGCCCGCACCGCCAAGGCCGACGCCGTACTCATCCGCGACCCAGCCCTCCTCGCCCTACGCCCCGCCTTCCCAGAGCTCGAATTCCACCTCAGCACCCAAGCCTGCGCCGCCAGCAGCGCTGACATCCGCGCCGCGGCTCAACTCGGCCTGTCCCGCGTGGTCCTGGCCCGAGAGCTCTCCTTGCCCGAGATACAGGCCTGCTCCGCCGGAGCCGGCGTCAGTCTTGAAGTCTTCGTGCAAGGAGCCCTATGCTGTTCCGTCTCCGGCCGCTGCCTCCTCTCCAGCTGGGCCGGCGGCCGCAGCGGCAACCGCGGCGCCTGCACCAGCCCCTGCCGAGTCCCCTGGACCGTGCAAGGCGAACCCGCCGAAACACCCCTTTCCATGAAAGACCTCGCAGCCTGGCAGCACCTGGAGAAGCTGCGACAGGCCGGAGTCACAACCCTTAAAATCGAGGGACGACTTAAGAACCCCGATTGGGTCCGCCGCGCCGTCACCCTCTATCGCCGGGTCCTTGCAGGTGAGGATCCAAAGACCCTGTCCGTTGAGGCAGACCGCCTCGGCGCCGCAACCGGCCGCGCACACACCAGCGCGTACCTTGAAGGAAAGCGGGATGACCTCACCGGAGTCTGGGGCCGCAAAAGCGGCGGAACTCAAACCGAGCCTGGCGAAGTACGCGAGGAAAACGCCTATGACCTCGATATCCAGGTCGATGAAAATACCCTTGCCTGCAAATGCGAATGGGCCGGAAGAACCCATCAATGGAGCCTGCCAAAAACCAAGGTCGTGCGCCAAATCAAGGCCGTCTCGCTCTCCAAAATACTCGCAGACCTTGCCCAGAAACCGATCCAAGGATTAAAGCTCGGCCTTGGCCGGGCCAGCGAACCCGACCTCCTCCTTCCGCCGCGGACTGCCAACGCCATGAAGGGCCAGCTCTCCAGGCAACTCCGGCTCATGCGCAAGAAACCGGACAACAAGATCCGAGTCGAGCTTTCCGAGCAGGTGCGCGAACTGTTGGCTAAGTCCATGCCGAATCCTGAGAATCGCCTGCAGTTGGGCGATGCTCCGGACCGCGTGCGCCTTGAGGCCGGGCAGATCGCGGCCATGCACGGGCTATTGCACCTGGATGCAATCGTGGTGGAAGGGCTATCAGCGAAGAATCTTAAGACCATATCCGGACACGGCAAGTCCCTAGTGGCCGCGCTGCCGCCCATCTTCTTCGAGGATGACATCTTCGGCCTCAAAACCCTCCTAGATGAATGCAAGCGCCTGGACATGGCCGTGGAGGTCAACAGTCTGGGCGGCTGGCATCTGGCCAAGGAAGCCGGCGTGGTCATGGAGGGCGGACCAGGACTGCATGTCCTTAATTCATTGGCCGCCAAGCAACTTCTCGATATGGGATTGCGCAGCGTCACGCTTTCCATGGAAGCCGACCAAGGGCAGCTGGAGGAAATATCAATGAGTTGCCCTGCGCCCGTTTCGCTCGTGGTCTACGGCCGGCCCGCGCTTCTGATCACGCGCGCGCAGCTCCGGCCAGAAATGAGCGGCAAGGTCTTCGCGGACCGCCGCAGCATACGCATGCTGCCTCGCCTTGAACGCAGGCTCTGGGTGTTCCGGCCCGTGGAACCATTCGATTGGCGCGGACTGCGCAACCCCGCCATCCGCGCCCGCCACCTGGTCATGGACCTTGTGGGAAGCTCGGAGCCTGCTGCTGAGTGGGGCTCGCCTGCCAAGAAGGAAAGCCTCCGATTCAACTATAATCGCTCCTTGTTCTAATTGCTAGAATCCTGCCAGTGGCTCCCCGCTTCGACTGCGTCTTCGTAGGCATGAGCACCGTTGACGTGCTCGCTCTGCTCGATCGTCCCATACGCGAGGATGAGAAGATCGATGCGCAGCAGGTCGTGGTAGACGGCGGCGGCCCGGCCGGCACCGCGGCCTGCGCCGCGGCCAGGTGCGGGCTTAAGACAGCGGTCTTGTCGTGCATCGGTCGCGACCTCTGGTCACGCTTCATCCTCGAGGGCTTCCGACGTTTCAGCGTGTCCACCCGGTTCATCCAGATGGCCCCGGCCCTCTCCACTCCGGTCTCTTTGATTGCGGTCAACCGCCGCAATGCCTCCCGCACAATCCTCTGGAACAGCCGGAGCGTGGGAAAATGGCGCGTCCCCTTGCCGAGCCTCCTACGCCAGGGCCTACTCAACACCCACTGCCTCCACTTCGACGGACATCTCATGGAGCTCTCCGTGCGCTTGGCCAAGCTGGCCCGGGCCCAAGGTATCCTGACCTCTTATGATTGCGGCTCGGCCCAGCCCGGCTGGCAAACCCTCGCGGCCTTGAGCGACGTGTTCATCGCCTCGCACAAGTTCGTGCACCAGTTGGGCCTGCCCATAGCGCAGGCCCTGCGCTCCTGGCGCCGCCGCTTCGGCTTCCATGCCGCCGTGACCGCCGGGGAGAAAGGTTTCTATTATTTTGCGGAGTCCAGCGGCAGAGTGGAACATGTCAGCCAGCGGCATTATCCGGCGCTGGACACCACCGGTTGCGGGGACGTATTCCACGGAGCTTTCCTCGCCCATTATCTCAAAAGCCATGATCTCCCTGCGGCGCTGCGTTTCGCCCAGGCCGTGGCCGGCGAGAAGACCCGACGTATGGGCGGACGCGCGGGCATCACCATGCCGCGCCGAACCTTCTAAATCTCCCCTATGGGGGCCTGCCAAACGCCATAAAAACCAAAGGCTGCCGGAGTTCAGCCGCACCTGCAGAACTTCCGATACCGCAGGCGCTAAATCGGGCGGGAGTCTTCAGGCGGCCGACATCGAGGCAGAGCCATGGCTACGTCGAAGGGAACTCGTCGACCGGAAAGACATCGACTGATCGCCGCGAGTAAGATTCACGGCCCTGTTTTGCCCCGCACTGGGATGTTGTAACATACCCTCATGGAAATCGAGAGTCAGGTCCTTGACGAGAAGGAAGGACTCATCCGCCAAGTCATGCTCAGCAATGTGGCCTCCACGTCGCTCGAGCTCGCGGGCGCGGTGCTCTCCAACTCCCTCTCGCTCTATGCCGACAGCCTCAAGGAGTTTGTCGAGCTGATGACCAACCTCGCTTCCTGGCTCATCTTCCGCCAGGTCCGCAAGTACAGCCATAGATTTGAATTCGGGTTCGGCAAGGTGGAGACATTACTCGGCGTCATGGCGGCCGGGGGTCTGCTCTTCGGCGGCTACAACCTTATCCGGGACGCCTTGGAGAGACTCGTGTCCCCCCGGCCCCTGGAGAAAGTCGGCTTCGGCCTAGTCTTGAACATCGCCTGGATCGGCGTGGAAGGTTATAACTGGTACAAGCTGCGCCGGTCGAACCGCGAGCACCCCTCGCCGGCCATGGCCGCCATGTCGAGCGCCTGCTTTGCCTCCAGCCTGTTCTGCGCGGCCTTGGCCGCGACCTTAGCCGTGGGCAAGCTCTTGGGGAACCACCCCTGGGCTCTCTACGTCGACCCCGTCGTCTCTTTGGGATTTTCGACCTATCTGATCTGGACGGGGATTAAGATATTGCGGGGCGCGTTCGGCGACCTCACGGACCAGACACTCGACGAATCCCTCCAACTGGTCATCACGCGCGAGCTGGCCGCCCACTTTGAAAAGTATGAGCAGTGGCACGGCCTGCGCTCCCGGCGCAACGGCGGCATGGTCGAGATCGAATTGGAACTAGAATTCGATCCCAAGAAGAACATGGCGCAGGTCTACGAAGACATGGAAAAGATTCGCACGAGCCTGCACGCCAGCATCCGGCACAGCCGGGTCACCATCATCCCCGTGTCGCGCCAAGCCCAGCCATAACCAATATAACCCCCTCGATCATAAAGCGCCCCATCACCATCCGCGCGGATAGCGCCCGCTCAGGCAACCCCGGACCTGGCAGGTGGAGGCCATCGTCCAAGACGCCGGCCATGTAAGGGAGCTCGAGGGTGCTTCATCCAAAATTACCAACAACCGCATAGAGCTCCCGGCGGCCCTGGAGGCCTTGAGCTTCGCTGCCAATACGCCAGCCTCATCGATGTCATCACTGACTCTGACCTGCGCCTATTCGCACAAGAGATCAGTTCTGATTTGTTTTTTGGCAGGACAGCTGCCTTGATTGTGCAATACGATTTTATAACTATAAACTTTTTCGGCTCAGCTCATGTTTGACAAGACTAAGACTTGACCCAAGACAGACCAAAAGCATATATTGCCATGCGGCCATACCCCCGGACCTGGACGGCCTGCTCATGCATGAATAAAAACAGCGCCCTCTCCCTAATGATACTGACAGCCTGCTGCTGCGCCTTATGGCCGCGGCTTGCCCACGCACAGGAGTCGCCTCAGACAGCGTTGGATCCCAAATCCACGAAGTCAGACCGCCAGACCAGACGCCAGCAACAGCTCGACGAATTGATGACGGAACAAAAAAAGACGGCCGATGCCATTGAGAATTATAGCGACTCACACACCAAGACAGACCCTCGACAGTCAATCGGGACACCATCTCCAGCTACGACCGCAAAACAAGCGCAGATCGATGACCTGCTCCGGCAACATAACGCCTCCGTCGCCGCCCTCGAGCTGATGGCCAAAGAAGATAAACTGCCGCTGACTGAAAAAAGAAAACGGCTGCAGATAAGAGTCCAGGCCGCCTTGATCCCTTGGCTAAAAAACCTCCCGGAGTGCATCGACCAACTGCAATTGCGCTTGGAATATCTCCGAAGGATTGAGCAGTCGCCTTCCATTCTAAAGGAACAATATATCGAGGCCCTACTCGGCATTAAAACCAAGGACTCTGACTATCGCATGGCGATGGACCCCCTCCCCCCCTGCTTACCGCCGCTTTCCCGCCAGACATCCACAAAATAAAGACGACTGCGGCCGAACCGCTAAACAAAGAGAACCATTGCGCTGGGGAGAGTACGGGGGAAAGGAACGTGCCTCTAGGATCCCAACGGAAGAATTCTGTACAAAATCTCAAACATGAATACAGCAAAATATATCCCCAAAACGCCATGCCCCGCCGGATGCGGCCCGCACGTATCCTCGGGATGATGGCAAATGCCAGAAACAAGAAAATTAAAACCTCCCCCATAGCCTCATAAAGCTGCACTGGATGCAGCGGGATGCCCAAAAACTGCAGAGGCACGCTGGACCAGAGATTCACAAATCGGATACCCCACGGCATCCGGCAGGGGCGGCCATAACAGCATCCTGCGGCCAAGCACCCCAATCTGCCCAGCATATGCCCCAAGGGAACTCCCGTGGCGATATAATCCAGGACCGCCAAAGGATCTCGATATAGGAACCTCCGATTCTGCAGTTCGATAAAAATCCATATGCCCGACACTCCGCTCAGCAAGCCGGCCCAATAAACGCGGCCCGGCTTCAAAACTCGCGCGATGTCCTCGGCGCCGGATAACCGAGCCGGGCCGGTCAAAAAATACCATCCGAACCGTCCCCCCAACATTGAAGAAAAAATCATGACGCACATCAGAAGCCAGAACAGCCCCCCTCTCATACCGACTTCCTGCCTATGCCTATATACCCACTGTATCCCCAGAAGATACCCGGTCCACAGACAGAATGAGTATGTCGAGACTTGGCAATCCCTGATATGGAATAAAATAGGCCACATAGACTCTAAACTGCCAGCAGCCGAAACTCTATGAGATTGATGATCCGGTCAGTGGCAACAGTGAATTCGCGCTGAATTGTTGCAAGTGATGCTGAGGTTGTCCCGCTCGTAGTTGAAGGCTGTTGAGGCGAGACCTTGTTATTGTACTCAGCCGTTGGCCTCCTGTCCATTTTCTCGACGACG
>CAIKVT010000073.1 GCA_903830945.1 uncultured Elusimicrobia bacterium
CAGGTCCTGTGTGCTCATGTGGTTGCCGGTTTCGTCGTCATAGGAGATTCCATTGATGACGACGTCGTTGGCTTTTTGGAACTTATCCCAACCGCTGCCGTGGTTCCAGACGATGAGCATGTAGTGCTTGGCCGGGGCCGTCTTCTTGGCCCAGCTCACGAAGTCCACGAGGTGGTGCCAGTCGCCCATGTCCGCCTTGTCGATCTGTTGCTTCACTTCGCTGGAGATGTGGTTCGTGTCTTTATCCTTTTGGATGATGTAGCGGCGCTCGCCTTTCCAGCCGCCGTCGGAGGAGTCATAGGTGCTTAAGCGGCCCAGTTCGACGGCGATCTTGACCTTGTCCGTGGATCCGACCATCTCCATCTGATTGGTGTTGAGCAGCCCGAACTGCTCCAGGTTGTTCTTGGCGTTGATGTAGACCATGACGGTCCAGCTGGCTACGCCGGCCTTCTCGGTTTGGACCTGCTGGGCGACCTGGGTTTGGAGCGACTGAATGATGCTCTTGACGTCCACTCCCCGGTCGAAGTCGATCTTCTCTGCGGCGACGGTCTTGGCGCCCAGGAGGGACGCGCAGGCGACGAGCCCGACAAGCCATTTCTTCAGCATTCTGACCTCCGATTTTTTGCCATACGCGCCTGGCACTGCTGCGGTGGGGCGGCTTGGATAAAGCGCGCGACGGCTGGTGCTCATATTAGGGCCGATTATAACATAAAAAATCGGCCAGAGAGCCTATGTGGGATATAGGTCTTTTGGTTCGCCTTGAGCTGAGCCGTTGCCAGCGCGCCGGTCAGTCGACCGTGATGGACTTGCTGACGTTCTTGGGAGAGTCGGGGTGCACGCCATGGTCCGCAAAGCCCGCGGCATCGAGATGGGCGAGCTTGCGCACGCTCATGCTCAGGGCCAGCAGCTGCAGGGCCATGGAGCTGGTGAAGAAGGGCAGCAGGTCATCTGCGGTCCTGGGCAAGGGGATGAAAACAACGCGGCCGGGATGCCCCTGTCGGGCCATGCGGTTGCGGGCTACGGCTTCGCTCAGGGAGCGGTCCGGCTCGGCTACCACGTAGAGGTCGGCGCCCCGGATCTTGTGCGTGTTGATTTGCGAGACAGTCAGGTTGATGTCCCTCTGCGCCGGACCGGTGACGAAGATGAGCGGGTAGTTGGCGTAGAGGCTGCGGAAGAGTTCGGGCTTGGGCCTGGCCGGCTGCGCCACGGCCATGAGCAGGGTCTCCAGGCCGAAAACGGTGTTGACCCCCAGGATGGTGTTGGGCCCGTGCTTGAACTCTGAGGCTTCGTAGCCTTCGGTGTGGTTGAGCACGACCTCGCGGATTTTGAGCGCCCCTTCTTTGGCCACGCCCTGCATGCCCGTGGCCAGGATGTGGATGCTGGGCGCCAGGAAGAGTTCGGTCGCGGCGCGTTCCACCGCCTCGCGCGCGCCGGCCAAGGTCTCCTCTAGAAGCTGCGGCACGCGCAGCAGGCCCTCTCGGCGCTTGCGCATTCCTCGCGCCGAAGGTCCGGCTGCGGCCAGAGCCAAAGCGTAGAGCACGGCCAGCTGGTTCATGAAGCTCTTGGTGGCGGGCACTGCGCTCTCAGGGCCGCAGTAGAGAGGGATGCAGAGGTCGGTTTTTTCCAGGGCTAAAGTCGAGTTGAGGTTGTTGACCAAGGTCACGATCTTGACGCTCCGGCGCGCGGCGCGCGCCAGGTCCAGGACGTCGATGAGGTCTTTGGTCTCGCCGCTTTGGCTGATGCCGATGAGCAGGTCGGCTTCTCCTAGAGAGGCGCCGGCTTCAGCCCGGAAGTCCCCGGGCAGTAGGGCGTGCAGCTTGATGCCCGCGATGCGGTTGAAGAACACCGCCGCTACCTTGGCCGCGTGGAAGGAGGTGCCGCAGGCGAGCATGTAGACCGCGCCGCCTCGGCGGCGCGTCTGGCGCAGCAGGCGGACGAAACCGCGCACGCGTCGGGCCACCTCGTCGGCCTCATCGCGGAGGCAGAGCCCGTCGATCATGCGCAGGGCGCCCCAGGAGCCGCCTGGGGCGAGCCGTCCCAGTTCCTCTAGGAAGCTCCCCAAAGAGGACTCGCAGGGCCCGCTGGGCAAAGCGGCGCCGGTCGCGAGTCGGCGCAGAGCGGTGAAATCCGCGCCGCGCGAGGATTTCGCAAAGTCGCGGCGCAGTTCCTCGGCATGGGTCAGCGCGGCGAGGGCCTGTACCGAACGCACGGCGCGGCGCGCCAGGGCGGGCCGGCGCCGGGCGAAGCGGTCTGCGGCCGAGAGTAGGTCGGACTGGCGCAGGAACAGGCCCAGGACCTTGCGAACAGCGGCGGGCTGGCTGAAGATCTCCTGCTGCATGAAGTAGCGGAAGGGCTCCTTGAGTTCGGTCTCCTCGACTTTGAGGCGGCTGCGCGCCGGATTCTTGCGCAGGCGGCGGCCGGTCTGGAGGTCGTAGAAGTCGGCCCGCTCATGGTCGTAAAGGGCGAACTCACCTTCAGCTATGGGCAGGAGCATCTTGGTGCGCGAGAGGACCGCGGCCAGGTCCGAGGAGGCGATGTGAAAGGCCCCTTTGGCTTCGTCGTGGCCAAGGCCCATGTAGAGGCTGCTGCCGGCTTTGATGGCCGCCATTCTCTGGGTGACGGGATCTACAACCACGGCCGCGTAGGAGCCGACCATTTTCTTTGCCGCGGACATGACTGCAGCCTTGAGCGCCGCGGCGCGGTCTTCGGTGCGCCGCAGTTCTGTGGCGAAATAGTGCTCGATCGTATGTACGAGCATCTCGCCGTCATTGTCGCTCATCACGCGGTGGCCTTGCTTGGTCAGCCAGTCCTTGAGGCGGTCGCAGTTGGTGATGTTGCCGTTGTGGGCTCCATAGAGATGGGTTTTGCAGAAGACCTCGTGGGGCTGTGCATTCTCGCGGGTGACCGAGCCGAAGGTGGCCCAGCGTACCTGGCCGCAGAAGACCCTGCCTGAGAGCCGGGCGATGCCGAGCCGGCGGGTGACAACCGTGGGCGAGCCGACGTCCTTGAGGAGCGTGATCTTGCCGGCCGCGGTCTGGATGGCCGCGCCGGTGGAGTCGTAGCCGCGATACTCCAGCATGCGCAGCAGCGCGCAGGCGACCTCGCCGAGGTCGCCGCGGTCGCGTTCACAGCGCAGTCCGATGACTCCGCACATATCTATGGTAACGCTACAGTATGAACCCCGTTGTCATTGATCAGCGGGGCGTCGGGATGCGTCATAATGGCGGGCCATCTGGGACAGTTCCTGGAATGACTGACGGACGAAAACCGCGTCACATCGCAAAAAACCGTCTTTCCGGCCTCTGACTAAGAGAAAGTATAGGATATTATTCCTCGAGACAGCTGAGGCTAAGAGCCTATAAGTTCCTGGGCCTAAAAGACGAGATTGATCGCTCCTAAAGGCCCATAGGAAAGAATCTGGGGATTAATATAATTTGCTTGGCTAGGAACATGATAAAGGATTTCATTTTATTGCGTAATCGACGATTGTGGAGAAACAGACAGCTATGAAAAAAATCGCTAAAACGATGGCTTTGATTGTAGGAACGGTAATTTCTTTTAGAGTTCAGTCCGTCTCGGCCGCGGTTTTAGTCGTTGCCAATCCTCATATCACCGCGATAAGGAGCGGTGCAGGCGCGCCGGCAGGCCGCGGCATCACCAGAGGGGTTCTCCCGGTGACTGGTTGGGGAATTCCTCTTGTCAATACGGCCGACAATGGACCAATGTTGAGGACTGCCATCCCCGCGGTTGGCGTTCCGGCCGTCGCCCCCAGGGCAGAGATGGGCGTTGCAGCCCCGGCCAACTCAGGGCTTACTGCCGCTCCTCAAGCGGAGGACGATGAGGTTCGGTTTCAGGCAGGAACGCCGGCGACGGCGGGGGCTCTTCAAGTCATGCGGTCTTTGACTGCTGATCCGCATATCCAAGCGATCAATCAGTCAGGAGTTTGTGATCGATCGGGTGCATCCGCTGCGGCGTTGGACCGCGTTTTTGATAATGTCCGTACTCCGTTAGTTTCGGGTCGAACCCAATCAGAGGTTCAGCCTGATGTTGCCGTGAAGCCTATCGCTGATCAAGTCAGGCAATATCTTCAGGGCCAAAAATGGAATGCGGAAGATACAGGGGAGATTGGTCGAAAGACGGCCGAGATCGTCAATTTGGCGCAGGATGGCCGGACCTTCGCTCGCGCCGTGTTCGTCGCGATGACGGAAGTGGACTTCTATTATGAACGTCAGGATTGGTACGACATGGATTTGCTGGAATCGGTGTGGGCGCGATCTCACCAGCTGGAATTGACGTCGCAGGATGTCGCGCTGATCAAAGAAGGTCTTCGCAGTTCTCTGGTTCAGGACAAAGGCAGGATCCGGGTTGCGCCATATCTGCTGCGTCTTTGGGGCGGGGGTCCCGATGTAACAATCGCGGATCAAGTCAGGAAATATCTTCAGGGTCAAAAATGGAATGCGGAGGATACAGGGAAGATTGGCCGAAAGACGGCCAAGATCGTCAATTTGGCGCAGGATGGCCGGACCTTCGCTCGCGCCGTGTTCGTCGCGATGACGGAAGTGGACTTCTCTTATGAACGTCAGGATTGGTACGACATGGATTTGCTGGAATCGGTGTGGGCGCGATCTCACCAGCTGGAATTGACGTCGCAGGATGTCGCGCTGGTTAAAGAAGGTCTCCGCAGCTCTCTGGCCCAGGACGAAAGAAGGATCAGAGTCGCGCCGTATCTGCGTGTTCTCTGGGGTCGCTAGTCCGGTGACCGCAATAGGTGTCGGTAGTCAGTTGCTCCTGAAAAATCCATTTTGGATCGCGGAAGGCCGTCTCCCAGGTCAACGATTCCGGCTGAGGTAAAAAACAACAAGCCCGCTCATGGGGTCCTCCCTGTTGGCGGGCTTTGTTTAGAGTAGGGGCCTTGTGGGTTGTTTCCAGCCGTCTTTGGCCTATTCCTGAATGGGCTTACACAGCAGACCAAGGACAGTAGTCTCAGAGGCCTATTTTGAGGCTTCTCTGGACTTACTGACAGCTTTAGGTGGGCACTTCTCCGTCGAACAAAGTCTAAATGGTGGGCAGTACAGGATTTGAACCTGTGACCCCTGTCGTGTGAGGACAGTGCTCTACCGCTGAGCTAACTGCCCGGCAAAGTATATTCTACAACAGTTTCTCGGCAATCCCCTAGACCCTTCTTAGCGGCTTGGTGTCCAGGGTGGTGTCCAATCCGAGGGGGAGTCAACGGGAACAA
>CAIKVT010000074.1 GCA_903830945.1 uncultured Elusimicrobia bacterium
ACCGCCGCCGAAGACCGCGAGCGCCAGGGACAAGCACGACGTCCTCGCCCTCAGCACCATAAAAACACGGATCCCGGCTCGAATGGCCGTCCGGCACAGCTTATCGCGCGCGTTGGAATTCCAGGACATGGAAATAGGGCAGGAGTTTGTCATTGTCGCGGATGAGGGTGTAGCCTGCGGCGGAGACCTGTTTGACGACGGTTTCCTTATCGGTAATTAAAGCAAAATCCGACATCAATGCGTCGGACCATGCGCGCGTCGGGAATATCCTCGTCAAAAGGATACGGTTCAAGGCGTGCAGTTCCTTGCGGCCCAGGGGAGAGATCGGCCGGCTTTCCCGCGCGAATACCCCTTCCGCGCGCAGCTGCGTCACGAGCCAGGAGGCCAGATGATAGCCGCCGATCAAGGCGCTGTCGTCATGGAAGTCTTCCAGTTCATCGAACAGGGACCTTTCCGCGAGCAGGGCATTGAAGTCCGCGATGATCTCCCGACGCAATCCCGCCGGGACTTTCTTCCCTCGCCAAGACTTCAGGTGCTCCCGGGTTTCCGGTCTCAGCCGCTTGTAGACAGGGAAGCGTTCCCCTTTGGCCGCGAGCGTTTTGATGACATCCTTGAAATCTCCGAATTCCAGTTCCGTGAAATCCGGGTCCGCATCCGTGTGGATGATGCACAACCTGCCAGTCCCCGGCTTCAGGGAAAGCCGCAGTTCGTTGAAATAGGGGATGGGATCTTCGATGTCCACGTATACTTCAGCGGCCAGGATCATGTCAAAGACATGCTGTTTATAAAAGGGGTCGACTCCGTTGCGTATGACCGGGACCGCGGTGACTTTTTCATAACCGTCCGATTTCGCCCTGGTTCCCAGATATGAGATCGCGTCGCTTGAGATGTCGGTCGCATAGATCCGGCCGGCATCCCGCAATGCGTCCGCCATGGGAAAAGTGAATGTCCCGTAGCCCGCGCCGATATCCGCGATGACCATCCCCGGCTGGATCTTGAGATAATCGACGACCCGCTTCGGCCGCAGCATGGCGAGCCTGGTCGGGGAAAGAAGCACGTCGACATCCGAAGGCGGCGAGAACGGTCCTTCGGCAGCTGGCGGCAGGCGCTTGCGTGATATCCCCATCAACAGTATGCGATTCAGCGCGTGGAGTTGGGCGCTGGCCAGGGGGGGGATATCCGTTTGCTTGCGATCGAATATCCCTTCTGCTTCCAATAAACGGACCAGCCAGCATAGAAGGCGCCGGTCTTCAGGGGCAAAGACCTCCGTCCTGGGATCCCTGATGGGATTGTTGCTCCCGGGATTGTCGCGCCCGGGGCTGTATCGCTTGTAAAACATCATTATATCTTTGAACAGAAATCTATCAGAAAGCATGACATTGAGCTCGGCCGTGATCGCGCGGCGCATTTCTTCCGGCACTTCTTGCCCATGCCAAAAGATCAGGAACTCCCGGATCTCCGGCTTAAGCCTCCAGGACACCGGGAATCTCGGTCCCTTATTCGCAAGGAATCGCGCGAGCTCTTTGAAATCCCCGGATTCTGTCCCGGAGAAATCCGCCGTGGATATCGCCGGCGGGGCAGCCTGCTCCGCGCCCAGCGCGGGACCAGCCCCCAAGGCCGCAAGCGCCAGCAACAAGCACGATATTTTCGCCATCAGCGCCATCCCTCCATGAATAAAAATGGTAGCACTTTTATCGGCGCGGCCATTGTGTTAGAATGACAGCGGACGCAAGCTTGAACTCCCACGATGAATGAACCCGGCCGCACGGCCGCGACAGGCCTGGCGAAAACGGCGGGCCTGCTGTTGGGTCTTTTGCCGGCCCTCAGCGGCCTGGCATCAGGCCTGCCCATCCCGGACTTGGGCGAACACCTGGATGCCGAATCCGCGGCGCGGATCAGGCATGACGCTCTCGATCCGGAGCGGGTCGCCGGGCTTTTGATCACCCGGCCGGCCATGGACGCGGCGGTCATCGAGGCAGATCCGGGGCTCTTCGCATTCCCCTTGGCTCGCGCCCTGCAAGGCACGGGCCGGGTCTTTGCCGCGGAGACGGATGCGGAGACTATCGGCCGTTTGAACCAGACGATCGCCGAGCAAAGCTATAAGAACGTCTTCACCGCTCTGGTGAGGCGCGACCGGGTCGATGATTTCTATCGGCAGCATGAGTTCGATCTGATCCTGACCGACAGATACCAGGACCTCATAGACCCGGTC
>CAIKVT010000075.1 GCA_903830945.1 uncultured Elusimicrobia bacterium
ACATATCGAGCCGCACTCCGATTGCCAGAAGACCCTATGCGAGTGGTTAAACACCTACGTCAAGGAAGGTCATTCATGAGCCAGAGGAGTCCAACGCTGGATAAATTGCCTGCGCGCGCGGAACTGATTGTTTCATGGACAGGTGCGCGCGGGCTTATCCGCGAGGAAATAGTCAAACTCGTGCTGCACGAACTTAGGATGACGTGTTTTGAAGCAAAAATCGAGGCGGCACAGCAGATCAAAGATGGATTTAACTTGAGGACGCCAGATGAACGAACAGACAATTGATCATGACACGGCCATCGCCGTGCAAGAGCCATTCCGCCTACCGGCAGCAGAGCCGATCGATGATAGCGGCTCGATCCTCGCTGTCATTCGCAACATCGCCTCCGACAAGGAGGCCGATATCGAGCGGCTAAAGATGCTCTACGATCTCTACAAGACGATCAAAGCGGACAAGGCGCGGGCGACATTTTTCACCGAGCGAGCGAAGATAGCGCCTAAGCTGCCGACCATTCCCGCTAACGGTCGGCTGATCGTCAGAAAGAAAGAGGGCGGTCCCCAGGGCGAGATAATCCAAAATACTCCGTACCCAATATGGGCTGATATCAACGAGGCCATCACACCGATCCTCGGGGAGCATGGATTTACACTATGGTTCAAGCTTGGCGCAGCTTCTGACGGCAAGATTAATGTCACCTGCATCCTATCGCATGAACATGGCCACTTTGAGGATATGACGCTTCCGTTTCCCTACGACAGCACCGGATCGAAGAATAACATCCAGGCAGAAGGTAGCGCAATTTCGTACGGCAAGCGATACCTCGGGTGCGCGATGCTTAACATATCGAGCCGCACTCCGATTGATATTGACGATGACGGCAAGGCCGCCGGCCAGCCGTCTAACCCTATGTCGGCAGAACAGGTCGACGCCATGCGCCACCTGATCGTCGCTACCGGCGCCAATGTACCTAACCTATGCGCCTGGATCAATGCCGCCTACCGACTCAATATCGATAGGCCAGAGGCCCTGCCGGCAAAACACTTCGATCCCGTAATGGCCGTCCTGCGGATGAAACAACTTAGCGCAAAGGTGCAGCAATGACCATGACATCTCCAGCCTCCGACCGAGAAGTATCAACGGCTGACAATCAGCTTATCACCACCGACCGTCTCGCGGCAAACTATGGTGGCATCATCACGCGGCTCAACTCTCTTGACGCAAGACTGTCGGAACTTCCGACACGGATCGACGATGACGACACTTGCGGCCATTGGCAGGATTTCATCAAGGAACTTGATGACCACGCCAAGGCGATCGAGGCAACACGCGAAGACGTAAAGGCCCCATTCCTCGCGGCCGGAAGCATTGTGGACAGCTTTTTCAAGGCGCTGGCGACAAGGGAGCCGAAGCGTCCCGGCCGCGCCGAACTAATCCGGGCGCGCGTCGCCATTATAGTCGAGAACTATTTGCAGCGCAAGGCAACGGCGGAACGTCAGCGCCGAGAGGCGGAGGCACGCGCGCTACGCGAGGCCGAGGATAGACGGCGCCGAGAGGCAGAAGAACGGGAAGCAATGGCGCGCCGCGCCGAGGAGCGCAACCGCGGAGCCGAAGCGGAGCGCCAGCAATTTCAAGCCGATCTGGCGGCAAAGGAAGCTCAATGCATCGCCGATAAGGCGATGTATGTAGAGCAGAGCGCGCAGGCCCCATCGGCTGACCTAGCCAGGACGCGTTCGGCTGGCGGCAGTCTCGGCACGCTCACCGATAAGTGGCAGTTTGAGATATCCGACATCACTGCCGTCAAGGGAGCGCCCATCTGGGCATACGTCAAGCGTGAACACAAGGAAGCGGCGATTAGGGCTTTCATGAATGCGAATGCTCCGAAGCAGTTTGGTGAAGGCCAGGAATGGCAGCCTCTGGCCGGCGTTCGCTTCTATCGGGTCCAAAAATTGCAGGTGCGACGCTGATCTATCGGAGCGACAAGTCCGCGAGTTGATCTTCGATGAAAAGGAACACAGAGATGCTAGCATACCACAATGACCCAGCAATCAAGGCGGCCATTATAGCGCAGCTAACTGCGCACGCTGAGGCGGATGAAATCGTCAAAGGGCACTACTGGAAGCACGGCAAAGGATGCGCCGTAGGATGCACGGTGCATTCTTCCAACCACCTGGCCTATGAAGTGAACTTCGGCATTCCGCAAATGCTGGCACGGTTAGAGGATGCCATCTTCGAAGGTCTCCCAAACAGAGAGGCTAAGGAGTGGCCAATTAAATTCATGTCAGCCATACATCCTGGGTCGGATTTGTCTCTCGTTGGGTGGAAGTTCCTTGCAATTATTTTAAGCGATCATGAAATCAATCCAGGGATCAACCACT
>CAIKVT010000076.1 GCA_903830945.1 uncultured Elusimicrobia bacterium
ATGTCGTTCCGAAGATCGGGAGTGTGCCGGTGTCGGAGGAATGGTGAGGGTGAGCGGCGTGGGTGGATGGCTTGTTTATGTGATCGGGTTCGGGTCGGGTGCCGTGGCATTGAGGGCGGCGCAGATCGTCGGCCATGACCTTCAGCGGCGGCATTGGCGGCAGGAGCGCACGGTGCGGGTGGACAAGGCGGCTCTGGCATCGTGATTATCCGTTATCCGAACTAGATGGCAATTTCTGGAAGTGATGGTTTCGGGGTGGGTGTCTGGGATCAGGAGAATGAACCATGAACGAGCATGAGATCACCATTCAATTGAAAGTCTTGCGTCGGATATCCATATGGGGGGCGGCGGCCCTGTTCATGTTCTGCTCCGCCAATGAGTTGGTCTCCGAGAGTATAACCATGACCACGTATTACCCGGCGCCGTCGGGCGTTTACAAGCGGCTGACCGCGACTGGCCCGGGTAACACCGTCCTGGCTCGAGACAGCGGCATGGTCGGCATTGGGACGGGGTCGACAAGTCCGGTTGCCACATTGGATGTGGGAGGCACGGGTGCCATAAAATTCCCGATCGGTGACTCGACGAATCGTCCTGTGCCACCCGTGGCCGGCAGCGTGCGATATAATAACACCCTATCAAAAATAGAAATTTATAACGGTACCAAATGGAAAACACCCATTATGATAGACAGTGACTTTAGCTGCACCGGCGGAAACACAGAGACAGATAGGGGTGGCTATCACATCCATACATTTACGGCTTCCGGACAATTCAATGTGAATGGCTCGGGGTTTGT
Source organism: uncultured Elusimicrobia bacterium (assembly GCA_903830945.1). Lineage (GTDB taxonomy): Bacteria > Elusimicrobiota > Elusimicrobia > UBA1565 > UBA9628 > UBA9628. The sequence continues at coordinate 797 of CAIKVT010000076.1, forward strand.
CGATGTTTTCCTTGTCGGCGGCGGAGGTGGTGGTGGCGGGCATTACACTGGCGGCGGTGGTGGCGGGGGAGGAATAGTAGTCGCTGATAGGGTTTCTATAACAGCAGGGACTTATAATGTGATCATTGGCGCGGGGGGCGTGGGCGGGAGTGGTGTGATTTGGGATGATCCGGGCGGCTGGGGATCCGACTCTTCTTTTTATGGAATAACTGCCGGCGGAGGTGGGGGTGGAGCCGGCCATAATGGTGGGAAGGCAAGATCCGGGCGTGTACCCAATGGCAGCGGAGGCGGGGATTCTGGTTATGCCGTGTTTGGACCAGCGTCGGGAAACGGCACAGGCCATGCCGGCGGCGCCGGTTTGTATCTGAGCGGCGGCGGCGGTGGTGGCGCAGGCGCCGTTGGCGATAAGGGATTTGGTAATCCTGGCGGTCCGGGTGGAGCTGGCGCGGTTTATTCGTATTCTGGTTCTGAGGTCACTTATTCAGGCGGCGGCGGCGGCGGGAACTCCTTGGCTGGAGGAGCAGGCGGAGCAGGAGGAGGAGGCGATGGAGGAACAGGGCACGCTAACGGTCTTGAGGGGACTGCGAATACGGGCGGCGGAGGTGGCGGCGCGCCAGGCTGGCCGTTTCCTGGCGGACACGGCGGCTCCGGCATCGTGATTATCCGTTACCCGAATTAGATGGGAGGAAATGGCCATGAGCGAGCGTGAAATCACTATCCACGTCAAAGTCTCTCGCCGGATGTTCATGTGGGGGGCGGCGGCCCTGCTCATGTTCTGCTCCGTCAACGAGGTGGTCTCCGAGAGTCTGACCATGACCACATATTACCCGGCGCCGTCGGGCGTCTACAAGCGGCTGACCGCGACTGATAGGGCCGCTATTGGAGGCGGAGCCTATACGACCAGCGCGGCGCCTCCTGGCGGCCTGATCGTGAGCGGCAACGTCGGCATCGGGACGATAACTCCGGTTGCCACATTGGATGTGGGCGGTGTGGGCGCTATCAAATTCCCTGTCGGTACCTCAGCGGAGCGTCCCTTGAACCTCCCGAAAGGCAGTTTCCGATATAACACAAACATAGATAAAATGGAATTTTATAACGGCACTAAATGGAAAACGATCAGCTATATCTCAGACAGCGACTTCAGCTGCACCGGCGGAAACACGGTAATGGATATCGGCGGTTATCGAATTCACACCTTTACGACTTCCGGGGTCTTGACTGTAAATGGTTCTGGAATTGTTGATGTTCTTGTTGTCGGCGGCGGTGGTGGTGGCGGGATGTATATCGGTGGTGGAGGTGGGGGAGGAGGAATCGTAGTTTCAAATAGCGCTTCTTTGACGGCAGGAACCTATGGTGTGACAGTTGGCGCGGGAGGTACTGGTGGTATTGCGTATATTCAAGGCTCTCGCGGATCAGACTCTATTTTTAATGGATTAACCGCTGGCGGAGGCGGGGGTGGAGGCACCACCAATGGGGCGAATAGCCCGGGAACCTCCGGGCGTGCCAACAATGGCAGCGGTGGCGGAGATTCTGGTTATAATGCTGGTTCGGGAGGAGCAGGGAACGGCTCAGGCCATGCGGGTGGCGGTCGTGGTGGGGGTGGTGGAATCGCCACCGGCGCCGGTGGCGGCGGGGGCGCAGGCGGGGCTGGCAGTACAGCTGACAGTTCAGGAGGGACCTACCTTGGCGGTGCGGGTGGGCCTGGCATGGCTTACCCCTACGCTGGTTCAATGGTTACGTATGGCGGTGGCGGCGGCGGCGGTGGCGGGCCCTACGGGGCTGCTGGAGGATCAGGCGGGGCAGGGGGCGGCGGCCATGGCGAAAAAGATGGCGTTACTCCAGGTGGGGCCGGGACTGTGAATACGGGTGGCGGTGGCGGCGGCATTGGAGGTTCGGGCTGCGGGGGGGCCGGCGGCTCCGGCATCGTGATCATCCGTTATCAGCTCTAGGTGTTGATTTTTCATATGACAGATTTTCGTGAAGGCAGGTGAGGCCGCAGGCTTCTCCACCGCTCTTGACCCTGCCTCCAGACCGCGCTACAGGTTGGCGATGAGCCTCTCCATGACAAGCCGCGCCGCCGCTCCAGCATCATAGCGCACAGCCGCGGCCAGCAGCGGGCTCAAGTCGTCGTTGAACTGGCGCAAGGCGACTTTTGCCGTCAGGTTTTTCTCGAACTCGCTGCGGCTGACCTTGCTGCCTTCGGCTTTCATGTACTTGCGAAAGGTCTCCACGATCCGCCGCGGATCGCTTCCCTTCATTTTCAGACCTCGCCATAAGTCGAAGAGATCCCGCCCCTTGCGGCGCTGATAAAGCGCGCGCAGCTTGGTGGCCAAGAGCTCATCGAGAGCATAGCTCCGCACCTCCGCCCGTCCTTCAAACCATGGCGATCGGATGACGAATGGATGGCTGGCGGCTCCGAACACGGTGAAGTGCTCCCGGGTATTGATCTCGATCTTGAGCCGAAGCGGGACCACGGGCGCTATCTCGGATTCCATGCGATATCGCAGCATCGTGTTGTCCGGGCCGCTTTTCCGGCGGGGCACACCCAGGATGGGATCGAGCCTGGAACGGATGGCGTTGAGCACCGGGCCGATAGGGCCGGCGGATACCTGCACGAGATCGATGTCTTCCGAATACCTCTGGGGCGACGCGACGAACAGCTTGTGCAGCGCTGTCCCTCCGCGCAGGAGGAGCGCTGGGGCCAGAACCGGGTCCTGAAATATCTCAATGAGGGCTCGGGATAGGATCAAGTCCTGCTCGACTTGCGAATCCTGCGGCCAGGGGGCGACATTGCGCCAATGAGTGATCGCGGCCTGAGGGATCATGCTTCCGGTTCCGGTCGGGCGTTGATCAGGACATGCCACTTACTGCTTCCAGATGCTCCGGTGATCGGGGCTGTCGGATCGAGGGGGCGTAAGGGAGCGTCTTGGACCATGTTGACGAATCCTTTGGACAGATCCTGTCGCCGGAGCAGGTCCAGGAGGTATCCCAGCCGCTGGGCCACGATGCCGTCTCCGTGCCGTTTCATCGTATCCCGGAGCTTGCTGCCGTCGAGTTTTTCGGCCAGCTCCGAGAGGATCGTGACGACGTTATCCAGTCCTCCAGCGGCCTTGCAGTAGCGGACGAGGTCCCAGGCCGTGGTTTCAGGGGTGGAAGCCGTCATGATGCCGGTCGGTGTCTTGATCTCTTGCGTTTGTGAACGGTCGAACGGGCCCTTGCCGTGGAAACGAATCAAGACGTTTCCCGCCCTAACGGGGCGGACGGCGCGCTCGGCAATCATGACTTGAAATTCCTGGGGACGGTGATGGGCGGCGCCGTGCAGTTGCGCTGCGGAAAGGAGCCCCACATAGTAAGGCCGAGCCATGTCTTTCATTAGGTCGTGGATGAACCACTCAGGCGGCAATATGCCGGCAGAGCGATGCTGCGGGTCTACGATCACATAGAATCCGGACCTGGGCATGACGAGGCGCCCTGCCTTGACCAGGCGGTGCAGGGACATGTAGGCGGCCGCCGGCGATGTCTTCAGGCGGAGACCTGCTTCTTCGCGGGTGAAGGTGTAGCGGCCCTGCCCCAGGAGTTCTTCGATAAACCGACCGGCCATAATAGCGGTATTTGTTTTCATTTAGGATGCAAATTGTAACGATTTTCGTTAGATTCCGCAACCGTTTTATTTGCGTCTGGGCCGACTGACCCCCGGTGTGGTATCATATGGTCCTGACAATCCATATCGGGAGAGATCCATGCCGCCGATGAAGACCAAGACCTCCGCCAGCGTAGAGAAGAAACTCGTGGGACTGGCGGACCTGGTCATCCGCGCCGCGCAGCGCGGCAAGGACCCGGCGATATCGATCCCGGTGCGCTCGCTGTCCAACGTCAAGTTCAACGAGCGCAAGCGCATCATAGAGATGGGCTCCAACACCCAGGACCGCACCTTCTTCAACGTGGGCATGGCCAAGAAGTTCATGCAGACCATGCTGGTCGGAGATGCGCTGGCAGAACTCCAGCGGGCCGGCCTGACCACCTCCCTGCGCGAGATCTACTACCGCGCCAAGCACACCATCGCGGACTCCCACGAGAACACCTTCGACAACCAGAGCGAGTCCGACCCCTTGATCGAGGACCTGGAGGTGGCTTTGGAGGCCCTGCGCGAGGAGCTGCACGTGCGCGCCGAGAACGCGGGCACCGTCATCGGCCCGCTGACCGTGCTCGACGACGGCGATACCGTGGACTGCTCCAAGCTCGGCAAGGGCGGCTATTCCGTCCCTTCCATCGTAGAACCCGACTACGTGCAGATCAAGAAGTGCACGGCGGACTTCGTGCTCCTGGTCGAAAAAGGCACCCAGTGGAACCGCCTGGCCGAAGATAAGTTCTGGAAGAAGTACAACTGCATCCTTTTGACCGGCAACGGCCAGCCGCCCCGGGGCGTGCGGCGCCTGGCTAGGCGCCTGAACGACGAGAAGAAGCTTCCGGTCTATGTCCTGGTGGACAATGACCCCTGGGGCTACTATATCTACTCCGTGGTCAAGCAGGGCTCCATCAACCTGGCCTTCGAGAGCCAGCGCATGGCCATCCCGGAGGCGAAGTTCATCGGGCTCTCCAGCCTCGACCCGGAGCACTACGGCCTGCCCCGCAACGTGGGCATCAAGCTCAACGAGAAGGACGTCAGCCGGGCCAAGGAACTCCTCAACTACCCCTGGTTCCAGAAGAAGGAGTGGCAGGCGGAGATCCGGCACATGCTCTCCGTGGGCTTGAAATTCGAACTGGACGCTTTGGCCAACAAGGACTTCCAGTTCCTGACCAAGAAGTACCTGCCCAAGAAGCTGCAGGACAAGGACTGGTTGGACTGACCCTGCCGGAATGCGTCGATATATTTTTTTGATTCTGGGCTTATCGGCCGCGTTGGGCCTGGTCTATTCGCGTTTTTACTACGTAGGGTCCTTCATCGACGACGCCTTTTACACCCTCCGAGCGCAATCACTATTCCACGCGCGCAGCGGCATCAGCCTCTACCCGCAGGCGATGGCCACTTATGCTCCCGGTTTATCTTTGTTTTTGAGCCCTTTCGTGGCTTGCCTGGGACACCACTGGGGAGCATTGAAACTCGTGATGATCGCGCTCGGATCGGCCTCATGCCTGGCCGCCGCTCGCCTTTTCAGGCCCTGGCTGGCTCCTGGCAGTTTTTTGATCTTTTTTTCCGTCTACGCCCTCAATCCCTGCGTCGCGAAGGCCGCGTCTTTCGTGATGTCGGACTCTTTGTTTGTTTTTCTGACGCTGAGCATGTTCTGCCTTTTGCGCCGAGCCATCCGCTTGGGGGAACCACGCCTCGGCTGGTTCTTGGGCGCCTGGCTGGGGTGGGCCATGGTCGTCCGGCCGACCGGATTGATCCTGGCGCCTGCCGTCGCCGCGGGCTTGATTTATTCGCGCCGGTGGAAGACCGCCGCCAAGGTCCTCGGCGTCGCGTTGGCGATCTGGGGAGCCGTGCTTCTTCAAAACTATCATATCGATCATTCGCCCAGCGGTTATTGGCCGCAGTGGAAAGAGTCGGTCGGCTACGTCGGGCGGCCTCTGGCCCTGGTCGATAATTGGAACCGTGTGACCAATCTTTTCTTCGTGGTCGTGCCGTTGGGTATCCAATTACCGTATTCCGTCCTGGGATTTGCGGCGAGCGCCGCGATCGTCATCGCGATGCTGGGCCTCATGGGCCAAGGGATTATCGGCATCGCCCGGCGAAAGAAAAAAGACCGCGCGCTTATTTTCTCTGTCGTTGTTTTTTGTCTGGGATACTACGGCGTGCATTCCTTGTGGGCGCTGATCGACATGCGCTACGCCCTTCCCATATTGCCTTTTCTCCTGGCGTTTTCGGTCGCGGGCACGCACTCCGTTTGGCGGCGGGCGCGCGGATCGTCCCTGCGGTCGACCGCAGTCGTCGTCATGGCGGCCCTATTCATCGTTTTGGGAAACGCGCGGATGGTGGGCCGCGAGTCGAACCTCGCGGGCCGGCCGGCCCGCCGTTTTCCGGGAGCCACCTTGGAATGGATCCGCCGCCACACCCCACCGGACGCCACTCTCTCGGCGGCGCGGGCCCCGACGGTGTTCCTCTATACCGGCCGGCGCTGCGTGTTCGGCCCGAGCGGGCCGGTCCATGATCGGGAGGAATTGCGCTATCAGCTGCTTCGCGGCGGCGTCGCTTACGTCCTCGATCAGCCGGTCATCGTGCAAGGCCTCCCCAAAAATGCGGTTCACCCTGACGATGCGAACGATTCGATCCGGCAGCGGCTGTCGTGGACCGCGTCATGGCCGGAGGCTTTCCTGCCTGTCTACAGGAACGCTTCAGAAGGCACGACGATCTATGAGCTGGCCCAGGGCGAGTCCTTTTTAAAAGCGTTCGACCTTTATTCGGCCGCCCGGCGAGAGCTCGACCAGTCGCGGTTCGAGGCCGGCTTCCGGGGCCTTGATCTGGCGTTGGCGGCGCAGCCCGGATTCGTCAAGGCGCTCGATGCTTATGGCGCGGCCAGCGTGCTCTCGGGCCGCCATCTCGCGGCTGGGGAGTCGAAGCTCAAGCAGGCGCTGCGGATCGACCCCGACGGATTTTGGACTTGGCTGAATCTGGCCCGCTTGTACCGCAAGGAGGGGCGCATGGCGTCGGCCCGAGACGCCTTTGATCACGCGCGGGCCGCTCTCGCGCAATCATCCTATCTGGCTGGGATGCGTCCGGTCGTGGCGCAAGAAGCGGCCGAAATGGGCGCCCGTTTAAATTAAGCCGCGGATCCCAAGGCCTCCGCTTAGCGGCGGAAGCGGTGGCTGCTGGAGCGGGCGATGCGGCGGCGGAACTTGAAGCGCTGGGCGACTGGCTCCTTGTAGGCCTTCATCTGCGGCGGAACCTTATAGGGGAACTCCGGGAAGGCCAGGCGCGGGATGGGCGTGCCGATAAGCCTCTCGATGGCCGCCACGAAGCGTTCTTCCGAGAGGTCCATCAGCGTGATCGCGTCTCCCGCGGCGAAGACCCTCCCCGTGCGCCCCACCCGGTGCACATAGTCCTCCGGATGCAGGGGCACGTCGAAGTTGATGACGTGGCTGATGTGGCGCACGTCGAGGCCGCGGGCCGCGATGTCCGTGGCCACTAGGATCTGGTGCTTCTGCTCCCGGAAGCCCGTCATGGCGCTGTCGCGCTGGGACTGGGTCTTGTCGGAGTGCAGGGCGACGACGGGCACGCCGCGCACCTCCAGGTAGCGCGCCACCTGGTCGGCCCGGGACCTGGTGCGGGTGAAGATGACGGCCGACTTGACCTTGGTCTTCTTTAGGATGAAGGCCAGCAGTTCGAACTTTTCGCCCGCGTTGATCGGGTAGAGGGCCTGGGTGATGCCCGAGGCGGGAGCGATGTTCATGTCGATCTCGATGCGTACCGGGTCGCGCATGAACTCGTGCACCACGCGCGCGACTTCCGGCGGGATCGTGGCCGAGAACATGTGGGTCTGGCGCTGGCGCGGCAGGGCCTGCATGATGCGGCGGATGTCGGGCATGAAGCCCATGTCCAGCATCCGGTCGGCCTCGTCGAGGACCGCCACTTCCACGGTGTCGAGGCGTATCTGGCGCCGCCCGTAGTGGTCCAAGAGGCGTCCGGGCGTGGCCACCACGATGTCCGCGCCCCGGCGCAGGGACTGGAGCTGCTCGTGGAAGCTGGCGCCGCCGATGATCAGCACGCAGCGCGCCTGGGAGAAGCGGGAGAACTGGCGTACCGCTTCTTCCACCTGGGTCGCGAGCTCGCGGGTGGGCACCAGGACCAGCGCGCGCACGGGGTGCTCCGTGACCTGCCCCTTGCCGTGCTGCGCAGCCGGGCGCTTGGCGCGCGAGAGGGTGAGCTTCTGCAGCAGGGGCAGGACGAAGGCCAGGGTCTTGCCGCTGCCGGTCTGGGCCGAGCCCAGCACGTCCTGGCCCGCCAGCGCCGGGGGCAGGGCCTTGGCCTGGATGGGGGTCGGCTCGGTGAATCCCTGCGCTTGGATGGCCTTGAACAGCTCGGGCAGGAGCCCGAACTCAGCGAACGGGCCGGTCTGGGGAGGCTCGTGAGCAGGCTTATGGGCCGCGACCGCGGCCTTTGGCGAGGACGCGGCTTTTGCCGGCGCCGCAGTCATCGCGGGCGCCGGATGCGTCGTTTTCTTGCCCAGCAGCCGACGGATGATCCTTCGTATCAGATCAGTACCGGTAGTTGTCGGGCTTGTAGGGCCCGTCTGGGCTGATGCCCAGGTATTCGGCCTGGGCTTTGGTGAGCTTGGTGAGCCTGGCGCCGAGCTTCGCCAGATGCAGGCGCGCCACCTTTTCGTCGAGGAGCTTGGGCAGAACGTAGACTTCGTTTTTGTACTTGCCCTGGCCGCGGTTTCTCCATAGCTCGATCTGGGCCATGGTCTGGTTGGTGAAGGAGGCGCTCATCACGAAGCTGGGGTGGCCGGAGGCGCAGCCGAGGTTGACCAGCCGGCCTTCGGCCAGGACGATCACCTTCTTGCCGTCTGGCCAGATGAACTCGTCGACCTGCGGCTTGATCGTGTCGCGCTTGATCTTCGGGTCGCCCGTGATGGAGGCCACCTCGATCTCCAGGTCGAAGTGCCCGATGTTGCAGACGATGGCGCCGGACTTCATGGCGTCGAGGTGCTTGCGGGTGATGATGTCCCGGCAGCCGGTGGCGGTGATGAAGATGTCTCCCAGGGCCGCGGCCTCGTCCATGGTTACGACCTGGTAGCCTTCCATGCAGGCCTGCAGGGCGGTGATGGGGTCGATCTCGGTGACCAGTATCCGCGCGCCCATGCCGCGCAAGGACTGGCAGCAGCCCTTGCCCACGTCGCCGTAGCCGGCGACCACGCAGACCTTGCCCGCGATCATGACGTCGGTGGCGCGCTTGATGCCGTCGAGGAGCGACTCGCGGCAGCCGTAGAGGTTGTCGAACTTGCTCTTGGTGCAGGAGTCGTTGATGTTGATCGCAGGCGTGAGCAGAGTGCCAGCGGCCGCGCGCTGGACCAGGCGGTGAACTCCCGTGGTCGTCTCTTCGGAAAGGCCCACGATGTCCTTGGCCAGCTTGG
>CAIKVT010000077.1 GCA_903830945.1 uncultured Elusimicrobia bacterium
AGGACGTCTCCGGTCTCTCGGATGACCAGGGCGCCATCCTGCGCTCGCGAACCATCGGCTTCATCTTCCAGATGTTCAACCTGCTGGCCCGGACCTCGGCCTTGGACAACGTGGCTTTGCCCATGATCTACTCCGGCGCGCCCAACCGCGAGGAGCGCGCCCGGGACGTGCTCGCGCAAGTCGGCCTCTCGGACCGCCTCCACCACAAGCCCAACGAGCTCTCCGGCGGCCAGCAGCAGCGGGTGGCCGTCGCGCGTTCCTTGGTCAACCATCCCAAGATCATCTTCGCCGACGAACCCACCGGGAACCTGGCCTCGGATCAAGCCGAGGATATCCTCAACCAGCTCAAGCTCCTCAACCGCGGCGGCATCACCATCATCATGGTCACCCATGAGCCGGACATCGCGGCCCACGCCAAACGCATCATCCGCATCAAGGACGGCATGATCGTAGCCGACGAACTCACGGCGCTAGGCGATAAGGGCTCCTCCGGGGGCGGCGTGACCATCATGAAGCCCGCAGCCAAGCGAGGCTCCGAGATGACGATCGATCTCAGCCATCCCAACCTCAGCTTCTCCGAGATCCGGGAGTTCAGCGCCTCGGCCCTGCGCGCGCTGGGCGCCAACAAGGTCAGAAGCGCCCTCTCCATGCTGGGCATACTCATCGGCGTCGGAGCCGTCATCGCCATGATGGCGATCGGCAAGGGCGCCCAAAAGTCCATCGAGTCCCGGCTGGCGAGCTTAGGCTCCAACCTGGTCATGATGATGCCCGGTTCCACCTCCTTGGGCGGCGTGCGCGGCGGCTCCGGCACCCGCAGCCGCTTCACGGTCGAGGACGTGAAGGCGATCTCCAAGATCCCCCATGTCTCCCGCACCGAGGGCAACGTCAGCGGCTCAGGGCAGATGGTCTACAAAGACCAGAACTGGAACACCCAGCTCACCGGATCCACCCCGCTTTACGCGGCCATGCACAACGCCCAGCCCTACTACGGCCGCTTCTTCACCGATGAGGAAGACCAGCACCTGGACCGCGTGGTCCTGCTCGGCCAATCCGTGGTCAATAACCTCTACCCCAAAAACGAGAACCCGGTAGGCACGATCGTTAAGATCAACCACGTCAATTTCAAGGTCATCGGCATACTCCCCATCAAGGGCTCAACGGGGTTTCGCGACCAGGACGACATGGCCATCATCCCCCTGCGCACGGCCATGAAGCGGGTCGTGGGCAAGGTCTACGTGGACAACATCGCCATCGAGGCGGACGCGCCGGAATCCATCGAACGGGTCATATCCGACGTGCAGCGCCTCATGCGCCGCCGCCACCATCTGCCCGACTACAAGGACGACGACTTCACCTTGCGCAACATGGCCGACATCCAGGCCGCGCTGGCCGGCACCACCCAGACTTTCACGCTGCTCCTGGGCATCGTGGCCGCGATCTCGCTTTTGGTGGGCGGCATCGGCATCATGAACATCATGCTGGTCTCGGTCAGCGAGCGCACCCGCGAGATTGGACTGCGCAAAGCCGTAGGCGCAGCGAGGCGAGCGATTTTATCTCAGTTCCTCATCGAGTCTGCGGTGCTTTCCACCATGGGCGGCGTGATCGGCATCATCCTGGGGATGACCGTATCCTTCACCTTGTCAAAATTCGCAGGCTGGGCCGCGGTGGTCACACCCCAATCCGTCCTGATGGCCTTCGTATTCTCCGCGAGCGTCGGGGTTGTCTTCGGCTTCTGGCCGGCGCGCAAGGCTTCGCTGCTCTCCCCCATCGAAGCCCTGCGCTATGAATAGCCTCATCGAGCTGCAGGGCATCACCCGATCCTACCGGTTGGGCGGCGACGAGCTTAAGGTCCTCAAGGGGATCAGCCTGCGCATCGAGGAAGGCGAATTCGTCGCCATCATGGGACCCTCGGGCTCGGGCAAGTCCACCCTGATGCAGATATTAGGGCTCTTGGACCGGCCCACCTCGGGCAAGTACCATCTGCTGGGCCAGGACGTCTCCGGTCTCTCGGATGACCAGGGCGCCATCCTGCGCTCGCGAACCATCGGCTTCATCTTCCAGATGTTCAACCTGCTGGCCCGGACCTCGGCCTTGGACAACGTGGCTTTGCCCATGATCTACTCCGGGGCGCCAGACCGGGAACAGCGCGCCTTGGACGTGCTCAAGCAGGTCGGCCTGGAGGACCGCCTCCACCACCGGCCCAACGAGCTCTCCGGCGGCCAGCAGCAGCGGGTGGCCGTCGCGCGTTCCTTGGTCAACCATCCCAAGATCATCTTCGCCGACGAACCCACCGGGAACCTGGCCTCGGACCAAGCCGAGGGTATCCTCAACCAGCTCAAGCTCCTCAACCTCAGCGGCATCACCATCATCATGGTCACCCACGAGCCGGACATCGCGGCCCACGCCAAACGCATCATCCGCATCAAGGACGGCATGATCGTGGCCGACGAACTCACGGCGCTAGGCGATAAGGACTCCTCCGAAGGAGGCGTCGCCGTGAAGACCGCGGTCCGGACCCGCTCCGAGCTCAAGCTCGACCTCAGCCATCCCCACGCCAGTCTGGCCGAATTCCGGGAGTTCAGCGCCTCGGCCCTGCGCGCCCTGGGCGCCAACAAGGGCCGCAGCGCCCTATCCATGCTGGGCATCCTCATCGGCGTGGCCGCGGTCATAGCGATGCTGGCCATCGGCAAAGGTGCGCAGAAATCCATCGAAGGCCGGCTGGCGAGCCTGGGCTCGAACCTGGTGATGCTGTTTCCCGGCGCCCCCAGCGCGCGCGGGGTCCGCGGCGCGGCCGGAGACTCCAGCCGCTTGACGCTCCTGGACTCCAAGGCCATCCGCGGCCTGAGCCCGGGCATCAAGGACCTCTACCCCGAGGCCGAAGGCAACGTGCGGGTCGTCTTCGGGGCCAAGAACACCGTCACGGAGATGCAGGGCGTCACCCCAAGCTACGCCTCCATGCGCAACGCCGTCCCTATCTATGGCAGGTTCTTCACCGCGCGCGAGGACCTGATAAAGGACCGCGTTGTCGTTCTGGGCACGACCGTGGTCAGGGACCTCTTCGGGACAGAGAACCCGCTCGACAAAACGGTCAAGATAAACCGCATCAACTTCAGGGTCATCGGGATACTCCCCTCAAAGGGCGCCAGCGGCTTCAACGACCAGGACGACATGATCGTCGCCCCCATCAACACGGCCATGAAGAGAGTCCTGGGGACCCAGTACCTCCACGAGATGGCCATCGAGTGCGCCTCCCCCGAGACGATCCAACCCGTGATTGCGGAGATCCGCAGGTTTCTGCGCCACCGCCACCGCCTGCCGGATTACAAGGAGGACGATTTCAACCTGCGCGACATGACCCAGATGCAGGCCACCCTCTCCGAGACCACGCGCACTATGTCCATGCTTCTGGGCTTCGTGGCGGCCATCTCGCTCATCGTTGGCGGAGTCGGGATCATGAACATCATGCTGGTCTCGGTCAACGAACGCACGCGCGAGATCGGCCTGCGCAAGGCCGTGGGCGCGCCGCGGCGGGCCATCCTCGCCCAGTTTCTCCTCGAGTCCGCCGCGCTCTCGACGTTGGGAGGGGTCCTGGGCATACTCCTGGGCGCGTCCATCTCCCTGGGGCTCTCCGCCTTCGCCGGCTGGAGCGCCGTCGTCACCCCTCAGGCCGTCCTGCTGGCCTTCGCCTTCTCGACCGGCGTGGGGGTGCTCTTCGGCTTCTGGCCCGCGCGCAAGGCGTCGCTGCTCTCGCCCATCGAAGCCCTGCGCTACGAATAGGCCAAATCCCCGCGGGAGTTTGGTAGAATGTCGCGGCTGACTCAAGCCCCGACAATGAGCAGAAACTCGACGACCTCGACTCATCTTCACGTACGCGCCCGCAGCCTGGGGATCGTCCTCGGACGCCATCCGACGGGCCGCCATAACGCCATCACCGACGTCTCCGGCGTCCGTGTCGGCCACGCGACGCTGATTTCCGGACATGGCCCCCTGGTCGTCGGCAAAGGCCCGGTACGGACCGGGGTGACAGTGATCGTCCCGGCCGGCGGAGACGTATGGAACTCCAAGCTCATGGCCGGAGGGTTCGTGCTCAACGGCAACGGCGAGGCGGCCGGGCTCATGTGGATACTGGAATCCGGCATCCTGGAGACGCCCATCGCCCTGACCAACACCCTGAACGTCGGGACCGTGCAAAAGGCCCTGGTCGATTGGATGATCGAGAGGCATCCCGCCATCGGAGTGACGGACGACACACTTTCGCCGGTGGTGTTCGAATGCGATGACGGAAGCCTCAACGACATCCGCGGCCAGCACGTGAAGTGCAAGCACGTCTTCGCGGCGCTCCGCGGGGCCTCTTCGGGGCCCGTGGCCGAGGGAGCCGTAGGGGCCGGCACCGGGATGATGACGTACGAGTTCAAGGGAGGCATCGGCACCTCCTCCCGCCGCCTGCGCCGGCAAAACGGCGGCTACACGGTCGGCGTCCTTCTCAACGCCAACCACGGCAAGCGGCCCCTCTTACGGGTGAAGGGCGTTTGCGTGGGCGAGCGGATTTCAGATCTCATGCCCGGCAAACCCCAAGAGGGGTCGATCGTAGTCGTGATCGCGACCGACGCTCCTCTGGACAGCCGCCAACTCTGCCGCTTGGCCAAACGGGCGATGCTGGGGATCGCGCGCACCGGCGCGGTGGCGACCCACGGCAGCGGGGATGTTGCCGTCGCCTTCTCGACAGCCAATCGCGTCCCGCACTATCCCAAAAAGCCGACTTTCCGAGTCGAGCTTCTCTCTGATTTCTTCCTGGACCCGCTTTTCGAGGCGGCGGCGGAGGCCGCCGAAGAGGCGGTCCTCAACGCGCTGCTGGCCGCAACGACCACCGTCGGCCGCGACGGAAACACGGCCCACGCCCTCCCGCAGGATCGGCTCCTGGAACTTCTCAGGTGGCACCGGGCCGTTCCAGGGGAAACCCCGTGAGCCTCCCCGCCGAGAAAACGGACGCTGCGCAGGACTTGTGGGGCCACCCGAAAGGGCTCTACGTCCTGTTTTTCACCGAGATGTGGGAGCGCTTCTCGTTCTACGGGATGCAGGCCATCCTGGTCTACTACATGATCAAGCACCTCATGTTCAGCCAGGAGAAGGCTTCCAACGTCTGGGGCCTTTATACGGGCTTCGTCTATTTCACGCCCTTCTTCGGCGGGCTTCTGGCCGACAAGGTCCTCGGCCAGAGGCGGACCGTGATCATCGGCGGCGTGCTCATGGCGATCGGCCATTTCATGATGCCCTTTGAAAGCCTGTTCTATCCAGCACTGATCGTCCTCATCATCGGCTGCGGAGCCCTCAAGCCCAACATCTCGACCCAGGTCGGCAGCCTCTATGCCGAGCACGACCACCGCCGAGACCGGGCCTTCAGCATCTTCTACCTCGGGATCAACCTAGGGGCCTTCTTCTCGCCGTTGGTGTGCGGGACCTTAGGGGAGACCTTCGGCTGGCATTACGGCTTCGCTGCGGCGGGGGTCGGCATGCTCATCGGGCTGGCGGTCTATATATGGGGGCAGAAATATCTCGCCCCGGACGAGCTGATGAAATTCAGGGCGGGGCAGACGGAGCACGCGCCATTGACGCCCTTGGACAAAAAACGTATCTGGGCGCTGTTCGTGTTATGCCTGCTCAACATCTTCTTCTGGGTGGCCTACGAACAACAGGGGAACACGCTGGCCCTCTGGGCGGACCAGAACACCAACCGGCATGTCTTCGGCGGATCCTGGCAGATGCCGGCCTCCTGGTTCCAAGCGGTGAACCCGGCCTTCATGTTCTTCATGACCCCCCTGCTGTGCCGGTTGTGGACCTGGCAGGGCGGCCGCAACACCGAACCGTCCAGCATCACCAAGATGACCATCGGATGCGCGTTCTTGGGGATCGCCTTTTTGCCCATGGTCCTGATCGCCCGGACCATGGCCCCCGGCGCGGCCGTCAGCTCATGGTGGCTGATCAGCTGCCTGTTCTTCATGACCATCGGCGAGCTCTACCTCTCCCCCATCGGGCTCTCCTTGGTCACCAAAATGGCCCCGCCGCGGCTCGTCTCTAGGATGATGGGTCTGTGGTTCCTCTCGTATTTCGGTGGAGGCTACCTCTCGGGCTGGGCCGGCACGTTCTGGGAGAAAGTGCCCAAGCACAACTTTTTCCTCCTGATGACGGGCGTGGCCTTCCTGGCCGGACTCACGATTTTCCTGGTCGCGCGGCCCATCCACAAAGCCATCGGGAACGTCGATGATTGACGGGAGCAGGCCCCTCCGCGCGCCTGCCGCATGAACTTCCTGGCCAAAGAGTTCGTCTCCGCGGCCGCCGTGCTTCTGTCCGGGTTCGTCACGGACCCCGCCCCCTGGACGCGCATGGAAGCCAACTCCGAGCAGCGCCATCCCATTTATCTAGGACGGACAGCGCGGGAGCTGGCCTTCGGGCTGCCGAGCCGGGGCACCCGGTCCACCGTGCTGCCGGAAAGCCTCAAGGCGCTCGCCGAGAGGCAGGTCCGCGCGGTTCAGGCGGGTTCGCCTGATATCCCCAAGGGCTCACGAATCGAGTTCGAACTGTGGCCCACGCTCAACGACGACGGGAGGCTCACCTGGGCGATCGCCCGCTGGCGAGACGCTCCAGACCGACCCTGGCGCTGGCTTGCGGCGGACGCGACGGGACGGGCCCTCCCTGGGCTCGAGGTCCAGCCGGAGCTTCCCATTGCTGCGGATTCCCGCACCCCGGCCGGCCGGTCCCTGATCTTCGACGATGTCCTCTCCCTGAAGAGTCTCTACGATAAGCCGCTCTTCGGCAACTGCGTCTGGACTACTCCGGAAGGCGACCGGATTCAGGCAGCCTGGCTGCCGATGAATGACGTAGACCGCTACCGCCAAGACCTTATGCGCAGCGGAGCGGGCCTCGTATGCCATGCCGTGAGCCCGCCGGCGCGCCTCGACGCGCGGCCGGTGAGCTTCGTCGTGGCCATGCGCGACGACATTCTGGAATGGCCGCCGGAAATCGTCTGGCCCAAAACAGAACCGTTGTCGGGCCGGGAGGAGCCGCAGGGCCATCCGTCAGAGACGAAGACGAGAGCGCTGGACTGGCCGTCGAATTACGTCGCGCGCTACCGCGAGGACATCCGGATTCTCTCGGGAGAGCTGGAGGCGTTCTTCCCCGTCAGCGGAAAGACGCTGCGCTTCAAGAGGAAGAACAACGCTGCGCCGGACAATCAATTGGAGGAGCTGGTCGATTATCTCGCCGAGCGCTATCGCGGCCTGGCAATCGAGACGCGGCGGCAGACCTTCCTATGGCGGGGCCAGCGCCAGTCGAATCTGATCGCCGTGATCCGCGGCACGCGACCTGCGGCGGAGAATCGGCCGGTCCTGCTCGCCGACCATATCGACACGGCCTTTTGCGAGGACGAGTTCAAACGATCGGGCCGCCGCGTCTCCGCTCCGGGCGCCGACGACAACGGGGCGGCCACGGCGACTCTGCTGCGCGCCGCAGAGATACTGAAAGGACTGCGCCCCCGAAACGACGTGTGGTTGGTCCACCTCACGGGCGAGGAGTTCCCGGCCGACGATCTGGGCGCGCGCAGGCTGGTCGACGAACTGCTCCAGAAGCGACAGGACATCGGCGGCGCCGTCATCCTCGACATGATCGGCTTCCGCAAGCCGGGCGACCCAGTCGTGCAGATCAACCCCGGCGACTCCGAGGCATCCCTCGCCATGGCGGAGGAGGCCATGCTCTCCGCGCGCCGGGTCGCCCCCGGACTTTTGGTCCCGGAGCTCAGGACCCGCTACGATCCCAGAAGTTATCTCCACAACACCGACGGCCTCATCTTCTCTCACGCAGGATATCCCGTCATCCTCATCAACGAGCATATTAATAGACTTGAGAACATGAGCCGGCCGCATTACCACCAGACCACGGACCTCTCCGGGACGCTCGATTGGGACTATGCCGTCGCCGTGTCGAAGACGGCCATCGAAACGGTCGCGCGGCTCGCCGAGACCGCCGCGCCAGCCCTGCCCGCCGACGCCCTGCCCGTGCCCCTCGTGCGCCAGGCGGCTTCCTACAGTTGCGGCGCGGCCGCCTTGCTGTCCGAGCTTTATTACTGGCGGACCTATGACGGCAACGAGTCGTCCTTATACTCCGAAATCGAGACAGACCCCAAAAGCGGCACGAAGCCGCAGGGCCTTGTCCGCGGCGCGAAAAAATACGGCCTGGACGCCAACTTCAAGGAGAACGTGTCCCTGGACGAGCTGCGCGCCGCGTTGAAGCGCGGCGAGCCCGTGATCCTCGACATCCAGGCCTGGCCCTACGGGGGCCAGGCCTCAACCGCGACCTGGAACCAGCGCTGGGAGGACGGCCACTACGTCGTCCTAGTCGCGATAGACGAGGAAAACGCCTATTTCATGGACCCCTCGGTGGCCGCAGGCTATTCCTTCATCCCGTTGCCGGAGCTGCTGGAGCGCTGGCACGACTACGAAAACATGCCGGACGGCGTCTGGCGAAATCAACGGCTCGCCGTCTTCATCCGGGGCAGTGACCCGATCCAAAGCTTCCCCGCACCCGTGACGCCCACCCACTGACGCGCGCGGCTCAAATCCTTCGCGATGTTTTGTAATATGGCTGCACGATGGCATTGCGAGCGGAAAGCGGCGGCAAGAGCCGTTTCGATTGGGGCTTCATCGCGACCGTAGCCGGACTGGTCCTGATGGGCAGCCTCGCCGTCTTCTCCGCCGCCAACCCGCTCCCCTACTGGGGACAGATCGTCCAAAGGCACATCCTGGCCTTGGTCCTGGGTGCCGCCCTGTTCATCTTCGCCATGAACTTCAACTACCAGGTGTTCCAAGACCAAGCCAAAGCGATCTACGGATTCGTCCTGGCGCTGCTGGCCTGCGTCATCGTCCTGGGCACCGCTCACAAAGGGCACAAGGCCTGGCTCAACCTCGGACTCGTCTCATTCCAGCCATCGGAGCTGGCCCGCACCGCCATGATCCTGGTGCTGGCCGCTTTCCTGAGCCGGCGCGTGCGCCGGGCGGCAGAGCTCGAGACCGTGCTCTACTCCTTCGCCATCCTCGCCCCGGTCCTCGCTCTGATCCTCAAGGAGCCGGACTTCGCGACCTTTCTGTCCTTCCTCCCCATCCTGCTGGGGATGCTCTTCTGCGCGGGCGCCAGCTCCCGCCACCTCAGCGCCATCACGGGTTACGGCTTGGTCGCCCTGGGCCTGCCCATGCTCATCACGTGGTGCCAGATCCGCTACGCGGCCCCAGCGCCCAACTCCTGGCCGGACCTGCTCATGCGCGCCGCCCGATTCGGCTGGCCGGCGGTGGGCGCCATGCTGGCCTCGACGCTGCTGAGCCTCGCGGCCTGGCGCCTGGCCGGAATGATGCGGCTGAAGATCAAGACGATCACCTTCATCGCCATCCCCATCATCTTCAGCGCGGGTCTGCTCACCGGCATCGCGGTCAACGCCAAGCTCAAAGGCTATCAGAGGAACCGCTTCGTGGCCTACGTGGCGCCCCAGGAGGACATCCAGGGGGCGGCCTACCACGTCCATCAATCCCAGATCGCCATCGGTTCAGGCGGGCTGCTGGGCAAAGGGCTCTTCTCGGGAACGCAGTCGCAGTTGGGATTCTTGCCCGAGCGCCACACGGACTTCATCTATGCCGTGGTGGGCGAGGAGATGGGCGTCTGGGGGACCATGAGCATACTCGGGCTCTACCTGCTGCTGCTCTGGCGCGTGGTCGTGGCCGGACGCTGCGCCCGCGACACCTACGGCTATCTGGTCTGCTGCGGGTTCATCTCGATGTTCGCCTTCTCGCTGGCGCTCAACATGGGGATGTGCCTGGGCGTCATCCCGGTGGCGGGCATCCCCCTGCCGCTGATCTCCTACGGCGGTTCAAGCCTGGCCATCACCCTTTGGTCCTTGGGCATCGTGGCCAACATCTACGCCCGCCGCTACGCGCTGCTCTAAGAGACGTCCCCGGATCCCTTGAGCAGTGCCAAGAGCGCCTCGTCGCCGGGAAAGTCCTTAAGCGCTGCGCCCGCGGACTTCCGAGCCTCCTCGGTCCGCCCAAGGGCTATAAGGGCCCGCACGCCGTTGACGCGGAAAGAAAGCTCAGCCGGGTACTTAGCGGCAGCCTTGCCGCAGAACTCCGCGCATTCGTCCAAGCGTCCGGTCTTGCCGAGGATGGCGGCCTGGCACATCCAGGCGAAAGCCTCGTCGCCCTTACGCGCAAGCCAGTCGCAGAGGGACTCAGCCTCCCCATACATCTCGAAGCCGATCAACGAATGCAGGATATCCCGCAGGTAGCGGCCGGCGCCTGCGGTATCGGAAACTCCACAAGTACCGGCCGGACGGATTTCCTCACGGCTGGCACCGAGGCTCTTCAGATAGCGCAAGACCTGCAGGAAATGGCGGCACACCATCCAGACCACTCCGTTACGGCCCAAGTCGAGCCGCACAAGCTTACGCAAGTCCTCGGCGACAAAGTGCCCGGCCGCCGGCAGGCACAGAAGCTTGCCCTCACCCTGCCGGCCGCCCAAATCGGCACGACCGTAAGCGATGGGCACCCCTTCCGGGATGGCGAGACGCGCCACTGGAAGTTCATAAAGCTCAGGAGTATCCTCCGGGACGCGGCCCTCGCCGAGCGAGCGCACCAAAGACCAGGGGACCGATACCTGGGTGCCCAACTCGAGGGTGAGCCGCAGCCCCGCGAAGTAGCGCACCCCGCGCAGAAGGCGGAAGACCTCCCCCGGCTGGTGCTCCATCCAGACGAATTCCTTGCCCCCGGGAGCGCGCAGGCGACACGCGCGCACGAACTCACCCACATCGTCCCGGGCCGGGAAGACCGGGACCCAGATTCCTCCCAACTCCGGGTCGCGGTCGGCCCAGGCCGCGAAGTCCCGGGCCTTGCGGGACACCCGCACCTCGGGACCGTCCGGCAGCGGTTGGTCCACACCCAACAGGAAGGTCTGCGACCGTAAAAGCTCCCGGTAGAGGCTGCCGCGGGGATGGCGCGGATGGTCCGCGGCCTGCTGGATCAAGTGCTCCAACGTTTCTACCACAGCCCCAAGTTATCCTCTTAAGAACAGATTGTCAAGCCATAAGCCGCGCCGTTCAATTTTGTAGAATATCGCAGTCATCCAGGAGGAATCCATGGCCAACATGGTCGCCGACGTCAAGACGGTCTCTTACAAGGACTTGGGCTTCGTCAACACGCGGGAGATGTTCAAGGACGCGATGAAGAACGGCTACGCGGTCCCCGCCTACAACTTCAACAACATGGAGCAGATCCAGGCCATCATCACCGCCTGCCAGAAAAGCCGCTCGCCAGTCATCCTGCAGGTCTCCAAGGGCGCGCGCGACTACGCCAACGCGACTCTGCTGCGCTGGATGGGCCGCGGCGCCATCGAGATGATGAAAGAGATGGGTAAGCCGGTGCCCGTGGCCCTGCACCTCGACCACGGCGACACCTTCGAACTCTGCAAGTCCTGCATCGACTCGGGCTTCTCCTCGGTCATGATCGACGCCTCCTCCAAGCCCTTCGCCGAGAACGTGGCCCTGACAAAGAAGGTCGTGGAGTACGCCCACCCGCGCGACGTGACCGTGGAAGGCGAACTGGGCGTGCTGGCCGGCATCGAAGACGAGGTCTCGGCCGAGAAATCCCACTACACGGATCCCAAGGACGTGGAGAACTTCGTCAAGCAGACCGGCGCGGACTCGCTGGCCATCTCCATCGGGACCAGCCACGGGGCCTACAAGTTCAAGCTCAAGCCGGGCGAGTCGGTGCCGCCCCTGCGCTTCGACATCCTCGAGGCCTGCGAGAAGCGCATCCCGGGCTTCCCCATCGTGCTGCACGGCGCCTCCTCGGTCCTCAGCGCCTACATCGACATGATCAATAAGTATGGCGGCAAGATGGAAGGCACGGCCGGCATACCGGAAGAGCAGCTGCGAAAAGCCGCCAAGTCCGCGGTCTGCAAGATCAACATCGACTCAGACGGGCGCTTGGTCATGACAGCCCTGATCCGCAAGGTCTTCGCGGAGAAGCCGGGCGAGTTCGACCCGCGCAAGTACCTGGGCCCGGCGCGCGAGGAGCTCGTCAAGATGTACATGGACAAGAACGAAAAGGTCGTCGGCTCAGCCGGCCGCTGTTAGCTGTTTTGAGGATGGCCGTCTAAACTCAGATTTTCTGAGGCGGCCAATACTGACGCAGGATATCCATGACCAGACTGACCACGGCGCGGCCGGTCGCGTAGATCACATCCCCAAGACCCAAGGCCGCCAACGCCGCAAAAGCCAACGCAATGGTAGGGTTAGCCACGGCCAGGGCGAAGCCGGTCATGAGGGCCTGGAGCACGTAGCCGCGCGCCATGTGCGCGGGCCCGTCAGCCGGCGACTGACCGGGCTTGTACAAAGCGGCATAAAGAGCGGTGGCAACGCCGGTGGCGGACATGGCGCCTACGCCTAGGCTGTACAAGAGGTCCGGCGACACCTTAAGCCCCCCGATGCTCAAACCCAAAGCCGCGGCCACGACAGGAAAAACGGCCATGATCCGGTCCGCGGACGAAGTCGCGGGGTCCGTGAACTTGCCTTGGAACGCGGTCTGGCCCAACGCCGCGGTCGCCAAAGCGGCAGGCAACGGGCTGACGGCGCCGCGCAGGCCGAGGAATACCACCTGCGAAAGATCCATGCAGGCATAGACTCCGGCCCCGCCCAGGATGCCGTAACGAAGGATCGAAGCGAAGACCTCGACCGCGCTCGGCGGAGGGCCATCCTTGCGATACGCGACGAACGCACCATAAGCGGCCCCCACGACAGCGGCGACCACGCTGGCGGTCGGGTGCAGCCATCCCATGACCGACGTGGCGGAGACGACGCCCGCAACCGGCACTCCAGCCGCCAGGGCCAGTGTTGGGAAAACCAGGATCAGGCCGGCGGCCAGGGCCACCAGCAGAACCTTCTTAGCCAACGCCGGCTTCGCAGCCGGCAGAGAGGGGACGGACAGATCAGCCTTAGGCTCCGGCTGGACCGCGGTCTGGGCTTTTCCCAAAGGCGCGGCCTGACTGAAAACGCCGGCTCCCGCGATGACCGGAGTGCCGTCGTCGCGCCGGATCGTCCCGCCGTCCATGAGGCCGGCCATGCGCTGAGCCGAGACCTCCACGGATTCCGGCTTCGAGGAATCAGCGGAAGATCCCTGGCGGAGCACGCCCATGGCCGCCGGCGCGGCATCCGGCTTACCCTGCTCCGCAGCCCGTGCGGGAGCTGAGACCAGTGGCCCTAAGACGCGCTCCTCGGCTGCTGCAACCGGAGCGGCCGCGGACACCGCGGTCGGGACCACCGAGATAGTCAAATTCGGGACAGAGGCCGTCAGAGGCACGGCCAACAGGCTCGCGGGCATCAAGGAAACCCCGGCATGAGAGAAGGCAGCCACGGGCACGACCGAGAAGTTCCCCTGGACCGCGGAGACGCCGGCGGCTCCGGTTACCGCAGCTGAAATGACCTGGCCGGCAGCGGCGTAACCGGGAAGACCTGGGGACAGCAGAAAAATCGCCAAAGCCATGACGCTGCGCAATATGGTGAGCGGAAGACGGGGCATAGATATTCTCCTAGTAGGCCTTAGGAGGGCATGATACCGCAAACCCGGACCAGGACGTATGAGCCCAAAGGGCCATCAAGGGCGGGGATTTTGGCCTACTTACAGCCAGGACTTAAGACTTACCTGCGCACAACGGGATGCGCATATGCCGCCCATCCCGGCCGTGGTGTACGGCCAGGATCTCGGCCAAGACCGAGACTGCGATGGCGCCGGGAGACTTCCCCCCGCAGTTGAGCCCGATGGGTGCGAAGACCCGAAGATCCTTCTCCGGGTGTAAGCCATTGCGGTTGAGGAACTTGAAAGCGGAAGGCACCTTGCTCTTGCTGCCGATCATGCCGATGTAGGGTGCCGGCGTCTTCATGGCCGCAGCCAGGCACTCCTTGTCCAAAGCATGGCCGCGCGTCACGATCACCACGTAAGTCTTCCGGTCCACACCGGCGAGCTTGACGGCCTTGTCGGGCCGCTCGACCAAGATGCGAGCCGCGTGCGGGAAGCGCGTCTTATTGGCAAACTCCTCGCGGTCGTCCGCCACCGTGTAGGGAATGCCGGCCATGACCGCGGCTTCGGCGATCTTAAGGCCCACGTGCCCGCCGCCGACGATGAGCAGCTTGAGCTCGGTCACATGCACGTCGATGAATATCTCCACGCAGCCCATGCACTCCATTCCGATGCCTTTAGGCGTGAGGTCGAAGGCCACCTTGCGGCTGGTCCCCTCACGCAACGCCTTCTTGGCCGCGTCGATGGCCATATTCTCGAGCATGCCGCCGCCCACCGTGCCGGCGATGGATCCGTCCTCATAGACCACCATCTCGGAGCCGCACTCACGCGGAGTCGAACCCGCCGCGGAGATCACGGTCACCAAAGCCGCGCCTCGGCACTGGCTCATGGCCTCGGCCATGAGTTTGAAGACGTTCTCGGCTTCCTGCATATCAGTCCTCCCGATCCCGGACCAGGGCCGCGAAAGAGCGGTCATAGGTCTTCTCGGCCCGCGCGCTGAACAAGCAGGCCGGGAACTCGTTCATGCCGCGATGAAAGGCCAGGCACTCGCAGCAGCGCCCTTTCTTGGAGCAATCGTAGGTACAGTTGCAGCTCTTGGAATTGGCCGACTTCTGAGTGCATTCAAGCATGTTGCGCCTCCTGCTGCGCATTCCTGACCTCTTTGTGCCGCAGCAGCCACGGCCGGGCCAAGAGCAGCCCGATGGGAGTGATGCCCGCGATAAGTGCGTAGATGAACCACAGAGAGCCTGTGTCCAGCGGCCCGCCCTTGGGCACGAAGCGCTCGAGCATCCAGCCGGAATAAAGACCCGTGGTGAACTTGGCAAGGAACCAGGGGATGCCGGCCAAGCCCATATAGGCGCCTACCCTGCCCTGCGGCGCGAGATCGGCTACGTATTCCAGGAAGCGCGATGACCATACCGCCTCACCCAACGAGAAGATCAGGGTGTAGAGGATCAGGCGCGTCAGGCTCGGCCCGGGCACCAAGATGAATGTGGTCAAGGCCGAGATGCTGGTCCCAATGATCATCATGGTGATGATGTTGGCCTTGCGCGTCAGGCCCGCGATGAGCGGGACGAAGATCACGATGATGAAAGGATTCAAGCCGGCGATCCACTCGAACTTGGCGCTCACCTCCGGCGCATAGGCCCGGAACACGTAATCCGGCATGGTTAGGAACTGGTGCGCAAAAAGGGTGCGCACGGGCAGAAGGATGAAGATGAAGAACATGAAGCGGGGGTCGAGGACGGGCAGCTCCTTGATCTTCTCGATCAGAGTCTTCTCCGGCCCCTCGGCCTTGGGCGCGTCCGCGACCACGCGGTCCCGCAGTTCGACCGCCTTGGTGAAAAAACCCATGTGTATGAGGAGCATAAGGACTGTGATGCCGGTGCACATCCAGAACACCCCGTCGAAACCCAGGCCCAAGCCCTTGATGCCGAACACAAAGGGGGTGTTGGTGCGCACGAAAGGCGAGACGAAATTCTCAGCCACGATGCCCAGATTCATGATGGCGTAAAGAATGCCGTAGCCCATGGTAGCCGTGCGCGCATCCGTGTACTCCTTGACGCCGGCGTAGAGCGCGGGCTGGATGATGCCCTCGCCGACGGAAAGGACCAGGAGCCCCAACCATGCCGCGGTGTAGCTCCCGCCACCGAAATGCGGCGAGCCGGACAGCAACACACGGCCGGCAAGGCAGAGCAACAGGCAGAAGGTCAGGGCCCGGCGCACGCCGAGCTTATCCGAGACGAAGCCGCCGCCGAACATGGTCAAGGTCACCAGTCCCGTAAACGCCGAGACCGAGATAGCCGCAGCATGGTCGGACATGCCCAGGCGCTCCTTGCCCAGGAACAGAGTCAATAAGGTCAAGATGCCAAAATAGGCGACGCCGTCGCCGAAGTTGACCATATTGACGAGCCAGAAGCCCTTGGAGGCGCCGAAAAGGATCTTGATGGACTCCCAGGTGCCGATCTCCTTCTGCGCGGGCGCGCCTGCGGCGGCTTCGCTCATGATATCTCCTGTCCGGACCGGGGATATGATACAACACCTAAGCTAGGCAGCGCGGGATTCATCGTCGCCTGAGGGATTGCCGCTGGCCTTAGGCGAGGAGCTCCCAGGTGTGGTATTATAGCGCGTAGCCCAATATGGAGCCCAAGAAATTCTTCGGCGGCAAGCATCAATACACCAAGTGGGGCAAGCTCACGGAGGTACGCACCATGTCCGAACCCAAGACCCTGACCCCGCCCGCAGGGCAGGTGCCATTGCAGGTAGAAATGGACGACGCGACAGCTCAAGGAGTCTATGCCAACTTGGCCGCGATGTCCCATACCGAGGCCGAGTTTATATTTGATTTTATTTTTGTTCAGCCCAATGCGCCCAAGGCCAAGCTGCGCAGCCGCGTGATCTCAAGCCCCGTGCACGCCAAGCGCGTGCTGGCCGCGCTGGCGGACAACGTGCGAAAATACGAGGAACGTTTCGGGACCATCAACGCCGGCCCGCCGGGACCCAAGAGCTAGCCCCCATTTCGCCCATGGAAGCGCGACCGCTGCGCGAGGCTGATTTACGCGAGACATTCTTGCGGGCCTCGGGCCCGGGCGGCCAGAACGTCAATAAGGTCGAAACCGGAGTTTTACTCACCCATATCCCCACCGGGCTCAGCGTCCGGGTCACGGACGAGCGCTCCCAGTCCCAGAACCGCCGGCTCGCCCGCTGTCGCCTGGCCGACAAACTGGCTCTACGCGCAGCGGCGGAGCGCGCCCTCCGCGTGCACGCCGAAGAACTCCAGCGCCGCAGGAATCGCAAGCGCAGCCGGGCCTCCAAGGAGCGCATGCTCGAACAGAAACGCCTCCGGGCTAGAGTCAAAGGCACGCGCCGCAGCGGCTGGGAAGACTGACTCCGCAGGCATTTTGCTAACATCCTTGCTGCCAGCATGCGCAAGATCCTCAGAAACATCCTCTACAACGCGCTCCACGCGGCCGGCCTGACCGGGCTGCTCCTGCGCAAGAACCGCCGCCGCGTGCCCGTCCTGATTTACCATGGGGTCACGGACCTGCGCTGGCCCGGCATGCTCGACTGCGAGAAAAAACACATCTTCGCCGAGGACTTCGAGCGGCAGTTGGTATTCATCAAGGAGCACTTCCAGGTGGTCCGCCTCGCCGACTATGCCGAGACTCTGCGCGGCCGCAAGACCTTGCCCGAAGGCTGCGCCGTCATCACCTTCGATGACGGCTATGCTGATAACCACAGCGTGGCCTTCCCGCTGTTGCGCAAACACGGCCTGCCCGCGACCGTGTTCCTGGCCGCGGATTTCGTGACCAAGGGGACCGCGCTCTGGGTGGACCGGCTGGCCTGGGCCGTCGCGCGTACCGAGCTCGACGACTGGAAAGACCCGATGGAAGCGACCCGGTTCCCGCTGGCCACGGATGCGGGCAAGACTGTCTGCTACCTCCGGGTCAAACGCAGGCTCAAGCTCCTGCCCGACGCTGAACGTGAAGAACTCGTCGATCGCATCTGCGCGGCGCTGCTCGACTCCCGCGCGACAGAGCCTCCGACCTTGTTCTCACCGCTATCTAAAGACCAGGTCCGTGAATTGGCGAACTCGGGCTTGATCGAGATCGGCTCCCACGGCTGCCGCCACGCCATCCTGACCGCCATGTCCCTGCACGATGCCGGCCTCGAGATATCACGGTCCAAGAATGCTTTGGAAGATTTCTGCGGCCAGCCGGTCACGAGCTTCTCCTATCCCAACGGCGACTTCAACCCGGCGCTCGCGAAGATGACCGCTGAAGCCGGCTACACTTGCGCCGTGGCCGGTGGCCTGCGTCTCAACGAACCGGAAGCCACGGACCCCTTTGCCATCCGCCGCCTGGCTTTAGCCGAAGGCGACAACGAGACTATGATGGCCGCGACGCTTTCCGGCATCCGCGGCCGCATGATCGCCTGGGCCGGAGGTCGGACATGATTCCCCCGATCGAAATCGCGCCGGTCGCGCCCGCAGACGAAGAGGCTTTGGCCGACTTCCTCGCGACGTTCCCGGGCCTGGAATGCCGCCTTGAGTTCTGGCTGAGCCGCTTCCGGCTCTGGTGGCAAGGCAATCCGGCCTGTGCCGGCTCGCCAGCAGGCTGGATCCTGCGCCGAGACGGCGCCATCCAGGGATTCTTAGGCAACCTTCCCAGCCTCTTCCAGTTGGGCGGCGGTCCTAAGACCGTCTACTCCATCACATCCTGGATGGTCCTGCCCGAGTGCCGCGAGCAGAGCCTGTCCTTGCTCATGGAACACATGAAAGCCGCGGACCAGACCTTGCTCTTCGACACCACGCCGACAGCCGTGGTGGCGACGATCCTGGAGTCCTTAGGCTTCAGGCCCCTGCCTTGGGCCGGGGACCGCGAGAGCTTCATCGTGGTGGACTGCAAACGCGTCCTCGCAGCGGCCGCTCCCGGCCTTCTGCGCGGAGTGGGACTTCCTGCCCTCGCAGCGGCCGGCTTGGCGCCTTTGCAGACCTTGCGCCTGAGACCCCTGCATGCATCCGGACTGCTCCCGGCAGTCAAGTCCTCTGACGTCGGGGAAGAATTCGACGAGCTTTGGGATCGCACCCGGGGGCTTTACGCCAACACCAATGTGCGTACGGCTCAGGCGGTGCGTTGGTATGGTCTGGGAGATGGCGAGATCGAGAAGGAACTTTTCATCTGCCGCCAAGAGGGCCGGTTATGCGGTTACATGATCCTTAAATCACGAACCAGGCACGGCCTCAAGACGTTGGACTGCGTGGATTTCTGGGAGGACCCATCCGCCGCCGGAGTTCTAGAATCGCTCCTTGCGACGGTCTGGAACACCGCGCAAGACCGGCGGCTTGACCTGCTCACCTTCCCGCATTTCACCACGCGCTTCGGCGAGCGGCTGGGCCGCGCCGGGCTCTTCGAGCATGCCTCGGGCCGCCGAGCCTTGTTCTTCGGGACCCCGGAACTCCTCGCGAGCATCACATCGGAGAATTCCTACTTCGTGGGCCTACAGGGCGACTATGGCACCGCCGCCTCCTAGTGTGAAGTTCCCCGCCTGGTTAAACGACATCTGATGGAAATTACTACGTAATTCGCAAAAGACGAATTACCATTCCAGCCCCGACCCCCCCGAAACCCCGAAACTTGCTAAAATCCCTCTATGTCCATCGAAACGACTCTCATCCTCATCAAGCCCGACGGGCTCTACCGCCGGCTCACCGGCCTCACGATCGACCGCCTCGACGCGTCCGGCCTGGAAATGGTCGCGGCCAAGATAGTCAGCGTCTCCAAGGACCTGGCCGAGAAGCACTACGCCGAGCACGTGGGCAAGCCTTTCTATCCCAACCTGATCAAGTACATCCGCGGCGAGTTCCACGGTCTTTCGGACCACCGCGTCCTGGCGCTGGCCTACCGCGGCGAGGATTGCATCGCCAAGGTCCGCGCGGTCGCCGGCGCCACCAATCCCGAGGCCGCCGCGCCCGGCACCATCCGCGGATCCTTCGGTCGGGTGACCACCGCCGGCCAGTTCGAGAACGTCCTGCACGCCTCGGCCAATCCCGCCGACGCGGCGCGCGAGATCGCCCTTTGGTTTAAGGACAGAGAGATCCTCCCATGAGACGCATCCTCATCACGGCGCTGCTCTGCGCCGCCGCCTGCGGTATCGGAAGTTCCGCAGGTGCCGGTTGGACGGATTTCCTTATGGCCGGCGTGACGGTCTCGGCCGCGGCCCCGACCGTGCCTTCCAAGCTCCGCGTCTTCCCCGGCCTGCTCATCGAAATCATGACCAAGGACGGCTGGAAGCTCCAAGCCAAGTACAACCCGCCCCAAGAAGGCAAAATGAGTTTCTTGCTGCTGCATGGGACAGGCGGCCGAAAGGAAGACTGGTATAGTCTGGCCCGACCGCTGCTCAAGCGAGGCTACGGCTATCTCGCCCTCGACCTGCGCGGCCACGGCGAGAGCCGCACTGCTCCCGACGGAAAGCCCGCGACTTACCGAAAATTCATCGTCAACAAGGACTTCAACGGCGACAAGCACTATAACGAGTACCTCAAAATGATCGCGGATCTGGATGCCGCCATGGCCTATCTCGCAAGCCAAGGAGTGCCCGACGACCAAGTGGGGGTCATCGGCGCGGACGTGGGCAGCAGCCTGGCCCTGCGCTACGCGGCCCTGCACCCCAAGGTCCCCATGGTCGCGCTGATTTCACCGCGCCTGCAGTACCAGGATGTGACCGCGGTCAACGCCATGCGCGCTTACAAAGACCGGCCGGTGCTCATGGTCTACTCCGAGGCGGACAAGAACACGGCCCGGGAGCTCCCCATCCTCCAGCACTTCGCCGTGATGTCCGCGGGAGAGCGCAAGGTCACCGTGGTCGCAGCCCCGACCGAGCACGGCGCCAAGATGCTGCGCGGCCCGGTCATCGACCAGGTCCTCGACTGGATCAAGAATCCCATCAAGCCTGAGGTCGCGGCCTCCAGCGGCACGGCCATGCCGACCTCACCGGACGCCTTCGGAGTAGATAATGCCACCGCACCCCGGGCCCCCGGTCCGGACGCGCCGTCGCCAGCCGAGTAAGATGGCCCAGGTCTCATCCAGCGTCTACGCCCGGTTGCCCACGGAGCGGCCCAACCCGCGCACCCGGCATATCGACCGCCGCAGCGCCCTGGGCATCGCCCGGGCCATCAATCGGGAAGACGCTCTGGTAGCCGCCGCCGTCAGCCGACAGAGCCGCGCCATCGCGCGCGGCATGGAGATGCTGGCCGGCTGCCTGCGCCGCAAAGGTGCGGTGATCTTCCTGGGCGCGGGCACCAGCGGCCGCTTGGCCGTTCTGGAAGCGGCCGAATGTCCCCCCACCTACGGCACGACCTCGCGCGAGATCCGGGCCGTGATGGCCGGCGGCAAGAGCTCGGTCTTCCACTCAAAGGAAGGAGCCGAGGACGATCCCCTCTCCGGAGCCCGGGCCGTCTCCGGACTGAGCCGCAACGATGCCGTCGTCGGCATCGCCGCCTCCGGGGTCACGCCCTTCGTACGCGCGGCGCTGCGCGCCGCACGGCGACAAGGCTGCCGCACCATTCTCGTCACCTCCAATGGTCGACCGCCGGGTGATCCCGCGGAGCTGACCATCGCGCCCGACGTGGGCCCCGAGGTAGTGGCAGGATCGACGCGCATGAAATCCGGCACCGCGGCCAAGCTGGTCTTGAACACCTTGACCACCGGCACCATGATCCTGCTGGGCAAGGTCTACGACCGCTGGATGGTGGACCTCAAGCCCACCTCGCGCAAGCTCCGCCTGCGCGGCGAACGCATCATCGCCGAACTGGGCCGCGTCAGCCCGGCCCGGGCCCGGGCCCTGTTCAAATCCGCGGGCGGCAGCGTCAAGACCGCGGTGGTCATGGTCCGCAAAGAGCTGACCGCACAACAGGCCCGCAAACTTCTGGCCTTCTGCGACGGCTCCTTGCGCAAAGCCCTGGAGATATAAATGCTCGGCAAAGTCCAGATCGAATCCGTAGGCAGCATCGTGCTCAAGGGCAACCCCTTAGGCGACCCCCGGCTGCGCCAAGTCCCGGTCTACATGCCGCCCTCCTACAACACGGTCCGCGGCCGAACCTATCCCGTCATCTACTGCCTGGCAGGCTTTACAAGCACGGGCCGCAGCTTCCTTAATGTCCACCCCTGGCGGGAGAACCTGCCGGAACGCTTTGACCGCCTCATCGCCGAAGGCAAGGCCAAGGAGTGCGTCCTGATCATGCCGGACTGCTTCACGGCCTTCGGCGGCAGCCAGTATCTCGACTCTTCCGCCACCGGGCGCTACGAAGCCCACGTGATTGACGAACTGATCGGATTCTTCGAAGACAAGATGACGCTGAGCCGCCGGCCGGAAAGCCGCGCGGTCGCGGGAAAGTCCTCGGGCGGCTACGGGGCTTTGATGCTCGGCATGAAGCATCCGGACGTGTTCGGACATGTCGCCAGCCACAGCGGCGACATGTCCTTCGAGGCCTGCTACGGCCCGGACCTCTTGAAAGGCGTCGCGGCCTTGGGCGACTACGACGGGTCCATGGAGCGCTTCCTCAAGGAATTCCGCGCCGCGCGAGACAAGGACGGCTTCGATCACGCCTTAGTCAACCTGGCGGGCATGTCCGCCTGCTACTCGCCCAACCCGAAAAGCAAGACAGGCTTCGATCTGCCTTGCGACCCCCGAACAGCCGAACTCATCCCGGAAGTCTGGGCACGCTGGAAAACGCTCGACCCGGTGGCGATCGCCGCGAAGTACCGAGCCAGCCTAAAGAAACTCAAAACGCTCTTCTTCGACGCGGGCCGGCGCGACGAGTTCCATCTGAACCTGGGCGCGCGCAAGTTATCCCAAGTTTTGAAAGGCCTCGACGTGAAGCACACCTATGAGGAGCACGGCCTCGGGCATTTCGACAGCGCCGAGCGCTGGGACGTGTCCTTGGCACTCCTTTCCAAGCGCCTTGTTCCGTGAGCGACGATATCATCTACTCGCCGGACCATCAGTGGGGCAAGAAGGGCACGCCCCGCCAGCCCGAACCCGTACGCCTGAGCTTCGGCCGCGGGTCCAAGGGCAGCGGCATCACGCGCGTCGAGCGCCTGGTCATGCACCCCACGCTCAAAGACAAGCTTCTGGCACAGCTCAAGAAAAAGCTGGGTTGCGGCGGCACGATCAAGGACGGCGCCCTGGAGTTCCAGGGCGAGCAATGCGACAAGCTGGAGAAGGAACTCGTCACGCTGGGCTACAAAGTCAAACGGATCGGCTGATCCACGGCCGGCGCCTGCGACCGCGCGCGCACATCCTGCCACACATACCCGGTGACCGCCGCCAGGATCAAAGCTCCGCCCAATACCTGATTCAGCCTCAGTGGCTCATGCAGGATCAGCACGCCGGCCGCGGTGCCGATGACAGGCTGAAAATAGAGCGTGGCCGCCAAAACCGGAAGCGGGACGCCTCTCTGCAGCAGATACAGCCAGAACAGATAGGTAAGAGTCGTTCCGAACGGACCCAGCCAAAAGAAGGCCAGCCAACCCCAGGTGGAGAGCCAGACCAGATGCGGACCGCCGCGCAGCAAGGCCAACGCGCTCAGCAAGAAAAACCCGATGCACACCGCCGGCGCGTAGATTCGAGGTCCAGGATAGCGCCTGGAAAGAGTCTTGGGCAGCACGCTGAAGCAGGCCTCGCAGAACACAGCGGCCAGGATAAGCAGGTCGCCGCGCGACCATTGCCGCAAGGCCCGCGGGATATCGGACAAACCGGCTGAGGAGAAGATCCCGGAAAGAGTCAACGCCCCCGCCGCCGCAATCGCCATCACACACGACTCCTGGCGGGTCAGGCGGCCGCGCATGAGCAGCCAGGCCAGCAGCAAAGTAAACAGCGGCTCCATCGTCATCAGGATGCTGTTGCTCACAGCGGTCGAGGCTCCCAAGCCGCTCATCTGGCAGAGAGGCGCCAGGAAACACGTCGTCGCTCCGATGATCCCCACGATGGCCATATCGCGAAGCGGCATCGGACGAGGCTCCGCCTCACTGCCGGCACGGCGCAGCCAGGGCCAGGCTGCGGCCAATGCCAGCGCGGCCCCGGCATATCTGAGCCACGCCGTAGTCAAGGGGTCCGTCTGCGCGATAAGGACCTTGCCCGCGATGGGGTTGAGCGCCCAGAATAGGTTGGCGACCATCAGCAGCACGAGATCGAGCGGGCTCATCAATGGGCAGAGTGTATAATGTATCGTATCATTCTTCATCCGCAACGACGCTGCCCGGAGGCCCCATGGCATCCCTTCTCGTTCTTCCGCTCGTTCTGCTCTTCGCCGTCCCGCCGGTCCTGGCCGACGAAGGCATGTGGACCCTGGACAACCTGCCCGTCAAGCAGCTCCAGGAGCGCTACAACTTCGCCCCAACGACGGACTGGCTCACCAAGGCGCGACTGGCCTCGGTGCGCTTCAACGACGGGGGCTCCGGCGCCTTCGTCTCCTCCAACGGACTGGTCATCACAAACCACCACGTGGCCTTAGGCCAACTCCAGAAGATGTCCACAGATAAGAAGGACTACGTGAAGGAAGGCTTCTTCGCGCGGCGACCCGCCGAAGAGCAACCCTGCCCGGACCTGGAGCTCAACGTCCTATTCTCAACCCAGGACGTCACGGCCCGCGTGCTGGCCGCCATCGACGCCAAGGCCTCGGACGCCGTCCAGAACGCCCAGCGCAAGGCCGAGATATCACGGATAGAGAAAGAATCCTTCGACCAGACCAAGCTGCGCTCGGACGTAGTCGAGCTCTACAACGGCGGGCAGTACCAACTCTACCGCTATAAAAAATACACAGACGTGCGCCTGGTCATGGCGGCCGAGGTGCAAGCGGCCTTCTACGGCGGCGACTACGACAACTTCGTCTTCCCGCGCCACGACCTGGACATGGCCTTCTTCCGCGTCTACGAGGACGACAAGCCGGTCAAGTCTCCAGCCTATTTCAAGTGGAGCCGGTCCGGAGCCAAGGACGGCGAGCTGGTGTTCGTCTCCGGCCATCCCGGCCACACCGACCGCTTGATGACCGTCAGGCAGCTCGAGTTCGAGCGCGACTACGACCTGCCGACCCGCCTAAAGAAATTCGCTCTGCGGCGCGCGGCCTTGAACGATTACTCGGCCCGCGGCCCGGAGCCGGCGCGGCGCGCCCGCAACAAGATCTTCGGCCTGGAGAACTCCTTCAAGGCCTATACCGGCGAGTTGGCCGGCCTACAGGGCCCCATGCTCATGGCGGCCAAGACCAGCGCGGAAGCCGCCCTACGCACCGCGACGACGGCCACGCCCGCACTCGCTTCTGCCGTCGCGTCATGGGACCGCCTCGCCGCGGTCCAGGAGAAGCTCGTGGCGCGCTTCAAGGACCTGCAGTATCGCAACGCTTCGGACTCCCGGCTCGCGGCCATCGCGGAGCGCATCGTGCGCTACGTCGCGGAGGTAGAAAAGCCCAATGACAAGCGCTACGAGGAGTTCCGAGACTCCAACCTCGACTCCCTACGCTTCCAGCTCTTCTCGCCCGCGCCGATCTATCCGGACCTAGAAGAACATATGCTGGCTTTGGATTTAAAGGAATCCTTGAGCGAACTCGGCTCAGACCACCCCTATATCAAAGCCGCTTTGGGCGGCAAAGACCCCCTCAGCGTAGCGCACGCGCTCGTCTCCAGCACCGGCCTCGGTGACCCCGAGCTACGCAGGAAGCTCGTAGCCGGCGGCCGCAAGGCCGTAGCCGTATCCACCGACCCACTGATCGTCTGGGCGCGCGGCCTGGACCCACTCTACCGCGAACTGCGCACGTGGCGCGAGGATGAGATCGAGAGCGTGGAGGCGCTCGAAGGCAACAGGCTCGCCAAGGCGCGCTTCGCCATCCTGGGCACGTCCACCTATCCGGACGCGACCTTCACCCTGCGGCTCTCCTACGGCAAGGTCGCGGGCTATGAAGAAGGCACGACCAAGGTTCCTGGCCGGACCACTTTCTACGGGCTCTACGACCGGGCGGCCTCTTTCGGCAACCAGCAACCCTTCGACCTCTCCCCCTTGGAAGCCGAGCGCAAATTAGATGTCGACCTTGCCACACCTATAGACTTCATCACAACCAACGACATCATCGGCGGCAATTCCGGCAGTCCGGTCTTCAATCGAGATGGAGAATACGTCGGCCTCATCTTCGACGGGAACATCCCGGGGCTGGCGCTGCGCTTCGCCTATTCTGAAGAGAGGGCTCGAGCCGTGGCCGTGCACTCCTCCGGCATCCTCGAGGGGCTGCGCAAGATCTACCGGATGGGCTCGCTGGCGGACGAATTGACCGCCCCGTAGCCCTTTGAGCAGATGGCCCGGTCTCGCCACGATTTGATAACCTAGACGCCATGAACAAGCGTTCCTCTGCGGTGTGCCTCTCCCTGGCCCTCGTTCTTCTAGGCCCAGCCTTGCCTTGTTCAGCGGCCCCGCGGGATTACACCCGCTTGGTCGTATTCTCGGACCCGCACCTGCCCGGACGGCTCCTCCCGGAGAAGAACCAGGTCATAGAAACGGTCAACCAGTGGGATGACGTAGACGGCGTCGCGGTGACTGGAGACGTCACCGCAGGCCAAGGAACGAAAGAGGAGTACGCCTTCGCCAAGGAGTTCTTCGCCAAACTCAAGGCGCCCGTTTATCCCATCGCCGGCAACCACGACTACATCTACGACCTCGATCCGGACGGCCAAACGCGTAAAGCCCCTCCCGAGGTGCGTCAGGCAAAGCTCAAGCTCCTCCAAGACACCTTCGGCCTGCCCGCGACGCGCTATGAAAAGAAGTTCGGCCGCTATCTCTGTCTGTTCATCTCCAACGACGACCTATACTCCCCGCTGCTCACCGTGATGTCGAGCGGCACCTTAGCCTGGCTACAAGACGAACTACTGAACAACCCTGACGCCCCGACCATCATCTTCTTCCATGGGCCGCTAGCGGGGACGATCCGAAGCCGCAATGAGGTCAGCGGCAATCCCGGCTTCATCGCCCAGCCAGCGGACCATCTGCGCAAGCTGCTGCGGCGGAACCCCCAGGTCTTCATGTGGGTCTCCGGCCATACCCACATCGGCGCGACCAACGCCAGATTCGCGGACCGCAAGATCAACCTCTACGACGGCCGGGTCGCCGAGATCCACAACAGCGACATGGACGGCCGTAGCTACCTCTCGGCCAACGACCACGAGACGACCACCCACGGCACCATTTGGACCAACTCCCTGTTCCTCTATCCGGACAAGGTAGTGGTCAAGACCTACGACCACAAGAAAGGGACCTGGCTAAAAGCCCTGACCCGGGAGATCCATCCCGACCCCGTCAAAAAACAACCGTAAAGATCCCGTCCGCGTCCAGATTCAGGGACACCACACTCATCTGCTCACGGATCACGTGCTGTGTCCCGGATCAGCCTGAACTGTTTTTTGTTACCATGAATAGATGAATTCAGGGACACTAGACCTATCTGCCTGGGAGTTAAGTGTGGTGTCCCCGCATCTGCCTCATCTGGCGTAGAGAAGATGGCATTTGTCTGCGCTCTGCTCGTTTTAGGCCTCAGCGGCCTAGTTGGCCAGATTGTGCTCCTGCGCGAGTTCTTGGTCGTCGCCTCGGGCAACGAGCTGGCCATCGGCGTGTTCCTGGGCAACTGGCTGGCCTTGGAAGCGCTGGGATGCTTCCTGGCCGGACGGGTCTGGGCGAAGTCCGAACGCCCGGCCGCCGCCTTCGCCCTCTGCCAAGCCTGCTTCGCCGTAGCACTGCCCGCGGCCCTCTTCGCGATCCGAGACCTGCGGGCGCTCTGCGGCGCGGCCCCCGGCGAGGCTTTAAGCCTAGCGGCGATGTTCACAGTCTCGCTGGCTCTTCTGGCCTGCGTCTGCGTCCCGCACGGCGCTCTCTTCGCCCTGGCCGGGCGCATGCGGCAGCGCGAGGATCCCGGCCGCGAGAACGGCGGCATGATCTACGGCTGGGAGACCTTGGGCACGCTGGCCGGCGGCCTCATCCTGACGTTCTGGCTCATCCCCCGCTTCCAGTCCTTCCGCATCGTTCTGGCCGTCTCGACTTTGGACCTGCTCTTCTGCGTTATGACCCTAGCCCGCGCCAAGGAGGAACGCTCAGCGAAGCTCTGGGGCCTCTACGGCTTGGGCGCAACGGCCGCCGCGATCCTGGCGCTGGGCCCGGCCGCCGCCACGCTGCACCGCGTCTCAGTGCAGCGCCAGTGGCCCGGTTCGGAGGTCGTGTTCTACGACAACTCGGTCTACGGCAACATCACGGTGCTTAAGTCCGAAGGCCAGTTCACCTTCCTGACCGACGGCAAGATCGCCACGACCTCGCCGGTGCCCGACATCGAGTCCGTCGAGGAGCTCGCCCACTTCGCGCTCTTGGCGCAGCCCCGGCCCGACGACGTTTTGGTCCTGGGCGGCGGCGCGGGCGGCCTACTGCGCGAGGTCCTCAAGCACCCGGTCCAGCGCGTCGATTACGCGGAGCTCGACCCTCTGCTCCTAGCGGCGCTGACGCGCTTCGCGGCGCCCATGACCGGAGGCGAACTCCAGGACCCACGCGTGAGCGTCCACGCCGCGGACGGCCGGCTCTTCGTCAAAGGCGCGGCGCGCCGCTACGACGTCATCCTCATCGGCGCGCTGCAACCGGACAGCCTGCAAGCCAACCGGCTCCTCACAATGGAATTCTTCGCCTTAGCCCGGACCCGGCTCAAGCCCGGCGGCCTGCTCGCCTTCTCCTTGCCGGGGTCCACAGCCTTCCTGGAGCCGGACCTCGCGAGCCTCAACTCCTGCGTTCTGCAGGCGGCCTCGGGCGTCTTCGCCGTTGTGCGGCCCATCCCGGGTGAGACCAACATCTTTCTGGCCTCCGACGAACCTGGGTTCAACGGCCTGACCGCCGGACTGCTGATCCAGCGCCTGCGCAAGCGCCGCATACAGACCGGCTTCGTAGGCCCGGAACAGCTCTCTCTGCGCCTGGAGGAGCAATGGGGCCGGATGTTCCAGAGGTTCCTATCCCCGGTCGCGGCCCGGGCCGGGATCAACCGGGATTTTAACCCGCGAGCCGTGCTCCATGAACTGGCTGATTACAACGCCATGTTCTCACCAGGCGCGGCGCGGCTCTTTACCTGGGCCGAGCTCCTGACCTTGCCGCGCCTGGCTGCGGCCTTAGTCGCCGTGCTGCTGGCCGCCTTAGCCTGGCATGGGCGCCGGCGCAGGCTCTCCTCCTTCGCCGCACCCTTGGCCATCATTACCACGGGCTTTGGCGGGATGGTCTATAATATGGCGCTGACCTTCGCCTTCCAGGCGCTCTACGGCTATGTCTATCTCTGGATCGGCCTTTTGATCTCTGTGTTCATGGCCGGCGCGGCCGGAGCGAGCCTTCTGTTCTCCTGCGGGACCGGTCCCGCGCGGCGCACGTTCCTAGGCTTGGAGACCGCTCTGGTCATTTTCTCGGCGGCCCTGCCCATGACCTTCCAAGCGCTAGCCGGAGCTCCAGTCCCGGACAGCCTCATGAAAGGTGCCTTTTTGATCCTATGTCTCGTCTCCGGCGCCTTGACCGGAGCGCAGTTCCCTCTGGCCTGCCGGATGCCGGGCCCGGGCATGGCCTCGCTCTACTCTTGCGATTTATTGGGCGGCTGGCTGGGCGCGACGGTCGGCAGCGCGGTGCTCCTGCCGATCCTGGGATTGCGGGATGTCTGCTTCTGCGTGGCGCTGCTCAAACTCGCCAGCCTCGCCCTGTGCGTCGCGGCGCTGCCTCTGGCGGGACGGAAGACATGAAGCGCTGGATCGCGCGCGTCGTAGGCGCCGCCGTGCTCGTAGGCGCTGTTTTGGTCTCCTGGAACTGGTCCGCGGAGAAGCCGCCCTTCGGCCATGAGTGCAGGTTCTACAAGACGCTCTTCGACGGCCAGGTGCAGTGTCGGCTCTGCCCACGCAAATGCGTCATCCCTGAAGGAAAACGCGGCACCTGCAACATCCGCCAGAACGTGAACGGCAAGCTCATCCTCGTCACGTACGGCAAACCCTGCTCGATCGGAGTCGAGCCCATCGAGAAAGCTCCGCTGTTCCACTTCATGCCAGGGCACCGGCGCCTGGTCCTGGCCACGGTGGGCTGCGTGCTGCGCTGCCGCTTCTGTCAGAACTGGCAGATATCCCAGGCCGCCTTCGAGGATGTGCCGCATTACGAGCTGAGCCCGGAGCAGGTCGTGGCGGTCGCGCTGCATGAGAAGGCGGCCTCCATTTGCTTTACCTTCACCGAGCCCACGGTGTTCTACGAGTATATGTACGACGTGGCCAAGCTGGCCCATGAGAAAGGACTCAAAACCTCCATGATCACGAGCGGCTACATCGAGACCGAGCCGCTAGTCGAGCTGCTCAAGGTGCTCGACGCAGTCAAGATCGATCTCAAGGGCTTCACGGAGAAATTCTACGAGGAGATGGCCGCGGCCGACCTGGCGCCGGTCTTAGCCGCCATCAAGACAGTCAAAAAGAGCGGCCGGTGGCTGGAAATCGTCAACCTGGTCATCCCCGGCCAGAACGATGACCCCCAGGACACGGCGAGGATGTGTCGTTGGCTCAATGAGAACACGGGGGCTGACACACCCGTGCACTTCACGCGCTTTTTTCCCGCGTACAAGTTATTGAGCGTGCCGCCCACTCCCGTAGCGACACTGGTACGCGCCTACGACATCGCCAAGGCCGCGGGCTTACATTACGTCTATGTCGGCAACGTACCCGGCCATCCCATGGAGAACACCCTTTGCCCTAAATGCGGCAAGACCTTGATCGAGCGGCAAGGCTTCCAGGTCGTCAAGAACAGCCTCAAGAATGGCCGCTGCCCTTACTGCGGGGAGCGTCTCAACGGACTGTGGTGAGCCCCACCAGAAACCGAAGTCACGAGGTGGCCTTGGCAACGATCATACGCCAGCGGAAGGCCCAGCGCCAGGAGATCTCGGACGCGAGCAGGCCGGCACGGCGCGCGAGGTCCTCGAGATCCGATCGGTGAAAGGCGCGCAACACCGAGAGCGGGGCATCATGGCGGATGAGACGGTTCCTCGAAAGCCCGGCGCTTAGCCCCCGAACCGCGTAGTAGGCGGCCGGATGGCGATGAAGGTCGTTGATCACAAGCCCCCACCGGCAGAGCTTATACATCTTGGCCAGGGCCTGGACCGCCGCGTCGTCGGGGAGATGGTGAAGGAGCAACGCCGCGTGCACGATGTCGTATGTCCGCGTGGCGGGCAGGTCGAAAAGGTCCTGGGCGGTGAATTCCAGGCCGGGCAGACCGGCATTTCTCAGGCGCGCGCAAGCCACGGCCTCCGACGCCAGATCGATACCGTAGACGCGCGCGCTCAGTCCACGCCGGCGCGCCCACGAGACGATGCGCCGCGCTGTATCTCCCCCACCCGAGCCCACATCCAGGACGTCGAACTCGCGACACCCGGACGGGATAAGGCGCTCCAAAGCTCCCAAAGTCACGCCGTAGCCGCCCAAGGCCGCATTGATAGAGGCCAACTCCCTTAAGCACTCGGCCAATTCCGCCGGGTCGAGGTCGGAAGCATCGATGAGTTCGCGAACCTTGCTGCGCGTCTTAAAGTCCGGCGAGGCAGGATCGCTCATGGTCTGGAGAAGATTGCGCCCTCCATGGTGAGCCCAGGCCCGAAACCCAGAGCCGCAACGGTGCCTTGCGAAGCCCGCCGCAATTCTTTATCCAGAACAAAAAAGATGGTCCCACTCGACATATTGCCGCAGGAGCTCAAGACCTCAAAGGAGGATCGGACCTGCGAGTCCGTCAGGCCCAGGGAAGACTGAACCTCCTCGACGATCTTGCGCCCCCCGGGATGGATGGCCCAGGCGCTGCCGCCACATTTGAGTCCCGCGCGGTCAAAAAGCTCCCCCACAAAGCCGGACGCGGCGCTCTTAAGTCGCGCAGGGACCTCGCGGTCTAGACGCATCTCGAAGCCAGAGGGTCCGATGCGCCAGGACATATGCTCGAGACTATCATTCTCGACACGGCTATGAGTGGCGACCAGGTCCGCCAACCCGACCTTGAACCGTCCGGGCCGAGCGTAGACAGCGGCGGCAGCGCCATCGGCAAAGAGACTGTTGGCCACGATGAAGTCAGGCAGGGCCCTCTTCTGGAAATGCAGGCTGCAGAGCTCGACGCAGACCTGCAGGACCACGGCCTCTGTCTCAGCCCCCAAGATCTGCCCGGCCATCCTCAGGCCGCTGAAGCCCGCATAGCAGCCCATAAAGCCCAACACCGCCCGGTGAACCTGGGAACCCAGCCCAAGACGGCCGATAAGGAGGATATCAGGGCCGGGAGCGAATAGTCCCGTGCAGGTCGTAAAGATCAGGTGGGTGATCTCCGCGGGCTTGGCGCCCGACTCGCGCAGGGCTTTGCGGCAAGCCGCCTCCGCCAGATCGACGCTCCATTCTTCGTACACCTTCATGCGCGTCGCCGTAGTCGGGAATGGCTCAAGGGCCCAGTTAGGCGGGTAGAACTCAAAGTCCGCCGGGGAATCCTTAGTATAGTCGGCCAGGACGCTATGCCTTTTAGTGATCCCCGAGGAAGCGTATATCTTTTCAAGGAAATCGAGTGTGACCGCGCGCCGGCGGCCCTGGAGCGTGGCCTCGGCCAAAGACGCCATGAAACGTTTGACGGCCGGCTGACCTGCTTGGTGCGGGGGCAATGCCGTCCCCAATCCATAAAGGCGAGCTCGGGCTTTCCTGCGCCGAGGAGAGTATCTCACGCGGGCCAATTATAGCACACGCCCGCGGGACTACAGATCATCCTATTAGGCAGGATCCTGCCTGGTAGTCATGGATCGCGTGGAACGTCTTCTCGATGGCGCCCGACAAGAAAGATCGGGAGAGCTTGTTTCTCAAAAACATGGCGCCCCAGCCCTCGGACTGGGCGAACCTGCCGATCCAACGGGCACCGAGCACAATCGCCGCGACGCGAGCGCGCCGGAGCTTCCCAAAACGGTGGAACGCCGTTTCGATCGAGCCGCCTCCTGCCAGAAGCCGGGAAAGAACAAGAGCGTCCTCGAGCGCCTGGCAGGTCCCTTGCCCGAGATTCGGAGTCATCGGATGCGCGGCATCGCCGATCAGCACGACTCGCCCCCTCGACAAAGTCCAGGTCGTCGGCCGATCCAGCGCCGGCGTCCTTACGATCGCTGAGTCAGGGGTCGCCGCAATGACCTCGGCGATGGGCGGATGCCAAGCTCGAAAATGATCTAGGATCCCAGCTTTACTCTGCGCCGCCGCCGTATCAGGCTGATTTCGCGTCGCATACCAGCACACTTTTCCATCCCCGATGGGCATGATCCCGAAGCGTTCCCCTTTCCCCCAAGCCTCCGTAATATTGCCATCGGCGTAAAAGGGAGGCAGCATCTTCGCCACCCCTCGCCAGATCATATAGCCGCGATAGACGGGACGCTCGACTTGACCCGTCACGAAATGCCTCACGACGGAGCCCAGACCGTCGGCGCCGATGACCGCATCGAATTCCGACATCCGGCCTCCCTCGAAATGCACGCGGAGCTTCCGGCCGCCTTCCGGCCCCAGGCTGATGCCCTCACAGCCCTGACTGACATGAATCCGCCGCCGGTCCACGGCCGCGAGCAGAATCGAAAGCAACGCCGTCCGATCCAGACAGAGAGCCGGCGTCGCCTGCCCAAGGATCCGGACCGAGGCCC
This sequence comes from uncultured Elusimicrobia bacterium, assembly GCA_903830945.1. Lineage (GTDB taxonomy): Bacteria > Elusimicrobiota > Elusimicrobia > UBA1565 > UBA9628 > UBA9628. Next base: position 33,307 of record CAIKVT010000077.1, read on the forward strand.
ACTCCCGACCGCCAGGGTCCCTGAGCTGGACCCTTTCCACGCGGCTGACCACGCGCAGACATGATTCGAGCAGCCCAAGCTCGCGCAGCGCGTGCGTGGCATTCGGCCAAAGGCTCAGCCCCGCGCCGATCTCCCGGATCGCGGAGCTGCGTTCGAATATCTCAACGTCGACCCCGATGCGCCCAAGCGCGATCGCCGCGCAAAACCCGGCGATGCCGCCGCCGACCACGGCCACTTTCATGCCGCCCTCAAGGATGATCCGCAGCGCATGGAATGTCCGCTAGAACTTGGCGGAACCCGCGTCCGTGCCACCGGCGGCGCCGGAGGATGACTGGACCCCAGCGCGCGCCCCGCCGGGGAACACGAAGGTGTCGATGCGCAGCCGCGCTCCCATCACGCCGATCCAGCGCAGATCGTCACGCTGGAAGGTCAAAAGCGGCGCGGCCTTGCAATGCAGCGTACAAACGACCTCGATGGTACACGGGGCGCCAAGCTGACCGATCTTCTGCGCGGCCGGCGCGATCTTGCGGATCAGGGCGGTCATGTAATCCTGGAACGGCGACGAGGCCAGCGCGCCGGACTCGATGATGAAACCATGGTCCCGAGCCGCGGCCCCAAAGGCTCCAAGACGATCGCCGATCTTCCAAGATTCACTGGGCTTAAGGCCGATGCGGACCTCGATGTCCTGCGGGGTCATGGTCAGGCTCAAGATTCTAAGTCGGACGTCGGTCTGTTCATGCATGGGAATTATGATACCACACGCAGGGCCGAGTACGGTGCTCTACCCGGCTGCGACATCAATATCGTCCAATATTCCTTGACGACGACACAGCCTAGGTCTAAAGACGGTGCCGGACTAGGCCTGAGGACTCATGTGATGGGCCTTCGGTAAGCTTATAATACATTGGCTGTCGATTTAGACTCATGACTCTTACAGGAGGATGATCATGCTGGGGAAAAAACCATATATGTTGCTGGTTGCGCTCTCGCTTTGCGTCTTGAGCAACACGAAGCTCTATGCCCAAGAACGCGTCAAAGACTTTGGACCGGGCTCTTGCACTGTCCAACTGGAAGACAGTCTCAATAAATTTCAAACCGTGCTGACGGCCGCCATGGAGCCAAATGGGAGCTACGAGATCACGGATCGCTCCCCCAAAGGCCCTCCACAAACCATAGAAATAACAATCAAAGGCGCGGACACGACTATCGGGACCTTGGTAGGCGTGCCCCACATGACGCCCAAAGATATCACGGCCCGATATGGAGAGATGGTTGCTCGATTGCGGGCCAAAGGCAGCTACAGTGACGGTCAGCTAAAATGGACCTTGCCGACCAACTCCACGTGTCAGGGCCTGGACCTGGAACTCATCATGTTTTTGGTTTTCGAGTGGTTCTACTTCGGATGAACCAGCCACTTCGTGCTAAAATATAGAGGGGAGATGCTTTCCCTCATCACAGACGCATGTCTGCAGACGCCGTAAAATAGAGGAATACAAACACAATGGCTACAGGAAAAGTGAAGTGGTTCAATGATCAGAAGGGATTCGGCTTCATCACGCCGGATGACGGCTCCAAGGACCTTTTCGTCCATCACTCGTCCATCACTGGTGACGGATTTAAGACTTTGGCTGAGAATCAGGCCGTCGAGTTCGAGACCGAGCAATCCGATAAGGGGCCTCGCGCCAGCAACGTCAAGAAGCTCTAAGCTTCAGACGGCCTAAAAGACCGCCCGCAACCTTCGTGTTACGGGCGGTTCTTTTTTTTCCATAGACCCACTAGCGCCTGGGCCTTGACAAAAAATAGTTCCGGGGCTATAGTCATAGTATTGAAGCCCTCCGGGGCGACCAAAAGAAGACAACCGGCGGCGACGCTGCCGGAAAAGCCAAATCCCCTTAAAGGGGATTTGGCTTTTTATAACTCGGTTCCTACCCTTGACACTAAACTATCGCCATCAGCTCATATCTGGCTGAGCTTGCAAGCCAACCCGACTAGACAAGAAAGTGTAGGACAGTTATGCAGTCTTCTACCTGCCCATCGCCACCATGACGCCGATGGCCACTCCCCATAGGGTGCTGACGTAGGGATTCGCCATGATTGGGCAGCCCCCACTCTTACAACCAACCAATTTATGGCAACCGAAGCTGGCTAAGCCTCCGACTATTGCTGCCAGAATGACTTTGTATGTCATATTCAGTCTCCTGACATTTAGATGCAAATATCAGGGATTGGATTCAGCTCTTCTTAAGAAGCTTGCGCAATCGAAAACGGAGTCTCTCGGAAAGAACAGCTTTCGGCTGGCGCTTGAGGAGGCCCTTGGTCTTGCGCAAAGTGTTGATGAAAGCGATGCAGGGTTTGCAGCCTTTCATGTGCGAGTCAATGTGCCGACAAATGGAGGCGTCCAGGTCCCGATCGATGTAATCGGAAAGATACTTGAGCAGTTCCCGGCACCTCATGACGAGACCACCTTGTCGAGCCGGTCTCGCAGGAACAGCCGCCCGCGATGCAGGCATGATTTGACCGCGGCGACGGAAAGCTTCATCACCTTGGCCGTCTCCTCGCTGGAAAGCCCCTGGATATCGCGCAGGACCACAACCAGGCGATAATCGATTGGCAGGTCGCCTAAAGCCGTCTCGATTGCCTCCCGCAATGCCTTTTTGCGCGACAATTCCTCCGGACCATCGGACCAATCCCGGAAGATCGGCCCGCTGCCCGGATCGCTGTCGTCATCATGGTGATGGGATTGATCCAAGAGAGGCACCACCGGCTCCCCGCGCTTCTTGCGAAACCGCATCCAGCACAGGTTCGAGGCGATGCGATAGAGCCAGGTGCCCAGATTGGAATCCTCTCGAAAATGGGACAACTTTTTGAACGCGGTCAGAAACGTCTCCTGATAGACGTCCTCCGCCTCGGCTGGCATGCCGACGCAGACCTTATGGGCCAGGTTGAATATCTTGTCCTCGTACCGCGACACAAGAGAAGAAAACGCCTCTGAATTCCCCTGTTTGCTCTTAATGATGAGTTCTGCTTCGGACTCCATACTGCAATGATATATATTCAGGCGCCATATTAGGCGACAAGACAATCACCATTGCTTCGGTATCTCCAGCGGCTCTTGGCGTGGATGCCGGCTGAATCTTGTCCAGCAGACATTCACTCCGCACCGGATCATCATCAGGCCGAGTAAGCCCAACGCCGCGGCCAAAAGGAATTCCCAGAAAGGCCCGTTGAATATCACGCCATCACGCAAGAAGCCCATGGCAGTACTCCGACTGAACCTAAAGCAACCGGCCGATCTGGCTGCGCAATTCAAACTTAGGACGCACGCCAGTTGAACGATCCACCAGTTTCCCGGCCTTAAAAAAGAGCACGGTCGGGATGGCAGAGATTTGAAGCTCCGAGGCCGCCTCGGTGTATTCATCGGTATTGAGCTTCCCCACCTTGACCTTGCCTTTGAATTCCTCGGCCAGTTCCTCGATCATGGGGCCAAGCATGCGACAGTGACCACACCACGGGGCCCAGAAATCCACGACAACGGGGACCTCGCTCTCCAAGACTTCTTTCCGAAAATTCGCATCAGTGATTTCAACATGGCTCATAATAGTCCCTCCTACCCTTTTGATGCAGATACACAGGAAAGGATTCATGCCCATGAAAACAAGGTGGTGCGGGTGGACGGCTGAACCTATTTGGTTGAATATGCATCTCAATATTGGAGGCAGGATGACAATAGGACGGCATGGCGCGCAGCAAAGAGACCGCTTTGACCCCAAGAGGGCCGCGCTGCTGGATGACCCAGCCAGGTTCAGATATTTACCTCTGCGGCAATTATTTAGATTCCTGGATGCCCCACGGGGGTCCACAGTGCTCGATTTCGGTGTCGGGACCGGCACCTACGCTATAGAACTGGCTCGTGCGCGACCAGATATTACGATCATCGCTTTTGACGAGCAGCGCCGGATGTTGGATCTTCTCAAGAAGAAACTCTCGGCCGATCCCTTGCCGAACATCCAGCCTCTCCTTGCGGATAAGAAAGGATTCGCCTCAGCGCGGGGGCTGGCTGACCGCATACTGGCCCTCAATGTACTGCATGAATTGGGGGATGAGGCACTGAACAAGATGCGTTCACTACTGAGGTTTGATGGGCGCATCCTGTTCGTTGATTGGAATGGCGGAATCGACCGGCCGGTGGGGCCGCCGCGGGACCATGTGTATTCGCCGGCGAAAGCCATGCGGAGGCTGAAGGCATTCGATCTAAGAATCATGCGCAAACGCATTCTGCGTTATCATTATGCGCTGGTCTGCGAAACAGGGAAAGGAGACTGAATATGGAAATGCGGATAAGTTTTCAGGGCAACAAGAAGGTGTCTGCGGATTTCTCAGGCTTCAATGTCCTGACCGACCAGCCGAAGGATGACGGAGGAGATGCCAGCGCACCCTCCCCGTTTCAGTTGTTTCTTGCATCCTTGGGCACTTGCGCGGGATATTTCGTGCTCAGTTTCTGCCAAAAACGCGGCATACCCACGGAAGGCATCGAGCTTGTGCAGATGGCCCACTGGGACGACGAAAAGCATCTCGTGTCAAAAGTTGCGCTCGAAATCCGGGTGCCGAACAGTTTCCCCGAGAAGTACAAGAACAGTCTAATCAGCGCGGCGAACCTCTGCACAGTGAAGCGCCATTTGCAGGAACCGCCCCAGTTTGAAATAGTGACGCGGGTGGGATAATTAAGACGTCCCCGGCTGGCCAGCTCCCTTGACGAATCTATTCCAAGCCAGGCGCAAGATCGCGGTCAGGGTCAGGATCACTCCGAACGTGACTACGATCGTTGCTCCGGTCGGAAGATCTAAACGGTAGGAGCCTGCCATCCCCAAAGCGCTGACGACCGTGCCCATGGCCCAGCCGATCGCGAGTCTGGGCCCGAGCCTGCGCGTGAAAAGCATGGCTGCTTTACCGCCCACCGAAACCACCCCTCTGACGACCTATTAAACGAACCCAGACGTTGAGGCAGGATTGCCGGCAGCATTGGCGCGTGAGCACCGGTGTCGTTGATCTCGACGTTGCCTGCGTCATGGTGCTGAGCGGGAA
>CAIKVT010000078.1 GCA_903830945.1 uncultured Elusimicrobia bacterium
ATCGTAAGGCTGTTCGGCAGACGTTTCAAAAGCTGGGATTGTATGAGGAGTGGGACACGGCGGCCCCAAAAGGGCCGCTGGAGGCTGAGGCTGTCAACCGAACTGGAGCTGCAGATGTCTCATTTTGAACTGGACAGGACAGCCTTTCGCGACTTCCCGCGCGAACTGTTTCCATCGGGGATACTCGAGCACCACCGTTGGAAACTGTAGATTCTGTGCCAGCAGATGAAGCGCGCCCGCGTGAGTATGGGAGACCATCGTGAAGATGTCATTCCCTCTCGTAAACCGTTGGCCCATGACATCCGTGGCGGCTTCGCTCTGAGGGAGGGAGGGAAAGGGATAAACGGCTGTGGTGAGCAGGAGTTTGTTTTGCATCCCGTTTTCAAAACACTTTGAACCTATTTTTGTGTGGGATTTGAATGGCTCCAATATTAAACTTCATACTACCGTTAGGATTCAACCAAAGACAGGAATCATATTTTTTGCCGGCAGATAGGACCCCGAGGCTTCCGCATCTACCACTTATGACTCGCCTCAGAAAGAAAAACCCCCTAAAAATTAGACTACAGCGTGCCCAGTGCTTTCCAGCCTGAGCCATAGATGCAACGCTTTTAATACCCGGAACATACTATTCCACTCCGACTTGCCGCGCTTGGACAGCATGCGACGTGGCCGCGGGGACTATTCCATTCATCATTATCCTCATTGTCCTTGCGAACTTTGTGCTATTCCTTCCCCATGAAATGGGCTGGCTTTGGGCGACTGCGTTGACTATCGTGACTTCCGTGCTGTTCTTCTATTGGACGCCGTATTACTTGACATCCCTGAAAATCCATTAGGGTCAATAGACGCGATTAAATGCGTTTTCGGTCAGAAAAGTTCGAAAGTCGTCTAAGTAGGGTAGGGCTCTAACGCCAAAAGAAAAGCCCTGCTCACTGAGCAGGCACAATTCAAATCAGTTTTTCGGAGGAACGTCAGGTCCGTCGTCCCTGAAGTAGTGGATCGATGGCCGGATCCCCAACAGGACGGCTGCGATGGCGATGAACCAAAGGTGTCTCTTCGTAAAATCTGCCAGGTATGCGCCAGCGATCATGCCGAACAAGAAGCAACACCACTTCAACAAGCTGATGTCGACCGCTGACCAGACTTTCGTCCTGAATAATCTCAGGTGAGTCTCTCCGACTGCCCTAATTGGCGGTGTGGCGCATCTGCTCGGAGTAATGCTCCTTGAACTTTGCATGGGCCACGCTTATGTCTGCGGTCTTGAGGGTGCGCTCCCAACCGCAGAGGCACTTCAGCTTTTTTTTCATACAATTGAACTCGAAGAGATGCATCTTCATGTGGTTCTCCCTGAAACACGAAACCCCCTTTCGGGGGGTCAAGGTCCTGACATTACTCGTTACAGGTTCGAAAGCGTCAGATGTGATTATATAATATCACAATACCATCTCTCTGTCAATTCACAGAGTTGTTCCATCTGCAGCATGTCCCTTTCTAAACCATTTAGTAGAATTTCTACAGAAGTGCCACAGCAATGACAATCCTCCCCAAACGGATCTCGTGGACTGGTTTCATCCTAACGACATCTTTGGCGATCCTGTGCGCCCCGACTTCTGAGGCCAAAGCCAAATCCCGCCAGCCCCCAGGAACATTCCATCTCCCGATCTGCCAACGCCCCAAGCCGGATGAGTTCGTCTTCGGTCTCGTCGGACCCGGCCAGGATGCCACCGACGATTTCGGCCTCCAGAACCTGCGCGCCCTTTCCGAAGGCGTGGCACCGGACCGCCTCGCCCTCTTCGCCCCCGCGCCCTCCACATCCACGCGACACTCATCAGGAAAGAACTCCTTCTCCGACCCGCTCGACGCTGCCGATGCCCTCAAGACCCTGGCCGCCCGGCCGCAGAAGACCATCCGGCTCCTGCTCACCGGCCACGGCTGGCCCGAAGGCATCTGGCTGGGTACAGACAAGAAGGGAGAAGACCGCTGGATAGAACTCCAGGACATGAGCGATGTCGTGACCCAGGCCCGCCGCGCGGGCAAGACCGTCAAAGGACAGTTCCTGACATGCTTCGGCGGGAGCTTCGCCGAGGCGCTCATGCCGGCCCCAGGACTCGCCCCCGCCTGCGGCGCCTTCTCCACGCTGCCGGAGAAGAAGGCCGAGGGCTGCTACGAAGACCGCTCCGAAAGCCGCCTCGACTACCTTTTCGCCGCGGCCCAGGCCGACGAATGCGGCGTGAAGCGGGACTATCGCGAAGTCCACGCCCACGTGGTCGCGCGGCCCGCCGGCTACGACATCCCCATGCTCTCCTCGGATTACTTCCTGCTCTACGGACCGGCCGCGCGCTGGCTCGGCAGACAAGCCCGCGCGCCCTATCCGTTCCACAGCCTCATGCGCAGACTTCTGCCGGACGGGACGGTCGTCTACGCCGACCTTGTCAACTCCCGCGTCATCAAAGCCCTGCGCGGCGACCGCGTCCTACCGCCAGCCGAGGTCTCGATCGCGGACTGCCAAGAAGAGGCCCAGGACGTTGAGAAAGCCTGCGACGGTGTGCACCAGTCGGCCTTCTTCCTGCACCGCAGCATCTCGGAAGCCGGCTGGCCCCCGGGCGACTGCCTCCCCATCCTGCGCCTGGCCTGGAACCAGAACGGCTCCGTCTCCTCGGCGACGTTCGCCATGGCCGTCGAGCCAAGAGACGAAGTCTGGGACCCCGAAGCCTCCAGCGCGACCGCAGCCGATTTTCGAAGGGACCTATCCATCGACGAACTCCTGCTGCCCATCGACGGCCTCAAGCCCGAGGCTCGACTCATCCTGGCGCGGCTCTTGCCGTTGTTCCAGGACGATGAGCACGGCGAGGACCTCGCCCGCCGGCTTGAGGAACTCGCGGCCCAGGCTCAAGCCCAAGACCCGCCGCGCGGCCAAGCCATGCGCGCACTCATCGCCGAGATGCGGCGGCGCGGACACGCGCCGCAAGCCTCCGAGCAAGGAACCCGATTCTGGGGATCGTGGCTCAAGACCACCCTCATCGAGCTTGCCAACGAAAACGACACGGACGAGGAAAACCTGGACTACTCCAGGCTCTCCCTCCTGATCTCCGTGACCGTAGCCGAGCGGGAGCTGCACGAGGAGGCGAGGACCGACGAGACCGCGCGCCGGCTGGTCGCCGACCTCGAAAGTCTGCGCGCCTGCGAGCGCGGCCTGCCTTAGACCGACTTCGCCGCGACGGGCTGGGGTGCCTGCTTCTCGGGCCCCTGGATCTCGGAGAGGTCCGCGACTCGCTTAATAAGACGGACCAACCGCGCCAAGAGCGCCAAGCGCGCCGCTTTCAAGTCCTTATCCTCGACCAACACCATGACTTGGTCGAAAAAAGCATCAAGCAGGGGCTTGAGGTTCACCACGCTGCGCAGGCAATGATCGAAGCGACCCGCCACCAAGTGCTCCTCCATCTCGCCGCTGACATAGTCCAGCGAGTCCAAGAGCGCGATCTCTGCCGGCTCCCTGAGAGCGGCACGCTCCGGGCCGCCCTCCGGCATGGCCTCTTTACGCTGAACGGCCTGCTTGAGGATGTTGGCCGCGCGCTTAAAGACCGCGGCCAAGGGCTCGAACTCCGGGTTCTGCCGCACGCTGTGGATGGCGCTCAGGCGAAGATAGGTATTGGGAAGGTGCCGCAGTCCGCCTTCGCGCACGGAGCGGATCTCGTCGACCTTAAATCCCTGCTCCTCGAAGAAGCTCTGAGCCCTCGCCCAGATGAACTCCTGAAGCTCGGCCCTCACGCGGCGTTGCTCCTCGACGGAGAGTTTAATCTTGCTCCCCAGGTTCGTCAAGGCAGCGTCCACCGCCGCTCCCAAGTCCAACGGGATCTGCTTCTCCAAGAGGATACGCAAGGCGCCCAAGGCCTGTCGGCGCAAGGCGAACGGATCGGCGCTCCCCGTAGGCATGACGCCGACGGCGAAATTGCCGGCCAGGCTGTCGATCTTTCCCGCTAAAGAGGCGACCGCGCCCTCCAGCGTCGCCGGGACAGGTGATCTCGCAGCCACCGGGAAATAGAACTCCTCAATGCCCAAGGCCACCCGCTCGTCCAAACCGCCGTGCCGGGCATAATGGCCGCCCATGGTGCCCTGCAGTTCCGGGAATTCCTTGACCGTCTCGCAGACCAGGTCCGCGTAGGCCAAAGCCGCGATGTCGCTGACGGCATCCTCGTTCAAGGGCATGTCCCGATGCCGCAGTTCCGCACACATCCACTCCGCCAGAGCCTCGACGCGCTCCGCCTTCTCCGCCATGGACCCCAGCTTGTTCTGATAGGTCACGCGCGCCAGCATCGGGAGCTTGGCTTCCAGCGTAGTCTTCGCGTCTCGGCCGAGGAAGAAGGCCGCGTCCTCCAGACGCGCGGTCAGCACCCGTTCGAAGCCTTCCCGCACCGCAGCCTGCCCCTCGGAAACGCCGTCGCGGACTCCCACGAAGGATGAGATGAGCCCCTGGGCGCCGAGGAGGGGGAAGAACTTGAGCTGACCTTTAAGGACCATCTTCAGCAGCGGCGCGGGCAGGCGCAGGAACTCCTCCCGGAAACGTCCCACCACCGGCACCGGGTGCTCGGTCATAAAGACTGTCTCCTCCAGGAGCCCGCCCTCCAGATCAAGCCGGCCGCCGGCCTCCTCGGCCGCCTTCTCAAGCCGTTTGACGAGGATCAGACGCCTCTCATCCGGGTCTACCAGCACCAGCAGATCACGCAACTTGTCGCGATATTCGCCGCCGACCGACAAAACAACCGGCCTGTAACCGGGCCCGGGCAGGCCGGCGATCTTGCGGCCGCTGCGCACCCCGGCCAGCCGGAACGAGACAACGCTCTTGCCGAAAATCGCCGTGAGGCTGCGGATGGGCCTCCCGAAGCGCAAGCGAGACTCCTCCCATTCCAAGGACTTGGGGAACTCCAAAGACACGATGACCTCGGGCAAGATGCGAGCCAGTATCTTGAGCGCCGACTCTCCCGGAAGGCTCAGTCGCGCCAGAAGGAACTCGCCCTTAGGCGTTGAAACGACCTCGAGAGCCTCGGGCGCCACGCCCTGCTTGCGAGCGAAGCCTTCGGCCTGGGGCGTGAAGCGTCCGTGCTCGTCCTTGAGCAGCCGGGCGGGCGGGCCCTGAACCTCGCGCGCGAGGGCGGAGGACTTCTCATCCACGCCGCACACGCATACGGCCAGACGGCGCAGCGTGCCCAGACTCTGGGCGCCGACGTAACCCAGGCGGTTCTCCTTGAGCGCGGCCTGGGTCTTCTCCAACAGTTGAAACAGGACCGGCGCCACGAAGCGGGCCGGCATCGGCTCGGTGCCGATCTCGAGCAGGAAATCCTTAGACATGGGCGGCCTCCGCTTTGACTTCATTGAGCTCGAGATAGAGGTTCATGACCTTCTTGGCCAAGCCCCGCACCCGGGCGATGTACTGCGCCCGTTCCGTGACCGAGATGGCGCCGCGCGCCTCGAGCACGTTGAACAGGTGCGAGACGCGCACCACGCAGTCGTAGGCGGCCAGCGGGAGCTTCAAGGCCACGATGCGCTCGCCCTCCTTCTCATATTCCTCGAAATGACGCGCGAGCATGGCCACATCCGCGGCCTCGAAGTTATACGCGGAGAACTGCCGCTCCTGCTCCTTATGAAGGTCGCCGTAGGTCACGGCGTCGTTATAGGCGAGATCGTAGACGTTGTCTTTCTTCTGCAGGTACATGGCGATGCGCTCCAGGCCGTAGGTGATCTCCACCGAGATTGGAAACAGCGGCAATGAGCCCATCTGCTGGAAGTAGGTGAACTGAGTGATCTCCATGCCGTCGAGCCACACCTCCCAACCCACCCCCGAGGCGCCCAAAGTGGGGGACTCCCAGTCATCCTCGATCCAGCGCAAGTCGTGCTTGCGGGAGTCGAGGCCCAGGGCTTTGAGCGAGCGGACGTAGAGGTCAGTGATGTTCGCGGGCGCGGGCTTGATGAGCACCTGGAACTGGAAGTACTTGCCCAGGCGGTTGGGGTTGTCGCCGTAGCGGCCGTCCGCTGGCCGGCGGCAAGGCTCGACGTAGGCCACGGCCGTGGGCTTGGTTCCCAAGGCGCCGAAGAAGGTCGCAGGGTTGAAGGTGCCGGCGCCTTTTTCCATGTCGTAGGGCTGGATGAGCAGGCAGCCTTCGCGCGCCCAGAATCTCTGAAGTTCGAGGATGACCTCTTGGAATGTCAGCATGGGACGGACTCCTTTGGGGTACGCAGGCTGGCGGCGAAAAGCTCGAGGCTCCGCGCCACTTCGCGGCAGCGCAGCGGCCTCTCGGCGTGCGCCTCCACGTGTTCATGGACAAGATGCAGGAATCGTCGCCCGGCCTCGGGCCTCCAGGGAAGCTCGCCCAGGCCTTCGAGCGGAGACTCATGGAGGCTGCGCCACAACGGGCCCTCGGCGGGAGGCACAGGCAATTCACGCAGGCTGTAGCCGGCGGCTTCGAGGAGCTTGAGGCCGAAAGCCGCCTCCAACCATGGACTGGCATTTTGATCCAGGAGGCAGAGCGCCCGGCAAAGCAGCCGGTACTTGGCCGGGCTGGGGACGCGTTCGACGGCCAGCCTCCGGGCCATCTCGCAGAGCGTCAGGGCGATCATCGTGCGCGAAAGGTCCGCGCGCAGGCTCGGGAAGGTCGACTCGATGCGGCCGCCGGTGACGTGCACCGCCGGCGAGCGCGCGCTAAAGAAGAGCCGATACTCGCCCCAGACCATAGGCTCGGAGATGGCCTTGAGCTTTCCGGCTGACCGGTTGACCCCGACGAAACGCACGGGCAGCAGGCCGTGGCCCTCGGTCAGGAGCACGGCCCAGCGGCCGTATTCGCCCGAGTTGCCTCGGCTCAGAACGACCGCGTTGTCGTTGAGGATCACCGGGGAGCCTCGACGGCTTGGCGCGCAAGGTCCTGAAACATGATCCCATAGAACCTAGCTGGAAGCTGGACGAAGAGGCGCCGCACGGAAGCCGGCGCCTCCGCGATGACCGGAGCTATGGACTGGAGGGGAAAGCCGGAGAAGAGGAAATATCTTTCTTTGTAAGGAAGCGAATGATAGAAGGCCAGGGCGGAAGCGGCGTCCAGCAGCTTGAAGACGATGAGTTTGTGCAAGGGCGCCAGCCGCGGCCAGCCGCGCGCCAGGTCCTCGCGGTCGGCTTGGGCAAGCCAGGAACGCAACTCGGCGTAGGCGCCGGACTTGATCAAAGCGCCGATCCATTTGGTCCCGCGCGTGGGCATAGGTCTATTATACAGAATAGTCTGCTAGCGCTTGCCGACCGGGAGGAGCAAGCTGCCCAGTCCCTGTGGCTCTGCGCGCAGCCACTCCTGAGCGGCGGTCCCGGACTCGCCCGAAGGCGGTCCGTGCGTGAAGATGCGGATAGGCTCCAGGCGCGCGACGAACGAAGTCTCAGAAAACTCGATGATGCCCGGACTGCCCAGGATATCCCCGCGCATCTGCTCGGGGGAGCCCTGCAATTCGAGGTGATAACGGCCGCCGCCCAGATGGTCGAAACGGAAGCTCCCAGCGGAGTCAGGGAACGTCCCTGCGCTCAAGGAGAACGTGGTCTTCTTGGTCACCTCGCTGGCCGTCTCCAGGAAAAGCCCCACGCGCACCGACGATGCCGGCCGGCCGTCGATGAACAGCGTGCCCTGGACCAGGCCGTCGCGCAGGGACTGCAGCGGAGTCACCTCGACCTTCTTCTCATTGATGGGCCAGAGGTTACCCACGCGCCCGAGCCAGTACTGGGCCCGGGCCTCGTCGTCGAAGCGGGCGAAAGCCGCGGAGAAAGCCTCGAAAGAGAGCTGGGATCTATTGACGTCCTCGAACCCGGCGGGACTGGCGAGCGCTCCCTCGTGCAGACTCTTGAGCATCACAAAGCGCTCTGACGTCAGCGGCCCCGCGGCGATAATGGCCAGAGCCGTGCGATAATCAGGAGCGAAGCTCCCGGGCACCCGCAAAGAAGCAGCCTCCAGGGCCCGATCCGCGTCCCACCAGAGCAGCCAGCCGCGGCGCACCGCGGCCAGGGCCTGGCGGGCAAAAATCCCGCGATGACCGTGCTCCTGAAGGTAAGCGGCCAGCCGCCCAAGGCTTTCAGGCGAGACATCGAGGCCCTCGGCGGCCTGCGTGCGCCTCTCCCAACGGAATCCGGGCCCCGCGGCCGATGGCCGCAGGACCGCCACCTCGACCTGCCCCGCGGCGAACGCCGCGGGCACTCCCGCCGCCGCCATAAGGGTCTCCGGGCCAAAACCCCAGGCCGTGCGCAGCCGCCACTCGATCAGGGCCGTAGGTGCCGCCCAGGCCAGCAGAAGCGCCACAGCCACCCGCAGGCGCACACCGCGCAAAGCCGGATGCAGGCAAACGGCCGCAGTAAGCGCCAAAGAAACGCCGAAAGCCAGCGGCAGGCAGGCCGCCAAAAACTGCCCCGCAAAACCCGTGCCCAGGCGGCCTATGGCCGCGGTCATAGGGACCCATCGCCAGGCAAAGGTGCCCTCGACGCAGGAAAGCAGCGCCACGGCCGTCCCGGCGAACAGCGCGGACCACGGCCCGGCAGCGGCCCTGGCGGGCGAGCATTCTCCTCTCCCGGAAGCAACGCTAGCGCATGCGGCCGCGGCGCAAGCCGCCGCAGCCACCACCACGCAGGCCAACGCGAGAAACAACGCCTCAGCAGGCTGGCGGGGACCAGCCGCGACCCAACTCAGGGCCAATGACGCGAACAACGCCAACAGCAAAAACAGCGCCCAGCGCACGGCGGCGCGCTGGTGCTGAGCGTCCTCAGAAAATGCGCTGACGGTCACGTGCCGGCGCATGCCGGCCACCGGCTCCGGCCCGCCCTCCTCATCAACGCAGCCCGTGACCGGACCATGTCGCAGTTCGAGCAAGTGCAAAAGCCACCAAGCCAGGGCCAGGGCCAGTCCCAGGAAAATCAGGCTCCTCGACCAGGCCAGCATCACCATGCAGCGCTCCTGACTGATTCTTGCAGCCTTACCATGTAAACATTTTATATAATCTTGACCATGCAACCGACATATAGACCCCACAGACTCAAGCGCGCCCGAAAAATAGGGTTCCGCGCCCGCATGTCCACAGCCGGAGGCCGGGCGGTGCTCAGCCGCCGCCGCGCCAAGGGCCGTCGCACCTTGGTCGACGCCTAGGCAAGGCCGTCGTCATGACTGCTGCACGTTTCGGACCGGGCGCACGCCTGGGTTCGCGACGCGACTTTCAGCGAGTGTTCACCGACGGCCGCAAGTCCGTCGGCCGACGCCTCATCCTCTGGAGCGCTGCGCCCCCCAAGGACCAAACCGCCAGACTGGGGCTCAGCGTCCCCGCGAAAGTAGGCGGCGCGGTCCAACGCAACCGGCTCAAAAGACTGGTCCGGGAATGCTTCCGTCTCAACCGCAGCCGCTTCGAACCGGGGGATTTCGTCGTGTATCTGCGGCCCGGCTGCCGCTGGGACGGCCTTGCCGACGCGCAACGAGACATCCTGGACTTGGCACGCCAGGCCGGGGTGTACAAGCCGTGAGGCCTCTGGCCCTGGCAGCGCTGGCCGTCTACCAGAAGGTGGGACGCTTTTTGCTGCCGCCCTCCTGCCGCTTCCATCCCAGCTGCTCAGATTACGCCCGCGAGGCCGTGCTCGCGCACGGCTGCTGGCGCGGCCTGTGGCTGACGTTGGGACGTCTGACGCGCTGCCACCCCTTCCACCCCGGAGGCCTCGATCCTGTTCCGCCGGCTTGCCGGATCCAAATATAAGGCGAACCCCAACTACAAGGCGAACAATAATGGATAAAAATCTACTCTGGGCAGTGAGCCTCTCGATAGGGATCTACGCGCTCTGGTTTGGCGTCATAGAGAAGCGCTACATCAAACCCGTCCCGGTCACTCCGACAAAAGAGCAACGATTCACGCCTTCGGACACGACATATCCCATCGCCCCGAAGGTAGCAGCGACCAATCCCGTCCCGACCGAGGTCGAGGCTATGGATCGCGCGACCCTGGAATCCGAAGCCGTGGCTCTGCCGGCCTCCGGCGCTGAGATGAGCGTCCACCCTGCGGGAGCGGCCATCGTCAGCTGCCGATACCGCGAACCTCTCGGGACAGTGGAGCTCATCCCTCAGCCCCAGCCGGGCTTCCTCTCCACCTGGCCGCAGCTGCGATTCCGACGGGAGCTTTCCCAAGAAGGAGTCCGTTACGAGGCCGTGCGACCCGACGGGATGCGCATCGTCAAGGAATTTTTTCCCGAGGGCCAAAATTCTTTGCCGCGCATCCGCCTGAGCCTGAGCAACCCCACCCGCCAGCCGCTGGCCAGCGGCGCCTGGACCCTCAGCATCGGACCCGGACTGGGCACGGTGCCCAGCGAGGAGAAGGAAAACACCCGAGTCTGGCGCGCCGTGGGGCTGCTCTTCGGCCAAAAGGGGCTGCAGGGAAAAGTCGAGGTGTTCAAGCCGGGTGAGCACACCGGCCCCTACCGCTGGCTCGGGGTGGACAACCGCTACTTCCTGGCCGCGGTCGTGCCCCCGCCGGGAGACTTCGAGACAGTGGAGAGTTCTTTGCCACCGCAGGTCACGCTGCGGGCGAAGAACGTCACCATCGAGCCCGGAACCCGGCGCGACTGGGAGATCCCCTACTATCTCGGCGCCAAAAGCCAGACCACGCTGTCGCGCTATGGCTGCGACCTGGAACGCGCCATCGACTTCGGGTTCTTCGCCTGGCTGGCCCGGCGGATGCTCCAGGTGCTCGGCGGCATCCATTCCTGGACAGGCAACTGGGGCTGGTCCATCGTGCTGATGACCTTCCTCATCCAGGCCCTGCTCCTGCCGCTGACCTTCAAGAGCATGAAGGCCATGACCGTCATGAAGCGACTCCAGCCCGACATCTCGCGGCTCCAGCAGAAGTACGCCAAGGACCCCTCGAGGCTCAACGCCGAAATGATGGAGCTCTACAAGAAGTCCGGCGCCAATCCCTTGGGCGGCTGCCTGCCGCTCATGCTGCAGATGCCCGTGTTCATCGCGCTGTTCAACGCCCTGCGCGGCTCCTGGGAACTGCACGGCGCGCCGTTCATCTTCTGGCTCAAGGACCTATCGGCGCCGGACACGCTTTTCGGACATTTCCCCGCCGCCTTCCCCCTGCTCGGAGATAAGCCGGTAGGCCTACTGCCCCCGCTGATGGGCGGCATCATGTGGCTGCAGAATCGCCTCAACCCAGCGACCGCCAGCGACCCGACCCAGAAGGCCATGATGAACTGGATGCCGGTGATCTTCACCGTCATGTTCATGAACTCGCCCGCGGGGCTGGTTCTCTATTGGCTGACGAGCAGCATCATCAGCGCCTCGCTGCAGATGGGGCTGCGCCGCCATTTCGAGCAGGCCTGAAAATTTCGCAAGGAGGACGACCATGATCGACGAGATGGAGAGTGAAGGCAAAACGGTAGCCGAGGCGGTGGAGAGCGCCCTCAAAGAGTGGAGCCTCCCCCGTGAGCAAGTCGAAGTCCAGATCCTGCAGGAGGCCTCTTCCGGCATCCTGGGATTCGGAGCCAAACCCGCGCGCATCAAAGTCACGCGCAAGCACTGGGGTACCCCCACGCCGCCTGTGGAAAAATCCGCAACGCGCAGCAGCCGCGAACGCCCAGGGTCCACGTCCAGAAATTCCGACGACCGGCCGCCCCGCCAGAACCGGCCCGATCCGCGGCGCGAACCCCGCGCCCACGCTCCGGCTCCCGCCGCCAGGGCGCCGCAACGTGCCCAGACGACTCCCAGGACCGCGGCGCAGCCCCTTCCAGCGAGAAGAGAACAACCGACGCCTTCAGTGACGACACTGGCCAGCACGCCGCCGGTGGACCCGGCCAAAGCCTGCGCCGCCGCGGAGGGAATACTCAAGGAGCTCCTAGGCCTGATGTACTTCACGGACGCGGGCATCACCACGCGCTGGGACCCGGAACAGGAACGCGTGAAGACCAATATCAGGACCGCCGAATCCGACCGGATCATCGGGATCGAAGGGAAGGTCCTGGAATCCTTGCAGTTCCTCATGACCTTGATGGTGAGCCGCCGCGTGGGCTCGCCGGTGGCCGTGCAGGTGGACACCAACGACTACTGGCAGAAGAAGGAAAATGAGATCCTTTCACAGGTGCTCAAGGGCGTCGAGACCGTGCGCAACACGGGCAAGCCTTTCCGGATGCAGCCCATGGAACCGCCCATGCGACGCCTCGTGCACAAGAGCCTCGCCAACCACGCGGACATCACGACCTCGTCCGAAGGGGACGGCCCGTGGCGAAAGGTCGTTCTTCGACCCAGAAATTAGCCTTTACAATCGCCCGCCGGCAGGCAG
>CAIKVT010000079.1 GCA_903830945.1 uncultured Elusimicrobia bacterium
CAAGACCATCCCCTATTTCCTCCTGGGCCTGGCTGATGCGATTCTGATCCTGACTGCGGCCGTGGTCATCTTCAGCGTGCCGATCCAGGGACCGCTATGGATGCTGGCCTTGGCCACGGTCGTCTTCGTCATCACCACGGTTGGAGTGGGGACCTTGGTCTCGACCATATCGGCCAACCAGCAGCAGGCCATGCTGGGCAGTTTCCTATTCCTGTTCCCGGCCGTGCTCATGTCCGGGCTCATGTTCCCCGTCGAGAATATGCCGCCGGCTATCATGTGGGTGGCGCAGCTCAATCCCCTTAAGTATTTCGTGACGCTCATGCGCGACATCATGCTCAAAGGCGGCAACGCCCGGGTCTTCGCCTACAACCTCTCCGTGCTCGTCCTCATGGCCGTGGCCGTGGGAGCGACGAGCTACCGCCGATTCCATCAAAGGCTGAATTAAGATAGCGGATTCAATAAAGATCAGGACTGCTTCTTCGGGTCTCCCCCGCAGCAACAACATCCGCCGTCCTTCTTCTCGAACTTCCTGAGGATATCCTCCATCAAGCACCACTTGGTGAGCGCGGACTGGAACAGATTGGCGCCCACGAAAGCGGTGAACCACAGAAAGTTCCTGTTCACCCAGACCGCCAGCGTCAGGCTGATAAGGATTAAGCTTCCCGCTATCAGACGGATCTTATGCTCGATGCCCATGGACACCTCCTATTTTACGACCGAGAGCCCGGCGCCTTCCCAGGCCACGATACCTCCGGATAGATCATGAACATTTGCGTACCCTTTAGTTTTAAGCAGAACCGCGGCCACGGACGACCGGCCCCCTACCGCGCAGTACACCAGGATGGGGGTCGTCTTGTCCGTGGGCAGCTCGGAGAGCCGCCCCGACAGCTGCTGGACCGGGATATGGACGGCCCGCTCCAGATGCCCTTGGGCGTATTCCCCTGGAGTGCGCACGTCCAAGACGAAAGTCCCGACCAGCTTATGCAACTCCGCGGCCTGCGCCGGCTTGGTCCCAGCCATCCGCGAACAGGCCGCTGTCCCCAGAACGACTACGGCTGCCGCGAGCGCCGCCGCATCCAGCAGGCTAATCTGCATGAGCCGCCTCCTTGAGATGCTGCCGACGGGCCAGAAGGAAGTACAGGACCGGCACGGCCGTCCGCGACAAGAAGGTCGACGCCACTTCGCCGGCCATGAGCGACACGGCCAACCCCTGGAAGATAGGGTCGAAGAGGATGACCGCCGCGCCCACCACCACGGCCGCGGCCGTCAGCAGCATGGGACGGAAGCGCACCGCGCCCGCGTCGACCACAGCCTGCTCCAAAGACATCCCTTCCTTCAGGCGCAGCTGGATGAAGTCCACGAGTATGATGGAATTGCGCACCACGATACCGGCCCCGGCGATGAAGCCGATCATGGAAGTCGCCGTGAAGAAGGCTCCCATGGCCCAATGCGCGGGGAGTATCCCCACCAAGGTGAGCGGGATGGGCGCCATGATGACCAAAGGCACGGTGAATGACTTGAACCAGCCCACGACGAGGATGTAAATGAGCAGCAGCACCACCGCGAAGGCCAGCCCCAGGTCGCGGAAAACCTCATAAGTGATCTGCCATTCTCCGTCCCACTTGAGCGCCCACTCCTGAGAGCTGTCCGGCTGGCGGGTGAAATACTCCTTAAGGTCGATGCCCATGGTCTTCGCCAGCTCCTGGACAGGCCGGCGCAGCTTGAGGATGGCGTAGACCGGGCTCTCCTGCCGGCCCGAGACATCAGCGATGACATAGGCCACAGGCTGGAGATTCTTATGATAGACAGGCAGGTCCTGCTCCAGCGGCTTGACCGTGGTCAGGCTGCCCACCGGTATGGCTGTTCCATTGCGCGACATCAGCGTGACAGCCTGCACCGCAAAGAGGTCCCGGCGCTGTTCCGGCGGCAGCCGCAGGCGGATGTCGACCGGCTCTTTTTCATATTCCAGATGCGCCAGATCCACGGTTCTGCCGTCCAAGGCCACACTCACGGTCTGAGCCACCGCGACGGCGGGAATAGCGTTCAAGGTCGCTTTTTGACGGTCCACGACCAGGCGCTCCAAGGGCCGAGGATCGGGCACGTAGGTATCCACGTCGACGATGCCCTCCGTGCGTTCCAGGAGTTCCTTGAACCGGCGCGCCAATTCCGTGCGCTTGGCCGCGTCCGGGCCATAAAGTTCGAAGACCAAGGTAGAAAGGACCGGCGGCCCGGGCGGGACCTCGGCGACCTGGACCCGGGCGCCATATCCTCGGGCGATGTCCTTGATGGGGCCGCGGACCTCTTTGGCGATGTCGTGGCTCTGCCGTTTGCGCTCCTGCCGGCGGGAAAGGCTCACCAGGATGTCGGCCTGACAGGGCCTCTGCCTGAGGAAATAATGCCGCACCAAGCCGTTGAAGTTGTAAGGCGATGCGGTCCCCGCATAGATCGTGACGCGCTTGACCTCAGGGATGCCGCGCAGGTAATCAGCCATTCGCTCGGCCGCGTCCTGTGTCCTGGCAAGAGCGGTCCCCTCCGGCATGCTGAGAACCACCTGGAACTCGTTCTTATTGTCGAAAGGCAGCATCTTGACCGTGACCGCCTTGAAACTGACCAGGCTCAGGGAGCCTGCCAAGAGCGAGACCATGACCACAAAATACCAGAAGCGCACGCGACCGTTCTCCAGGATCGTCGTCATGAAGCGGCGATAGAACCGGTCCAGACCCGACTCCTCGTGGCCGGTGCGTATCTTGGGCGGGAACTTCTCCAGGATGTGCGCGAAGGCCCAGGGTGAGATGATGAAGGCGATGGCGACCGAGAAGAGCATGGCGACCGAGGCTCCCACCGGGATAGGGCGCATGTAGGGGCCCATGAGCCCGCTTACGAAAGCCATGGGCAGGATGGCGGCGATCACCGCCCAGGTGGCCAGCAGCGTGGGGTTGCCCACCTCGGCCACCGCGTCCACCGAGAGCTGCCAGAGGGAGCGGCCGTCCTGAAGCATGAAGTGACGGTGGATGTTCTCCACCACCACGATGGCGTCGTCGACCAGGATGCCGATGGAGAATATCAGCGCGAAGAGCGTGATGCGGTTGAGGGTATAGCCTGCCAAATAATAGACCAGCAAGGTCAAAGCCAGTGTCACGGGGATGGCGATCGCCACGACGATGGCCTCTCTCCAGCCCAAGGCTAGCGCGATGAGGATGGTGACCGAGACCGTGGCCAGCAGCATGTGGTAAAGGAGTTCATCGGATTTCTCCTTGGCCGTTTCCCCATAGTTGCGCGTGACCGCCACCTGCAGCTCCTTGGCAAGCAAGCCCTGGCGCACCTCCGCGATCCTGGCCAGGATGTTATCGGCCACATGCGTCGCGTTGGCGCCCCTGCGCTTGGATACCGCGATGGTCACCGCGGTCTGCAGCGGAGAAGCCTGCGCGCCGGCCAAGGCCGTTGAGACCTCCCTTTCATCCTCGTCTTTCCCATCCGACACCTTGGCCACATCGCGCAAGAGCACGGGCCTGCCGCCGGAGACGCCCACCACCACGCCCTTAAGGTCGGCGATGGAGCGGATGAAAGCGTCGGTCTCGACCTGGATCGAGGTCCCGGGCTTGTTGTAATGCCCCGCTGGAAGCTTCTGATTCAAGGCTTCGATGATGCCCGCGACCTCAAGAGGCGTCAAGCGGTGCCGCGTCAACGCCGCCGGATCGAAATGGACCAGGAACTGGCGCTTGTGGCCGCCGATGAGCTCGGTATCAGAAACATCCGGCACGGCGCTTATCTCCTGACGCAGCACGGCCGCGGCCCGCCGCAAGGCCAAAGCGTCCTGTCCTTTCCCGTAAAGGGTCAGCGCGAGTATCGGGACATCGTCGATGGACCTCGGCTTGATGAGCGGCTGGGTCGCGCCCGCGGGCAGAAAATCCACGTTGGCGAAGGTCTTGGTGTATATCCGAGTCATCGCCTCGTCAGGATTGGTGCCCACCTTGAAGCGCACGATGAAGAACGCGGAACCCGGCTCCGAGGTGGAATAGATGTACTCGACCCCCGGGATCTCCCAGAGCTTGCGCTCGCCCAGGTTGATGATGCGCTCCTCGACCTCCTTAGCGCTCGCTCCGGGCAGTCCCACGAAGATGTCGAACATGGGCACGTTGATCTGGGGCTCCTCTTCACGGGGCAGCTTCCAGACCCCGAACACACCCAGAAGCACCGCGCCCAGAGCGATGAGTACGGTCAGTTTAGAACGGATAAAGGTCTGGGCCAGGGCTCCAGCGGCGCCCAGGCGCTGCCCGCTCTTGAGGTCCCGGCTCATTTCCCCTCCTCCAGGCCACGCTCGATGTCGCGCACCGCCTGTCCGTCGAGATTCCCCGCTGCCAGAAGGAGCCGGGCCCGGCCCGCGTGGATGTTGTAGAGACTCTCCGAATAGGCAGACTGGGCTTTGGCCATGCCTTCCTCGGCTCTGAGCACCTCCATGATGCTCTGTCGGCCTTCACGGTAAAGAGGCCGAAAAAGCTCCAAGGACTGCCGAGCCTTGTCCACCGTGTCTTTAGCGATGCTCAGGCTTTCGCGCACGCCCTTGTAGCCTAGATAAACCTGCGACACCTCGATGCGCACGCCCTCTTGCGCCCGCGCCGCTTCGGCCCGGCTCGCTTCAAGAGAGGCCTGGGCCCTGGACCTTCGGGAAGGATAAGTCGGATCGCCTAAAGGGAGGCTCGCGCGCACGCCAAAAATCTTATTCCAGGGGTTGCCGTTGAAATCCTTTGTGTCCGTCTCCATGGATCCGAAAGCCTCGACTTTGGGCAGAAGACTCAAGCCTTCCTGACGCCGAAGCACCGAAGCCATGTCTTCCCGCAGCGAGCTCTGCCGCAGTTCCGGCCGGTGGCGCAGGGCGATCTCAACGAGATCAGCCTCCGGCTCGAGCGGATACTCTTTATACGAGAGAACGCCACTGACCGACATGGACTGCGGCGAGACGCCCATAAGGGTCGCCAATCTGGATTTCGCGGCCTCCAGGCCGGCCGCGACCTGCGTCCGCCAAGCCTTCAGGCTTCCGCATATCGCCTGCGCCGCGTAGTAATCCGAGCCGAGCACCAGTCCTTTCTCTTTGAGCTTGCGCGCATTCTCGATCTCGGCGTCTGAGGCCTCGATGCGTTCGGCCAGAGCCCGAAAGAGATCCTTTTGGAGAAGGACCTGCAGAAAGGCCTCCACCACCGCATAACGCGTATCCTGCACCGTGAGTTCCTGACCGCTGGCCGCGGCGTCGCGCCCGAGCCGCCCCAGGCGCTCGAAGCTCTGCAGTTCAAAGCCGGTGAAGAGCGGGACTCCCACTTCGAACGAATTCCTGAAGTTGTTGGTCAGCCCGGGGTTATTGAGGCTGTCGATGGCGAAATCGGCCTGCGTGAATGATTTCCGGTTCATCAAGGTCCCGAAGACATAGACCGGGTTGTCGCCCCGCGTGAAAGCGCTGTTGACCGTAAGGCTGGGCAGCCGCTTCATCTGCGTCTCGCGCAGGGCCGCGTCGGCCTCCTGGACCCGGTATTTCGCGCCCGCCACGCCGGGGTTCCTCTGCAGCACCGCGTCCACCGCGGCTCCCAAAGAGGTTCCGCCGGATTGGGCCGAGGCCCAGGCGGTCAAAGACAGGATGAGGAAAAAAATTCTCATAGCGGCTGCAAGCATGTTCACCCACCCTTTAGATGCGGACGATCCAAAAAGGATTCAAGTCCTGTCGCCGGACCATTTTCCACAATAAAGCATATGAAAGATACGCACGAAGGTGCCAAACAACACCGAACGATTCGATTCGGAAGCTGAGGAAGGTCTTGTCCGTCACGAGGTGAAGGCCCTACACGACGCGGCAGGTCCTCTCGTCTTTGACCCAGGCATTGCCGACGCGAGCGCGAACCGAAATGCGGTGCCGGCCAGTTTCCGCTGGGCACCAATCGTACCAACAATACCCGTCGGCGGAGCGGCAAGGCTGCCAGTCGCCGCCATCGATGGCGGCTTGGCACTCGCCCGCGCACCCGGAGATGCGGACGGCGTAGCGTCCGCGCGTCACCTTATCGCCGGCCTGCGGATAGTCGATGCTGGGCTTGCTCAGCTTCCCCCCAAAGGTCCGGCTCCACCAAAGGATTATTCCGGACAACAACCCATTGCTTCTCACGATGCCCCCATGCGTCTATGACGATGATGCCCCAACGGGTCCAACAACTCCGCATCAGCCAAGCTGAGGCTAAAATTTTGTGATTCCTGCTTTGATGGCGTAGCGCACGAGATCGGTCTGTTTATGGACGTTCAGCTTAAAGGAGATGTTGTGCCGGTGCACCTTGACGGTGTTCAAGGTGATTTTCAATTTATAGGCGATTTGTTTGTTCCCAAAGCCTTCCACTATCATCTGGATTATCTCTCTTTCTTTCGAGGTCAGGCCGGCGCTGGGCATCCTCAAAGCGCCGGATGATTCGTCGATGATGTCCGCGATCTCGATGCCGGAGACAGAGGGACTCAAATAATACTCGCCGCGAAAAACCACGCGCAAGGCCCGGACGATATCCTCCGTCGCGCTTTCCTTGATCAAGTAACCCCGGGCGCCGGCTTGAAATGCTTTTTCGATCGTGTGCCTGTCATCGTGCATGCTCAGGATTATTATCTTCGCCTTGGCGTCTTTGCGAAGCAGCCGCGCCATGGCCTCCAGGCCGTTTAAAGACGGCATGGTGATGTCGAACACATAGATATCGGCGCGCGTTTTTTTCGCCACTTCCAGCGCTTGATTGCCGTCGGAGGCTTCTCCCACCACGATAATGTCAGCGGCTTTTGTCTTCAGCACCGCTTTTAAGCCCTCGATCACGATAGCATGATCATCGGCCATGATCACTCTAATGGGCATTACTCACCCCCCCCCCCCGCGACCGGAGCGGGAATTCAGCTTTGATGACTGTCCCGTGCTTCGGTTTTGAATCGATCCTGAAGCTGCCGCCGACTGACTCAGCATCCTCGCGCATGATGTCAAGACCGAAGCTTGTTTTTTTCGACGACGGTTTGTTCGCCATGAAACCGCGGCCGTCGTCACGGACAACGAGCGTTATTTTATCGCAGTCGTAATCGACGACAAACTGGATATTTTTTGCTTTGGAATGCTTGACCGCGTTTGTCAAGGCCTCCTGCGCCAGCCGGTAGATGATGATCTCGCTCGACCGCCTTTTTTTCCCAAAGTCAGCCGGCAGGTCGATGCTGTAGGAGATGTTGATATTGCCATGGCCGCTAAACCAGGAAACGAGCTGAGAAAGAGTCCCCGCGAGTCCGGAGGTCTCAAGGGAGGGAGGCCTGATCTCGACACAAACCTTTTTCAGTGTCGACGAGACCTCCTTGATCAATTTCCTCATTTGCGCCACCTTCCTGATGGCGCGGCTCGCGTTGCCATGCTTCAGCTCTTCTTCCACGACGAGCAAAGACGAGGAAAGGCTCACCACCATGGCGCCTGTCGCGTTGTGGAGGGCGATCGCCAGCTTGCGTTTCTCTTCTTCCCTTGCGCGCGCGACCCGCCTGGAAATAAGCTTGCGCTCTTCCTCGATCGCGATGCGCTCGGAGATGTCGCGGACAGTCATGAGGTGGACCGACCGTCCTTCCCAGATGAGGAACCGAGCGGTGATTTCAACCGGAAAAACGGCTCCATTTTTCCTGCGGTGAAGACGCAGCGGGATGGTCACGATCCGAGTTGGATCCGCCGGCGTTTCGCGGACGGTCCGCGACGTCGCCTCCGGCTCCGCGGAAAGATCCACGTTCTTCTTGGCAAGCAGTTCATCCTTATCGTATCCATACAGAGTCAATGTCGCGACGTTGGCATCGATGATCAGGCCCGTACTGTGGTCGATCAGGAGGATCGCGTCGGATTGCGCTTCAAACAATTGATGATACCGGGCCTCGCTATCCCGCAAGGATCGCCCCGCCACGCTGCGCTCTAAAATAAGCTTCCACTCGCGCAGAGCGCTCTCGACCGAGTGAGGCATGCCGGCGAAAGTCTCGGGGGACTTGACGATATAGTCAAGAGCTCCTGACTTGATGGATTGCACGGCCTTACCCTCATCGCCGTGACTGGTCATGACCAGGATGGGGAATAAACCGGCGCCTAAAGGCGTTGTCAGGACATCGACGGCCGAGCCGTCCGGGAAGTTTAAGTCCAGAAGGGCGATGTCGGGAGGCTCGACGGCCGCGAGCTCCCGATATGCGCGCAGCGTGGCGGCCGACTTGATCGTGAACTTGATGCCGGCTGCCTCGAAAGCGCGCCGGATGGCCTCGATATGCGCGGGCTCGTCATCCGCGATCAGGATGCGCAGGGGGACATCCGCCCTGGGCGCCTCCGATTGAGTCACTTCGGGAACCTGTTCCACGCCAGCCAATAGAAGCCGAAGGTCTTCATCAAGCCTTGGAATTTGTCGAAATCGACGGGTTTGACCAGGTAGCTCTCGACGCCGTGGGTATAGGCGTTGGCCACGTCCGATTCCGCGCCGGAAGTCGTGAGCACGACCACCGGCATCTTCTTAAGCTCCCCATCCTCCTTGATCCGGCGCAGCACTTCCAGGCCGTCCACCTTGGGCAGGCGCAGATCGAGCAAAGTGATGTGGGGCCGAGGGCTCACCGCGGGGTCGGCGTAGGCGCCCTGGCGGAAGAGATAATCCAAGGCCGCCTGGCCGTCACTGACGTGGATGATGCGGTTGGCCACGCAGAAGTCCTTGAGGTTGCGCCGCACGATCTCCGCGTGCGCCGGGTCGTCTTCCACCAGCAGGATGATGATCGGTTCTCCTTCTTGGCTCATGATGCGTCCTCCGTGTTTGACTCTCGTCTGGCGCCCGACAAAGTGAATAGGAAAGTCGTGCCCTGCCCGGGGCCATTTGATTCTATCCAGATCCGGCCGCCGTGCGTTTCCACGATCCGGCGCACCATGGCCAGGCCCATGCCCGTGCCCTCCGCGCCCGCATCGAGTTTCTCAAAAAGGCCGAAGAGCTTGGACACATGGCGTTGGTCTATGCCGATGCCGTTGTCTCGCACGAAGATCACCGTTTCCGCGCCCTGCGTCTTGACCCCGATCTCCACGCGCGGGCGGGTCTGCTCCCCCATGAACTTGACCGCGTTGTCAACGAGGTTCAAGAAGACCGCGAGCAGGCGCGGTCGGTCACCGAAGAGGATGACGCGCTCCTGCGTGAGCGCGACCTCCACGCCGCGGGCGGTGATTCGGCCCGCAGCCAGGCTCAAAGCCTCCCGCACGACTTCCTGCAGCAAGGCCTCCGCCGGCGGATTCCTCTTGCAATCAAGCCGCACGAAGTCGAGCAGCTCATCAAGCAGACGGGTCATTTTTTCCGTCGCGCCGTTGATGTAGCCCAGGTCCTTGGCCACGCCGTCGAAGTCCTGCTTGTTCATGTCATCCTCAAGATAGTGCACGAAGGCCTTGACCGTCACCAGCGGGCTTTTAAGGTCATGCGAGACGGCGTAGGTGAATCGGGTCATCTCGTCTGTGTGCTTGCGCAATTCCTGCTCGTGCGCTTTGCTTTCGGTGATGTCGCGGAACACCAGAACCACGCCGATGATTTTTCCGCCCTGGTCGAGGATGGGCGCCGCGCTGTCGGCGATGCACCTTTTCGTGCCATTTTTTACGATGAGCGCGGTGCCATTGGCCAGTCCCACGATCGCGCCGCTTGCCAGCACCTTCTGTATCGGGTTATCGCAAACCTGGCCGGTCTCCTCATTGATGATGTTGAAAACCTCCCGGAAAGGCCGGCCGCCGGCTTGCCCTTGAGTCCAGCCGGTTAAATTCTCCGCCGCCGCATTGAGCAGGATCACATGGCCCTCGGTGTCCGTGGCGATGACGCCGTCGCCGATATTGCGCAAGGTGACGGAAAGCCATTCCTTTTCAGCGGCCAAGGCCGCCTCCACCTTCTCACGCCGGGCTATCTCCTCGACTAAAGAGTCCCGGGAAACCGTCGTCTCCTGCAGCTTTTCAGCCATCTCATTGAAACCATCAACCAGCACGCCGATCTCCCCGCCCGCGCCGATCTTGACGCGGGCGCAGAGATCTCCTGCGCCGATGGAGGCGACCGAGCGCGTCAGGCCCACGATGGGCAGGGAGATCCTCTTGGCGATCACGAATGCGACGAGCGCAGATATCCCGAAGAGCGCGAGCAAAATTGCCGACGTGCGCCATGTCATGGGCGCCATTTGTGACGCCAATGCCGCGGAGGGCAGACTGCAGACGACGGTCAAAATCACGGCGTTATCCGTTCCTAATCTGCACGCCGCTGAAGAATGCGGGGACTTCGACTCGGATTTTTCGATCGGCGAAGCCGCCTTTAAATATGGGCTCAGCAGCATCCCGTTTTCTGCTGAAATCACGGATTGCGCAGGCTGGCCGAGTATTCGCAGCGATGAGTAGCGCTCGATGAATCTCGTCAGATCCCACTGCATGATAACGGCTCCGCCGAACCCGCCCACCTCGGGCTCGCTTTTGCTCATTCCGGCTAAAAATGTCATCCTGCCGTCGAAGTCCTTAAAGGGTCCCTCGAAAAAGATCGTGCCCAACGGGGTGGGCTTTAGCCTATGGAACAATCTTGCCGCGGGCCGGTAAAAACCGTCCGCCGAGGGCGCGCTTTCCAGCGATCGATAAAGGGTTACGCGCTTGCCGCCGCTTACGACCATCTTCTCGGCGCCCGAAAAATCGACAAACCTGATCGAAAGGATATTCCCGTTGTTCCGGGACAAATGCTGGAACAATCTTTCCACGGCGGCACGGCGCATGGGCAGCTCGATTTTTTCCGCGGCGATGAAATCGTCAAGCGACTGGGATACTTGAAGAAAATTAAAAGTCGTGTTGGTCGGCACCGCGAACTCCGCGCCGAAGATGGCCAAGGTGTTCTGCGATTCTTGAGACAAGGATTCGTCGACGGCCTTGATTATGAGTTGTCGGTTGTGGAGATAGTGCATGCAGCCCAAAGCCAATGCGGCCAGCAGCAGGATCCCCAGGATCGGGATCAGGATCCTGAACAGAATAGGCAGCCCTCTTTTACTCATCGCCCCCCGGATACTTCTCCAAGGCGAGGCTTTTTCCCGCATATTTTTCTATGGCCATCTCTTTGGTCAGCGTGATGCCGAGCATCCGCGCCCTCTCCCTGTTGACGATGAGAGGTCCTCTTGAGGGGGCTCGGCAAGGAAGCGTCGCCGGATTTTTACCCTTACTTAAAACCTCGCGCAAAGCTTTGACGGCGCCATATCCCTGCTTAAAGCCGGAATCCTCGGCGGCGCTCAGCATTCCCTCGAGAACAAATTGCTCTTCAGGCGCGCATTCCGGCTTCTTGATATGATGAAGATACCAGGCGCCTATCCGCAGCTGATCCACCGGCTCGCCGGCGTCTCCCTTGATCGTGCTGTGGTTGAGGATAAAAAATGCATCCACTTGATCCTGCAGCTGCAGCGCCTTCGCCTTCCACTCCGAATAGGAATTCGTCGCCACCGCCGCCGCCAGCTTGACGGGAAGTTTTCCGGCGTCGGCAAGCTGCTGAATCCTTTTCATTTTGGCGCGCCCCGTCTCGGAATCATCGGAAAGAACGGCGAACGTTTTAATGCCAGGCACGATTTTTTTGAGAAACTCCAATGACTCCTGAAAGAAAAACGACTGGTATGTCCCGGTCACATTATGCCCGGGTGCTTCCAAGGAGTCCATCAGCCCGTATTTCAACGGCGTCACATCCATCCCCCAGGTCAAGATGGGTATTCCGGTGTCGAGGAACTGCGCCCCGATATAGTTGCTCGCGTTGTCATCTCCCAGCATGATGGCATCCGGCTTGAATTGTTTTATCTCATTTACGATTTGAACGGCAGATGCCGCCATGTCTTGTTTGCTGCTTTTCCGTTTGGTGTCCATCCAGAGCTTCTTTATAATGGCGCGCGAGCTTTCCACATAGTCGCTCTTGGTGAATTCGTCGATTTGACTTTTATCATTCAGATAGCCGAACTCGAGAAAAGCGCTGCATAGGCCCTCATGCGTTTCTTGCGACCACAGATACTCTCGATGATAACTGCTCACCACGATGATCCGCGTTTTCCTCGATTTCCCGTAGATCGTCGGGGCCAGGCTCAATATGAGCAGTGAAATAATCCCTATTTTTCGCATCATCATCGCTCCGGGTCTCATTTAGAATATGAAAAAGGCCGACAGTTGGACCCTGTTGTTGGCCGCGAAACGGTTCGCGGCGTCGACGTAGGTGTCCCGAGTCTGGCTGAATTCTCCCCCGAAGCGCAGCCACGAGTACGGATCATAGAACAGGCTGGCGTAGCCGTACTGGATCTTGGAAGCCAAGAAAGCCGGG
>CAIKVT010000080.1 GCA_903830945.1 uncultured Elusimicrobia bacterium
GGTCAAGGCCAGCTCCGGGGGGATCGTGTATGAGTTGACGCTCACAACCTGGTCTAATATGGGGGTGCCGTAGAAGAGAGGCTTGTCATCGATCTGCAGCCTGTACTGGGGAGAGGCGCCCACCGTGGTCCAGCTGAGCAAGGGCATGGTGGTGCTGAGCAACGCCGCGTCGGCCGGCGCGGTGAAGGTCGGGCTGAAGATCGGGGTGTAGTCCACCGCGACGCGGAACATGGGTTGCGAATTATCATCCGTCAGGGTCAACGTCCACAAATACCAGTAGCTGTTGCCGCCGGAGACATCGATAGTCTTGGCTGTTCCCACCGCGCCATAGGCTGAGGTTATATCGAGGGATCCGACAAGAGGATCAGAGCCATAGCCGATGGCACAGCAGCTTGCTGCGGGCAAGGCGGGAGAGAACGAGCCTACGGAAACGCTGTTGACCGTGAAAGCGGGGACGGTTCCATCCCGATAGCCGCTAGTGCCGACATACAAGGTCACTGAATTGACGGTTCCAACACCCACAGGAGTCGCGTCCGTGAACGTGATCTCTCCTGAGCAGGAGTCGGTGCCGTACGAGCTGCTGTAGTAATAGATGTACTGGTCGCTGGAGTAGCACTCATGCGACGAACACTGATTGCCGCTCCAAACGACATGGCTGGTGTCGTCCCGGCGGAAGTCATAGTTCATGACGTCCGGGCAGGCGTTCTTCGGCGCGAGCGCGACGAGGCCCAGGCCCAGGAAGAAGGCCGCGGCCAGGCGCCCGGGCATGGCGCGGGAAGGACCGGATCGCGCCGCGCGTCTGCTCTGTGTCGTCTGGGGCATAAGACTCACTTCGGCCATCTTACAAAATTATCGATGCGGTGGAAGCGAGCGTG
This sequence comes from uncultured Elusimicrobia bacterium, assembly GCA_903830945.1. Taxonomy (GTDB): domain Bacteria; phylum Elusimicrobiota; class Elusimicrobia; order UBA1565; family UBA9628; genus UBA9628. The sequence goes on from CAIKVT010000080.1 coordinate 876, forward strand.
TTTTCCGCCGCTCCGCGGAGTCTTGCGGTCAGCGATATTCCGGGCTCGCCCTAGGGGTTGACGCCTGGCGCGGGTTTAAGCATGTTTCTCTTTTGGCAATCCGGGCAGGACTTTCCCTCCGCCGCTCCGGGCGCCAAGATCAAGGGGAACTTCTTTTCTTCCCAGGCGCGCAGATCGCCTTTCAGGTGGGAGACCTGGTGAAAACCTTTAAGATACAGTTTCGCGGCCGTGTGGCCGCTTAGGCCCAGGGCATCCATACTGTAAGCGCAGTACAGGATCCAGGTTTCGCGCGACTTGCGGTTTTTGAAAAATTCCTCCACCCGGTCCGGGCTCTCCAGCAGGACGGCTTGGGCGATATGCTTCTTTTCATACTGCCTGGACGAGCCTATAAAAGCGAGATTGAGCTTTTCCCCGGACTCAAGCCGGGCTTTAAGTTCCTCGGGCTCCACGGCTTTTATCTTTTTAGCCGCCTCCATGATCTTGCGTTCTTCCCGCTCGCGCTGCTGCGCTTCCAGGAGGTCCTGCTTTTCCTTGGCCAGCGCGGCATCCCGCTCATCGATGAGCCCGGGGATCGTGGCCTCCAGCCGCAGGGCGACGACGGGCTGGGAGGACAGGATGACGCTGCGCCCGGAGGCCGAGATCAAAGCGGTCTTGGGAACCAGGCTTTTCTGCGCGAACGCGCTGAAGGCGTCGCCGTCTCCGAAGCCGACGGGGAACCTGATCTTATGGGACACGGCGAAAGGAGCGAGGACGGCGGCGGCGCCCGGGGCGCGGGCCGCCACGGCCACGGCGGCGAATCCTTTTTTCTGGAAGCGGTCGCAGAGCGCCTGGATCGCGACCAGGTCGTCTGCCCAGCCTTTTTCAGAAGCGGAAAAGTAATAGGCCAGAAAGACCTTGCGCAGGTTCGGCACATCGATGCGGGCGCGATGCCCGTCGAGTCCGTCCAACCAGAAGGACGGACCTTTCTGCCGGGAGGGCGCCGCGGTCCGGGCGCCGCTGGAGGCCCGCGCGGTCATTCCCTGCGCGATGGCGCAGCACGGTGCTACGGCCGCCCATAACACGACGGCGAGTCTGGAAAGTCGCATGGAGGCTATTGCGGCGATGTCACCGGCTGCCAGTTGAAGGTCGGCGTTTGCGTTGGGATCGTGGCATCGGCCGGAGGCGCGACCAGGACCGGCACGGGCGGGGGCGCGGTCACGATCGTGAAATCTATGATCGTACTCCAAACTCCCCCGACCCCGGCGCCGTCCACGGCCTGGCAGCGGGCATAATAAGTGACCCCGCCGGTCAAGGCCAGCTCCGGGGGGATCGTGTATGAGTTGACGCTCACAACCTGGTCTAATATGGGGGTGCCGTAGAAGAGAGGCTTGTCATCGATCTGCAGCCTGTACTGGGGAGAGGCGCCCACCGTGGTCCAGCTGAGCAA
>CAIKVT010000081.1 GCA_903830945.1 uncultured Elusimicrobia bacterium
GAGGCATCGGCCCCCAAGCATTGCGCTGGATGATCCGGCGGGCGACCTCCGATATCAGCCGCCAGCGGTCCCGCTCCTTGCGGGCCCCCTTGAGCTCCTTCTCCAGGCGCTGGACCCGCTCCTGCACCTTCAGGACCTCCGTCGGCGATGGATCCGCCTTCACCCGCTTGGGCCCCGGCGCCTTCGGCTCCAAAGCCCTCAGGCCCGCTTGCCGTACCGCCCGCAGCCACCGGTAGCACAGCTCCCGCGATACCTTCGCCTCTTTGCACAGCCGATTCACCGGGATCTGCCTCGCCAGGCACAGCAGGACCAGCTCCAAACGCTCCTGTGGGCTCGATAGCTTCGTTCTCTGCAGTTCGTTCATGTTCTGCCCCGACATGCGCTTCTATGCCTGCGGCGGCTAAGCCCGCGGCCGGCGGCTGCGGCAGCTCCGCCGTGGCTGTGCCCACCGATTCTACCTCTTGCGGGGGCGCGTCCCTCAACGAAACCTCCGCATCTTTGGCCACCAACCGCAGCTCCTTGCCCCCGATGTTGCCGATCAGGTACGTAGGTGCCTTGTATTCGCCCAGAGGAGGCCCGCCAGCCTGCACCTTCGCGGTGTTCTCTTCGACGAGATGAGATGTTTCCTCGGGAAGCGTCCGGAGGTGGATCGCCTTTGCTTCCCAGAGATCGACGGACGCCAGTTGACCGGCTATGGCTGTATCATTTTCTTGGAGCTTAAGGCCCGCCACGCGCCCTGCGTTCAGGAGTTCATGAGCAGCCTTCGACTTTTTGAACGTGGGACTTCGATGGCTTGTGTCGTCTCGGCGGTGGCTCAACCCTACACGGGGAGCCATCTCTCGTTGTCGCCCAAGGAAAAGGAGCTGATGGGCATCAAGGAGACTTTGGTGCGCCTATGCTTCGGCTTCGAGGATATCGCCGACCTCAAGAGCGACCTGGATCAGGCCTTTAAGAAACTTGGGGCTCTCGCGAAGACATCGAAGGCAGGAATGGCGCTTGCATGATTGGCGCAGATTAGGCGATCCCCCATCTCCGCATGGCCCGTGCCCATCGGGGATCGGGAGGCACCACAACCGTTAAAAACCGCCCCGCGCGATGGGCATCCTTCTTCCCACCCCGAAGGCCTTGGATGATATCTTGAGGCAGGGCGCGGCCTGGCGCCGCTTGTACTCGTTGCGGTCGATGCGCCGGATCACGTCGCGCACCAGATCCGCCGAAAATCCTCGCCGCGAGATCTCCGCCGCGCCCCGGCGGCCCTCGATGTAGTCGGTCAGCACAGCGTCGAGCGTTTCATACTCCGGCAGATCGTCCTGGTCTTTCTGGTCGGGCCGCAGTTCCGCCGACGGCGGCTTGTCGATCGAGCTCTGCGGGATCACCGGCCGCTCCTGGTTGATCCACCGCGCCAGGGCGTAGACCGTGGTCTTGGGCACATCCGCGATCACGGCCAGGCCTCCGCACATGTCGCCGTAGAGCGTGCAGTAGCCCACGGAAAGCTCGGACTTGTTGCCCGTGGATAGGACGATCCCCCCCTCCTTGTTGGAAAGCGCCATCAAAAGGTTGCCTCGGACGCGCGCCTGGATGTTCTGTTCCGCCAACCCCACCTCGCCGCCTCCGAAAGGCTTGCCCAAGGTCCGCAGATAAGCCTCGTAGGCTTCGGTGATGGGCAGCTTCAGGAACCGGATGCCCAGACTGCGGGCCAAGGCCTCGGCGTCATCCACGCTGCCCCGCGATGAGTACAGCGAAGGCATGGCCACGCCCGTCACCGCGCCCGGCCCCAGAGCCTTCACGGCCAGAGCGCAGACCACGGCCGAGTCGATTCCCCCGGAAAGGCCGACGAAAGCCTTGTGCATCCCGCACTTGCGCAGGTAATCGTGGATGCCCAGCACCAGAGCCGCCTCCACCTCGGCGATGTCCGAGAGCCCATAGGCAGCGGCGGCCTTGGGCAAAGCATCGGTCTCTACCACCACCAGGTCCTCGCTGAAGGACTTGCCGCGCGTCACGACCCGGCCGCGGCCGTCCAGGACCAGGCTGTGCCCGTCGAAGATGAGCTCGTCGTTGCCCCCCACCTGGTTGCAGTATAGCAGCGGCTTGCCCGCGCGCCGGGCGTGCGCGCGCAGGAGCTTCTCGCGCAGGGCGCTTTTGCCACGCTCGAAGGGCGAGGCCGAGAGATTGATGAGCAGGTCCGCCTTGGCGCGGACCTGCTCTGCCACCGGGTCCGTCCGGTAGAGGCGCCGCGACTCGCCCGGGGCCCGGCTCCAGGCATCCTCGCAGATCGTGATGCCGATGCGCAGCCCGCCGAAGCGCACCGGGGCGTTGGCCGAGGCGGGCTCGAAATAGCGGCGTTCGTCGAAGACGTCGTAGGTCGGCAGCAGGGTCTTGCCGCGCACGGCCGCGACCTTGCCTCGGTGCAGCAGGGCGGCGGCGTTCAAGATGGGCTTGCCCACGGGGCGCGGGTTGCGCATTGCGGCGCCTATGACCAGCCCCATCTCGCCCGTGCCGCGGGCCAGGTCCTTGAGCGCGGCCTCGCCGGCGCGCAGGAAATCCCCGTCCTCCCAGAGGTCGAGCGCCGGGTAGCCTCCCAGGGCCTGCTCCGGGAACACCACGAGTTGAGCCCCGGCGTCGCGCGCGCGGGCCGCGCTGTCGCGGATGAGGCGCAGGTTGCCGGGGATATCGCCGACCGTGGTGTCTATCTGGGCTAGGGCAACGCGCATAACGGCTATCGCCTCAGGGGCGGCGGTCTTCGGCGGCCCTGGCCAAGAGTCCGTCGAAGACTTCCCCGGTCCCCATAAAGTTTCTCTCCAGAGCTTCGCGGATGTCGGCCCGCAGGTCCGGATGCCCCAGGATGGAGACCGCGACGATCGCCTCCATGGCCCAGGTCATCATCTCGGAGGGGTCGAGGTGGGTTTCCTGGGCGAGGTGCGCCATGGATTTGACCAGTTCGACCGAGGTCGCCACCAAGTCCTTATCGATGATGAGCATTCCGGACATGATTCCCCGGCAGATTCCCATGACCGTGAGATGCGGGTCCTGGCGGCGGCTCGTCTTGGTCACTCCCGCCACGATGATCTTGCTGGCGATATCCGCCGCAGCCGCGGCCGCGGTCTCGGCGGGGCTCTCCTTGAGCTGGCTCTTGATGATCTCTCTGGTCAGTTTTTCAAAATTGTCGGTATCGGGTGCGGCCATGAGCGGATTATACAACAAAAGATTTGATTTATAATCCGTCTAAAGCCGGCCCGTTATTTAGAGAAGAAGACATGAGCGGCCTCGCGCCCCAGCCTTGTCGCCGGGAACGTCATCATCCTGGTCGTGGCGGCTCGCCTAGAGCTGAGTCGCGACACCGACCTCTGGATGGGACTGCCGTCCCCGGTGCCGGCGGCCTGCGCGGCCCGCGGCGTTGTATTTCGTAAGCCCGCTGGTGAGCTAAAAACCTTCGCGGCAGCTCGGGTCCATGGCGTCGAAGAGGACCAGCTTCGGGCCGGCGCTGCGCAGGGAAAAGCCCCAGCGCTCCTCGCCCCATAGCGGCGGGCTGGGCGTGTAAGCGAGGAGGAACGGGCTGCCCTGGCCGCCCGGGTCGTAGGCCACGAAGCGCAGCAGTGCGGTTTCCGCCATGAGTTTTTCGGGCATCTCTACGCACTGCGCTATGAGTTTTTCTCCGTCGGCCAGGCGCAGGCAGCGGCGGGACGTTGCGGAGGCCTGGGAAGTCTCGATGAAGACGAAGGCATCCGCTAGGCCCCGCACCAGCAGTCGCGCGCCGAAGTCTATCTTCATCTGGACCTGCTCGGCTCCGGGGTACTGCTGGATCAGGGGGCTTGGGTGGTCGTCGGAAGAGAAATGGAAGGCGCCGCTTTTGATGTCCGCGATCTCTGAGGACTTGATCGCGTCGCTCAGCCTGGAATATGTCCCCTCGTTGACCTCATTGGGAAGGATGAGATATTTAGCCTGGGACCCGTGGAGCTTGAAGCCTGCTTTGACCCTGACGGCGATGATGGGCGACCCGACGGCGCTGCGCGGCCCTTTGAGCAGGGCCGCGCGTAGTTTGACGGGCCTATTCTTCCGGCAGGCGCCGCCGTAAGTGGCCGAAGCCCGGGCCACGGTGAAGATTGCCGAGCCTTGGCTGCCTACGACCAGGAAGCGGTCTTCCAGGTCCAGGCGCGACGCCTTGTTGGATTTGAGCGGCTTGGGGGCCTTGTCGAAGATGACCCACTGTCCGGCGGTCTCGTAGACCGGATAGATGCCCTTGGATCCGTAGGATTGCTGAGCCCGAGCGGGTGTAGCGCAGACCAGCGCCAAGGCTGCGAGTAATGCGCGCATGTTTTTTAGGATACAAAAAAATGATGGTCTAAGGGGGCAGTGAGAGGGCGCGCGGCGCATGAGGCTTGATTTTGGCCGGCATCTGGGCTTCTGTCCAGCGTTCCAGGACCGCTCCGCTGCGGGCGTCGAAGAGCCAGGCCCCGTCACCTGGCGTGATCATGGCCACGCGCTGGCCGTCCGCGCTGTATTCCATCTGCGTCCCGGTCCCGGGATGGATGAGTCCCTCGGCGCGGCGCTCTCCGAAGAGACGGTAGCCCCAGACCTCGCCTTCATGAAGCATGAACCAGATGCCGTCGCTGCGCCACCACCAGTGCTCCTTGTGCCAGAGCCAAGTGGGCTCCTGGGGCGAAGTCCAGGCCCACCAGTTCTGACCGGACTTCTTGAGCCAAAGCCAGCCGCCGTCATGCTGGAGGCCCCAGGCTTGTCCCTCATGGTAAGCAGGTTCGGGCCCGTAGTGCCAATGCCGACCAGGCTTGTGGCAGTCCGCGGCTGCCTTGCCCGGAGGCCGCAGCGCTTCGAGCGCTTTGACGTCCGCGGCAGATAGGCTCATGGGTTTTCCGTCGGGACCTGCCTTGGGAATGTCATGGGCCAGGCGGCTGAAGTCCGGCGCATTGAGCTTGGTCTTCGGCGGTCGGATGGCGTTAATGCCCAGGACTTTGGACAACAAGACAGGGCGCAGCCGCGGCGGTTTGAGGGCTTTGTTCTTGGGTTCGGCATTGATCTTGTGCTCAGCCTTGGCCCGGGAACCGGTCTCGGTCCGCATGAAGCGGCCCTGCTGTATGCCCGGTGTGCGGCCAAGCGAGGCGGTCATATTCCGCCCTGTCTGATGGATGGGGACGTGCGGTGTTTTTTTCGTCTCCGTTGTGGAGGTTCGGTCAGCGCGCATGCGGCGCTGCAGGTCTGCTATCCGGCGCGGGGCTTTTTGGGGAGAGAATGCCCTGCCGGATCCGGCATCGGTCCGTAAAAACCTGCCAAAATTTTTCTGGGTCGAGGCTTGCTCCCCGCCGCCTTTAGAAGCGCGGTGGTATGTTGTCGGGAGAGTCGGTGGGACGGGTACGGCCGTCGTTTCTCGATTCGTCAATCCCCAATAGGCGCGCCAGGGCGCCTGGCTCAAATCTCTTCCGGTCGAGTCCGCGCGCCAGGACACGTCTGCGACCGCATCGCGGACCGTCTCGCCGGCGGAATCGGGTCGTGTTCGATCTTCATTTGGCGCCTCGTCCGAGGATTGTTCCTGAGCCGTATCTGTTGGCTCGGTCCGGCTCGTGGGTGCCGTCGCGGAGGCCGTCAGGCCGGCTGATGCGGAGGCGAAGTCAGGCGTCTGCGGATCGATCAACGGGCTCAGCCTGGGGATGTCCTGGGTCGGCCAGAATAGTGCCCCCGCCACGGCGCCGAGGCAGGCGACGCAGGCCGATGACCAGATGAGACGAGGGGTTGGCCGCAGCATGGTTCCATGGATATCTTGGCGCGGCCGGCCAGGAGTCGGCAGGGTCCGAGGTCCCAGCAGGACGTAGGTCTCCAGACCCGCCGACCGGGTTGCGGGCCTGGAAAAGGAAGACTTGACGATGTAACAGCCCGTCCGTATACTAAGTCCGGCATGGAACCTTACCATCTCTGGCGGGAGGAGCACTGCCGCGAAGTTGAAAAGGTCCTCGAGGAGATGCGTGCCGGCAAGGATGATGCGGCGCACGGCCCCGTGGTGATGAACCTGGCCGACGGGATCATCTTCCCTTCCCAGGTGCAGAAAGCACTGCAGGCGGCCTTGGCCGATGCCGCGGCTCTTAGGGTTCGTGTCGAGGAGTTAGCCTCCGGGTTTGAAGCCAAGTCTCGAGAGTTGGAGGCGGAGCTGTGTCGCCGCGGCCGCCTCAAGGACCTGGTCATCCAGCTCCATCTTCAGGAGAGCACCCTTGAGCGCGAGGCCCAGGAGGCTCGTCACGGGGCGCAAGAGAGTATGGATAAATGTGACGGGCTTCAGATCCAGCTAGATGCCAAGGTCCGCGCTTTTGATCTTCTGCTGGCGCGTCATGACGCCGCGGAGAAGGACTACCTGGAGCGGCTGCAGCGCTTCACGGTCCAGGTCGGAGAGCTCGAGATCGCGCTCGATGATGCGCGTCGGAGGACTGCCGGGGTGGACGCGCTTGAGGCGGGCCATCGGCGCCAGCTCCAGGAGGCCGCCGCGGCGACTGAGGAGCACGTCGAAAAGCTCGAGCGGCTCCATCAATCGAGTGTCAAGCAGTGGGAGACGGACCGCTTGGAACTGCAGCGCCGGCTCGATGAGTCCTGTCTGGTTAAGGAGAGCCTGGAGACCCATCTGGAGGGCGCGGCCCGGCAGAACGACGAATTGCGCCAGCAGGCGGCTCAGGCGCACCGCGAAGCCCTCAATGTCGAGGATGAGGTGGCGCAGCGGACCATCGAGAAAGTGCGCGCGTTGCAGGCGGAGCGGCTGTGTCTGCAGGAGGAGGCGGGGCAAGCCCAGCGTGAGTCCGCGGCGCGCCGGGCCGAGGCCGACAAGCTTCTGGCCGAGGCGCGCCGCCGTGAGGCGGCCGCCGAGAAAGCGATCCTCGACGCCCGTCAGGTGAGGTCCTCGGCCGTTGATGTCGCCAAGACCCTGCGCCTTGAGAAGGAACGGCTGCGCCAACTCACCGCGTCCCAGGCCGCGCTGACCGGGGAACGCGATCTCCTGGCTGCGGAGCTCGGGGCACAGAGGCAGGACGCCATCCAGGATCAGGATCGCATCGCGAGTCTGCGCACACAGCTCGACGAGGCGGAGCGTCGCCGCGATGAGAGCGAACAGGCGCGGTCTCAGTTGGAAGAATCGGTCCAGTGTCTGAGCGCAGCCGCGGAGAGGCTCCAAAGTGAACTGGCCGAGAGATCGGCGGCGGTCGAGGCCCTGGATGAACTCAGGGCTGAGCTCGCTGCCAAGGACGCCGAAGCGCGTCAGGCCCGCGCGTTTCTCGAGGCCGCGGTCCGGGAATCAGCCGAGGCCAAAGCCGAGTCACAGCGCCGGCTCGATAATGCCGAGGCTCTTCAACGTGAAGCCAACGAAACCATGGACGCGGCCGTCGAGTTCAGGAGCCAGGCGCATCTGCGCCTGGAAGTCGAGCGCGAGAAGCTGCAAGTCGAGGTCACGGTTCGCGCCGCTGCCGAACAGGCCAGACTCAGTGCGCTCACCCAGGCTCTTCAGAGTTTGGAGGGTATGCGCGCGGAGCAGTCGGCCGAGCGCTCCCGCATCCTGCGGGAGGTCCATGAGGAACTCTCGCTTGCCGAGACTGCTATCGCGGTTGCGCCGTTGGTCTCCCCTCAAGCCCCGCCGCCGCTGGCATCCGCGTTGTTGTCGCGAGGACCGGCTCCGATTCTGGTGCGTGCGCCGGAGTCCCAGCCGCGGCGCCGGGACCGGATTCGGAACTGGTCCGGTGTCGCGGCCGTGGTCCTGCTGTCGGGGTGCTGGCTTTGGAAGTCCCTGGCCACAGCCGGGCGGGACTATCCCATTCCTTTCGTCTGGCCCGGGGCCATGGCATGGCAGGGGGACGTGCTGTGGGTCGCTGACCCGCAAGCCCAGGCCCTGCATAGGTTCAGGCTGGAATCAGGACACTTGCGGGATGACCGTAGTTTTTCCCTGCCCGGATTGCGCATCGTCGGCCTGGCCGCGGCTGGGGCGGCGCTTTACGTGGCTGACGCGGGCGCCAATGAGATTCAGAAGCGCCGAGTCGACGATGCCCTCACCCTGGAGAAGTCCTGGCCCATGGCGGCTCAGAACATCTCGGCTTTGGCCTGCGACGGCACGAGTCTGTTCGCAGCTTTCTCCAAGCCGGGGCGCATCCGCCAGTATGCGCTTGATGAGAACCTCTCGGTCGTCAACACCTTCTTCGGCCCGCCGACTCCGGTGGGCATGGCCGTCGTCGGCGGCGTGCTTTGGGCGGCGGATGGGCAATCGCGTCTTCTCTTGCGCTATAGCGTGGACTCGGCGCTGAGTGTCAGGGACGTTCATGCCGTGCCGGGCCTCGGACCCGGCGCGCTGTCGGGCTTTACGCTGCGCGGTCGCTCGGCATGGCTCGTCCAGAATGACCGGGCTCTGGTCCTGGAACGACCCAGGTGGTTGCTGGAGGACCGCGTGCTGGCAGATGTCCCCGTCGATGCGCCGGATGCTTCTTCCCCGTCCGTTCCGGTCGTTCCTCTTTCGGGGTCCTGATCGGCCGCTTATCGGTTACGGTTATTTCCCTATATAAAGTCCTTGGCTGATCCGCTGGAATTTGGTATTATCCTGACCTCAGAGGGGCAAGTCAGTCTCGGCTTGCGTCAATTCAGAAGGAGTCACGGAGGATAAGCACAGCGGATGATCAACGTATCCATGAAAGCCATGTTGGAAGCCGGAGTTCACTTCGGCCATCAGACCCGGCGTTGGAACCCTAAGATGGGCCGGTTCATCTTCGGCGAGCGCAATAGCATCCATATCATCGACTTGCAGAAGACGGTCAAGGAACTCAAGAGAGTCTACTCGTGGGTGCGCGACCAGGCGGCGGCGGGCAAGACCTTCCTCTTCGTCGGCACCAAAAAGCAGGCGCAAGAGATCGTGCGCGCCGAGGCCCAGCGTTGCGGCGCGGCCTATGTCTCCGACAAGTGGCTGGGCGGCACGCTCACCAACTTCATGACTATCCGCAAGTCCATCAAGCGGCTTGAGGAGCTCGAGAAATGGCAGTCCGACGGCATTCTGGCCGTCATGCCCAAGAAGGACGCTGCCCGTGCCGGCAAGGAGATGGCGCGCATGCAGAAGGTCTTGACCGGCATCCGCGCGCTTTCCCGTCTGCCCGACGTCATGTTCGTGGTGGACCCCGTGGAGGAGGACCTCGCGGTGGCCGAGGCGCGGCGCTTGAAGGTTCCCATCGTGGCGGTCTGCGACACGGACTGCGACCCGGACCTCATCGACCACCCTATCCCCGGCAACGACGACGCGGCCCGCTCCATCAAGCTTTTCTGCGGCCTTATCGCCGACGCCGTGGCTGAGGGCGCGGCTGCTTACGCCGTCGCCCAGACTGTTGCGACTATGGGTGAGGCTGAGGCCCAGATGCTTGCCGCCGAGGGCGCGGCTACGGGCGAGAGCGTGGTTGCGGGCGGGGCGGCAGTGGTGACGGCCGAGGAGCCCGCCGAAGGGCTGGCTGCCTGGGAGAACGAGATGCGTCCAGCCGCGGTTAAGGCGAAGCCCAAGCCTAAAGGCCGCACCAAGGGTCGGGTGATGACCGAGATCGTGGAGGAATTGGAATGATCGCCATGGCCCCCGCAGAGATGAGCCGGCTGATCCGGGAACTGCGTGAGAAGACAGGCGCTGGTATGACGGACTGCAAGAAGGCGCTGGAGGCGGTCGGGTGGCGTCTCGACGAGGCTTTGACCGCCTTGCGCAAGAAGGGTTTGGCTGATATGGCCAAGCGCGCCGCGCGCGCGACCAAGGAAGGCGCGGTCGCCTATGCCGTCGTGGGCAAGGCCGGTGCCATCGTGGAGCTTAATTGTGAGACGGATTTCACGGCCCGCACGGACGAATTCAAGGTCCTGGCTCAAACGCTTGCCGATAAGTCCGCCGCGGGTGAACTTAAAGGGCCCGATGATGCCAAGCTCCTGATCCAACCTGTCCAGCAGAAGACCGGCGAAAATATGGGATTGCGTAGGCTGGCGAGGTTTGAGCAGGCGGCTGACGGGCTTATCGCCGGTTACATTCATCTGGGCGCCAAGAAGGGCGCCTTGATCGAGCTTTCCGCGGTGAGCTCGGCTGCGGCGGCGCACCCAGCCGTGGCGGAGTTGGCGAAGGAACTGCTTTTGCAGGTCGTTGGTTTTTCCCCCCGCTATCTGAGGCGCGAGGATGTCCCCGGCGCGGAGATTGCCAAGGAGAAGGATATCTACACCGAGGCACTGCGTAAGGAGGGCAAGCCCGAGGCCGCAATCCCTAAGATCGTGGAGGGCAAGGTCAATAAGCTTTTTTACCAAGCATCCTGCCTGCTGGAGCAGTTGAGCGTGCGCGATAACAAAACCCCGGTCGCCGGCATCATTAAGGAAGCCTCAGCCAAGGCCGGCGGCGAGGTTGCGGTCGTTCGTTTCGCTCGCTACACGCTCGGCGAATAATGCCTAAGACCCGGCGAGTCCTGCTCAAGCTCTCGGGAGAGTCCCTGGGCGGTCGGGTGTCCCGCGGCATCGACTCGGAGTCCCTGCTGCGCATCGCGGCCCAGGTCAAACGCGCTTGGTCGCAGGGCATCCAGATCGGCGTGGTGGTGGGCGGCGGCAACATCTGGCGCGGGGCCCTGGACCGGGGCCACGCCATCGGCCGCGTCACGGCCGACTATATGGGGATGCTCGCCACCGTCATCAACGCCCTGGCCTTGCAGGACGCCTTGGAGGATCTGGGCGTGCCGACCCGGGTGCAGACCGCCATCGAGATTGCTAAGTTGGCGGAGGCTTACATCCGCCGACGCGCCATACGGCATCTGGAGAAGGGACGCGTGGTCATTTTCGCGGGCGGCACGGGCAACCCGTACTTCACCACGGACACGGCGGCGGCCCTGCGCGCGGTGGAGATCGAGGCGGACGTGCTCCTTAAGGCGACGCAGGTCGACGGGGTCTATAACGACGATCCCCGGACAAACCCCAAGGCGAGGAAGCTCGCACGCGTCACATTCATGGACGCCATCCGTCGTCGCCTGCGCGTCATGGACACGACGGCGCTGACGCTGTGCATGGAGAACCGCATGCCGGTCGCGGTCTTCGACCTGTCCGTCCCGGGCAACATCGCCAAGGCGGCGGCCGGCAAGAAAGTCGGAACCTGGATAACGGAGTGAGACTATGCCGATCACGGAAGCGATCAATGAAGTCGTAGGCAAGATGGAAGAGGCGATGAAGGAGCGGCTCGCCCGGCTGGGCCGGGACTTCTCGGTTCTACGCACCGGCCGGGCCAACCCGATGCTCCTGGAGGGCATCAAGGTCGAGTACTACGGCCAGATGGTGCCCTTGAAGCAGGTGGCCGCGGTCTCGGTTCCTGAGGCGCGGACCATGGAGGTCCGGCCCTGGGATCCGTCAGTCCTTAAAGCTCTGGAAAAGGCGCTTTCCCAGGCAGACCTGGGCAGTGCTCCCCAGAACGACGGTAAGCTGATCCGGATCAACTTGCCCCAGATGAACGAAGAGCGGCGCAAGGAGATGGTCAAAGTGGTCAAGCGCATGGGCGAGGAATCTAAGGTCGGTCTGCGTACGGACCGACACGAGGCTTTGGAAAAACTCAAGAAGGCCGAGAAGGCCAAGGAAATGAGTGAGGACGACCTTAAGATGATGGAAGTCAAGGTTCAAAAGAGCACCGACGCTTTTTCCAAGCAGGTCGACGATGTGATCGCCGCTAAAGAAAAGGAGATTACGACGGTTTGATGCCGTTGTCTGAGCGGGCACTCCTCAGGAGCGTCCGTCGACGGCGGCCGAAGGCCGCCGGATTCCGTTCCAAAGGAATTCCTTGAAGACCTCGTCTGCGTCGCTAGACCGTTGCCGCCTGCCTCGGCACCTGGCCATCATCATGGACGGCAATGGCCGCTGGGCCCAGGCCAAGGGCCTGCCCCGGCTGGCCGGCCACAAGGCCGGGGTGGAACCCGTGCGCGAGATGGTCAAAGCCTGTTCCGAGCTCAAGATCCCGGTCCTGACGCTTTATGCCTTCTCCACTGAGAATTGGGCGCGGCCCCAGGACGAGGTTACGGACCTCATGGGGTTGCTGTCCTTTGCCCTGCGCCGAGAAGCCGAGATGCTGCATAAGAACCACGTGCGCCTGAGCGCCATCGGACACCTCGAGGGGCTGCCCCAGAGCGTGCGCACGGAACTCGAGCGCACCATCGAGCGGCTCAAGGACAACACGGGTCTGCGCTTGAACCTGGCTTTGAACTACGGAGCGCGCCAGGAGATCGTGGATGCGGTCAACCGGCTCATCGCCGAGGGCCGCAAGTCCATCAGCGCGGAGGAGCTTTCGGGGGCTCTCTACACGGCGGGCCTGCCGGACCCAGACCTGGTCATCCGAACCTCTGGCGAGATGAGGGTCTCCAATTTTCTGCTCTGGCAGATCGCCTACTCCGAGCTCTATGTGACCCCGGTTTTCTGGCCTGATTTCAGCCGCGAGCATCTCTACGCGGCTTTGGCGGATTACCAGAGCCGGCAGCGGCGGTTCGGAAGGCTCTGAGTGCTGCTGCCGCGAGTCCTGACAGCAGCGGTCGGCATCCCGTTGCTGCTCTATCTTGTCCACGCGGGCGGCATTGCATGGGTAATCTTTACGACGGCCGTCTGCGTTCTGTGTGTCTATGAGTACGGGCTCATCCTGGCAGCGGGCGGCCGGCCGGTCCAGCGTTGGGTCCTGCTTTTATGTGGGGCTGTCCTGGCGCTCAGCGTGGCTTTGGGCGGGCCGAGCCAAGCGGTCCTGACCGCTGTGGTAGCCGCCGTCCTTCTGCGCGAGATGTTCAGCAAGACGCATTCCTTGGAGCGGCTCGCCTTCACGATCCTCGGCGCGCTGCTGCTGGGCTGGATGCCGGCGCATCTGGCCCTCATTCGTGACCTGCGGCCGGACGGGGAGAAGCTGACCTACATGCTTTTCGTGGCGATCTGGCTCACGGATACCGCGGCTTACGTCGGGGGTCACGCGTTCGGCCACCATAAGCTGGCCCAGGGCTTGAGCCCCAAGAAGACTTGGGAAGGGGCTGCGGCGGGCTTTCTGTCCGCGGTGGGCGGGGTGTATCTTCTGCAGCAGCTTCTGGCTCCGGCGGGGCTGGGTCCGCGAGGGGCCTTGGCCATGGGCGTGCTCATCGGCGTCTGCGGTCAGCTTTCGGATCTGGCTGAGTCCTTGGTCAAGCGCGCCGTCGGAGCCAAGGACTCCGGCAACCTGCTGCCCGGCCATGGCGGGATCATGGACCGATTCGACTCCTTCATCCTGGCCGCCCCGGCCGTCTACTATTTCTTGACGCTCAAGTAGGGCCGCTTCAAGTTTCGCCAGGACATCGACTGAATTGAAACTTGGTGACAAAATCCGGCCCAAAAATCTGCCTCCCAATCTGGCCTATAACAGGCGGGTAGAATAATAAGATCATGTGCTGCCAGTCCCCATCTTCAGTCGAATCAAGAGGAGCAAGAAACGTTGTTATGTAAGTATTGATTTCTGGATCGTTTTTGGTAAAAGTAAATAGATGATAGTTTTGAGGAGAAGCTGACTCTTTTCGATAATTCACTTCCCAGTTTTTATCAATTTGGCTGCCTTTGAGATCCATTGCATTCCAAACCCCCAGCAAGTGAGAATCTCCCCACACGCCAAACGTATAATAATCATAGATACCTGCCTGAAAAGCCGAATTAGCCTGAGCCATGTTTGCCTGAAAATCTCCTGCGGGATCAAGCTCTTTAAATCTCCCTAAATACCCCATCCAAGTTGGGAATGGACTCCATCCTGCTTTTTTCCCGCCTTCATCGCCGCCCAGAAGTGGATTTAAAGAAATAATAGTCACCTTGTTTTTGTAAAGAGCTTTTAAAGAAGAAGGCCTTTTGACACTGTCTGCTTGAGCAAAAATGACTGCCTGCCTTGGTATGAAATTAGCCATGCTATGAGTAATGATGAAAATCTGCTCAGGGTTTGTACCTGTTGTTGAGTCTATGGCGTCACTATAAAGTTGTTGATTGAATGCTTCAGCTACTGTTTTATACGTATCCAACACGTCATAAGTAAAGGTTTTAATGGTCACTCCTGCCGTGTCGTACCCTCTAATAGCTGATTGGCTTTGTTGATAATCATGAAGAGCTTGCTGTAAACCAAGTAAAGAGTCCCCTCCAAACCCAGGAATAAGATAAACCAAAGTCTTGGGACCTGTCCCGGTTTCCGTTCCTATGTTTGGTTCCGCGCTTGCCCTGGCTCGCGCTGCCGCTAAAATATCGCTGATGTTCGCGGTGAAATCTGTCCCGCCCCATGAGAGATCAGACCGGACAGCTGCAGCCAGGACGAGGAGCCCTGCCATTATGATTGCGTTCTTCTTCATGATGTGCCCAGATCCAGGGGCTTACTCGATCAAGGTTCCCTCGCCGCCGGTCCCGAGGACCGCTTGGGTGAGGTTCTCTCCGTTCGTGGCGCAGCGCAAGATGCGCGCCGATCCCGCGCGACCCCGGCTCAGCAAAGCGAAGAGCCTCTCCACCTTCTTGCGCATGCCGCCGGTGACATCCGGAGCGTGGGAGCCGCGGATAGCGTCGAAGAGTCCTTTGATGTTGCCGCGGCTGATCGCGGGGATGGTCTTGTGGTCATGGCCCAGGACCCCGTCGGTGTCCGAGACCATCACGATGCGGTCAAAATGGATGCGGCGGCTCAGGGCCTCTAGCAGGGCTTCGGTCGAGGCGATGGTAAAGCCCCGCTTGGAGTCCAGGACGACGTCTCCGTGCAGGACGGGGACCTGCCCTTGTTCCAGAAGGGCCTGGATGCTGCGGATGTCGAGGCGGCGTACGACCCCGTCTGCGGCTTCAGCTATCGCGAAGGGAGAGATGGTCACGGGGAAGAGTCCTCCTCGGTTGCATCGCTGCAAGAACAGCAGATTCATGCGGGCCATGGACTCGCGGATCTTGTAGAGGCTTTCCCAGGCGTGCTTGGGATGGATGCCATCCACCGCAGAATATCTCTTGGCCAGGATATGGCCGTAGGAGCCGGCGCCGTGGCTCAAAACCAGGCGGATGCGCCGGCCTTTGCGCGCGGAGGAGTCCATGGCCTTGCGGATGGCGCGGGCCGCAGTCGTGATGCGTGTGCCGTTGAGGCTGTCCGGCACGGATTTGTCCGTGATGAAGGATCCGCCGAGCTTGACGAAGATATTAACGTGATCCAAGGATGACCTCCTCGCCCTTGATCCGCACCATGGCGCCGTCTTGCAGGGCGGTGATATCCATGCTGTCCACGGTGGGGATCGAGCTGATGATGGCGCCTACGGCCACGATGGTGTCGCACTCGGAAAGGAGCATGGCCACGGGGGCCTTCCCTGACTTGCGCAGAGCGTAGAGGATGTAGGAGCCGACCGTGCTGCCCTTGGCGCGCGGAAAGACCAAAACGCGGCCCTTGACGCATTTCCCGTCGAGGGGATGGCCGGCTTCACGGTACATGCCCGTCTTGGGGTCGAGGTGGCCGAAGAGGCCCAGCGGCAGCTCGGACTTGAGCACCTTGCCGGCCGCGGTGCCGCTGAAGATGAGGCGGCCTTTTAGATTTTTTTCCATGATCCTCGCAGCGCAGCTTCGACATTTTCTTCCAAAGAGCCGAAATATACGCTGGCTCCATGGTGGGAAGGCAGATAGAAGGCCGCCTTGGCGGAATCCGTGGCTAAGGTGTGTATGCCAAGTTCTTTGAGAGGCGCTACGACGATGCAGGTATCGGCGACTAGGGCCGCTCCGCACTGCTCCAGAGCTTTGGCGACCCCGGTCGCTTCAGCCTGCTTGCGCACTTGCTCGGCTAAGAAAATCCAGAAAGGGACCTTGATCTTCCTTCCGTTTAGGAGCTTCAATATCCGTGTCAGGTCCTCGAAAGAGGCATGCGGACAGCCCACGGCGACCACGTCCAAATCTCCCTTGCCGCAATCCAAGGCCTTGCGGCTTGCGGCCAGGCTCTTGATCACGCTTTTCTGCTTCGCGGCCGTGACAAGCTTGGCCCTATGTGCCACCGCCTCCGGGGTCACGCCTTCAAGGTGATAAAGCCCAACGGAGCCGGACGCGGCCATGCCAGCACCCAAGGCCTTGAGCCAAGTCAGACGCTCAGGCCCGGTCGGCGGCTGGGTGCCCGTGATGAACGGAATTCCCCCGCCCTTGTCCGACGCTACCAGCCGGCCGATGAGATAGCCCAGAGCTCCCGCGTCCGCGGCCGTAGGCACCGGACACTTCACCTCGATGATCCGGGTCGGCAGGCGCCCTTCGTCCGTGTGCAGAGTGTGTCGGGGCGTGAGCCCGGTCAAAGCCGCGGCAATGGCTGAGGGCCCCCCCTCGCGGTTGGTGCGTGCGCCCAGCACGGAGTTGGCGAAGCAGACGGCAGAAGACTCAGCCCAGGCCACATGCTCGCCGTATTGCGGGGTCACGCCTACGTGGTAAGGCGTGCAGGTCAGCGTCGGCTTGATGCCGAGCCCTTCTAAGGCCTTGATCACTCGCTCCTGCTTGCGCACGAAGGCCGGCGGAAATCCCAGGCTCTTCCAGATCCTGCGGTCCGCCCCGCCCGGATTCATGGTGGCAGGCACTACGGCCTTGGAGCCCATGCTCGCCCATTCCTCCAGGAAAGCCAGCCCATGCTCTCCGATGTTGTTGTAGCTGACCCCGGAGACTTGCACCGAACCGATTTTGACCATGTCGGGCGCGCCATGGATGCGGCTCAAGGCGGCTAGGATCTCCATGGCCTTGGCCGCGCCTGCGCCGGCTTTCGAGGATCGCTTCATTCCGCTATCTTTGAGAAGAGCGAAAGGTCGCCGGACTTGACCGTGGCATCCAAGCCCAGCTTGGCGCTGCGGCTTTTGCCTCCCTCAACATGGCGGGCCGAAGGGTCCAAGGAGCTTGCCGGCTGGTCCTTGAGGATGAGCGTGTCCGTGTCGGCCTGGAAGCGCGTGGCTATGGCCCACTCCACCTCGGCCGGGTCGGAGATGTCCACATCATCGTTTACAACCACGCAATGCTTGAGCGAGCGGTGGGCCCGGAAAGCCGCCTCTAGAGCTTTACGGCCGTCCGCGGCGTCTTTCTTGGCGATCCTCAGCACCGCATGCAGCCAGGAACAGCCGCCCGGCGTGATGCGCACGTCCAGGCAGTGACAGACCTTGTTGGCTTCACGGTAGATGTCGAGTTCCTTGGGGATGCCCATGAGCGTCTTATGGTCGAGCATGCCCGGTACGATGGTGTAATGGATCGGGTTCTTCCGGCAGGCGACGCGGGATATCTCGAAGACCGGCTGCTGGCGTACGAAATCCATGGTGCCCGTGATGTCCACGAACGGTCCTTCCGGCCCGCGTCCTCCTGTGAAGTGGCCCTCCAGGACCATCTCGCAGTCCGAAGGCACTTCCAGGTCCACTGTCTTGCAGCGCTGCAGCTTCACCGGGCTGAGGTTCGCGGCCAGGTCCAGCTCGCTGACGTCCGGCGCCGGCGACAGGGCCGCAGCGAAGAGCACGTGTATGGGAGCGCTGACGCAGATCGCGGCCGCGGCCTTGCCGCCCAGATGCTTGAGCGCCGTATCCGTGCCGCGGTTCTCTACCACCCGCACCGTGCCGCGCTCCGGAGAACCCATCATGAGCCGATGATAGCAGGCATTGACTCCCAACTCCGGGTCCTTAACGATCCAGACCCCGGCCGTGAGATACGGCCCGCCGTCGCCCTTGTAGTAGGTCAGGAAAGGCAGCTTTCCCCAGTCCTTTCGGGGCACCTCGACCTCGCCGTAGACCACGCCGGTGTTAGTCGCTTTTTCTCCTTTCGTTAAGAGGCGTCCCAACTCGGAGAGGAACTTTTCCGGCTGCACGCCGAGGCGTCGGGCCAAGGTGTCCCGGTCAGGGAGGATGTTGGCCAGGACCCGCGAGCCTTCGACGTCTTCTAGCAGGATGGGCGAGGGCTCCGCCTCGCGGATGAGCGCCGAGGCTTCTAGGTGGAGCTTCGTCTTTTTCTTGACCGGGGTCAGCTCCGCAGCCAAAGTGCGCAGGTCCAGGCTCATTTCCCCCCCCAGCGGCGGACCAGCTTGTGCTCCACGCCGAGCAGGTCCAGGATCTTGCCGACGAAGAAATCGGTCATGTCGGCGACGCTCCGCGGCTTGTGATAGTAGGCGGCGCAGGGCGGCATGACGATCGCGCCGCCGCGGCGCAGGGCCACCATGTTCGAGAGCGCGGCCAGAGAGAGCGGCGTCTCCCGGGGGACCACGATGAGCTTGCCGCCGGTGCGCAGCACGCCGTCCGCGGCCCGGATGAGCAGGTTGTTGGCGTAGCCCGCGGCCAGCGCGGAGAGGGACTTTACGGAGCAAGGGGCCACGACCATGGCCTCGACCAAAAACGAGGTGCTGTTCAATGGAGAGGCTGCGTCGTCCTGCCCATGCACCGTCAGCCCTTTCGGGAAGCGGAAATCCTCCTTTACCTCGTGCCTGATGACCTGCCAGGCCGCGTCCGTCACGATGACATGCACCTCGCGGCCGGCGGCTAGGAGCTCCTCTGCGGTGCGGATGCCGATGATGACGCCGGAGGCGCCGGAGATGCCCACGACGATCGGTCTAGCCTTCATGGTCACCGACCTCCGTCAGGAATGTTGCGGCCGCGCCCGCCGCCTTGAGCGCGCGTTGAGTGCGCTTGGCGCAGAGCGGGTCGTCGGTCAGGGCCGCCATGCACCCGCCCCGGCCCGCGCCGCTGAGCTTGGCGCCCAGGGCGCCGGCATTCCGGGCCGCGGCGACCAGGGAGTCCAGTTCCGGCGAGGAGACGTCGAGGCTTTCGAGCAGTTCCTGGTTGCGGTCCATGATCCGGCCGAGCTCGCTCCAGCGACCGGCCTGGAACGCTTTTGCGCCCGGCCCGGAGAGCCGGCCGATGTCCCGGAAGATGGTGTCGTAGCGGACCGGGTCCAGGCCGCGGGCCCGGGCCACTTCGGCCACGATCTCCGAGGTGCGATGCCTTCGGCCCGTATGCCCGACGATCAGGAAGCACCGGGACTGGGGCGTGGCAAGGAACTGGGCCGGGGCGCCTTTGCGGAAGAGGATGGGCCGGCCCAGCGCGATGACCGTGTTGTCGATGCCGCTGGGCGTGCCGTGGTGGAGCTTCTCTATCTCGTAGACCAGTTCGGAGAGGACTTGGGGGGTGTGGGGGACGCGGAAATAGCGGAAGATCGCCTTGAAGGCGGCGGCCGCCACCGCGGCCCCGCTGCCCAGGCCGCAGCCGGACGGAATCTGCGAGCGGACCGCGAGCTTCCAGCCCTGCGCGGGCACGGCCGTAAAACGTTTGGCCGCGGCCCGGATGATCCGGGCGAATGGCTCGGCCTCAGGCGGGGGCGGCGTCGCGCCATCCCAGCGCAGGTTGTAATCCTTCAATTCGACCGCTACGGACCGGCCGTGTTGGGCCTGGGAGACGGTGGCTCTAGCTTTAGGCTGCTTCAGGGGCACGGCCAAGGCGGCCTCGCCGTAGACCACGGCGTGCTCTCCCAGGAGGATGAGCTTCGAGGCGGCGTCCGCGGATTTGCAGCGCAAAGTCTATTGGCCGTTCTCGGGAGCATCCTGCTTGTGGGCGATCATCTTCTTGAGGATCTCCCGCGCCCGGTCGAAGCGGATGCGGCCTTCCTGGATCATCTGGTTGGCGATCGTGATGGCCATATCCCCGATGGCGCCGGCGGAATAGGCGACGTTGCGGGCATGGAGGGTCATGTGCCCCTCCTGTATCCCCTCGGTCACCAGGGCCCGCAGGGCGGCCATGTTTTGCACCAGCCCCACCGTGGCCACGACCTCGGCCAACTCGCGGCGCGACGGCATGCCCATCAGCCGCAGCAGGAGACCGACCCCTGGATGCAGCTTGGAGACTCCTCCCACCACGCCCACGGCCATGGGAAGTTCGATCTCCCCGATGAGCTTGTCGCCTTCGATGCGGTACTTGGAAAGCGACCGGTAGCGGCCGGTTTTTGCCGCATAGGCGTGCGCACCGGCTTCCACGGCCCGCCAATCGTTGCCGGTGGCGATGAGGACCGCGTCGATGCCGTTCATGATGCCCTTGTTGTGGGTCGCCGCCCGGTAGGGGTCGGCGTCCGCGAAATGATACGCCTTCACCATACGGTCGGCCACCGTATGGCCGTCGAAGGTCGTGCTTTTGAGGCAGGCGCAGTTGAGCTCAACGCGCGCCTTGACCAAGGACTTGTCGCAGAGGTTCGAGATGATCTGGCAGATCACCTCGGCCTTGGCGATCTCGCCCAGCACGGGCCCGAGGGTCTCGACCATGGTGTTGACCGCGTTGGCCCCCATGGCATCGACGACGTCCACGGCCAGATGCACGATGAGCATGGGGCCACTTTCGGTCTCGATGCGCCGCGTGTAGAGGTCTCGGGCGCCGCCGCCGAGATTGACCAAGGTGCGGTCTTGCTTGTTGGCCAGCAGGAGGAGCCGTTCCTTGGCTTCCGCGATATCCTTGACGGCTTGGTCACAGTCGTGCGGATGGACCAGCTGGATCTGGCCTTCCATGACGGCATGGGAGGCGTTGGCGGTCAGGTTCCCATTCTCGCGGATGAGCTTGGCCAGGTTGCTGCAGGCCGCCACGATGGATGTCTCCTCTACGGCCATGGGGATGACGTAGTCCTTGTCGTTGATCCGGAAATTGACCGCTACGCCCAAGGGCAGACCGAAGACGCCGATGACGTTCTCGACCATGACGTCGGCCTGCTCGGCGGTCAGAGTCTCGTTCTTGAGTATCCACTTTTCCTTGGTGGTCAGGGGGTACCAGTCCGCGAGCTTGTCCAGGCGCTCCCAGACGTCGAGGTTATAAAAGCCGGGGAAGCGCGAGGTGCGCTGCATCTTCTTGTCGGCGGGCGGCTCTATTTTTGTTTTCGGCTTCTGTTGTTGATCCATTCTCTTAGTTGTCCTGTGATCACGGGCTGGTGCCTCTTGAGGGCCGGGATGTCCTGGACCCCGACCAAGAGCATGACGGCCTTGAGCTCCGCGATCACGTCTTGCAGGCAGGTCAGCGCCCCATCGTAGCCGCCGCGCATGTAGGCGCGCAGCACCGGCAGCGCCAGGCCCGCCACGTCAGCGCCGAGGACGAGGCATTTGGCCGCGTCGAGGCCGTTGCGGATGCCGCCGGAGCCTACGAGCGTAAAGCCCAGCGGGGAGGTCTCCCAGAGAGAGGCGGCCGTGGGGATGCCCCAGTCGTCGAGCCATTCTCGGCGCGCCGGGTCGGCGCCCTTCCTCAGATTCTCCACCCGCGGCCAGGAGGTCCCGCCCGCGCCCGCCACGTCCAGGGTCCGCACTCCAGCGGTCTTGAGTCCTTGCGCCACCTCTCGGGAGATGCCGCAGCCGGTCTCCTTGACCATGACCTTGCCGGGCATGCGGCGGGTCAGGCTCTTGAGAGTCTTGAAACCGTCTTGGAAACGCTTGTCGCCTTCGGTCTGGTTTAATTCCTGGGCGGGGTTGAGGTGCACGGCCAGGCCATCGGCGTCGATGCTTGTGACCAGACGGGCGACGTCAGCCGGGTCTGCGGCGGCGGCCTGCTGGAGGGCGATGTTGCCCAGGATGGGGATGTCCGGCGCATAGCGGCGGACCGCATAGGAGCCGATCATGCCGGGGTCTTGCAGCATGGGGCGCTGGCTGCCCAGGCCAAAGGCGATGCCCAGTTTCTGGGCGACTTTGGCCAGGTCTCGGTTGAGCCCCTCGGCCGCCTTGACTCCGCCTGAGATGGCGGTGATCATGAGTGGGGCGCGCAGAGGCTTGCCCATGAAGCGGGTCTCGGTGCTTATCTCATCGAAAGACACTTCAGCGACGGCAGCATGCACCAGCTGGACGTGCTCCAGCCAGGTGCTTTGGCGCTGGAACTCCACATCCATCTCAGCGCATATCCGGAGGTGGTCCGTCTTGCGGCCCTGGCTCATGAGTACCCTATTTTCCCATTTTTCCGACCTGGCGTCAAAGCGCAGTCTGGGGCCGGATGGGTTTTGCTCGTTCGAATGGGCGCGGAGAGCTCAGGCAAGCTGAAGATCGAAGGAACCATGAGCGGCCGGTTCTGGTACGTGAAGTAGTCCGCCTGGTTGAGTCAGCGCTCGCGGCATCATCGAGTCGATAGTCCCCGCCCCGGGCCTCGCGCCTCTTTTGGTACAATGTCGCGGGTATTTTGATGAAACGCATCGCCATCCTCGGTTCCACCGGTTCGGTCGGGCGCAACGCCCTGCGTGTTGTGGACGCCATGCCCGGGCGCTTCCGTGTCGTCGGCCTGGCCGCGCATTCCAACGGCGGGCTTCTCTCGCGGCAAGTCTTGCGCTACAAGCCGGCCATGCTCTCACTTTTCGAGACTGCCGCTTCTGAAGCCCTCAAAAGCCGGCCTTATGGCTGTCGGCGCCTGGGCTCAGGCGTCGAGGGGTTAGTCGAGATGGCCGGGCATCCGGACGTGGACCTGGTCCTGATTGGTCTGGTTGGAGGCGTTGGCTTCGCCCCCCTCCTGGCGGCGCTGCGCGCGGGAAAGACCGTGGCTCTGGCCAGCAAGGAGCCTATGGTCATGGCCGGAGCCCAGTTCATGCGCGAGGCCAAGCGCTGGGGCGCGCGCATCATCCCAGTGGATTCCGAGCCGTCGGCCATCTTTCAATGTATCCAGGGCAACCCTGCGACCGCCATCCGCCGCGTCCTGCTCACCGCTTCGGGCGGCGCTTTCTATCGGCGTCGGGGCTCGCTTGACCGGGTTCGGGTCGCCGAGGCCTTGCGCCATCCGACCTGGAAGATGGGCCGCAAGATCACGATAGACTCGGCGACGTTGATGAACAAGGGCTTTGAGGCCATCGAGATCATGCATCTCTTCGGGCTTGGGCATGAGGCCATCGAGATCGTGATTCACCCCCAGTCCATCGTGCATTCGGCCGTGGAGTTCTCTGACGGTGCGGTTCTGGCTCAGATGGCGCCCCCGGACATGCGCCTGCCCATCCAGCACGCTCTCGCCTACCCCGAACGCGCCGCCGCGATCGTCAAGAGGCTCGATTTGGCCGCGGTCGGCGCGCTAAACTTTTCACGGCCTGATTTCCGGCGCTTCCCCTGCCTGGCGTTGGCCCGCGAGGCCGCGGCGACCGGCGGCGGGATGCCGGCGGTCCTCAACGCCGCCGATGAGGTTGCAGTGGACGCCTTCACGGCTGGACGCATCCGTTTCACGCAGTTGGCGCGGGTCGTGGAAAAGGTTATGCGAGCTTTTCGCGGTGGCCGCGGGCTGCCCAGTTTTTCCGAGGTCGTGGAGATCGATCAGTGGGCCCGGCGTCAGGCCCAGGAGGCTTGCACCCGGCTATGAACACCCATAATGTCATGAGTTGGCTTCAGTCCGCGGCAGCAGTGTTGCTCACCTTCGGTTTAGTCATCTTCCTGCACGAGCTTGGGCACTTCCTCATGTGCCGTCGGCTTGGTATCCGCGTTGAGAAATTCGCTTTCGGCATGGGTCCCGAGCTCTTCGGCGTGACTCAAGGAGAGACGCGCTATTCGCTCTGCGCCTTTCCCGTGGGCGGTTTCGTTAAGCCTGCCGGAGAGGAGATAGAGACCTGTACGGGCAAGCCTGATGAATATTACGGCCAGGCTTGGTATCGGCGTCTGGCCATCGTCTACGCCGGGCCGGTCATGAACTACATCCTGGCTTTTTTCCTCTTTGCCGGCGTCATCTATCTTAAGGGCCTGCCCGAGTATGGCGATAAGCCCGTCATCGGCAATCTAATGACGGGCTACCCCGCGGACAGGGCTGGCATCAGGATCGGTGATGAGATACTGGCTTTCAACGACCAGCCCATCACCACCTGGAAGCAGCTCTCGGATGGGATTCATGCCCTGCCCAAGCAAGAGGTGGCGATCCGCTATCGACGCGACGGCAAGGAATTCCAAGCTCAATTGACCACCAAGGTGGACGGCGCCACGGGTTTCGGCGTCATCGGCATCATGCCTGAGTCCGTTTACAAGCCGGTCGGCCCGCTGACTGCCGCCTGGGAGGGAGCAGCTCAGTGCTACAATTTCACAGCTGTCACGGCCAAGACCATCGCCTCCAAGATCTACCATCGTCAGCGTCCGGATCTGGCGGGCCCTGTGGGCATCGCCCAGATGGTCAGCCGCGCCGCGCATTCCGGCTGGGAGGACTTGGTCTTCCTTATTGGATTCATCTCCGTGGCTATTGGGTTCTTCAACCTCCTGCCGGTGCCTCTCCTTGATGGGGGCCATGCCTTTCTTTATTTGTGGGAAGGGCTTTCTCGCCGCAGGCTCACCCAAGAACTCATGACCCGGGCCAACAGCGTGGGCTTCATCCTGCTCGCCTTGCTCATCGTCTTCGCCACTTACAGCGACGTCCTGCGCTTGCGTGATGAGCGTGCCTCTCGTCGGGCGCAGTCCGTGGAGGCCGCCCCCTAAGGAGCAACTTTGAGGGGGGCGGAGGGATGGTTGACAGGCTCCGGAATGGCTTGATATAATATCCATGAAGCCTTACACGCGAAAGTGGCTGCAGTCAAGCCACTTTTTTTATTGACCGGAGGACACTTGGACGCAGCGCGGATTGAAAACGTGGTGGAGCCTCTTTTGGCGCAGGAGGCCGCCGAACTCGTGGACATCGAATGGCTCCATGAGAACGGCCGTCAGGTCCTACGCTTCTACCTGGACAAGAAGGGAGGCATCACCCTTGACGACTGCGAGCATCTTTCCAGCCGCATCGGCGCCCTCCTTGACGAGGCCGACTTTATTTCGGGTGCGTATGTCCTGGAGGTCTCCTCTCCCGGCCTGGACCGGGTGCTCAAGAAGGAGAAGGACTTCGTGCGGTTCGCGGGCAAGACGGTGCAGGTCCGGCTCAAGGCTCCGCAGGAGGGCCGGCGTAATTTCAAGGGAGTCTTGCGGGGATTCGTGGACGGCAAGGTCGTAGTCGAGTGCGAAGGGGCGCTGTTGGAATTTCCCCTGGGGCGCATCGATGAGACCCGGTTGGATGACCGGGCGGAGGTGTAGTACGCCATGGCGAAATCGGAATTGGTTCTGGCTTTGGAGCAGTTGGAGCGCGAGAAGAACATCCGCAAAGACGACATCCTCAAGATGATCGAGGAGGCCGTGGTCAGCTCCTTGCGCAAGCACGTGGGCAAGACCGCGGTCATCGAGGCGACCATCGATCCGGAAACCGCGGAGTTCAAGGCCAACGTGGTCAAGACGGTGGTGGAGACCGTGGTCGACGCGGAGCGCGAGATCGGCCTGTCCGAGGCTCGCCGCACCAAGAAGGATGCGGCGGTCGGCGAGGAGCTGCGCTTGCCGGCTCCGGTTACGGATTTTGCCCGTATCGCAGCTCAGACCGCCAAGCAGGTCCTGGCACAGAAGATTCGCGAGAAGGAGCGCGACAACCTCTTCGATGAGTACAAGCCCAAGGAAGGCGAGATCGTGACCGGCAGCGTGCACCGCTTTCTGGAACGTAATGTCATCGTGGACATCGGTAAGACCGAGGCCATCCTGCCGGTGCGCGAGCAGATCCGTCGGGAGCGCTATCCTATTGGAGGCAACGTGCGCGCCATTATCCTGCGCGTGGATAAGGTTCAGCGCGGGCCCCAGGTCGTCATCTCGCGTGCAGCGCCGATATTTCTCCAGCGGCTCTTCGAGTTGGAAGTGCCCGAGATCGGCGATAAGATCGTGGAAATCGTCGCCGTCGCGCGGGATCCAGGGTTCCGGGCCAAGGTCGTGGTCAAGTCGAGTGACCCAAAGATCGATCCCGTCGGCTCGTGCGTCGGACTACGCGGCTCGCGTATCCGCAGCATCATGAACGAGCTCGCGGGAGAGCGTATCGACCTGATCCCCCACGACGATCAGATCGAGAAGTTCCTCGCCAATTCGCTAGCTCCCGCCAAGGTCCTCTCGGTGAGGGTCTTGGACCCGGAGACTAAGCGCGCCGAGGTCCTTGTCTCCGAGGAGCAGCTTGCCCTGGCCATCGGCAAGGACGGGCAGAACGTTCGCCTGGCCTGCCGGCTCACTGGATGGGAGCTCGAGGTGCGCACGGCGGGTGAGGGTGCGCCGTCCCTGAAGGACGGCGGTTCTCCTTCCCTGGAAGGGGAGAACGCAGGCTTGCGCGCGATCGAAGGGGTGGGGGCTAAGACCGCCGAGATTCTAGCCGCGGCCGGGTTCGCAGAACTGGCGCGCCTCTCCGTCGCCACGCCGGAGGAGCTCGTCGCTTTAGAAGGCATCGGCGAGAAGACCGCGGTCAAGATCATTGCCAGCGCCAAGAAGCGCCTGGATGAGAATCCTCCGGCACCTGCACCTGAGGCGCCGTCGGCCTCATAAATGCTATTATTTGATACTGGTGATGGAGAAAAAGAAGACTAAGAAAGTTGACAAGACCGAGGTGGGGGCCAAGAAGGCCGCCAAGGCCTCGGCGCCCAAGAAGGCGGCGAAGAAGTCTTCTGCCGACAAGCCGGCTAAGACCGTCAAAAAGGGCTTGGCCGGCGTGCGTGAGGAGGCGGCGGAGACTCGTTCCATCCAAGAAGAGGGCTCTATCTCCCCCCCTTCTCAGAACCTCGTCTCTGCGTTCGACCTCTTTAGAAAGAAGAAGCTCCTACATTCTACCGGCCCGACCGTGACACGTTTGGCGCCCGGCGCTTCCTTGCCAAAGCCTCCTCCTCCTCTTCCAGTGGTTCCTGTTGCGGCCGTCGCGGCGCCTGCAGCTGCCGTGGTACAGGCCGCTGTCAAACCTGCCGTCCTCGTTGTTAAGCCGGAGACGGTCGTTTCGGGAGTTCCCGCTGTTCGTCCCACGGCCGCGCCCGAGGCCCAATCCATTCCCGCGGTTCCTCCGACCGCCTCGCCGGCCAAGCCCGGCGCAGTCGTGCTGATCTCTCAGCCGGCTCCCGCTCGTCCGGCCATGCCTTCCATTCGGATCGGGGCGCCCGCGCCTCGTTCTCCTGGAGCTCGGGCTCCAGCTCCGGGAGCGCACCCCGGCGTCGGCAACCGTCCTCCCGCGAGGCCCGGTAGCGGCTCCAGACACGTGGTCAGGCTTGTCACCCCGGCGAGGTCCAGTCCGGCGGCGCCAGCCATGGCGAAATCGGCCCTCAAGAGGTTGCAGGTCTCTACAATGATGACCGTGCGAGAATTGGCTGAGAAGATGGAGGTCAAGTCTCCGGATGTCATCAAGAAGCTCATGAGCCTGGGAGTCTTTGCCACCATCAACCAGCGTTTGGAAACGGAGTCCGCCTCCATCATCGCCCAGGAGTTCGGCTTCGAGCTCGATTTCCAGAAACTATACAAGGAAGAGGAGATCACGGCCGCCGCAGAGGCGGAGAAGCCCGAGTCCCTCAAGCCCCGGCCGCCCGTGGTCACGGTCATGGGGCACGTCGACCACGGCAAGACAAAACTTTTAGATGCCATTCGCTCTACACGCGTGGCCGAGGGCGAGTCTGGCGGCATCACCCAGCACATCGGCGCCTACCGGGTGCACACGGCCAAGGGCGACATCGTCTTCCTCGACACTCCGGGCCATGAGGCCTTCACGGCCATGCGCGCCCGCGGGGCCAAGGTGACCGATATCGTTGTCCTGGTTGTCTCCGCCACCGATGGGGTCATGCCCCAGACTGTCGAGGCCATCGACCACGCCAAGGCCGCGGACGTGCCTATCGTAGTCGCCGTCAATAAGATTGATCTGCCTGGGGCAAACCCGCAGAAGATCCGGCAGGACCTCGCCAACCGAGGCATCCAGGCCGAGGAGTGGGGCGGCAAGAATATATTTGTGGACGTCTCGGCTAAGCAGAAGCTGCACATCGACACTTTGCTCGACATGATCGCGCTGCAAGCCGAGATGCTCGACCTCAAGGCCAATCCGGACCGGCCCGCTTACGGCGCGGTCCTGGAGGCGCGCCTCGACCCCAAGAAGGGTGTGGTTGCAACCGTTTTGGTCCAGGCCGGAACGCTCAAGCCCGGCGACGCTTTTGTGGCGGGCCTCGCTCACGGCAAGGTCAAGGCCCTGCACGACGACTCTGGCAAGCGCATCATCTCCGCCGGGCCGGCGACCCCGGTCGAGATACTGGGCGTCATGAACACGCCCCAGGCCGGCGACGTTTTCACCGTGGTCAAGGATGAGCGTCAGGCCCGTGAGATCGCGGAGCGCCGATCCCTCATCGCTCGCGAGCAGGCCCTGGCCCATCAGAGGCACATGACCCTCGTGGGCCTCAAGAGTCAGCTTTCGGCTGCGGCCGGCAAGGCCGCCAAGGATCTCAATATCGTGCTCAAGGCCGATGTTCAGGGTTCTCTGCAGGCCATCAAAGACTCCCTGGAGAGCCTCTCCACCTCGGAGTGCCGCGTTCGCATCATCCACGGCGAGGTGGGCAACGTCAACGAGTCGGACGTCCTTTTGGCTTCGGCCTCGGACGCCGTTGTGATGCTATTCCACACCGTTTTGGACCCGCGCGCTGAGGAAGTGTCCACGCATGAGGGCGTGGAGGTGCGCAAATACGAGATCATCTACGATCTTATCGAAGACGTCAAGGCTGCGCTCGAAGGGCTCCTGGAGCCCGAGATCGTCGAAGTGATCACGGGCAAAGGCGAGATCCGCGAGCTTTTCAACGTCAAGGCCGGTCTGGTGGCCGGCTGCATGATCCGCGATGGCCGGGTGGTCCGCGGCAATTTGGTGCGCATCAAGCGCGATGGAGCAGCGGTCTACGAAGGCCGGGTGTCGACCTTGAGGCGCTTCAAGGACGAGGTTAAGGAAGTGGAGAAGGGCCTGGATTGCGGCATGGACTTCGAGGGCTTTAAGGAATTCCAGAAGGGCGACGAGTTGGAGTTCTACGCGAAGGAGACCCGCACCCGGAGGTTGAGCCAGTCCAAGTAAGGCCCGGCCCCTGCTACAGATGCGGGGGCGGCGCGTGCCGGGAGGCCCCATGTTCGACCGCAACGAGCGCCTGCGCGAGTTGTTTCGCAGCGAGATCATCAAGGCTCTTCGCGACATCAAAGATCCGGGCCTCTCAGGCCTGCTGACTGTTACGGACGTCGAGCTTAGCCAGGACCGCAAGACCTTGACGGTCTTCTACTCGGTGCTTGGGACGCCCGTCGAACGCCGCCGTACGGACAAAGCCCTGCAGCGCTGCGCCCCCTACATCCATCATCTGCTCATTAAGCGTCTTGCGCTTAAATTGATTCCCAAGATCGTGTTCAATTTCGATGATACGCCGCGCCGGGCCTCCCGCATCGACCAGCTCCTGTGGGACATTGAGAAGGAGCACGGTGCGTGAGTGCCCCGGACAACGGCGCCCGGCCGCATGTCTCCGGGATGATGCTCTTCGATAAGCCCGAGGGTTGGACATCCCACGATGCGGTGGCGGCCTTCCGTCGTATGCTGCCAGCCGGCACTAAAGTGGGGCACTGCGGCACTCTTGACCCCTTAGCCACTGGTCTGCTTATCCTCCTGGTGGGCCCCTGCACCCGGCTGCAGGCGCGGATGCAGGGGCTTGATAAGGTCTATGCCGGCAAGATCCGTCTGGGGATCTCGACCGACACCGGAGACGTTACGGGAAAGGTCCTGGAGACAAGGCCCGTGCCGCCCGTGGACCTCGCCCGCATCCAGTCCTGCCTGGATGGCCTGCGCGGCACTCTGGATATTCCGGCGCCGGCCTATTCCGCCGTCAAGCACAAGGGCAAGGCCCTCTATAAATATGCCCGAGCCGGCATCGCGGTGCCAGTCAAGCCTCGCACCTGCACGGTCTACGCCTGGTCCGCCATTTCCCTGGCGAGCCCGGATTTTGAGCATCGGCTGACCTGCTCGAGCGGGACTTATGTGCGCTCGCTGGCCGAGGTGGTCGGGCAGAAGCTCGGCTGCGGGGCAACGGTCCTCACGCTGCGCCGCGAGCGCATCGCAGGCTTTCGGATCGAGGACGCCCTTACTTTGGAGGCCGCCAAGAGGCTCGATCTTCCTTCCTTGCGGTGTTTATTGACCTCATCCTTGCCCCGCCTGGGCGAGGCACTGGCTGCAAAGTCTTGAAACCTTTGGTGCTGTGCGGCAGGGTCGTCCCGGGCGCGGGACTCGGTCGTCGGCTGGGTTTCCCGACGGCCAATGTCGTCATCCCCCCGCAGAAGCTTCCCACCTATGGCGTCTACCGAGTAGAGGCCGTCTGGGAATCCGCAGGACACCCGGCGGTCTGCAACGTGGGCGTCAGGCCTACTTTGGGACCGTCCGGGGAGGTCTGGCTGGAGGTCCACGTTTTAGACTTTGATGGAGATCTCTACGGCAAGGAACTGGAGGTCCGGTTTCTTGAGAAGATTCGGGATGAGAAGCGCTTCGACTCCTTGAGCGAGCTTGTAGACCAGATCCGCAAGGACACCGAGGTGGTCAGGAACGCCTGCTTCGGACCTAAACAGGAGTAGTGGACCCCGTGCGCAAGGAGAACGCCGGTGCACGGTCCCTGCCCTCTTCCTTAGGCGCAGGGGCCATGCGTAGCCGACTCCGCCGGAAAGGCAAGGTCCTCGTCGTGACCTTGGGCTGCTCGAAGAACCTTTATGACTCCGAGGTCCTGATGGGCGGGCTGAAGGCGGGCGGGATAGAAGTTGAGCACGAGAGCGGCTCTCGGGATGCGTCCATCGTGGTCATCAACACCTGCGGCTTCATCGCCAGCGCCAAGGCCGAGTCCATCGACACGATCCTGCGCTACGGCGAGGCCAAGAAGAAGGGGCTGATCTCCAAGCTTTTCGTGACGGGCTGTCTCTCCGAGCGTTATAAGCGGGACTTGGAGCGCGACATCCCCGAAGTCGACGGATACTTCGGCACGCGCGAGCTTCCTCGTCTGCTTGAGTCCTTGCAGGCGGACCCCCGGCACGCGCTCGTAGGCGAGCGTCTGTTGACAACCCCGCGCCATTTCGCCTACCTCAAGATTTCGGAAGGCTGCGACCGACCTTGCTCGTTCTGCGCCATCCCGCTCATGCGCGGCCGGCATGTCTCGCGCCCAATCCGGGATTTGGTCGCCGAGGCCAGGCACCTGGCTCGTGCCGGTGTCCGGGAATTGCTCCTCATCGCCCAGGACTCGACCTACTATGGGCTCGACCTTTACGGCAAACGCCGCCTGGCGGACCTGCTTAAGGCGCTTTCGGATGTCGACGGCATAGGCTGGATCCGTCTGCACTACGCCTACCCGGCGGGATTCCCGATGGACGTGCTCGACGTGATGCGGCAGCGGCCCAACATCTGCAAGTATCTCGATCTGCCGCTGCAACATATCAGCGACCGGCTGCTCGCCTCCATGCGGCGCGGGACTACGAAAGCCAAGACCGACGAGCTCATCGTCTCTATCCGCGACCGGGTGCCGGGCATCGCCTTGCGTACTTCGTTGATCGCGGGCTACCCTGGCGAGAGAAGGAAAGACCATGAGGAGCTCCTGGAGTGGGTCCGCGCTACGCGTTTCGATCGTCTGGGAGTCTTCGAGTATTCTCACGAAGAGGATACCCGGGCTTTCTCGCTGTGCGACGATGTCCCCCCTCGGGAGAAGAAGCGCCGCGCCGAGGCCGTGCTGGCGCTCCAGCAGGGTATCTCCCGGGAGATCAATGAGGCCAAGGTCGGGCGCACCTTGATGATCATCGTAGACGGCAGGCAAGGCCGGCGCTTCACGGGGCGCACCGAACATGATTCGCCCGAGGTCGACAACGAGGTGCACGGTGACGCCGGAAAGCGTGCGCTGCGGGTCGGCGACTTCGTTCTGGTCCGGGTTGCGGCCGCCACGGAGTATGATCTGAGTGTGGAGCCGGTCTGACTGGCCTTCAGGCCGTGCTCGTTATTTCGCGCGGCATAACCGCGAGGAGAACTGCTGCCGGTTAGGGCAGGACGTCTGCGCGGGGCGGCAGAAAGGAGCCGCCGGTGCGCTTCGGGCTGCGGCGGAACTCAGAGACATCCGAGCGGTAGAAGAGCAAAACCTTCCTGACGTAGTTGCGGGTCTGGCGCATGAAGCTGTTGCGGGTCAGCGCCCGCGGCCCCGCGTTGTAGGAGGCGATGATGCGCTCCACCACCCAGAGGGGAGCGTCCTGGTACTTCACGCCCTTGAGCCGGTACTGTTTCCAGGCGGCGCGGTAGAGGCGTTCCAGGTAGGCCGTGCCCACGCGGATATTGGCTTGGGGGTCGTGGAGGTCGGAGCGGGGCACGCCGAGCTCCTCGGCGGTGATGGGAAGGACCTGCATCAGGCCGATGGCTCCGCGCGGGGAGAGGGCCTCGTTGGAGAATTCGGATTCGGCCGCAATGATGGCCTTGACCAGGCGAGGGTCCATCCTATGCCGGAGGGAGTTGGTCAGGATGATCTCATCGTAGCGGCCCGTGATCTCGGGGTGCGCGGCGAGGACGCGGAACGTGTATTTATAGGCGGGCGTGGCTTTGGGTACGGGTACGATTAATGGGGTCGGTTTGGGAACCGGAGGGATCCTGAGATTATTGGGCGGCGCGTTGATGTATCCGGGCGCGTGAGGCGTCAGCCGCCAGCCTAGGCCGAAGGCTGCCACGGTGCCGGGAATGGGTCGCAGCGTCGCCTGGGCCAAAAGCTGGCCGTCAGAGACGCTTTTCCGGATGGCGCCTGGGTCGGGGCTGATGGCGTGAGCGCAGAGGATAGAGAAGAGTACGACGCCCACGACCCAAGCGAGCAACGGCTGATGCTTGATGCTGCTCACTAGTGAGATGATTATATCAAAACTATCCTCTCCCGTCGAGAGAAAAAAGGAACAGCCAGCGGCTCATGGAGTCAAGCGGATGGCTTGGTCTTGCCACGCTGCAGATGCAGGAGGATCTGGTTGAGGAACCATTCCAGGCTGTAGCGTCCGCCTATCCGGTCCCAGAGAGCCAGTAACGGCCACATGGCCAGCAAGAAGCCGGCCGCCAGGGCGAGGGCTGCGGGCGTGCTTAGGGCATTTTGTTGGTAGCGGGCCGGCTCACCGGCCAGCCAGCCCGCGATCCAGAGCGGCCAGTAGATGAGCACGAGGTGTGTCACATAGATGCTCAGGGCGTAGCGGCTGAGTCTTTGTAAAGCCGTCATCAGGGCGCCTGTGGCTGCGGAAGCGTCGAGCCAGCGGCGCAGGGGCGCAAAGATGAGGAATATCACGCCGAGTTGGAGCAGGAATAAGGATGTCGTGAGGGGGTAGAATGAGAAGACGGCCGCATACCATCCCAGCCAGGAGGCGGGCTGGAGTGCTCTACCGGCCAGCGCGGCGGCAAGCCCCGCCAGGGCGCAGGCAGTACCGCAGAGAAGGAATGGCAGCGCCAAGCGCCGTTCTTTATCGCAGACCAGTTTCAGCCCCACGGCATAGCCGATTAGCGGGAAGGCGCCCCAGGGCAGGAACGGGAAAGTGCCGATCAGAAAGAAGCCGCGCAGCGCGGCCAAAAATCCCGGCGGCGGCGTGTAGTCTGCAACCGGGTCAAAGAGCAGTCGTGGGAAGACGTCCGAGAAGGCGGGGACCTGTTCGTATCTGCCGCCCCACTGCGCCGCATGATCCGTCAGGCCGCGCAGGCCCGGCGCGAGCGCCGCTATGGAGATACTTACGAGGATGAATGTTCCGACCTTCCAGTGTCTGGTGAATGGCAGCAGGATGAGGGACGTGCCAATTAGGGGAAGGATGTCCCACTCGAAAAGCATCTTCGGCCCGCGGATCGCGCATGAAAGGAGGAGTCCGATCATGAAAATGGCGCCCCCCCGCGTCAGGCCTTTTCTGATGGAACTTCCGGGATTGGAGCGGGACATGGAGACGGCTTGGCTGGTCCCGACTAGGAAAAGGAATATTGCCGCGGCGAAATCTCCCACAATGTGGTTGGCGAAGAAATAGAGCCAGGGATAATTGCCGCCGCCGGGGGTGGCGGTGAAGATCGGGACATGGCAGAGCACCATGAAGGCAATGGCCAGTGCTCGCATTGCGTCCAACGAGTGTATGCGCATCACGCAAGTATAACACAGAATAGCACGTGCGCTAAAACATCTCCGGCTTCTTGCCGGGACAGCCTCGATTTTGCGATGCTATGCCCATGAGGCGAGCGCTCGCCGTAGTCTTCCTGGGTTGCGTCCTGGCCGGACCCGCGGCCGCACAGTCAGTCGACCCCGCGCCGGGGGTGTTCACCATGGGCCAGGCCCGCTTTACCGTGCTGGCGCCCGAGTGCATCCGCATCGAGTACAGCACGAAGAGCCTTTTCATCGACGATCCG
The DNA here is from genome assembly GCA_903830945.1 of uncultured Elusimicrobia bacterium. Classification (GTDB taxonomy): domain Bacteria; phylum Elusimicrobiota; class Elusimicrobia; order UBA1565; family UBA9628; genus UBA9628. The sequence continues at coordinate 34,116 of CAIKVT010000081.1, forward strand.
TCGCTCTTCGCCATGGAGCGGGCGACGCGCTACCTTGGCTACAGCGTGGAGCAGTCTACCGGCCGGTTGGTCCTGAGCACTGGCCGCATCCGGCTGGTCTATACCCCGGATGGCTGGCCCTTGAGCGTGGCCAACATTAAGGCTGAGATCCGCCGTGGACCGCAGGTCGTGACCTGGACGCCGGAGCGTAATGACGAAAGCAGCCTGGACCCCGCGCGCAGCCGCGATTGGCTCAATGGCCGCTCTCTCCTGGCTCCTGATCTGTTCGCGCGCGAGGGATGGCGTCTAGTGGACGATTCCAACGGCAGGATCCTCAGGGACGGGCAGGCGGCGGCCCGCCCGGCCGGCCACGGCACGGATTGGTTCCTTTTTGGCTACGGCCTCGATGGCAAGGCGGGCCTTAAAGCCCTGACCGCGGTGAGCGGGGCCGTGCCCCTGCTGCGCCAGGACGTCCTAGACTACGATATCGCAGGAGTCCTTGCCCCCTATCGCTTGCGTTCGGTCCTCTTTCCTTACACCTATTCGTCTGCCTGGCAGGCTCACGCCGACTCCTTGCCTTTGCTGCGGCCTCTGTATTTGGAATATCCCAACCAGGAGGAGGCTTATCGTAACCCGCGGGAATATCTCTATGGCGAATCGCTGTTGGTGGCGCCTGTCGTATCCAAGGTCAGCGGCCGCCGAAAGACGGGGAGGCAGACCGTGTGGTTTCCCGAGGGTGACTGGTACGATTGGTTCACGGGGAAGCGAGTCCAGGGTCCGGCCAAGCGCATCGTGGATAAGAGCCGTGATGGTTTCTCCCTCTACGCCAAGTGCGGTTTTCCTCTGGTCATGCGGCCTTTCGCGGATCGGGCTGATGCCGGATCGCTGAGGACCTTGGTGCTGCGTGCTTATCCTGGCCCCGACGGAGTGACGGGGAGAGCCACGCTTTATGAAGACGACGGGACCAGCCGTGATTATCTTTCGGGCGGACGGGCTTTGACCGAGGTATCCTACCTCAGGCAGGGCGACCGGGTGCGCATCAAGGTTGAGGCGACTGAAGGGAGTTTCAGGGGGCAGCTTCAGGAGCGCAGCTATTCCATCGAGCTGCCGGGCGGGGCCGCGGTGCGTGCTCAGCTCAATAAGGATTGGCTTCCGATCGACTACTCGGAGAAGGAGCAGATCAGCCGGATTTTCCTGTCGGCGCGCGACATCCGCCGGGGCTTCACCCTGTACGTCTGGCTGCCGTGATCAGGAGGGGCTGGTCAAGCCGACGCATCGGGGCTATTCCTGCTCGATATGGCGATATGCCTCCTCGAGGATGTAACGTTTAAGAGCCTTGCGCGCTTCGGGCGTCCCGATTCGGGAAAGAGCCAAGCTGGCATTGTAGCGCACATCGAGGTTCTGGTCTTTTAGCGTGCTGATCAATCTTGGAGTGGCGAGCCGGGCTGCAGGACCGATATTGCCAAGCGCCAGGCTGGCGCTTGACCGCACACGTTGGCTCTCGTCATCCAACGCTTGTATCAGCTCCGGCACAGCAGGCGCTGCCGCCGCACCGATATGCCCAAGCTCGTCGGCCGCTTTCGCGCGCATGTCGCTGTCTTCGTGTTTCAGCATCGCCAGCAAGGCGGGCAGGGCGTCGTAAGGAATCTTGCCGCCGGCGTCTTTCATAAGCAAGGCCTGGGCCTCGATAGGCTTGGCTGCGCGTTGGGACGGGACATCGATATACATTAGACTTTCTTTTGGACCGGATGGCCTTGGCGCAAGGGCGGTTTGGGCGCTTGCGCGTCCCGGTAGAGTGACCGCGACGAACTCGGGGGCGAATGAGACTTCGTGAGTGGGAGCCGGCCCGAGTTCGGGCAGAGTTTCCTTTGCGCCGGGATTGCCCTTGGAAAACTCAACTGTAGGTTGAGGACGGTCTATTTCTGCGAGGCCGGGTGAAGAGCCCGCAGGGTGCTGGCGCTTCGGAATGCCCGGCGGCTCGGGTAAGGTATCCCAATCATTGCCCAAGACTGTCTGGAGCTCGGCATAGCGTAGTTGCTTGGTCGGTGGGCGCGGCTTGGCGGTTGCGGAAGGTCTTTGCGCGGCGGGAGACCCGGAATCAACAGGCTGGGTTGTCGGCGGCGGCTTGATTTTGTGCTTGGCCCAGGTGACTCGGCTTGGCCCGGCCTGGTCCCCACACTTGTTCACGTCTCGACTGCTGGCATCATATATCCATTGTATCTCTCTGGATTCCTCTCCCTCCGGCCCCTCCGGCCCCATCCAATGCAGGGCGATCAGGCGTACGGCTGGGCAGGTCTCGTGCTTGAACATGTATTTGAGTAACGATAATCCGTCGGGGCCCAGAGACCCCCCGATAGCATGGGCCGCCGTCATGCGTACCTGCCAGTCGCCATCCTCCATGGCGACGGCAAGCCCCGGCATTCCACTAAGCCCCATGTATTCCAAGGCATGCACGGCATGGATGCGGTCATTCCAGTCCCCGGTATCCAGTTGCCGGATGTAGTCATGCACGTCGGCCCCGAGGTCGTCTGATGTGGAAACGCGCTCCGGCTGGGCTGCTGCGGCGGGTGCGAACATGAGGAGCCCTATCCACAGCGCAATCGCGGGCATGATTTATGGTTTGCGCATCGTTGGCGGGCGCCGCGGCTCGAAATGCTTGGCGTTGACTTCCTTGAACACCTTTTCGATGGTGTTGACCGCCTGGTCCATCTCCTTCGGCGTGAGGGTCAGTGGCGGCTCGATGCGCAGGGTCTTGGCCGAGAAGAGCGTCCCGGCCACCAGTACCCCATTGTCGAAAAGGCTCTTGGATACCTCGTAGCCGATAGCGTCGGTCGGGAACTCGATGCCGATCATGAAGCCCTTGCCGCGCACATCGGTGCAGAGCTTGGGGAAGCGTCGGCGCAGGGTTTTGAGCCTGTTGATCATCTCAGTGCCCATCTTGTCCGCCCGTTCCGGCAGCTTCTCCTCCAGAAGGACATGGATGCCCGCGATGGCCGCCACGCAGGCCAGCGGGTTTCCTCCGAAGGTGGTGGAGTGCAGCCAGGGCTCGGGAAAAAGCTGCTCCCAGATGGTCTTGTTGGACACGAAGGCCCCGATGGGCATGACGCCTCCGCCCATGCCCTTGCCCAGGCACATGATGTCCGGAACTACGTCCCAGTGGTCCACGCAGAACATCTTGCCCGTGCGGCCGAAGCCTGTCTGGATCTCGTCGGCGATCAGGAGCGCTCCGAAGCGGTCGCAAAGCTCGCGCACCCTGGGGAAGTAGTCATCCGGGGGCACGTTGATGCCTCCCTCGCCTTGGATGGGCTCCAGGATCACGCCCGCGATGTCGTTGCCCACCTCGTCGGCTGACTTCAGGGCCGACTCCACATAGTCTGCGTCGCCGTAGGGCACATGGTAGCAGTCGGGCAGGATGGGCAGGAAGGGCTGGCGGAACTTGGCCTTGGCCGTGGCCGAGAGCGCGCCCAAGGTCTTGCCGTGAAAGCCGGAATTGGCCGCGATAAAGGACTTGCGGCCCGTGTGCAGCATGGCCAGCTTCATCGCTCCCTCGACGGCCTCGGCGCCGGAGTTGCCGAAGAAGGAGAACTGCAGGTCTCCGGGGGTGATGTCGTTGATGAGTTTGGCGAGTATGGCCCGGAAGGGCTCCAGGAGTTCTTGTGAGTGCAGTGCCTGGCGTTTGAGTTGGTGCGAGACCGCCTCCACCACCTTGGGGTGCCGGTGTCCTACGTTGTAGATGCCGTAGCCGCCCAGAAGGTCCAAGTACTTGCGGCCCTTGATGTCCTCGAAGCTGTTGGCGTTGTCCGCCCACTCGATGGAGATGTATTCCGTGGAGACGGACTTGCGGTATTCAAGGATGCCCGGGTTGACGTGGTTGGCGTAGTAGTCGGCGGTGACCTGCGTCAGCCAGTCTTTGTCTTCGTCGTTGAGGGAGCTCTTGGCCACCAGTTCCAGGGTGCGCTGCGTCTCTTTAAGGATGTCCTGCGAGGAACTCTTCATTTTTGATCTCCCTGCTGTGAAGATGGGTCTACATGATCAACGGGTGCGTGATGGTTTCTTTAAAAAGGAACACTTTGCGTCGCATAAGTCCCTTGAAGAAAACGTCTGAATCGAGCAGCCCCTCGGGCGCGGATACCCCGGCCGGGGCCGTCGTGTGCCCCAGTACAAGCATCTCGGCCGCTACGGCGCCTGCAAATCCCACCCCCATCGCGCCGGCGGTGAGCAAGCGCGTGGCCCGCATCTCGCAGTCCCAGGTCTTGACCAAGGGCCGGCCATGGCGCGTGCCGGAGATGTGGACCCGCATCACTTCAAAGTCGGCGGGCGTGCCCGAATGCGCAGTTGCGCTCTGTTGGGCCAACGCGGTGACGAACTGTCGCGGCGAGATCCGGATACCATCCACGGTGATGGGCGTATCCTTGGACAGCCCCATCCCCATCAGGAATGCCAACTGGCGCTGGACAACTTCGGGATAGACGATCTTGAAATAAAGGTTTTGCACGCCCGTGCCCTTGAGATGTTCGGGCAAGGTTGCTGTCTCTGAATGGATCACGGTCACGGCCCGGCAGCGACCTAGAGGCTGAGGGAAAACGAGCTCCTCAGGGTCGGAGTGCGCCGGCACCGCGCGCATACGTCCGCCCAACAGGATGGGGGCCGGTTGGGCGTACTCGGCGAGCATGGTCCTGATGGAGAAGGGTGGAAGGAAGGTCTCCTCGCTCAATGATGGGTCGTGGCTGGCGTCGTAGATAGCCACGGTGTCGATGGTCTCAAAGGAGGGGGCCATGCGCGCTACCATCATGTTTGTGATGCCCGGAGTGGCGCCGCAGCCCAGCACCGCGCGCAAGCCTGCACGCCGGAATTGGCGGTCGCGCGCGAGCTGGCGCACGGTCGTGTGGAAGAGTCCACCCAGATCCACGTAATGGGTTTTAATGGCCAAGGCTAGGTCCATGGCTTTGAGGTTATGCTCGAACCATGCACAGTTGAGCAGGGCTTGGCTGCCGCGTAGGGCGCGGCAGGCTTGGCTCGTCTTTGTGATGTCTACCTGGATGGGGATGATTTTGCGGCGTTGGGGGATCTTGGCCAGGATCCCCCGGGCTCTGTCGAGGGTCAGGTCAGCGGCCAGCACGCGGTTTATCTTTGGATTGGCCGCCAGATCATGGAGCGCGGCCTCAGCCATGAGGCCGAAGGCCCCCAGTACCGCTATTTGCATTAGAAAAAACTCATATAAAATCGAATAAAATTATGAACTAATCAACAATCTAGATTCTATTTCTGGCAGGATTATAACAGTTGCCCAGCTGGGGTGTCAAAGACGAGGATTCGGCAATTCTATAGCGGTCCATATGGCCCTCCCTTGTCGCAGGACCCATCCGTAGTAGATCAGGAAAATTCCCGGGACAATGGAGAACCAGGGCGCGATGCGGCCGGCGAGGAGCAGCAGTCCTGTGACCAGGAGGACTACGGCGTAGAGGAACAGGCCGACCGTGAGATCCATGATGCCCTGGCTCGGGTTGGCTCCTGTCTGCCGGTAGCCGAGCCATAGATAACCCGCGCCACAGCCCGTAGTGCAGAAGAAATGCGCCAAGTACATCTGCTGCCAGGCCGCAGCTGAGATGCGGACCCGCAGATGTCCCAGCGCGTAGAGCGCGGCCGCGGTCATTAGGCTGCAACAAAGCAGGCCGAAGATGATGAAGATGACGCCCAGGCCCCGGCGCTGTGGGTTCGGGACCGCAGTCAGGCGGGGACCGGCTGCCCTTGGCGCGCTCACGGCGTCTCTTTCTTCAGGGTCCTAGACATGGGACGCTTTCCGGTCAAGACCTTCGGCCAGGAAGACGCCCGCTCCGATGCCGGCTCCGATGAGCAATCCTGTGAGCAGGTCCAGGGGCGAGGGAACGAAACTCCTCGGGTCCCAGTGTCCCTGGGAGTAGGAGGGGACGATGGATAGAAAGGTCTTCAGTGCCAGATAGCCGGAGAAAGATCCCAGTACGGCGGCACCGGCTCCGAGCCAGCGGCGTCTCGGGCAGAGGAGGGCTCCCAGAGCCAGGGTGGTCCCCCAATTCGCTATGGTATAGACGGCGATGACCGCGAGGGTCCAGGCTAGGCCGACGAGGTTCATGCCGCCCATCGACTGCATGAGTCTGGTCGTGAAGGCCGGGAAATGAGCCAGCAGGCCCATGAAGGCCCCCATGGGCCGGGGATCATGGGTCAGAACGATCATGGGCAGAGCGACGCCGAGGAAATTCCCCAGAAAGCCCAGGAGCCCGGCGCCAGCGCTCCCAGCCAGCGCCAAACCGATGCAGCCGTAGAGTAGCCCGAGATAGGCCGAGATCCCGAAGAATTGTCCAGGCCCGTAAGGTCCCTTGAGCCAGAATTCCCCCCCCGCCCGTAGGCACCAAGTGACGAAGAGGTGCCCCAGGGCCGCGCCGACGAAGCCGCCGGCCAGGCCGCGCACTAGGCCTTGGAAAAGGTTTGGTACGGCGGGTCGTTCTATAGACAGAATTGTCTCTGGCTGCGCGCCAGGTAGAGGCCGTCGCCGGGCCGGCCGAGGACGCGGCCTTCGGAGACCATGCGTTTGCCGCGTAGGAACACTTCCCGGATGGCGCCGTGTACGGTGATGCCCGTGAAGGGTGTGTAGTCCACGGCGTGGTGCAGTTCCGTCGCGGCGATGGTCGTGCGGTGTTTTGGGTCAATGAGTACGATGTCCGCGTCGGCACCGGGTCCAAGGTGGCCTTTGCGGGGATAGAGGCCGAAGACCTTGGCCGGGCCTGTGGCCGTGAGCTCCACGCAGCGGGCGGCCGAGATGCGGCCCTTCTGCACCGCTTCCCACATCAGTGGTAGCCGCGTCTCCACGCCCGGGGCGCCGTTCGGGATGCGGGAGAAGTCCTTAGCTCCGCGGTCTTTGCCAGGCTGGCCTGGCCGTGAGCGCATCGGAAATGAGCAATGGTCGGTGGCTACGGCCTGGAACTCGCCTGCGGCCAAGCCCTGCCAGAGCGCTTCGCAGTGCTCCCGGGAGCGCAGCGGCGGCGAGATGACGAACTGGGCGGCAGCCGGCCCCGGCCTCTCGTACTCGCGCGCGTCGAGGTAGAGGTACTGCGGGCAGGTCTCGGCCAGGATGGGCAGGCCACGGGCTCGACCGCGGCGCACCTCGTCGAGCCCGGGCGCGGAGGAGAGGTGCACGATGTAGACTGGGGCACCGGCCGTCTCGGCCAGCGCCACGGCGCGCCGCACGGCTTCCGCCTCCAGGGCCGGGGGCCGTGTCAAGGGGTGGAAGCGCGCCGTCGTCTGGCCCGCGGCGCGGGCTTGGCGCACGAGCTCCGCGATGGCGGATCCGTTTTCGCAGTGCAAGCTTACCAGTGCTCCGATCTCGTTGGAGCGCTGGAGCGCTCTCAGAATCGCTCCATCGTCGCTCATGAGTGTCCCGGGGTAGGCCATGTAGAGCTTGAAGCTGGTCACGCCCTCGTGCACCAGCCGTCCCATCTCGCGAGAGGCGCTGGCCGAGAGGTCGGTCACCGCCATGTGGAAGGCGTAGTCGGCCAGGGCACGACCCGCAGCCTTGGAGCGCCATTGTTCCAGAGTTGTCAGGAGGCTGCGGCCTCGGGCCTGAGTGGCGAAGTCGATGATGGTGGTGGTTCCTCCGCAGAGAGCGGCCCGGGTCCCGGATTCGAAGTCATCGGCCGTGGCTCCGCCTGGATAGGGCATGTCGAAATGAGTATGGGCATCTACGCCGCCCGGCACTGCGACCAGGCCGCGGGCTTCCAGTATCTCGCGGGCCGGCCCGGAGACCTCACCTACGGTTGTGATGCGACCTCCGGCCACGGCGATATCCGCCACGAAGCTTTCGGAAGCGGTCTGGATGGTCGCGTTGCGGATGATGAGGTCGAAGGGCTTGCCGGCGGCCATTATTGGCCCTGGATGCGTCCGTTGAGCTGTTGGAGTCGTTCTGCGACCGGCGGCACGTCAAGGAATTTTTTCTCCCAGCTTAGCAGCCTGTTGTCTTCTATCGGCAGGCGCAGCTGGTATTTATTCTCATTGGCGTTGTGTTCGAACTGCGTGCCGTAGACCTGGGGCTGGCCGGTGGCCATGAGGAACCGGTCCAAAGATGAGGCGGCCAGCCAACGAGCGGGGCGGTGGCCGTTGATTGCGGCGAGGACCGCGAGGCGGTGGGCAGTGATGAAGTCTTTGGACTCGGTTCCGTGCAGCAGGATCACCGCGGCCCGGTAGAGGTCCAAGGGAGTATTGATCTCGCCTTTGGACATCATGTCGAGCGCCATGGCCTTGCGCATGGCGTCGCGCTGCTTGAGTTCGGTTACAGCCTGGGGCGAGTCGTAGACCTTCTGTCGGTCTCCCTGGTCGGTCTGGTAGATGTCATCCAGCTGCAGGTTGTCGGTCTCAGGCGGCATGGCGATTTTATTTTAGCTTATTTCAGGACTTGTATCCGGCCGATGGAGGGCTGGGGCACTAGGGCTTTGGACAGGGCGCCGACGCCTTCTGCGACGTAGAGGGTCGCCACAATGACGACACTGGAAAGGAGGATGCCCATGGCGACGTTCCCCCGCTGGAGCTCCTGGCCGGCTTGTATCCGGCGGGTGAACCGGCCGAAGAGGCGCAAGGTGACCGAGATGGTTAAGACGGCCAGTAACAGGGAGAGGCTGAGGTGTCCGAGCCCGAGCAGGATCATCTGCCAGAGGGCCAGGGATGCGGTATCGGGCGCGATCATGTAATGGCGGAACATCCCCACCACGGATTCCATGCCCTTCTGCAGGAAGACGGACGCGCAGATGAGGATCGTGCCGACCAGCAGGCCCGTGGCGACATTGCCTTTTTTGATCTCCGCTTCCATGTCGAAGTCGGGGTTGGCCCTGATGAAGACGCGGTAGGTCACATAGACGACCACACCCGACATCACGACCGCCAGCAGGAACTCGAAGAGGCTGACCAGCACTCGGATCATGAACATAGTTTCTCCTTGGTCGTCATCCAGGATTTTTCAAGAACGGATCTATGCGGAACCCTTCTGAGGCCTGCAGCATGGACATGGTCTCTGTGCCCACTTGGCCCGGAGGCAGCCAGGCGGGCCCGGCGGGCTCTATTAGGACGTAGCGCAGGCCCTGCCACTCCACGAAAGCCTCGTCCTTGGCGGGCAGGCGCAGGATGGCCATGAGGTAGTGATCGGGCACCGCGATGCCGATGATGCGGACGTTTGGCCAGTTGGAGAGGATGGCGGCCAGGACCCCGGTCTTGGTGTCGCAGTCGCCCCAGCCTCGGACCATGGACATGACCGGCGGCAGGATGCCTCCGGTGTGCTTGCCGTCCTCGAGTTCTGGCGGGATCTTGTAAGACAAGGCGGTCTGGACCATGGCCGTGGCAGCGCCTACCAAGGTTTCGGAGTCGTAGCCGTTGTTCACGGAGACGGAATTCAAGGCCAAGGCTACGGGTTCGAGGGCCGTGATGCTCCGCATGACCATGGCGGGAACGTCCGCCTCGACGACGTTGCCGGTCAGGAATTTTAAACCTTTGGAGACGAGAAAGTCGCGGCGTTTGCGTTCATACTCGGTCTTGAGGTTGGCCATGGCGTTGTCGAGCTGTGATTGTGACTTATGGGTTGACACCGCGAGCTTATAGGCCTTTTGGCGGGCGTTGTTGTGCCATCGGTCTATGGCGTCGAGGTCAGCCTGGCTGTACCAGAACCCGTCGCAGTATGCGGCGTAGGATTGCTTTGTGACCTGGTAGCGGACCTGGATCTGGTCGCGGTTGAAATTTTTGAAGTGGTACTCGGCGAAGAGGGAATCCACGGTCTGGCCGAGGCGCTGGGAGGCGCGAGCCTGGCTTTGGGGGTCGTCCTCGCCGGTTGGCTGGGAATGGAGGCCGGTGAAGCGGGGGAAGAGGCTTTGCTCGCAGCGCCAGGAGAGGAGGGCAGTGGCGAAGTAGCAGAGCAGGAGCATCGGGGCTAGGAACCGGAGGGTCGGGCCGGTGCGCATGGGAAGGAGGATACTAAATTGGGGTCATTGGAGCAGTCTTCTTCGGCTTCCGGTAAGGCCTTGCATCCTCAGCTTCGCCCTGTTATATTATGCAGGTTCATCCATCTCCTATGGATAGTGAATACTCCCCCAATCGGCCGCTGCCTTCCGTGCCTGCGCCGCCTCGGCATCGGCGGTTGGTCGTCAAGTCCATGGCGGTCGTGGTGTGCCTAGCCATGCTGGCACGATTGTGGCATGGCACAGGTCGTTCGGATTGGGCTGCGGCCGGGGTCTTTGCCGCGGCGGTCGCTATTTTTTGCATCGCGCAGAGCGGTTGGCGCGCTTGGGCCAAGGGTTTGGCTTCGAGCTTGGCCGGTGTAGGTATGGCTACCGCTTTCTACCGTTTCGGCGTAGGCGCCTTTGTCTGGCCGGCGCAGACGCCGGGCCTCGAGGTCTGCATACTCGTCGGGCTCGGCCTGGCGGCTGCTGCGGCGGGCTTCTCCCTCGGTGTGTGGACTTCGGACCGTTGGACCGCAGGGGGGTTGATAGCCGGGGCCGGGGCCATGATGCTCTTGGCTTCGTGCTCGCTTTTGTTGCCGCCGGAGGCGGCCTGGCTGAATGGAGTGCGTGAGGTCTGGATGCTGCAGGGACGGCAATTTATCGCTTCCGGCGGGCTCTGGCGCTGGGGAGCCGTTTTTGGGCTGGTTTTGGCCGGGTTTTTCCTGCGGAGCAGGCAGTCGTGTGTTCTGCGTCCCGACAAGGCGCCCCTCCTCAACTGGAACCGCTAGGGCGCGTCACGTCCTGGCACTGACAGTTCTTAGAAAATGTGCTGACTGTCATGCGCGAGCGCATTGGTCAGGGTAAGTGCGGGACCGAGAGCTGCACGTTGGCTATCAGGGGATCAGGATAGATTCCAAAGTATAGGACCCCGGCTAAGGCTACGGCCAGGCATCCGTAGAGGTAGGGCCCTGCGTGCAGTGCGGCGGGTAAGGGCCCGCCATCTTTGGAGGGCAGGCGTTCTCCTTTCCCGGAATTGGCCGGCAGGAAGAACATGTGATAGGCGATTTTCATGTAGTAGTAAACGGAGACCACGCTGTTGAGCACGCCGACTACGGCTAGGCCGTAGAACACCGCTGGACTGATCCCGCCGGAGGCGCTACGGCCGGCCGAGAGCGCGGCCGCGAACAGGTAGAACTTCCCAATGAAGCCGGCCAGCGGCGGCAGGCCGGCCAGCGAGAGCAGGAACGCGGTCATGAACAGGGCTAAGGACAAGGAGCGCTGGGCAAGGCCATCGAAGGCCGCCAGTTCATAAGATCCCAAGCCGTCTCGTGATCCATTGTCGCCTACGGCTTGCACCACCGCGAAGGCGCCGAGGTTCATGGCCACGTAGACCAAGCTGTAGAGCAAAACGCCTTGGATTCCGAGGGCGGTTCCCGCCACGATGCCGATGAGGATGTAGCCGGCCTGGGCTATGGAGGAGTAGGCCAGCAGGCGCTTGACGTTGTCCTGGAAGAGTGCAACGGTGTTGCCTACGGTCATGGTGAGCATGGCTAGAAGTGCTAGCAGCGTGGTAAAGCCCAGGCTAGCGGCCGGGACCAGGACCATGTAGACGCGCGCCAGCACGCCGATGGTCGCAATCTTCGGGGCTACGGACAGGAATGCCGCTACGGGCAACGGCGCTCCTTCGTAGGCGTCCGGGACCCAGAAGTGCATGGGCGCCATGGCGGCTTTGAAGCCGAAGCCGAGCAGGATGAACAGCATGGCCAAGGTGAACACCGGACTCTTGGTCTGCAAGGCAGGCAGCCACAGGCCGGCGCTTTGGGGGTCTACGAGTCGCGTGGTCCCCGTGGCGCCGTAGTAGAGCGATATTCCGTAGACCATGATCGCCGATGAGAAGGCGCCGAAGAGGAAGTACTTGATCGCGCCTTCGTTGGACTTGCGATTGCGGCGTTCGAAGCCGGTCAGCACGAACGAGGAGATCGAGATGAGCTCCAGGGCCACGAAGACCAGAAGCATATCGGTGGCCGAGACCAGCAGCATCATGCCGACGGTGGAGAAGATCAGCAGCGCGCAGAACGTCCCAGCCTGGGCCGGGGGCAGTTGCCCGTACTCGAGACAGAGCATGACTGTCATGATGACAGACAAAAGCACGGCGAGTTTGAAGAATTGGCTCATGGGATCGACCACCCAGAGGCCTCCGCTGACGGGTAGCGGCAAGCCTCCGGAGACGGAGAGCCCGCGGGCGATGAGGGCCAGGGCCACAGCGGCTGCGACCCAGGCGAAGTGGTAGAGGAGTTTGGAGGATTTTGCCGGGGCCAGGATATCGGCCAGCATCAGTCCCAGGCCGAGCAGGGAGAGCGCGATCTCCGGCGCCAGCAGGCCTAGGTTCTGCATGGGATCACTTGAAGAGCCCCGCCATGTGACCGACCGTGGCGTTGATGAGGTCCAGGGCGGGCTTGGGGTAGATGCCTAGATATATGGTGAGCGCCACTAGGGGCAGCAAGGCGCACAGCTCCCTGGCGTCTACATCGGCCAAATCCTTCCACTTCTCGTTGAGCGGCCCCAGGAAGACCTTCTCAAGCATGCGCAGGAAGAAGGCTGTGGTCACCAGCAGGCCGATGACAGAGACGCCGGTGTAGAGCTTCCAGCGCGGGAAGGCACCTATGAAGCACAGAAGTTCCCCCCAGAAGCCGGCCAGGCCCGGCAACCCCAGGGAGGCGAAGCAGGCTAAGGACATCAGCCCGGCGTAGACCGGGACCTTCGCGGCCAGGCCGCCGAAGGCTCCAATGTCGCGGGTGTGCGTCCGGTCGTAAATCACGCCGACCAGGAGGAACAACGCTCCGGTGATGAGTCCGTGGTTGACCATCTCCAGGACCGCGCCGGAAAAACCCGTGACGGTCAGGCCGGCGATGCCCAGCAGGCAGTAGCCCATGTGGTTGATGGATGAGTAGGCCACCATCTTCTTCATGTCGGTCTGGGCCATGGCGCAGAGCGCTCCATAGATGATGTTGATGACCGCGATGATTACCAGGTAGGGCAGGAACCACTGGAAACCAAGGGGCAGCATGCCATAGGAGACGCGCATGATGCCGTAGACGCCCATCTTAAGCAGCACCGCGGCCAGGACCACGCTCACCGCCGTCGGGGCCTCTACGTGGGCCAGGGGCAGCCAGGTATGGAACGGGAAGGCCGGTACCTTGACCGCAAATCCCAGGTAGAAGGCCAGGAAGATCAGGATCTGGAAGCTGCGCTCCCAGGTGGGATGGGACTGCAGCAGGATCAGCAGGTCGAATGTGTGCGGGCTGGACTTGAAGTACACGGCCAGGATGCCCAGCAGCATGAAGACCGAGCCGGTCAAAGTGTAGAGGAAGAACTTGATGGCCGCATACTCCTTCTTCGGCCCCCCCCAAATCCCAATGAGGAAGTACATCGGCACCAAGGTGATCTCCCAGAAGACGTAGAAGAGCACTAGGTCCAGGGAGGCGAACACGCCGAGCATGCCAACTTCGAGGATCAGGAACCAGAAAAAATATTCCTTGATGCGGTTCTTGATGTTCAGTGAGGCGATCAGTGAGACGAATGTCATCAGTGTGGTCAGCAGGATCAGGGGATAGGACAGACCGTCGACCCCCAGGAAGTACTGCACGTTGATCGAAGGGATCCAGGGCATGCGCTCGACGAACTGCATGTCCGCGGTCTGCCGGTTGAAGAAGAAGAACAGCGCCCCGCTCAAGATCAAGGAGAGGCCGGAGCACAGCAGCGCGACTATCTGCACGGAGCGTTCCTTCTCCTTGGGCAGGGCTAGAATCACGAGGGCCCCGACCAGTGGTAGGAAGGTGATGATGCTCAGGATGTTCATTCCATTCTCCCTAGTGCATGCAAGTGCACTGGCACTGAACGACGTTCAGGGGACATGTTGTCGTTCATGTGTTAACGCCATGCGATCAGGAAAGCGAGCGTGCTCAAGACGGCGGCCGTCCAGAGCAGGTACTCCTGGATCATGCCCCGCCGGATGAGCCAGCGTAGGGCACCGCCCACTGACACGCTCAGTCCTCCGGTCTCGTCCACCATCCGGTCGATGAAGAGCGCGTCGAAGAGCTGTCCCAACTGCGCGGCCAGTTGCGCGAGCAGGTCCCAGCCGTCTACGAAGATGCGGTCGATGACCTCAGAATCGATCCAGAAGGCCATCTTGGCCGTGCGGTCTCCCAGGTCCACCAGGGCCAGGAAGCTGTCGTCGAGGTAGTAGCGGCGCTCCAGGAGGTTGAAGACGGGCGCCAAGCGCCGCTTAAGGTCTTCCGCGAGGCGGAAATCATGCCTGCCGTAGAGCCTGTAGGAAAATAGGATGGCGCAGGCCACGGCGGCGAAGACGATTCCACCCAGTCCAGGCGGCGCCACGTTCATGCGGGGCATCAGGCCGGCGGGTGGATCGAAGTGCACGAGACGTTCGAAGAGATGGTTGTGCGAAAGGTACGCGCCGCTGAAGATGGAGAGCGCGGCCAGTATGCCCAGGGGCACTGTCATGGTCCACGGCGACTCGTGGGCGTGGCGGTAGCGTTCAAGGTCGCGCTCTGTGCCGGTGAAGGTTAAAAAAACCAGCCGGAACATGTAGAAGGCGGTCAAGACGGCGCTCAGGGCGAGTATGAAGAAGAGGTGCGGGTCGTACTCGTAGACCTGCTCCAGGATCATGTCCTTGGAGTACCATCCGGAGAGGAAGGGTATGCCGGTGATGGCGCAGGTCCCTACGAAGGTTGCCAAGGCCGTAAACGGCATCTTTTTGGAGAGGTTCCCCATCTGGCGCATGTCGTTGGTGTGTACGGCGTGGATGACTGAGCCGGCGCAAAGGAAGAGGAGCGCTTTGAAGGCGGCGTGCGTGGTCAGATGGAAGAGGCCGGCGGTGTAGCCCCAGCAGCCCAGGGCACACATCATAAAGCCCAGTTGCGAGACCGTGGAGAAGGCCAGGACCCTCTTGATGTCGTAGCAGACCACGGCCATGGTCGCGGCCAGCAACGCCGTCAGGGCCCCGGCCCAAGCCACGGCGAACATCGCAATGGGACTAGCCGCATAGATGAAGTAACATTTCGCGACCAGATAGATGCCGGCTGCGACCATGGTGGCGGCATGGATGAGGGCCGAGACCGGGGTAGGGCCTTCCATGGCGTCGGGCAGCCAGATGAAGAGCGGGAACTGAGCGGACTTACCCGCCGCGCCGCAGAGCAGGCCCAGGCCGATGGCCGTGGCGGCTCCGGCCGGCATGTAGCCTTGTGCGACGAACTGCGCGATCTGCGGAATCTGGAAGCTGCCCACCAAGGAGAATATGAGCAGGAGCGCCACGTAGAGCCCGAGGTCGCCCAGCTTCGTGGTGATGAAAGCCTTTTTGGCCGCGTAGGCCGGTTCCGCGCGTTCGAACCAGAAGCCGATGAGGATATAGGAAGAGAAGCCTACGAGTTCCCAGCAGCAGAAGGTGACCAGGAGGTTGCTGGAGACTACGAGTCCGAGCATGGCCGCCGTGAAGAAAGAGAGGTAGGCGTAGTAGCGTTTGAAATGGGGATCGCCGTGCATATAGCCCAGTGAGTAGACTTGCACCAGGAAGCTTACCAGGCACACCACCACGAGCATGACCACGGCCGCGCCGTCGATGAGCACGCCGATGGGCATGTCGTAGAGGAACGGCTTGCCCCCGATGGTCGCGCCGAAAGAGAACCAGCTCCAATCCATCTGATAGGGAATATGGATGGAGCCGATGACAGCGCCGTAGAAGATGGCTACGGACTGGATCAGGCACCAGCCGATAGCGGCGATGCCGACCAAAGGCATGGGCGAGTGCGGGTCTTCGGGGGCCGCCAAGAGAATGATGAACGAGGCGACCAGGGGGATCAGTGGTATGAGGTAGACGTGTTCGAGCATTCTCATCCCTTGAGTAGGTGGAAGTCCTCGACGTAGGCGGTCGCGGAATTGCGGTAGATAGTCAGGACCAGGGCCAGGCCGACCACCACTTCGGCCGCGGCCACGGTGATGACGAAGAGAGCGGCCGTCATCCCTGTAACCCCGCCTGGATGCAGGTAGTGGTTGAAGGCCGCCAGGTTTATGTTGGCGGCGTTAAACATCAATTCGATGGACATGAGGATGCCGATGACGTTGCGGCGGGTCAGCGCGCCGAAGAGGCCTATCAGGAACAGCGCCGCGCCCAGGACGAGGTAGTGGCCGAGGCTCAGGTTCATGAGATGTCCTTGCGCGAGAAGAAGACGGCGCCAAGAAGTGCCGCGAGCAGCACCAAAGAGATCAGCTCGAAGGGCAGGGCGTAATCGCCCAGCATCAATAGGCCGATGGAGCGCGTGGTGGCTGTCGCGGGTGCTGATGAGGATGTGTGGCGGAAGATGCCGACGAGGCGCCAGAGGCCTGCGCCCGTGATGGCGCAGACCAGCAGCGCCGCGGCCCACTGTTGGTTGATCTGGCGCAGATGCAGGTTCGAGGCGCGTCCCAGGAGCATGACCGCAAAAATGATGAGGATGGCGATGCCGCCGACGTAGATGAGCAGCTGTCCGGCGAAGAGGAAGTCCGCGCCCAGGCAGGCGAAGAGGCCTGCTACTCCCGCGAGGCTCAGGCCCAGGGCCAGTGCCGAGTGCACCGTGTTGCGCAGGGTCACGACCATCACGGCGCCGGTCAGGGCGACCGCGGCCATACAGTAGAAGGCAATCGCCTCGATCATCGGTGTCCTTGCACCTCTCTGACAGGGATATAGCTCTCCAGGTCATGGAAGGCCTTTTTCTTCGGGTCCCAGACGCGGCCGGCCAGCGGGAATCCCTGTTTCCAGCAGCGCACCATCTCATCGCGGTTGGAGAAAGCGTACTCGTAGTCGAGGGAGTGCCAGACGGACTTGGGCTTGGTGGGGCAGGCTTCCTGGCAGAGCCCGCAGAAATTACACTTGCCTAGGTCCAAGGTGTACCATTCGGCCTTGGGCACGCGCTTCTTGGTCTCCGGGTGCACCTGGCTTTCCAGGGCGATGCACGCGGAGGGACAGGCCTTGGCGCAGAGGCTGCAGGCGATGCAGGTTGAGGCGTCGAAGATCAGCATCCCGCGGAAGGCGTCGTAGGGGACGAGTTTTTCGGTCGGGTATTGCACCGTGACCGATGGCTTAAAGAGGTAGCGCAGGGTGATCCAGAGCCCCTCGACGAAGGCCCAGGCTGTGAGGAACACCGTCTTGAAGTAGCCGATCACCGCAGCCCCCAGCCACGCAGATGCAGATACACCAAGACTCCGGCCAGGCCTATGTTGGCGAAGGACCAGGGCAGGAGGAACTTCCAATTGAAGTCCATGAGCTGGTCCACGCGCAGGCGCGGGAAGGTCCAGCGGAACCACAGGAATACGAACATCATGAGCATCGCCTTGCTGAGCATCCAAATCCAGCTGGGGATGCCGACCAACCAGGGCAGCGGGGAGGCCCCGCCGCCTAGGAAGAAGACGGCCAGAAGGAACGAGGAGAGCAGGACGTAGCCGTATTCCATGAGGAAGAACATCGACCATTTCATCCCGGAGAATTCCGTGTGGAATCCCGCCACCAGCTCGGACTCGGCCTCCGGGATGTCGAATGGGGTGCGATTGGTCTCGGCCACCGAGGCGATGAGGAAGAAGAGGAAGGCGATCTGGCCCACCACCGGATAGAAGACGAACCAGCGCGGGATGCAGCCCATCCAATAGCCGGCCTGCGCCCGGTCGATGACGGCGAGGTCTAAAGATCCCGCGAACATGAGCACCGGCACGATGGAGAAGCCGCGGGGCAACTCGTAGCTGACGATCTGTGCGGCGGCGCGCAGGCCTCCCAGCAGCGAGTACTTGTTGCCAGAGGCCCAGCCCGCCATGACCACGCCGATGACCGAGATGCTGGCGAAGGCGAAGATGTAGAGCACGCCCATGTCGAGCTTGGCCGCGGCCAGTTCGTTGCCGAAGAGGACCGGGGCGAAGGCTATGATGCAGGGCGCGATGGCTACGATGGGCGCCAGGAGGTGCATGGCCTGGTCCGCGGCCGCGGGGGTGACGTCCTCCTTGAGCAGGAGCTTGATCGTGTCGAAGATGGTCTGCGCCCAGCCGTGGAAGCCGCCGGCGTACATGGGGCCCATGCGGGACTGGATGTGCGCCGAGATCTTGCGCTCCCACCAGACGGCCCAAAGCCCGTTGGCCACGATGACGCCGATGACGCAGCAGAGCTTGATGAGGACCCAGACCCAAGCGACCGCGGGCGCAGGCAGGCCGCAGCGCCCGAGCCAGACCAGGATTTTCTCCCCCCAGACCGCCAGTTCTCCTATGCCGAAGCCGATGGCCGCGATGCCCAGGATGATGCCGACAAGCCACAGCGCCCCGGCCCGGTAGCGCGGCAAAGACCATGGGCGGCGCCAGATCTCCGTGGGCCAGTACCTGGTCCCGATTAGAAGCTTGCCGGAGTGATGGTTGAGGACCGGTCCTGGGAAAACCTGTTTTTCAGGGGCCGTCATCGGTCCACCTCTCCCAGCACGATGTCGAATGAGCCCAGCACCGCGATGACGTCGGCCACTTTCTTGCCGATCAGGATCTCCTGCAGGATGGCCAGATTGATGAAGCAAGGCGCGCGCACGTGGATGCGGTACGGGGCCACGCCCCCGTCAGAGACGAGATATATTCCCAGGTCTCCGCGGGAGGCCTCGACGTGGGCGTAGGCCTCTCCTGCCGGGGGTCTTGGGACTTTGGCCAGACCCTTGGCCATAAGCTCTCCCGAGGGGAGCTTGGTCAGGGCGGCCTCCAGGATGCGCACGGACTGGCGCATCTCCTGGACGCGGCAGAAGTAGCGGTCCCAGCAGGAGCCGTGTGTGCCTACCGGCACGTCGAAATCGTAGGCTTCATAGCCGCAATATGGTTCGGACTTGCGCACATCGTAGCTCACTCCCGAGCCCCTTAGGTTCGGGCCGGAGAGCCCCCATCCTACGGCCGCTTCCTTAGGGATGAGGCCGACCTCCTGGGTCCGCGCGAGGAAGATGGGGTTAAATGAGAGCAGCGTGTCGTACTCGTCGAGCCGGGGCTTGAAGTACTCCAGGAACTCGCGGCACTTGGCGACCCAGTCTGAGTCGATGTCCGCGGCTACCCCACCCAGGCGGATGTAGTTGTATGTCAGCCGCGCGCCGCAGCACTTTTCGTAGAGGTCGAGGATCATTTCCCTCTCGCGGAAGGCGTAGAGGAACGGCGTGAACGCCCCGATGTCGATGCCGTAGGTGCCTAGGAAGATCAGGTGGCTGGCGATGCGGTTGAGTTCGCACATGATTACGCGCAGGGCCTGGGCCCGGGGCGGGATTGCGACGGCCATGAGTTTCTCAGCGCTCAGGCAGAAGGCCAGGTTGTTTGGCATGGCCGAGCAGTAGTCCCAGCGGTCGGTCAGGATCACGCACTGGTGATAGTTGCGGGCCTCCATGAGCTTCTCGGTCCCGCGGTGGAGATAGCCGATGTCCGGGAAGGCCTTGGTGATGACCTCACCGGCCAAAGTCAGGCCCAGGCGCAGGACTCCGTGAGTGGAGGGGTGCTGGGGCCCCAGGTTGACGAACATGGTGTCCATCTCCAGGCCTGGGCCGGTGACGATTAGCGCTTCACTCTTCATCGTACCTGTCCTTTGCGTGGACGTAGTCCTTGCGCAGGGGATGGCCCTGGAGGAAATCCGGGGTTAGGATTTTGATCAGGTTGGGATGGCCGGTGAAGCGAATGCCGAAAAGATCGAAGGCTTCGCGCTCCTGCCAATCAGCAGCCGCAAAAAGGCTCGTGAGGCTGGGTACCTCGGCGCGGTCGCGGGGTAGCTCCAGGCGTAGGAATATCTTCCGATTCTCCCCGAGGTTGCCGAATGACCAGAGCAGGTCCAGCATGGGGCGGTAGCTGACACCGGGGCCTGGGACCGGAGAGACGGGCGGAGCGGCCGGCTTGCGCGAGAGAGGGTTCGAGTTGCCGCCGCAGACGAAGCCGCCCAGGTTCACCGGGCCCAGCCAGTCTACGGCCGTGACCATTTCGAGGTACATAAATCCCAGGTCGCCCTTGAGCAGGCGCGCGGCCAGCAGGAGGTCCGCCGGGGCCGCTAGCCGGATGGTGGGGTAGTCCTTTACAGGAGAAGAAGCAATCTCGGCTTTTGGTACGGCCGCCAGGAGGCGGGCGACTGCGTCGGCGCCGGCCAGGGGGTTCAAGCGTCTTCTCCCGCCGGGTCGCGGCTGCCCTTTTCGGCCTGGACGGTAGCGCCGCCGCCTCGCTCCAACTTCATGCGCATGATTTTCTTCTGCAGCTCCATGACCCCGTATATGAGGGCTTCAGGCCGCGGTGGGCAGCCGGGGATATAGACATCCACGGGGATGATGCGGTCTATGCCCTTGACCACCGAGTAGGAATCGTAGAATGGGCCGCCGCAGTTGGCGCAGCTGCCCATGGCCATAACGAAGCGCGGTTCCGGCATCTGATGGTAGATATCAACGATAGGCGCGGCCATCTTCTTTGTGACCGTTCCCGCAATCAAGAGCAGGTCTGCCTGGCGGGGGCTAGGACGAGGGATGACCCCGAAGCGGTCGAAATCGAAGCGGCCGGCATAGGCTACCATCATCTCGATGGCACAGCAGGCCAGGCCGAAAGTCAGCGGCCAGAGCGAGTATTTGCGGCCCAGGTCGATGATGTAGTCGGTGCTGGTGAGCACCACCTGGCCGCCCGGGATGGCCTTGGCTATTAGCGGGAACTTGTCGAGTATTATTCCCAAACCAGGGCCCCCTTGCGCCAGGCGAAGAGCAGGCCCAGAAAGAGGATGGCGAGGAAGACCGCCATCTCCGCCAGCGCCAGTATCCCGACTTCCTTGACCGTCACCGCCCAGGGATAGATGTAAAGGACCTCGACGTCGAAGACCACGAAGAGCAGAGCGAAGACGTAGAAGCGGATGTTGAGTTGGACCTCGCTGGAGCCCGTAGGCTTGATGCCGCATTCATAGGTGGTGAGCTTGCGGGCGTAGGGCAGGCTGGGCCGTAGGAGCTTGGCCGCGATGAGGGCGCCGGCACCGAAGACCACGCCGGCGCCGACGAAAAGAAAGATGACGACGTAGGGGGTCAGCACGAGTACGCTTTTTGGGTCTGCATGAGGACCTTGAAGTCGTCGATGGTATGCCTGCGGTCCAGGCAGGCGCAGCCTGTCTGGACCGCTAGAAGTCGGGGCTGTCCATTCTTATTGGATATACCAGGTTCGCATCGCCCCGGATTTTTTGACGAGCCCCGGACGTTCTACTGCAGGTCTTCGGCGCCGAGGGTCTTCTTCTTGCCGTCGGCCTTCACGCGTTCGATGGAGGCGCCGATCATAGTGTTGATCCTGGTGGAAAGGGCTTCCACGTAGTCGCCACCGGTCCTGAACCCGGCTTCTTTGACCATCTTCTTGACCTTGCTGACCACGAGCAGAACCTCGGACATGAATCCTCCTGGAAAATTTCTATTTTTATATAAAAGGCGTAATATCTAATAAAATACGGAAGAGAGTGTCAAATTTTTACGGGCAGGCACCGAAGAATTCCGTTGCCATGGCCGGTGCATCCGGCCGGCGGGCGTCGCGATCTCCCGCTTTCAGTGATTGTGTAGGTCTGAAGGGCAATCATCACTTGCAGCGTAGATGACATATTTAATTGCGTCAAAGCGCGCATGTCTTTATTTTTCGGCTGGCAGTAAATCCTTGAGTCCATCGGCCTGGGTGGGGGCGAGTTCCACGGCCCGGCGCGCGTCCTTGCCTGCCTGCCCGCGCCGGCCGATAGCGGCGCTGATGCGCGCGCGGGAGGAGAAATAGGACGCGTTCTTTGGCTCGATCAGGATGGCTCTATCCATGTCCGCGAAAGCCTCGGCCCCGCGGCGCAGGGCCAGCAGGGCTGCGGCCCGGTTGGCATAGGCTGAGGCCAGATCAGGGGAGAGTTTCAGCGCGCGGTCGAAATATCCCAAGGCGGTCTCGTCTTGTCGGTTGCGTGCCGCAAGCAAGCCCAGCTCATTGTAGGCCAGGGAATTCTTGCGGTCGAGGCGCACGGAGGTGTAGAGTGCGTCGGTCGCGGCTGTGTCCGCGGCCGCATCGGCCAAACGTCGCGCCCGCCGGTAGTAGGCGTCGCTCATGGAAGGCGCCAGCGCCGCCTTGATGCCGGGCTTGAGCTTCACCGCGGTCTCATAATCCAAGATGGCCCCCTCGGTATCGCCTGATTTGTAGCGGGCGGTGCAGCGGTTGGCCAGCGCCCCGGCGTCATGAGGGTCGCGTTTGATGGCCGCGTCGAAGGCTGTGACAGCCTCTTTGTAATGCCCCTGGGCCAAGAGAACGATGCCGCGGGTGCCCGCATCATCGGTCGGGCTCTTGGCACTGCAGGGAGCGGCCAAGAGCCCGGCGATGAACAGGGCTGTGAAGTTCCTGGGAATCAAAATCGTGGCGCGGGGAGGTCTCGAACCTCCGACCTATCGCTTATGAAACGACCGCTCTAACCCCTGAGCTACCGCGCCTAAGTGTGCGCTTTCGAATCGCACGCGGTCGACATTATATCAAAAACCGTTTCTTGTTTGCTGTTCCGAATAATTGATACTATATTGCACAGAGTGGAAAGGAGAACCCGTGCCATGGCAGCCAAGAAGAAGATCACCGTCTTGATCGCGGACGACCAGACCCTTTTCCGCGAGGGCATCAAGGACTTGCTTGATGGCGAGAAGACGTTGCAGGTGGTTGGCGAGGCCGGCGATGGAGTCGAGGCCCTGCGCCTGGTCAAGAAGCTCAAGCCCAACGTGATCCTGCTCGATATCAAGCTGCCCCATATGGACGGCATCGAGGCTACGCGCCAGATCCACCGCGACTGCCCAGCGACGAACGTGCTCATCCTTTCTTCCTATGAAGACGAGTCCCACGTGATGGAGGCCATCCAAGCCGGAGCTAACGGCTACCTCTCCAAGATGCTGCCGGCCGTGGAGTTGGTCAACGCGCTTAAGGCCTTCGCTAACGAAGGCGTGATGATTCCCCAGCCTGTGATGACCAAGCTCATCGAGGGACTGCGCCAAATGGGCGGCACTTCGGCCGAGGCATCCCTGGTGGCCTTGACCAAGGCTGAGATCCGAGTCCTGGCGCTCCTGGGCCGCGGAAATTCCAATAAGGAAATCGCGGCGGTGCTCGAGTGCAGCGTCAAGACGATCAAAAACCACCTTAATAGTGTCTTTCAGAAGTTCGGTGTGAGCAACCGTACCGAGGCCGTGGTCAAGGGCATCGACCTGGGTCTCATCTCGCCCGAGAAAAACGACTGACCGCCCCGCGCTGCAGCGCTTATTAGAAGATAGTAATTTCTTAATATCGCGGTCATTGACGGCCCCCGCCTCTCGAACTACACTTTTCAGTAGAGTTCGACTGTCCCTGAACCTATTCCAATGTCATCCCTAAAATTGGGTCGACGTTCTCCGAGATCGATGTGTTTGCGTCGGGCCCGGATCAGGGTCGTGCTGGCCGCCCTGATTTTTAGCGCGGACGGAGCATGGGCCGTCGAGCGTTCCGTGGCCTTGGCGGGGCATGTTCCGCAATGGATCCGGACCGCGAGCAAACGCGACAGACTCCCCGCCGATGAGAATGTTGAATTGAGTTTGGTGGTGCGTTTTGATCAAGCCTTGTTGGATAAAACGCTGATTCAGCTTTATGGACCGACGACCGCGGCGCGCAAGCACTTTCTCAGTCCCGCTGAATTCTCGCAGAAGTTCGATCTGGCGGAGAAGAAGCAGAAGCTCAAGGATTTCGCTCAGGCGGCGGGGCTCACGGTCAATGCGGCCGAGGATCGACCAGAAAGCTCGGTCGTCAAGGTTTCAGGCCCCTCCCGGCTTGTTGAAAAGGCCTTCAGCGTCCAGCTTCACCGTTACCGAGGCGCCGACGGGCAGTTGTTCCGGGCGCACGAGACGGAGCCGATGGTCCCCGCCTCTTTAGTCCCCCATCTTCACGCCGTGTTGGGACTTTCCAATGTCGGAGGCGCTAGGAAGCCTCACCTGCGCCGCTTCCACCCGGTTCCCGATTCCCTTGGGGCAGCGGGGCGCTCATCGTCCGGCGCCGCGAAACCCTCGACGCTGACTGGAACCGGCCCCCTCGGCGGATTGGCTCCATCTGACATCAAGGCAATCTATGGCTTGGGCGGGACGCTGACCGGTTCCGGCCAGACCGTCGCTCTTTTCGAGCTGGACGGCTATGCCCCTGCGGATATTGCCGCTTATGAATCTCATTTTGGTATTTCGCCTGTTACGGTCACCCCGGTCCTGGTCGATGGCGTCTCGAATGTGTGCGGTTCAGGTTGCGATGAAGTGAGTCTGGATATTGAGATGGTGGCGGCTTTGGCGCCAGGCGTGTCACAAATCCTTGTCTATGAAGGCCCGAATACCGATCAGGGTGTCTATGACACTTATAATCGGATCGCGACAGACGGCCTTGCCCAGGCCGTCAGCACATCCTGGGGGTTGGATGAACAAGATACCGGCTCGTCGAATATCACGTTGCAATCCCAAGTCTTCTCGAGGCTGGCGACCCAGGGTCAAACGATTTATGCCGCGGCGGGAGACTGCGGTGCCTATGATCAGCAGGATGTGAGCGGCAATTGCATCACCAATAATGGGTATCAGGTCGATGATCCCGCATCCCAGCCGTACGTCACAGGAGTAGGCGGCACCAGCCTGTCGGGGACGATTTCGCCCTTGTCGGTGGCGGAAACGACGTGGAATCATCTGGCGACTTCCAATGGCGCCACGGGAGGCGGAGTCAGCGCTTATTGGAGTCTCCCGAATTATCAAGCCGGGATCGGGGCGTCTTCTGCTCATCGGAATGTGCCCGATGTCGCGCTGAATGCAGACTCCGTCTCCTCGCCCTACAGTATTTATTCTCAAGGTGGCTGGTATAACTTCGGCGGCACCAGCGTCGCTGCTCCTCTGTGGGCGGCTTTGACTGCACTGCTCAACCAAAAGCTCGCGGCCAGCGGATTCGCGCCCTTGGGATTTGCCAATCCTACTCTCTATCAACTGGCCAGCGGCGCTTCTTATGCCAGCTATTTCAATGACATCAGGAGCGGCAACAATGGATATTATAATGCCGGGACCGGCTACGATAATGCTACGGGCTTGGGGTCGTTCAAGGGGGATGCGCTGATCAACGCGATCTTCGCGCTCTGCTCGCCGTCGTCAGCGCCGAGCAATTTCACGGCCGTCACGCTCGGAACCAGCTCCATCACGTGGACCTGGAGCAGCGTTGTGGGGGCTTCATCCTATCGTGTTTATTATGCCAGCAATACCGCCCAGCTTGCCGCCACTGTCGTGGGCTCCTCGGTCGCCTTGAATTTCGCTCCCAACACCATCTCCAGCGTCATGGTCAAGGCCTATAATGCCGCTGGTGAAGGTCCTGGCGGAACTTCCCCAAGCACCGCGACCTTGGCTCTGGCCTTGAGCTCCACCGATACCACCATCGCGTACATCTCGAGCATCACCGTGTCCTGGACCCCGTGCGCGGCCAACGCCTGCGCCGGATATGTCCTGCAGGCATCCACGAACGCCGACTTTTCGCCTCCGATCTTCTCCAGCACCACCTATAACTATGCCCTCGGCCGGCTCCAGGTCTCGGGGCTCAGCAAGTTAACCGACTACCACCTCCGTCTGGGCACGCTCAATTTGTCCAACGGTGTGAACTTCTACTATCTGCCTCGGATCACGACGACTCTCACGGACCTTGTCCCTCCCGGCCCAGGCTCTCCGGAGTTCACCAGCATCACGGCGCAGACCATCGGATTCAACTGGACTCGCAACGGCAACCCCTATCCCGTGCCCTACCGGGCTGAGTTCTCGAGCGTGCCCACTTTTTCCCCTCTGGCCGGGTCTCAATCCGGCAGTGAACTCTACGGCGCGGTTTTCTCCAGCCTCCTCTCTGACACCAGTTATTACTTCCGGGTCCAGGCCGTGGGCGGGGCTTATATGTCCGCCGGGCCTGTTGCGACTTTGGCGGCTGTGCCGACCGCCGCGGCCGCGCCGTTTTCCGCCTTGTACATGACTTCCATGACCGTGGCTTGGTCGGCCAATGGAAACGCACCGGACACTCTTTATCAAGCCGATCTCGCCTTGGACTCGGGCTTTCTGTCCATCGTGGCCTCGTCGGTCACGCGTAACATCTCCGCGACCTTTTCATCCCCCTCACTGACTCCCAATACGCTCTATAGTGCGCGTGTCTTCGCCCTTAATCGTACGGGCGGCGCCACGGCGCCCTGCGTCTTGGGCTCGACCTACACCCTCGTACAGTCTCCGGGCCCCCCATTCTCCTTCTCCGGCCTGGGCCAGGGCGGCTTTACCTTCTCTTTCAGCGGCAACAACGCTTCCCCTACCCGCTATGTGGTGCGCGCCTGCGCCGATCCCGCTTGCTCCGTTGTGGCGGCCTCTTCCAATACGCTGGCAAACTCCGTCTCGTTTTTTGGCCTGCTCTCCAATGCGACGTACTATGCCGCGGTCGCCGCTCTCAATCAAGCCAACACGCCCACACCCTTCACTGCAGCCCAGGCCACCGCGACCTTGGTCGCCGCGCCGCTCGCTTTGGCCGCTCCTGTGACCGCGCGGAGCAGCACGACCTTGGGCTTCGTCTGGGGGGCCGGGGCGCTCTCGTCCGGCACCACCTACCAGGCGCAGGTCTCGAGCTCATCCTCTTTCGCGTGGGGGATACAGAGTTCCTTAACTATGAATTCGGGGGTTTTGCTTTCCGGCCTTCAGCCCAACACGACCTATCATGCGCGAGTCAAGGCTAAGAGTGTGAGCGCGGATCCGGACGGCGACTACCTTTCCGTCGGTGCTCTGGCCGCCACGCTACCGGCTCCGCCGGCTGCGGCCGCCTTTAAGTCGGTATACCTCACCAGCGCGACCGCGGTCTGGCAACTGCTGCCGTCGGCGCCTTTCAGCGCGACCTGCGAAGGCTATCGCCTGGAGCTCTCCACCGTTGCTGATGGCTCCGGAGTCGTCTATTCCAGCACGGTCGCCCCCGGCGTCTCCACGGCTACGGTGACCGGCCTCACTTGCGCGACGACCTATTACGCGCGCGTGGCCGCGTTGAGTTGGGAGGGATTGCCGGACTATTTTTCTTTCGGTTCGGCGGCCACGGCCGTGCCGCCGATATCTTCAGGGACCGTGACCGGCGCTGCGGACTTGATCCTTTGGCTGCCCCCCGCCTTCCCTCAGCTGACCCAGGTCGAGGTGGATGTCCCGGCCGCGGCCTTCCCTGTCGGCACTAGTATAAGCGTCATGGTTGAGATGAGCCTGGACCTCACCGTCGCACGCTCCAACGAGGTGGCGGGCTTGACGCCGTTTGGTTCCAACGTGGGCATCGAGCTTTCGGCTAGCGGCCTGCAGCCCGCCTCCGTCGTGCGCCTGAGCATGGGTTATGACCCCGCGCAGGTCCCGGTCGGCCGGGACCAGAAGTCCCTGCGATTGTTCCGTTACGACCCAGCGGCGGGGCAATGGACCTTGGTCCCCTCCCAAGTGGATACCTCGGCCCATACGCTCATTGCTTTCGTCCCGCACTTCTCGGTTTTCGCGCCGTTCTTCGTGACCGCAAGCGCGGATATCTCTGCCGTGCAGGTCTTCCCACAGCCTTGGGAGGCCAGCGGTGACGGCACGAGCCCCTATTATGCCTCCGCCTTACAATTCTCCAACATGCCGTCCAACGCGCGCGTAAGGATCTTCACTGTGACCGGCGAACTTGTGGTAGATGCCACGGCTGCCGGAAGCGTCTTCGCCTGGGACGGCAATAATCGATTCGGACGCCAGGCGGCATCCGGCACATACCTCGTGGCCATCGGCTCTGGCGGCCAGACCAGGGTCCGGCGGGTGGTGCTTATCCGATGAGAGTCTCACTGCTCGTCGTCCTGCTGGCCGTGGCTACTGAGGCCGGCGCTCTACAGAAGAACGTGGGCACCTCGGCCGCGCAGTTCCTGCGCCTGGGCGCGGGCGCGCGCTCTCTGGGCATGGGTGAAGCCTACAGCGCGGTCGCGGAGGGCCCGGATGCTGTTTACTGGAACCCAGCCGGCTTGGCGCGCATGTCTCGGCCCGAGGTCTCCTATACTCGTTCGGAGATGCCGGCGGGGCTCCATGAGGATTTTGCCGCCGTGGCCGCGCCCGTCTCCTGGTTGCGCGGCACCGTGGCTTTTGCCATGACAAGGCTGTCCCAGGAGAATCTTGATTTGGTCAATGTGTCGAACCAGTCCCTCGGGAGCTTCGCTCCTCATTCGGAGGTCTACGCTTTCGCCTACGGGCATCAGTTCTCGGGCAACAACTCGGCGGAGACGGCGCGTGATTGTTTCGGCGACAACTGGAACGTCCCCTACGTCGATCGCCCTTTGGATTACGAGCGGGAGCCGTGGACCGGCGATATCTCCGCCGGCTTGTCGCTGAAGGTCATAAACGAGAACCTTGGTACCCGTCAAGCCGCTACCGTGGCCGTTGACGGGGGCGCCATATTCCGTCCGGTCGATTGGCACGACCTGATTCTGGCTGGCGCCATCCGCCATGCCGGCAAAAATATCCGCTTTATCTCCGATTCCGAGCCCCTGCCCGCGGAGGTCGCGGGTTCCATCGCCTACGAGGTGCGCCTGCAGGAGCAGTGGCGCCTCCTTCCCGCCCTGGAGGTGGATGTGCCCTATGCCGGAAACATCTACGGCAAGGTCGGCTTCGAGGCTGAGCGCCGTATCGCTTCGGGGGTCGTGGCCGCGCTGCGTCTGGGCTTCTCCAGCCTCACGGTCCCGGACCTGGGCCCTATCTCGGGATTGGCGGCGGGGGTGGGCTTGCGCGTGCAGCGATTCTCTTTCGATGCGGCGTTCCAACCCATGGGGGTTCTGGGCCAGAGCTTTCGCTTGGGCGTGGGTTGGAGGTTCTGAGGCGGGTTATTGTTGCGCTGGGTGAGCCAGGGGCTTGATGCAGGCTTGTGTATCCAGCCCAGTGCAGGCTCTTGGTCGTGGTCATGGCTTGCGTGATATCACAAAAGCAGGCCGGGGCCCCCGGCGACAGAAGGGTCTAGCCCTGCAGCTTGTTGGCGGCCGCCTCCTTGATGACCATGGACGCGATCTCGTTGCGCTGGACCTGATTGGTGCCTTCGTATATTTGCGTGATCTTGGCATCGCGCATGAACTTCTCGACGGGGAAGTCCCGCATGTAGCCGATGCCGCCGCAGATCTGCACGCAGTCCGTGCTCACCTTCATGGCCGTGTCCGAGCAGAGCACTTTGCACATGGCCGATTCTTTGGTGTAGCGCCGGACTTTAAGTCGGCTCACCTCGTCGAACACCACGGTCCCGTTGGCCATGGCGGCGTCGATCGCCGGCTTGAAGGCCGCGTCCATGGCCTTAGTCGTGGAATAGAGCAGTGCCCGGCTAGCTTCGATGGCCGTGGCACAGTCCGCGACCATGTGGCTGATAGCCTGGTGGCTCACGATGGGTTGACCGAACTGCTTGCGCACCCGGGCGTAAGCCAGCGTCTCGTCCAACGCCCCTTGAGCGATGCCTAGGCCCTGCGCGGCCACGCCGGGGCGGGACATGTCGAAGGTCATTTGGGCCACGAAGAGGCCATAGCCTTCCTTGTAGAGCAGGTTGCCTTTCGGTATCCGGCAGTTCTGGAACACCAGCTCGTAGGTCGGGTTTGCGCGGATCCCCATCTTTTTTTCCTTCTTGCCGAATGTAAACCCCGGCGTGCCCTTCTCTATTACGAAGGCACCGATGCCGCGAGCGCCCCGGGCCGGGTTGGTGGTGGCGAAGACCACATAGGTCTCCGAGACCTCCCCCCCCGAGATGAAGCACTTGCTCCCATTGATGACGTAGTGGTCGCCGTCGAGCTTGGCCGTGGTCTTCATGGCCGTGGCGTCGGAGCCGGCTTCGGCCTCGGTGATGGCGAATGCGGCGAGCTTCTGGCCCGAAGCCAGGCTTGGGATCCAGCGTTGGCGCTGAGCTTCGTTTCCGAAGAGCAGGATAGGGATGGTGCCCAGGCCCGAGCCGGCTACGCACAGGGCGATACCGGCGCATCCCCGGGAGAGCTGTTCCACCGCCAGGCACAGATCCAGAGTGCCTCCGCCCATGCCTCCGTACTTTTCCGGCAGGTACACCCCTAGGAGATCCGCCTTGCGGATGTCCTCCACCACCGGCCAGGGAAACTCCTCGGTCCGGTCGTACTCCTCTCTCACCGGCCGTATCTTCTCGCGGGCCAGCTCGTAGGCGACTTCGATGATGGCTTTCTGCTGCTCGTTCAGGCCGTAATCCATGGTGGTTTCCTTTTTACTTTTAAGATTCTGGAGCGTCCAGATTTTTCAGGGCGTCGCACGCAGCCGCCTGCTCAGCTTCCTTCTTGCTCTTGCCTTCGCCGTGGCCGAGGGTCCGCTTGCCGAAGTGGACCCGGACTTTGAATGTCTTGTTGTGTTCCGGCCCTTCGGAGCTTGTGGTCTCATAGCTCGGCGGGGCTTTATACTTTTTTTGCAGCATCTCCTGCAGCAGGCTTTTGTAATCTGCCTCGGCCTCCGGCCGGCGGCGATTCAGGCAGTCGCGGATGAAGGCCGCGGCCGCCGCATAGCCTCCGTCGATGTAGATGGCCCCGATGAGGGCTTCGAAGACGTTGGATAAGAGGCTCGCTCGGGTGCGGCCGCCGGAGGAATCCTCTCCCACTCCCAAGAGCAGGTGGGACCCGAGGCCGAGCTCTCCGGCCCAGTGCGCCAGGCTCGGCCGCGAAACCAAGTGGGCCTTCTTCTTGGACAGTCCGCCTTCGGCATCTTCCGGATATCGGACATAGAGCTCGTGGGCGACCACCGCGGAGAGGATGCTGTCTCCTAAGAACTCCAGCCGCTCGTTGTGGACGGTGGACTGGCTCTCCGAGGCATGGGACTTGTGCGACAGCGCTTCCTTGAGCAGCTTTTGGTCGCGGAAGTGGTAGCTGATGACGTCTTCCAGAGACGGGAGATGGCTCATGCGGGGCTCAAACGGCCCAGACAGGCGAAGAAATTCGCCTGTCTGGGCCGGGCAGGAGTCCGGGCCTACTGCTTGGCGTGACCGTTGATGTAGTCGACGGCCTGACCGACGGTCTGGATCTTCTCGGCCTGATCGTCGGGAATCTCCATGTCGAACTCTTCCTCGAGGGCCATCACCAGCTCCACGGTGTCGAGGGAGTCGGCGCCCAGGTCGTTGACGAAATGGGCTTCCGGCTTAACCTCTGAGGCGTCCACTCCAAGCTGCTCGACGATGATCTTCTTGACGCGGTCTGCGACGCTGACGCTGGTATCCGCCATTTCCGTTATCCTCCTATGCTTGGTACCAAGCTTCACCGAGACCGGCCAGATAAGGCGAAGCCTGGTACTTTTAGCCTACATGTACATTCCGCCGTTGACCCCGAGCACCTGCCCGGTTATGTACGACGAATCTTCGCCGGCCAAAAAGAGCGCCGCGCGCGCGATATCCTCCGGCTCGCCCATGCGTCCGAGCAGGATCGCCTCAAGAAGTTTCTTGCGGGCCTCTTCTGAGATGGTGTCTGTCATGCGCGTGCGGATAAATCCCGGCGCGATGGCATTGACAAGGATGCCCCGCGAGGCGAACTCGCGGGCGCAGGTCTTGGTGAGCGCGATGACGCCGCCTTTGGAGGCCGAGTAGTTGGCCTGGCCGGCGTTGCCCTGCTGGCCCACGATGGAGGCGATGTTGATGATGCGCCCCGCGCGGGCTTTGAGCATGCTTCTGATCACCGCCTTGGTGAAATTGAAGGTCCCCTTGAGGTTGATGTCCAGGACCAGGTCCCAGTCCGCCTCCGCCAGGCGCATGACCAGGTTGTCCCGAGTGATGCCGGCGTTGTTGACCAGGATGTCCACCTTGCCGAACTTCTCAAGCGCGGCTTTGACCACGGCCTCGCAGTCCTCGAGCTTAGAGACATCCGCCTTGACGGCCAGGGCCGCAATGTCGGTGGCGGCGAGTTTGCCGGCCGCCTCCGCGGTCTTGGCCTCATCTACGTCCACGACGACCACGGAGGCGCCTGCGCGGCCGAAGAGCTCGGCCACGCAGTAGCCGATGCCCTGCGCGGAGCCGGTGACGATGGCGATCTTACCCGCCAGGCGTCGGGTCGCGGCAGCGGCGTCAAGCGCGATACTCATCGATCCGCTATTGTTGCTGTTGCTGCTGCCCGCCCTCGCCTTCTGCGGCCTTCTCCTTCTTCTTGGGCGCGATGGCGAGCCGGCCGTTATACCAACCGCAGATGGGGCAGACGGTGTGTGGGCGTCGCAGGCTCTTGCAGTTGGGGCAGGCGGAAGCGGTCGTGTGGTCCAGACGCCAGTTCTGGGCGCGGCGGCTGTCCCGGCGGGACCGCGTGTGCTTGCGTTTTGGGTTTGGCATATCTCTCCTGGTGCGAAATCTTCAGGCTCCGCAACCGCATGGTTTTTCATTGCGGTCGCCCCCGCATTTGGGGCAGAGTCCCTTGCAGTCGCTCCGGCAGTAGGCGTGGCCGGGCAGGGCTAAGTGCAACGCTTGACGCACCTCTTCCGTCGCGTCGAGAGTCTGCGCGCCCGCGGGCACGTCCCCCTCGACTTCGGTGCGGAAACGTTGACGAGCCGGGCCCAGACACCGGACGCAGGCGAATTCCCACTCGCCCTCGATGGTGCCCGAGAACGTAGCCCCAGACCCGTGCCGAGCGACGCTCAACTGCACATCAAGCGGGCTGGTGATGATCGCGGAATCGGCCAATAAAAGCTGCGTCTTGGCCGCTTCCAGACGGCGCTCCAAGGCCACGACGGCCTGTTCGCGCAACCCGCTTAGATCGAACTGCAAGTCGGTCATTTTAGCTACTTTTTAATAGGAAAGTCAATCGAAACCGGCAGTTTCCCGGATGAAGTACGGGGGTTTGTCCTTGATGTCGAAATAGACCCGGATGAGGATCTCGGCGACCAGGCCTAAAAGGAGCAGCTGGAGGCCGGCCAGGGCGAAGAAGATAGAGACTTGGAAGAGGGGCTGGTCCTTGACAAAGATGTGGTCATGGAACTTGTGATATAGGGTATAGAGCGCCATGAGGACTCCGGCACCGCCCATGACCAGGCCGCTGCCGCCGAAGAGGTAGATGGGTTTGGCCATGTAGGCGTCCATGAACTTGACGGTGATGAGGTCGAGGAGGACCTTGAAGGTCCGGCCGAGTCCATATTTGGAGATGCCTTGGGTGCGGGGCCGGTGATTGACGGGGACCTCGACGATGCGGGCGCCGAGGAAGCCGGCGAAGGCGGGGATAAAGCGGTGCATCTCGCCGTAGAGACGGACGGATTTAAGATAGACGCTACGGTAGAGCTTGAGGGTGCAGCCGTAGTCGTGCAGGCGCACGCCGGTGATCCAGGAGATGAGGCCGTTGGCGATGCGGGACGGGAGGATGCGGGTGAGGCCGGGGTCTTGCCGGTCTTTGCGCCAGCCGCTGACCACGTCGTAGCCTTCGTCGAACTTGGTCAGGAGCATGGGAATATCGTGGGGGTCGTTCTGGCGGTCGGCGTCTAGCATGCCTATGATATCGCCGTGGGCCTGGGCGATGCCGGCAGAGATCGCGGCGGTCTGGCCCACGTTGCGGCCTAGGCGCAGGCCGCGGAAACCTTTATGGCGCTTGACGAGGGTCTGGATGCCGGCGTAGGAATCGTCGGTGGAGCCGTCGTCGACGAGGATGACCTCGAAGGGTTTCTTGAGGCTCTCCATGACGGAGGAGACTTCCTTTCCAAGGTCGGGGAGGCTCTCTTCCTCGTTATAGACGGGGATGATGATGCTTAGGTGCGGCTTAGGTTCCGGCTCAGCCATGGGCGGTGATTTTACAAAATATGGCGGGGGATGTTGGCTGAAAATATTTAATTTTTTCTGGGCAAGATACTATTCCTTGCCTCTCATTCAAGGGATAACATAAAATAAAAAAGTTACATGGATGGAGGGCCGGATGCCAGAGAAGATCGCTGCGAGAT
Organism: uncultured Elusimicrobia bacterium; assembly: GCA_903830945.1. Taxonomy (GTDB): domain Bacteria; phylum Elusimicrobiota; class Elusimicrobia; order UBA1565; family UBA9628; genus UBA9628. Next base: position 68,008 of record CAIKVT010000081.1, read on the forward strand.
TTCGGGACGAGTGGCTGGCGCGCGTCGTTTCGGCCATGCCGGAGGTGGGCGCCGCGGCCGTGGAGGCCGTCCGCGCGGCGGGCCAGCCGATACTCTGCCACGCTCTCATCGACGAAGGCAAGTTGACGCGCGAGCGCCTGGCTGGGGCGGTTCTGGAATCGCTGCGCTTGCAGACCGTCACGCTCACGGTCGAGCTCGTAGATAAGATGGCGCTCAGCCTTGTCACCGAGAAAGTCTGCCGGCGCTACGGCGTGGTGCCGCTGCGCTTGGAGGGTGAGACGCTGGAGTTGGCCATGGCCAATCCCCTCGACCTCGTGGCCCAGTCGGACATCGAGGCGCTCACCGGCCGTTCTGTGCTCCCCCGCTTCGCCCTGCCCAACGAGGTCTCGGCCTGCCTGGATGAGATTTTCAACCAGGAGGCCGCGATCTTTGAGCTTCTGGAAAAGATCGGCACCGAAGAGAATGTGGAGATTTTGGGCGACATGCCGGGGGGGGTAGCCGGGGAAGAGGAGGTCGGCTCCCCGGTCATCAAGCTGGTCAACTCCATCCTCGCCCAGGCTGTCCATCACAAGGCCTCCGACATCCACATCGAGCACGAGGAGCGCAACAGCCACATTCGTTTCCGTATCGATGGGGCGCTTAAAAACATAATGAGTTTGCCCAGCCGTCTGGGGACCGGCCCGATGGTCTCGCGCATCAAGATCATGTCGAATCTAGACCCGTCCATCCATATGCGCCCGCAGGACGGCCGCACCAAGATCCGTCTGGGCGGAGCTGAGATCGGCCTGCGGGTCTCGATCCTGCCCACCGCTTTCGGCGAGAAGGTGGTCATGCGCGTGCTCGACAAGCGCGTTGCCCAGGTGCCCTTCGAAAAGCTCGGATTCTCTCCGGAGACGGCTCGAGAGATCGATCTCTGCCTCAATGCCACGCAGGGAATCCTCCTGGTCACGGGGCCCACGGGTTCGGGCAAGACCACCACGCTTTATTCGGTGCTCAATAAGTGTCGTGCGGAAGCCACGAACATCGTGACCGCGGAAGATCCTATCGAATATAAGCTGGAAGGTATCAACCAGGTGCAGGTCAACGAGAAGCAGGGTTTGAGTTTCGCCAGCGTCCTGCGCTCGGTGCTGCGTCAGGACCCGGATGTCATCATGGTCGGCGAGATCCGCGACCAGGAGACAGCCGACATCGCCTTCCAGGCCGCCATGACTGGGCATCTGGTCTTCTCCACTTTGCACACCAATGACACGGTTTCGACCATCGGGCGGCTTGTGGATATGGGCGTGGATCGCTTCAAGATCGCCCCGGGACTGCTGGCCATCACCGCCCAGCGCCTTGTGCGCCGCATTTGCCTGTCGTGCCGTGCGCCCGTGCCGGAAGATGACATGGACCGTATCGTCTTTAAGGCGATGCGTGAGCACGGCCTGCCGGCGCGCTCCTGGAAGGGGGCGGGCTGCAATGATTGTGACGGTTCCGGCTACAAGGGCCGAGTTTCCATTGTGGAGCTCCTGGTCTGCGATCAAGCGATCAAGGACCTCATCAGCACGGGAGCGGCTGAGGCCGTCATTCGCCAGAATGCCGAACGTGCCGGCAGCCTGCGCACGCTGACCCACGACGCGCTCTGGCAGTTATCCGAGGGGAACACGGACTTAGCCGAGATTCTGCCCTATCTGCATATTAAGGACGAGCCCGCTGCGGCGGTCGCTGTGGCAGTCGCGCCGCCGAGGTCCGGGGGCAAACCGGTGGTCCTGGTCGCTGACGATGATGCCATCATGCGCCTGCTGGCGCGCAAGGCCCTGGAAGGGCAGGGTTTCGAGGTGCGCGAAGCGGCCGACGGTGAGGAGGCGCTCACCCGCATCTCCGAGGGCGCGCCCGATCTGCTCTTGCTCGACCTGGACATGCCCAAGCTCACCGGTCTGGATGTCATCAAGGGCGTCCGGGGGACCTTGGGTCTTCCGGGTTTGCCCATCATCATGCTCACCGCCCAGGCGGAGGACCAGTCCCAGGAACTGGCATTCTCTTTAGGTGTCGATGACTACATCGTCAAGCCCTTTAAGCCCGGCATCGTGACGGCCCGGATCAAGGCGGCGCTGCGCCGGGCAGGCCTGCAGATCTAGGAGGAGCCATGGCCAAGAACGTTCTATTGACGGAATTCCTGCCCGCAGAGAGGGCGGCAGCCGATGACCTCCAGCGCCAGATGGAGGTCATTAAGTCCTTCTTGGTGCTCCCGGAGCTTCTTGATGCCATGATGGGCTTCGCCCTCATCCTTAATAAGCAGCGCCAGGTCGTGTTTGTGAATGTGGCATTCCTGACCTTTCTGCGCGAGCACGAGGCCCTGCCGCATGTCGGCCAGCGTGTCGGGGAGCTGTTCCACTGCGTTAATTCTACGCGCTCTCCGAGCGGCTGCGGTACGACGAAGTATTGCCGGGTCTGCGGGTCGGCCCGGGCCGTGGCCGCAGCCGTCGAGGGCCAGGCCGCGGTTCAGGAATTCCGTCTTCAGTCCCAGGTTTCTGGCGAGGATCTCGACTTGTTGGTCCGCGGCACCCCGTTCAATGTGGGGGAAGATGGGTTCGTCATTTTCGCGGCCGTGGATATCAGCCATGAGAAGCGCCGCCGCGCTTTGGAGCGCATTTTTTTTCATGACGTCACTAACACAGCGAGCGGCATCCAGGGCCTGGCCAGCATCATGATGGATGTCGAGCCCGATGTCGCGATCCATGATTTCGCCCCCAAGGTGAAGGTGGCTTCGGATCATCTGATCGAAGAGATCATCTCTCAGCGGGACCTGTCCTCGGCTGAATCCGGTGAACTCAAGACAAAAACTGCGGCGGTCAACAGCAAAGGCCTGCTGGAGGATTTGGCCACACTCTACTCTCATCATCAGGTCGGCAAGGGCCGCCATATCGTTCTGGCTCCAGAGTGCTCCGATGTCGCCATGATCACGGACCGCACTCTGCTGCTGCGCGTGTTGGGTAACCTCATTAAGAACGCGTTGGAGGCTTCACCCTCTGGCGCTGAGGTCCGGGTCTCCAGCCGCCGCGAGGGCGACCGGGCCGTCTTCACGGTCCACAATCTCACTGCCATGCCGCGTGAGATACAGCTACAGGTCTTCCAGAGGTCCTTTTCCACCAAGGGCAGCGACCGTGGCCTGGGGACATACAGCATCCGCCTGCTGAGCGAGCGCTACCTCAAGGGCAAGGTCTCGTTCACCTCATCTCCCGAGGATGGGACGGTGTTTACCGCGGTCTATCCGCTGACGCTGGATTGACTTCAGAATCCCGGCCTGAGAGCTGCAGATACAGCTTCTCCTGCCGGCGCACCATCCCGTCGATGTCGAACTCTGAGTCGATTGAGGCGGCAGCCGCTGCCCCCAGTCTTTTGCGCAGGGACTCGTCATTGAGCAGGTCCACTACCCGCCGGGCCAGAGCCGTTGAGTCCCATTGCGGCACGAGAAAACCATTCTCGCCGTCACGTACTAAGTCCTTGACCCCGTCCGTAGCATAGCAGACCGGGACAACTCCCGACTTCATGGCCTCCACCAGCGCCCGCGGCAGACCTTCCCATAAGGAAGTCAGCACAAATACATCCGTGGCCACCAGAAGTTCCGCCACATCCCGCCGCCAGCCTGGCATTAGGAAACGCGGCTTCAGTACCCCCACTCCGGCCTCAAGCTTGCCGCGCAGCGGCCCATCTCCCACGAAGACGAAGGCAGCATCCGGCTGGGACCTCGCCACGATCTTGGCTGCGGTCAGGAAATCTTCCGGGTTCTTCTGCGGCTTGAAATTTCCCACGCTCAAGACCAGGCGAGTCTCAGGCTCGAGGCCCAGACTCTTCTTCTTTTCCGCCGCATCGCAGCGGGCTGGGAATTCGGAGAGCTTCACGCCGGAGCGGATGAGGACATAGCTGTCCGGCCGCCCCAGACCATAGCGCCGGGCATAATCCTCGTTGGCCCGGGACACGAAGACCAACGCCGTGGAGAGAGAACCGGCCAGCCGCTCAGTCACAATGCAGAGCCACTTCTTCAACCATGATTGTCCATCATGGAAGCCAAAGCCGTGGAAAGTGTGCACCACGACCGGCACGCCTGCGGCCCAGGCCGCCAGCCGGCCCAATATGCCTGCCTTGGAACTGTGTGTGTGCACCACATCAGGCTTCTCTTTGAGGAGAAGACGGCGCAATTCAAAGAAGGCCAGCAAGTCGCGCCAAGGGGAGATCTCCCGGACCAGATTCCCGGCGAATTGCCACCGCGGCCCATGGCTCGGCCATGACTGCAACTCCGAGTCCAGCCCCCCCCCAGTTCCGCAAAGCAGCATGGCCTCGAAGCGGCGCGGGTCAAGATTGCGCACCGTGTGCAGGGTGTTCTGTTGCGCCCCGCCCAGGTCCAGTCGGGTGATGATGTGGACGACTTTGATCCGTTCGGGGCTCACTGCTGCGGCTTCTTGTTCCAGTGAGGGTTCTTGGGTTTTTTGACATGACCCAAGGGGAGTTCGGCGGGGGTCTCGAACGTCAGTTTTAAAGTTGGGAAATAATGCGACAGAATGACCGGCCACTTGCGGCCAATCCGCGCTTGTCCCAGCATGCCTGCGCGGCATAGGCCTACCCCGTGGCCGGTGCCCGCGCCCCAGATAATGAAACGGTCCGCCTTCGAGCCCGTCATGAGCGGCTGCACCGTGAAGAGCGTCGAGCGCAAAGAGCCCGGCGAGAGCACCTCCGCGATCGCCTTGGCGCCCTCGAGGGTCAAAGAGCCTCGTGAGCCCACCACCTCCAGAATCCGTATCCGGTTCGTGGCCGTGCGCTTGCGCACGAGCAACTGCCGTACCGGTCCGATATCGCGGAGCCGCTTGGCGCGCTCAGTGATGTCTGCGGCCGGGATGATGCGCATCCAGCGTGATTCCGCGGGAGCGGCGGAGCCGCTGGCTTCGCAGTAGCGGTCCGGTCCTGGATATTCGTGCGTCCAGAGCTCGAGCTGTTCCGGGGAATGTCCTATGCCCGCCGGATGCTCTCCATCGGAAACCGAGACCATATCTTCCGCGCCGGCCTCCAGAGAGGCCCGGCCGTCCTCCGTCACTCCTCCGCAGTTGTCGTGCTCCATGACCAGGGCTACGACCCTGTCCTTGGTCAGCGTGATGCCGGTCGTGGTCCGGACCGCATCAGCCGCGGCTCTCATCTCTTCGCTGAGCCCCAGGTACTTCTGGCAAGCCTCGGAGTCGCAGATGTCCGTGCGCTCTGGATTTTCGCCGTGGTGGGCCCTGAACCATAAAGCGCGAGAGCGCGACACGACGGCCTGGGCTTTATAGGCTTCGTTGTCGCTCTGGTGGGGTAGGGCCGCGGAGACCACTCCATAGAGGTATTCCTCCAAACCCACTTCGTTAATCAGCTTGAAGCCGTAGAGGTTGGGCGCGACCTCGAGAGTGCCGCGCACCTCCCGGTCGCCCATGTCGAAGCCCGTGCTGTCGATGAAGCGGGCGCTCTTGAGCAGGACCGAGGCTGCCGGGCCGTTCGGGATGATGCGGAAGCTTTGCTTGGTGGTGAAGACGATGTTGCGCGAGTTGTCGCGTAGCTCGACCAGGTGGCTCTCCGGCCGGAAAGCCACCTCCCACTGGTGCAGGGCCTTGCCGTCGTCTTTGATCACGTCTCCCGACAGTGCGACCACCTTGAAATCGGAGTTGGCCACGAAGTCGATGCGGGAGGCCGTGGTCGGACGCCCGTCCGGCGCCGTGAACAGGCCCACGCGCAGCGCCGGCCCGGGCGCCGGCAGGGCCTCGTCATCGGCCGGCTGCGGCGCCAGCATCGGCCGCCCGATGCGCCGGACCGGCAGCGCCGACCCCGGGCCTCCCGTGATGGACCCTGCGAGCTTCTTGATCTGACGCGCAGCTTGGGTGTCGGCCGGGTCCAGGGCCAGCAGGCCCAGGTATGAATACCAGGCCTGCCGGATATCTCCGATCTTGGCCGCCAGGTTGGCCAGGGCCTTCAGGCATTCCAGGTTCTTGGCGTCGAGGCTCACGCATTGGCGCAGATAGGCCGTGGCCGAGGATCTTTCGCCCATGCTCGAGGCCGTTTGGGCCGCCTCAAAGTTGGCCACGGCCATGATGAATGGGCTCTTCATGGCGGAGGTTTGATCGAAAGGGTTCTGCTCGAGCAGTGCTCGCAGGGGCGCCATGGCCTGGCGCGGCTGGGCTTCCATCCGGGTCACCACGGCTAGGCCTAGCTGCGACTCGGCGTGGTCAGCGGTGGTGGAGGATCGGTCAAGCCCTTTGAGGAACGAGTCGCGGGCCTCGGGCAGGCGCTTGAGAGATGCGTAGGCCCAGCCTCGTTGGTTCCAGATGAAGCCGCGGGCGTCCTCCTGTAAGGAGGTCTTGACCCAGTGGGTGAGGGCCTCGTCGTGGAGTCCCAGGTCGCGCGTGAGGATTGCCAGGTTGGCCTCGGGGTCCGGCGTGGCGACTCCTAAAGTGGCCAGGTATCGGAAGGCGCCTGCGGCCTTGTCCAGGCCGCCATCGAGGAAGGCCGTCCAGGCGCCTTCGGCCGCTGCGGCCGAGTCAGCTCTCGCCTGCGGCGTCGCGGATGCGACGTCGTTACCTGCGGCGGCCGTCATAGGGCTGCAGATGAGCAGAACGAGCGCTAATCCCCGGCCATCTGCGGGCCTCATCGGGGATTCTCGCTCACCTTCCGACCGGGTACATCCGCGGGAATCTCCTCTTCATCGCCTGCGGGGTAAAGAGGGGTGTATCGAACCTTCTTGTGGGGGGCGTCGAACTCGACTTCGGTGAGCATGCGGACCGCTTTGTGGCGGTCGCGCAGGCTATTGAGCTGCAGGGCCACGTTCGCCTTGCTCCGTAGGGCCGCGACATCGAAGCCCTCGGCCTCGGCCTGGGCTAGGAGCGCCTGGGTCCGCAGGTGGCGGTGTACCAGCGCGGCCGAGTCGCGTTTCTCCTTAAGCCGCATGATCTCATCGCCTCCGGGGCCGGCGTGACCTTGGGGCGGGTAGCGCCACTGGCGGTACCAGCGTCGCGGGTACTCCTGCATGCGGCAGGAGGAGTAGATCACCAAGACCGCCAGCGCGGTCAGGGCCCAGTTACGCCAAGTGCAGAGCTTCAGGATCAGTTCCACGCTTCGACCACCGGTCTAATTTTACACTTTTTGCGGCCAGGGCGCTGTTTGCTGATCTCTCAATTAAGGAAAGGCGTTTTGGATAGGGTTTGTTTTTCCGCGGATCAACCCTGTCGTTGTGCGGCGCAGTCAGCACGTCAGCTCGCGCAGCCGCGATCACTCGAGGAGCTTATCGAGGAGCTGGGCGTCGTCCGCCGGTTTGGCGGGCTGCTTGCCCTCTCCCGCCTGCCTCCTGGGCGCCTTGCGTGCGGGCTTCGGCATCTGCTCCAGAGCCGCAGCGGCTTCGTCTCCAGAGGCGGTTGACTTTTGGGTCGAGCCGGACTCGGGAGCGGTCACCGGCTGTATGTCGGCTTTTTCCTCGAACATGCCGGGAAGGCCCCTTGCCGACGGTTCCTGCCTCGATGTCGGCGTCTTGGCTGCTGCCGGCTGTTTCGGTTTGACGCGGACCTTCCGGCGTCTGGCGGCCGGGGGTTCGCCGAAGAGAAGGGCCTTGGCCGTGGCGTCGTTGTCGTACGGCGTCACTGTTTTTTCTCCCAGATTGGCCTGGAACATGTAGATCGTCTGCTTACCGGCTGGGGACTTGCCTCCGTAAAAATTCACCTGAAAGGTCCCCTCGCCCAGCTTCTCGGCCATCCAGGAGAGAGCGGGATTTTTTCCTGGATCAACGGACGCCTCCAGGCGCTGGCCAATGAGTGTGACCTTATCGCTGCTTGGCCAGTTCTTCACTAGATCGATGGCCTGATGTTTGAACTCTTCGAGCTGGGCCTCTGGCGAGGGCGCCGGGGGCGTGATCGCGGGCGGAGGAGTCAGAGGGATCGTCGCGGTCGGGTTCGCGCGGCGTGGCGGACGTTGACGGCCCGGGATGAGCCCGGCCTGGAAGGCGAGTGCGCCCCCGGCGACGAGCCCGAAGCCCACTAAGGCCAGGACCAAGCCTTTCTTGCCTGATTTCGGCTGGGCTTGGTCTGCGGCCATATCGGAGATGACCAGCTTGGAGCTTGTGCCGGCCGGACGAGTCGTCGGGCCTCCTGGCGGCAGGCCCGAGAGCAGCGCGGGCGGATGGTGCCCTGGGAACAATGGAACGGGCGGCGGCACGGAGAGTCCCGGCGGCGGCGCATCGATCTGGAAGGAAGCGGGCGGCGGAGCGGAGAGTCCCGGTGGCGGCGCATCGATCTGGAATGAAGTGGGCGGCGGCGCGGATGTGACGCCGTCCTGACGGTCGTAAAGAGATGCGCTGGTCATCATGGGCGGAGCAGTGGAAGTTTTGGGCGGCAGTGAGGGGGTGGAGGTCCGCGGGGATTTGAGGAGTTCCACGTCGGCCATGAGGTCGGAGACGCTTTGGCGTTGTTTATCCAGCGAGGTCTCGATGTCCTTGACCATGCTGCTCACACCGGTGATTGAACTCTTTACCTCTTGGACTGTGGACTCTACGCCTTTGACTTCGCTTTCCACGGACTTGACTTCGGTTTCGACCGACTTCTCCAAGGCCACGGCGTTGTCGATGGTCTCCCGGAGCTGTGCCACGGCGGCCAGGCGCAGCTCGAAAGACTTCATCCCTGCCTGGAATTGGGCGATGGAGTTTTCCAGTAGGGTGACTTTTTCCTGGAGGCTGCCGAGAGAGGTGAGGTCTTTATTCGTTGGTTCCGGAGGCAGGCCGGCATGGCGGGCGCTCGCGGGGAAGCTGTTTTTTCCCATCGCGTCCAACTGGGTGGTTTTGACCATCGAGCTGGAGAGTCCGGGCACCGTTGCGGCGCGCTGCCAATCCCCCAGGCGGGTGCCCTTGCGCCCCTCCGGGCAGACTAAAGTCTCGGCCGAATAGCCGGGCAACTGCGCGAGGTCATTGGCGTCGTATGGCCCGCAGACCTCGTTGTTTTGGAATATCCAATATTTCATAAAATGTCTCTTTGCGTTAGCGTGGGTTCATTGGCGCTGGGATAGAGTATATCAGTGGTTAGGAAAAAATCAATGGCAAAGTTGTTAAATCTTAGGAAAGTTGCATTCGTGGTCGCCACGTTGCTATAATCCTTGTCGCGGGCCATTAGCTCAATTGGTAGAGCAGGTCCCTCTTAAGGACAAGGTTATAGGTTCGAGTCCTATATGGCCCAGATTTCAGACTTGCCAGGCTCGGGACTGTCCGGTCGGATCCTCGGATCTGGCCTTCAGTCCTGAATTTTTTTGGGCGGGTGGCGGAACTGGCAGACGCGCACGGCTTAGGACCGTGTGCCGTAAGGCATGGGGGTTCAAGTCCCCCCCCGCCCAGGCCGCCCGCCCAGCGCGCGGTAGCGCGCCAGGACAGACCGTCATCAGGAGCTAGTGCGTTCCAATAGGAGGCTCGATGGGACTCTTCACGACTTCGGATAAGGTTCGGTTCAAGCTGGTCAAGGAGGATGCCTGCACGGCTACGTTTTCCGTCGAGGTTCCGGCCGCGCAGGTGGAGGCCGAGAGCCATAACGCCCTCTTACGCTTCCAGCAGCGAGCCAAACTTCCGGGATTCCGGCCGGGTAAAGCCCCCTTGGATATGGTCCGCCAGCAGTTCGGCGCTCATCTGCAGGAAGAAGTCATCGATCATTTCGCACGCAAGCATGTGCCGGAAGCCTTGCTCGAACTCAAGCTCAGTCCCGTGGCCGCCCCGGTCATCACGGACGTATCCCGGGAGGCCGGCAAGCCCATGCAGTTCCATCTCCGGGTGGAGGTGCCGCCTCGTGTCGCGCCCAAGGATTATGCCGGCATTAAGCTGATCCGGCAGGACTATCCGGCCACGGATGAGCTGATCGCGGCCCGGCTGGAAGAATTGCGTGAGGCCCATGCCCGGCTCGAGGCCGCGGCCGAAGAGTCGGTAGGCAAGGCCCACTACGTGGTCGTTGATTATTCCGCCTCTCGCGGCGGCAAGCCGCTGGCCGACGCCAAGGGAGTCGGTGAACTTGTCGACATGTCATCCGAGCAGGCCGTGGCCGGCCTGACCGAAGGCCTGCTGGGACTCAAGCGCGGCGAGAGCAAGGCGATCTCCGTCAAACTCGGCGGCCAGGACACACAACTCGACGTCACCGTCAAGGAGATCAAGACGAAGATCCTGCCTCTCTTGGACGCGGATTTCGCCAAAGATATGGGATTGGAGACCATCGACGAACTGAAGGCCAAGCTCAAGGAGGTCATCGCCGAAGAGGGGCGCACGCGCACCGAGCGGGAGCTTTCGGAGCAGCTGGAGAACGGCCTCCTACAATCCAACCGCATCCCGGTGCCTCCATCATTGAGCCAGGCACAGCTGGAGCATATGATCGAGAGGCTACAACGCCAGCTCCTGGGCGGCCGCGGCGAGTTTTCCGTCCAGCAGCTCGACGAGCTGAAGACCAAGCTCCGGCCTCAGGCCGAAGATCGCGTGCGCATCTCCTTCCTTTTGCCGGCCATCGCGCAGCGCGAGAAGATCGATGTGGCCGAGGCGGAGGTGCAGGCCGAGTTGGAGAAGAGCCTCTCCGCCGCGGAGACCGACGAGAAGAAGACGCACGTCCGCGCGGCCTTCAGTGAGCGCCGCGACGAGATCCTGGGGATGCTGCGCGACCGCAAGACCATGGATTTCCTGCGCGCCAAGGCGACCGTCGCTGAGGCCCCCGCCGGGACGGAAAAGAAGCGATCCGAAGGAGAGAGTAAGTAGAGGACTTGCGCACATGCTCATACCGACGATACTCGAGCGCTGGAACCAAGGTGCCGCCATCAGCTACGACATCTTCTCGCGCCTCTTGAAGGACCGCATCGTCTTCGCCGGAGGCACGGAGGGTGCCGTCACTACCGACTCCGCCAATCTCCTCATCTCCCAGTTGCTCTACCTCAACGGGGAGGATCCGGAGAAGGATATCAACCTCTACATAAACTCGCCGGGCGGCATGGTCTCCGCGGGTCTGGCCGTCTATGACACCATGCGGTACATCAAGGCGCCCATCTCGACGATGTGCATGGGCATGGCCATGTCTTTCGGAGCCGTGCTCCTGGCAGCCGGGACCAAGGGCAAGCGCTTCATCCTGCCCCGGGCTCGGGTCATGATCCATCAACCCCTCATCCGCGGCGATATCTCCGGGCAGGCCTCGGACATCGTCATTGAGGCTGATGAGATGACCAAGACCAAGGATAATCTCGTCACCATCCTGCACAAGCACACCGGACAGCCTCAGTCCAAGCTCGTTCAGGACATGGAGCGTAATTACTACATGTCGGCGGAAGAGGCTCGGGCTTACGGCATCGTAGACCACGTCCTGATGACGCACAAGCCATGAGCCCGGAACCGGCCGCCATACGCCCGGCACGCCTGCCGCTGTTGGCGGTGCGCGACCTCGTGGTTTTTCCGTATATGGTCCTGCCTCTGTCCGTGGGTCGGGCCAAGTCGATCAAGGCTCTTGAAGCGGCTATGGGCGGTAGCGGCAAGCTTCTGGCCGTGGTGGCCCAGAGAGACGTGAGCGTTGAGGATCCTCAGCCCAAAGACCTCTTCACCGCCGGGGTACTCTGCGAGGTCGTTCAGTACCTTAAGATGCCGGACGGCACCCTCAAAGTGTTTCTGCAGGGGTTGGCCCGGTTGACGATTGGCCGCCTGGAGTTCGCCGTCGAGCGTGGGTATTGGGATGCCGAGTTGGCATATCCTGAAGTCCCAGAGTCCCTGACCCCAGAGATCCAGGCCTTGATGCGTCATGTCGTGGATACGGCTGAGCAGCATTTCAAGCTCAGTCGTCGTGGCGGCGCCGACGCTTTGGGTGTTCTGGCGAGCCTCACGGAACCCTCGCAGCTCGCCGACACCGTGGCGGCGCACGTGGTGGTCAAGAACCTCGACCGGCAGGCCCTCCTCGAGGTCCTGCGGCCCTCGGAGCGCCTGTTCAAGCTTCTTGAGCTCCTGAAGGTTGATATTGAGATATTGACCTTGGAGCGCAAGATCCACACCAGGGTCAAGAGCCAGATCGAGAAGAGCCAGAAGGAGTACTACCTGACGGAGCAGATGAAGGCCATTCAGAAGGAGCTTAGGCAGAAGGACGATTTCGCTCAGGAGATCGAGGACTTGCGTAAAGCCATACAGTCCGCCGGCATGCCCAAGGCCGCGCTTGAGGCATCTCTTAAGGAAGTGGCGCGTCTCGAGAAGATGATGCCCTACTCCCCGGAGTCCACCGTGGCGCGGACCTATCTGGATTGGATGACCGGTTTGCCTTGGTCCAAGCGGACCCGTGACAGCCTCGACATCACCCGCGCCGCCGCCATCCTTGACGAGGACCACTATGACCTCAAAAAGATCAAGGACCGCATCCTTGAGCATTTGGCCGTTTGCCGGTTGGCCAAGGGGCTGCGGGGCCCCATCCTCTGCTTCGTGGGCGCGCCGGGCACGGGTAAGACTTCTATCGGCCGCTCCATCGCGCGCTGCATGAACCGCAAGTTCGTCCGCCTTTCTTTGGGCGGAGTGCGCGACGAAGCCGAGATCCGCGGCCATCGTCGGACTTACATCGGTTCTCTGCCGGGCCGCATCATCCAGTGCCTGCGCAAAGCGGGCAGCCGGAATCCCCTCTTCCTGCTCGATGAGGTGGATAAGATGGGCATGGATTGGCGCGGCGACCCGGCCGCGGCGCTGCTGGAGGTCCTCGACCCGGAGCAGAACTCGACGTTCCTGGACCACTATCTCGACGTGGAATTCGACCTCTCCGGCGTCCTCTTCATCTGTACGGCCAACACTTTGGAGGGCATTCCCATCCCCCTGCAGGATCGCATGGAGATCCTGCGTTTCTCCGGCTATACGCACAGGGAGAAGCTCCACATCGCGCGGACCTATCTGCTCCCCCGCCAGCTTAAGGAGCATGGGTTGAAGCCCGAGCAGCTGACCGTCACCGACGCGGCCGTCGTGCGCGCCATCGAGGATTACACTGCCGAGGCGGGAGTGCGCAGCCTCGACCGGGAGATGGCCAGCTTGGCGCGCAAGGCGGCCAAGCGCTTCGCCTCTGGCGACGCCGGCCTGGTTCGGGTCGACGCCGAGAATCTCGGCCAGTTCCTGGGCGTGCCCAAGTTCCACCACGATCGGCGCACCTTCAACGCCTTGGGCGTGGCTACGGGGCTGGCCTGGACCGAGGTGGGAGGCGTGACCATGGCCGTGGAAGCCGTGAGTGTACCGGGCAAGGGCGAGCTCAAGCTCACCGGCAAGCTCGGCCAAGTCATGTCCGAATCCGGCCAGGCCGCGTTCTCTTACGTCAAGTCGCTGGCGCCGTCTTTGGGCGCGGCCCCGGATGCTTTCAAGGACGCGGACTACCACGTGCATGTGCCCGAGGGCGCCACCCCAAAGGATGGCCCTTCAGCTGGAGTGGCCATTGCGACGGCCCTGGCCAGCCTGATCTCGGGCCGGCCGGTGCTCCCCGGCATTGCCATGACCGGGGAGATCACACTGCGGGGCCGGGTCCTTCCCATCGGCGGCCTTAAAGAGAAGACTCTGGCCGCGCACCGCGACGGGATCAAGACCGTGCTCTACCCGGATGGCAATCAGAAGGACCTCGAAGACATCCCGGAGGACATCCTTGGCGAGATGAAGATGGTGCCGATCCGGCACTTCCGAGAAGCCTTGGATTTGGCTTTGAGTCCAGCGCCGGACTTGTCCGTCCCTTCTGGAAAAGGAGAACGTCCGCCTTTCCCCACGATCGTCAACTTATCTCCGGATGACGCTCCGCCGATGGGAGGGGTCTCATGAGAGAGACCTCCCTGTCGTCCATCTCGGGAGAGGAGAACGGCCGCCCTTCAGGGACGGCGGGCCCTTGCCAACCGTGAACGCACCGGTTTTGGAGTTTCGCTCGGTCACTAAGACCTACAGCCGTTCTCACTTGGGACGCACGACCCACAGCCGCGGCATCGTGGACCTTACTTGGGAGGTGCCGGAGGGAGAATCTTTCGGCCTGCTGGGTCTTAACGGCAGCGGCAAGACCACGACCTTCAAGCTGGCTCTGGGCCTGCTGCGGCCGACCTCGGGTGAGGTCCGCATCCTTGGCCGCTCTCCTGCCGATGCCGTGGCTTTGGCGGCGGTGGGATTCCTTCCGGAGCTGCCCTATTTTTACCCCTTTCTGACGCCCTGCGAGGCACTCCGCTTCTACGGCCGGCTTTCCGGTCTGCGCGAGGAGGAGCTGCCGGACCGCATCGCCCGGACCCTGGACCTGGTGGGGCTCACCGAACATGGGAGTCGGCGCATGGGGGAGTTCTCCAAGGGCATGGTTCAGCGGGTGGGCTTGGCCCAGGCCGTCCTGCACGACCCGCGGCTCATCATCCTTGATGAGCCGGTGAGCGGATTGGATCCTTTGGCCGTCAAGGATTTTCGCGAGCTACTCGGTGAGCTGCGCGGCAGGGGTAAGACCCTGATCGTCTCTTCTCACAGCATCTCGGAGTTGGAGAAGATCTGCGACCGGGTGGGAATACTTAAGGAAGGCCGCCTCGCGCGCTCCATCGCTCACCAGGAATGGGAGGCCGCCGCCGAGGGCCTCGAGGGGCTCTTCGTGGAGACCGTACGATGAGGAACATCGCGATCCTCGCGATGACCGGCTGGCAGGAGAACCTGCGTCGTCGGTTCTATCTGCTCTCCCTGGCCTTCGCCGGCGTGTTTCTCTATATGAGCCTGATCCTCGGCGTGCTGGCCGTGGAGCAGGAGAATCGGGTCTTGCTCGACTTCGGCCTGGGATTCATCGAGCTCATGGGCTTGGCCGGAGCCCTTTACGGGGCAACCACCATCGTTCTGCGTGAGATGGAGACCAAGACCGTCTATCTGGTCCTGACCCGGCCGGTGGGCCGCGGCGAGTACATCCTGGGGCGCTTCCTGGGCCTTATGCTCTCGGTGCTGGCGTCCATGGCGCTCATGTCGGCTTTCCACCTCTGCGTCCTGTGGGCCAAAGGCTGGCGAGGGCCAGAGCCTTATGCCGCGGCCTTCCTGGGCGCGTACTTGAAGGTCTTGATCATGGCCGCTTTGACCACGTTCCTGGCGATATTCTCTTCCTCGGCCTTGACCGCTGGAGTCATCTCAGGCGTGGCCTGGACCCTGGGACATTTCCTTCCGGAGATTCGCTTCCTGATCATTCATGGGACCTCCCGGGCCGTCATCGTGCCTGTCTTCGTGCTTTCCTATATCGTGCCCGACTTGCAGCTCTTCAACCTTCGCGACCGCCTCGCTGCCATCTCCTTGGCCGCGCCGGAGGCAGGCCTGGCCTGGTGGCTGGGCTATGCGGCCCTTTACACCGCCGTGTGGCTGGCTTTAGCGTGGGGACTGCTGCGCCGCAAGGAGTTCTGATGTCGCGCCGGCTTCTGGCGGCGCTGTGCTGCTGCGCCGTCCTCAATTTTTTATCATTGCGCGTGCGGCCGGCTGACTGCAGCTTGGGGCAGGGCCTCGCACCGGAATCGGCTCTGGAGACCTCGGCCTTGGTATCCTTGGGCATGCGGCGCTTGACAGCCGACCTGGGCCTGGTGCGGATGCTCATCTATTACGGGGAGCCCGAGGGCGGGCCGGAAGTGGGAGAGGCCCAACTGCACTCCCACTACGATCCGGAGCATCCGGAGTTCGCTTGGGGAGGCGGCCGCTATTCGGAGTTGGGGACTCGCGCTCTGCGCATCCTCGACGCGGATCCGTCTTTTAGCTATGCGGCGCTCTTGGCCGCCGGAGCCCTGGCTTTCAACCTGAACCGACCGGAAGACGCTTTGCGGGTGTTGGACTACGCCCTGAGCCGTGATCCTCGCAACCTTCAGTTTCAAGCTTATGTCGCGGCCGTAGGTTTCCATCGCCATGGCGACGCGAATGGTGTCATCAGGCGGCTGGCGCCGGTCCTGGGCACTCCTGACTGCCCAGTCATGATCAAGCATCTGGTAGCCCATCTCTATGCCAAGGACGGACAGCGCCAGAAGGCCATATCCCTCTACCGCCAGATCCGCGACACGAGCAAGGATGCGGGCTATCGCCGCATGGCTGAGGTGGCCCTGGAGCGGCTTGTGGTGAGAGGACGTCCGCGCTGACCGGATGATCGGCGGGGACCGTGTCGCGGCGCGGAATCTGCTATCCTATCTTTGAGCCATGGCCAAGCGCTGTCCTTCCTGCCGTACTGAGGTCGCTGACGACGCGCGTGTCTGTCCGAACTGCCCATGGAGCTTCCCTGATGAGGAGGCGGACAACCTCCCGTCGTCGGCTCTCGCCCAGGGTTGGTCTCCCCTCCCCCTGGCCATCACTGTGCTCGTGGCGGCAGTGATCGGTTTTGGCTGGTACTTCGTCGGGAAAGTCTACAACGAGGAAACATCTTCGGCTTCGATGGCCCATCCACCAGTCGCTGTGACTGCCGCACCAGCGGCCCCGGAGCAGATGCCGCCGAAGTCGGCCGCGCCGGTGTCCTTCAAGCCTGGGCAGGAGGTCGCGCCGGCTCCGGATGTGAAGGAAGAGGATGAGGTCGTGTTCATGAGCGTCGTCAGGGAGTCACCGCCGAAACGGGCGAAGCCTGTCAAGGAGTGGAAACTGCGGGGATACGTCTATGACCTCATCACGCTACAGCCGGTCCCACATTGCAAGATCACTCTTTCGGATCTGGACACCAATGCGCATTTTGAGACCGCGACTGATTCCGGCGGTCGGTACCGAGCCATCTTGCCGTCGCTGCCAAACCGCGGATACCTCTTCGATATCGCTGCCTCTGGCTACGTCACGGCCTACCTCAATCCAGGAGCCGAAGGGGTGCGCGAGAAGCCGGCCGGAGAGCGCCAGGAGCTCTGCAAGGAACTAGGTACGGCGGTTTTGCAGCCAAGCCGCATCCAGCCGCACGGCGGCGATCCCCTGGTGACTAATTTTTTTATCGCCCCTATTTCCTGCCGCTAGCCTAGGCTGGGTTTCGCTTCGCGAGGTAGTGGGCGCGCTTAGGGCAGGCCGAAGGATGCGGCGACTTCTTCGAGTGACAGATCGGTCGCTCCGGCGGGAATGCCGGAGATCTCCTTCAGGATGAACCCCCTGTCGTCGCTGACCAAGAAGTGGGGGACGCCTCCGACTTCCAGGGCATCGTGGACGTCGAGCATGGTGCCCGGGCCGAACACCCGGGCATAATCACGCAGCGCCGTCAAAGCGTCCTTGCCCACCACGAAACGGGTTTCCACGCCGCGCTGGCCGAGGTAGTCCCGCAGGGCAAGGAGCATGGGGGTGCTTTCGCGGCAATAATGGCACCACGGTGCGACGTAGACCGTCAAACATTTTCGGGCCCCGCAGGCCGATAGCGAAGAGCTTTGTTGGGCCGCGTAGGTGGGCAGCCTTACGTCAGGGAGTCGGTCGCCTTCGCCGGAGCGGGCGCAAGCCGTCAGCAGGCCGGCGCAGAGGGCGAACAGGATCTTCAGGCCTCTTCTCATCAGATTGATTCTACCATTTTGGCTCATACGTCACCGGCGGGGCTGAAAATTTGTAAAGTATGCGCGGATGAGCATGGCACATGTGTCAGGGCTGCGCTGTATCGTCTGTCGCAAGGAGCAAGGGCTTTCAGACGCTCTTTATGTCTGCCCCGCGTGCGGGGGCAACCTTGAGGTCGTCTACGACTACCGGGCTCTCCGCAAAAAGCTCACCCGCCGGGCCCTGGCGCGCAATCAGGACCGCAACCTCTGGCGCTATCGGGATGCCTTGCCCGTCGGAGAGCGTGCGGGCCTATCCGTTCCCCAGGTCGGCTGGACGCCCTTGTACGACGCGCCGCGTCTGGCTCGACTCGACGGCGTGCGACGCCTTTTTGTCAAGGACGACGGCCGCAACCCTTCGGCGTCTTTCAAGGACCGGGCTAATGCTGTGGTGTTGGCCCGGGCGCTGGAACTTAAAGTCAAAGTCGTGACCACGGCATCCACCGGCAACGCGGCTTCGTCTTTGGCGTGCCTGGCCGCGGGGTTGTCACTTAAGACCGTTATTTTCGTCCCGGAGACCGCTCCCGAGGCGAAGATAGCACAGCTGCTGGTTTTTGGCGCTACGGTCTTGACGGTCCGTGGAACCTACGACGACGCTTTCGACCTCTGCGGCTGGGCAGCCGCCGAATACGGCTGGTACAATCGCTCCACCGGCGTCAATCCCTTCACCCGCGAAGGCAAGAAGACCGCGGCCTATGAGCTCTGCGAGCAGCTGGGCTGGGACGTGCCGGACTTGGTCTTCGTCCCGGTGGGAGACGGCAATATCATCAGCGGGATGTGGAAGGGCTTCGTGGAGCTGCGCGAGTTGGGGCTCACCCGGCGATTGCCGCGCCTGGTCGCCGTCCAGGCCGCGGGCAGCGCCGCGGTCAAGAGCGCTCTTGAGGGCGATGGCATCATCCGGCCGGTCAGCGGCAAAACCGTGGCCGACAGTATCTCGGTGAGTCGGCCGCGCGACGGGGTTGCCGCGGTTCGGGCGGTACGCCAGTCGCGGGGTTTCGCGGTGGCGGTCAGCGACGCCGAGATCCTCGCGGCTATCCCGGAACTGGCCCGCGGCGCCAACGTCTTCGCCGAGCCCGCGGGGGCGGCAGCCTGGGCGGGCTTGAAGAAGGCCGCGGCCGCCGGTCGCGTGGCCTCGCGATGCAGCGTGGCGCTATTGGTGACGGGCAACGGTTTGAAGGACGTCGCCAGCGCGCGACGGTCGGTGGGCGCGCCGTTTCGAGTGGAACCGGACCTGGAGAGTTTGAAGCGCCTGGTCCGAAAGCTGCGGATATGATTGCACGGGAGGCGAACATGCCAGCAAGCGCCGTCGAAAAAGCCAAAAAAAATGCGCTCAACAAGACGATCAAACTCTGCCGGGAGCGGCGCATCCTCATCCCGACTTTCGCCCAGCTCAAGGATCCGGCCCTGGTCTCCGCGTCGGTGCGCGCCAAGCTCAAGGGCGTCGGTCTCTGGGATATTAATCCCCTCAACCTCTTCCGCATCACCTGGCATAACGACACGGACACCGGGCTTTTTGGCGGCGTTAACTGCCTGGAAATCCCGCAGGCCATAACCGGGATCAAGGCGCGTGTGGTCGGCTTGGTGGGCAAACACTTCCCCACCGGCGCGCATAAGGTGGGAGCCGCCTTCGGCTGCCTGGCGCCGCGGCTGGTGACCGGCGAGTTCGACCCGTCGACGCAGAAGGCGGTCTGGCCTTCAACCGGGAACTACTGCCGGGGCGGGGCTTTCGACAGCGCGCTGTTGGGATGTACGGCAGTGGCCATCCTGCCTGAGGGCATGAGCCGCGAGCGCTTCGACTGGCTTGAGTCCATCGGGGCCGAGGTGATCGCCACCCCCGGCACTGAATCCAACGTCAAGGAGATCTACGACAAGTGCTGGGAGATCCGCAAGACCCGCAAGGACTGCGTGATCTTCAACCAGTTCGAGGAGTTCGGCAACCCCTGCTGGCACTACACCACCACCGGGCCGGCCATAGAGGAGGCATTCGCCAAGCTTAAGGGCAAGCGCTCCCGCCTGGCCGGTTACGTCTCGGCCACGGGTTCGGCCGGCACCATCGCCGCCGGGGATTACCTGCGCAAGAAGTTCCCTCACGTGCGCGTGGCTGCATCCGAGGCCCTGCAGTGTCCGACCTTGATGCTCAATGGCTTCGGAGAGCATCGCATCGAAGGTATCGGCGACAAGCACGTTCCCTGGGTGCACAACGTGCGGAACACCGACGCCGTGACGGCTATCGACGATGATGACTGTATGCGCATCCTGCGGCTCTTCAACGAGGGCGCCGGACGGAAGGTCCTGGCCCGGGAAGGGGTCAAAGCTGCGGTGCTGGAGGCCCTGCCTCTGCTGGGCATCTCCGGCATCTCCAACATGCTCGGCGCGATCAAGCTCGCGAACTATTATGAACTTGACGAGAACGATGTGGTCTTCACCATTTTCACGGACTCGGTGGAGATGTACCGCTCGCGTCTTATCGAGCTCACCCAGATGCATGGGAAATACACCAAGATCCAGGCCGCCGTCGACCTGGAGCGTTGCTTGCGCGCAACCGGCGTGAGCTGGTTCAAGGAGCTCGGTTATTGGGACCGCAAGGCCCTGCATAACCTCAAGTATTTCACCTGGGTAGAGCAGCAGGGGCGGTCGTCGGACGACCTGCGCCGGCTCTGGGATCCGGAGTTCTGGGATGAGACCTTCGCCCAGGTGGTGGAGTGGGATAAGCTCATCGCGGAGTTCAACCGCCGCACGGGCGTGACCCCGTAGCCTTGAGGCGCTGGCAGGTCGCGGCGCTCGGCGTCCTTGCTGCCGCCGTCTGTCTTTGCCTGGTCTGGCGTCGGCTGCTCTGGCAGGGACTCCTGCCGGTGGACGGGAACATGATGACGCTCACTTTCCCGGACTGGCGCCTGATGCGGACCCTCTGGGAGGCGCCGCACCTGCCCCTTTGGAACCCTTGGCGCAGCTTCGGCGAGCCGCATCTGGCGGACCCGCAGACCATGGCCCTCTACCCTCCCATGGTCCTGCTCTCCGCCGGGGAAGACTTTATGGGCTTCCTGCGTCTTTGGGTGGTAGGGCATACTTTGCTGGCGGCGTTGTTCATGGCGGCGCTGGCGTGGCGGCTCTACGCTTGCGTGCCGGCCGCCGCGGCTGCCGCGGTGGTGGCGGGTTGCAACGGATTCTTCATGGCGCGCGTGACCTTCACCGATCACTTCGCCTCGGCCGCTTGGCTGCCTGCGATCCTCTATGCCCAGGAAGTCGGATCTCCCTTGGGCCTGGGATTTTGTCTCGCTCTGCAGTGGCTGGCGGGTTTCCCCCCCTTTTTCATGGTGAGCCTGGTCGCAGCGGCCGTCTGGGCCGCCTGTCAGGGTCGTCAAGGCGTGATGATCTTCGGGCAAGGGTGTCTCTGGGCTCTCGGCCTTTGCGCCATACAGGTCGTGCCGTTCCTGGAAATGCTGGTGAATTCGGCGCGCGGCGTGTTTCTGTATCCGGCAGCCGCCGTGAAGTACTCGGTCCCGGCGCGACAGCTCCTTAAGGAATTGTTCATGCCGCTGTGGTCGTTTTATAGCCCGACGCTGGCCGGCGACCCGGCCATCGTCACCTTCTACGCTGGCGTCCTGGTTTTGGGCTTGGCCCTCTGGGGGATCGGACGCGGCAGACGTCGCGAGGCCGGCTTCGCTCTGGCAACGGCGGGGGCCTGCCTGTTGAGCCTGGGCGGGGGCCTGCCCGGCTATCGCATCATCCCGCTGTTCCATGTCTTCCGTTTTCCCGCGAATTGGCTTTTGCTTGCCGCCTCCGGGCTGTCCCTCTTGTGCGCGGCCGGTATCGCTGTCCTTACGACCGCGCGGGCGCGCTGGCTGGCGGCCGCAGCGGTGACGCTGGAACTCATCCTCTTCGCCCAACCGACCCGGGTCGCTTGGGCGCGGCCGGGCCTGCTGACGGATGCGCCGGTCCTGGCCCGGACTTTGTCAGGCGGCGCCGGACCGATGAGAATCTACCACACCGGGCGACTTTTCTCACTCTGGAAGCAAGGCAGTCTGCGGACGGAGGAGGATTATCTCCTGATGCGGGATTTTCTGGCGCCGTCGTTCGGGACGGCTTTCGGCATCCAGGAGGTCTCCAGTTACCAAACGCTTGCGCCCAGGCTCTCTGTCATGTATGCCCAGCGGCTGGCAGCTCAGCGGCTACCCTCGTCTTTGTTGGACCGGGCCGGGGTGGCCATGGTGGTCGACTTGGCGCCCGGGGCTGGACGTATCGAGCGCGACACTTTACGCGTCATCCTTAATCCGGGCGCGCGGCCGCGCGTGTTTCCGGAAGATGCGACTTGCGCTCAGGTGAAGCTCTTGGGATATCATCCGGGGCTAGTGACGGCGAGTGTGGCGGCGGTTCGCCCGACGAAGGTCGTTTTGGCGGAGACGGACTATCCGGGCTGGCGGGCATGGGTGGATGGTCGGCCTGTGGCATCCGCGCGCTACGACGATATTTTCCCGGCCGTGGCGGTCCTTGAAGGCAAGCATGAGGTGCGGTTCCGGTTCGTCTCCTTGACTTTCTGGTGGGGCGCCTTGATCAGCGCCGTTACGTTCATCGGCTGGCTGCTGAGCGTCCGGAACTCTGCCCGGGTTCGCCCTGTTCTATAGAGACGATCCGGATCGGCGCGTCTCGAAAAATAAATCACCAGATGCGGTTGATCGTGGCTGGAGCCATGGGCGAGTCGGCTTTGCAGGAGAATGCCTGCCTGAGCTCCGGCATGTTGGAGACTGCCCCATTGACGCGGTAGCGTCCGGTCGAGTGCGGAAACATCTTGGCCGGGGTTCTTTAGCGTCATGAACTTGGAGTAGCAGCTCTCGGACTGTATTGCGCGCCGGTGGACGCCGTGGTTCAGATCCCGTCGACGCTGACGTTTCGGACCAGCGCCGGCTCGGCCGAAAGGAAATCCTCTGTCCGGCGCCGGGCGGTCGCCAGATCGGGTGCGGATTGGACCGCCTTGAAAAATGTGTGACCGAATGAAAAATTGCGTGCGAAGTACGGCGCTATGACTTGGAGGCGGATCAGCGCCCGTGTCGGATCAAAATCCTCGGAAATATAGTCGCATAGTCTCCGCCAGATTTCGGCGTAATCCACGTGCAGACCGGGATTGCGCCATCGCGCGAAGATCCAGGGGCAGGCTGCCGCCATGCGCCCGATCATTACTCCGGAGACCGGGGCCAGCTGTTCGGCATGCTCGCGGAAGTCTTCCGCGCCGCGGATGTCTCCGCTGGCGATGATGGGCAGGCGCGCCTGTTGGGCCAGCTCGCTGTACAGGGCGTGGCGGGCGCTGCGTTTGAACTTCTCATCGAAAAAGCGTGGGTGGACTGTCAAGGCGTCGACCCCTTCGTCGGCCATCAGACGCAGCCGGTCTTCCAGTCGGCCGCGCCAGCCCTCGCTCTGTCGGCCCAGCCGAATCTTCGTGAGGAGGGGCCCCGAGAAACAGCGCCGCATGACCCGCAGTATCTCCCGCAAGCGGGGAGCGTCTTCGAAAAGGTCCGATCCGCATCCTTGGCGCACCGCGGCATAGGCCGCGCAGGCCGCGTTGAGGTCGAGGCCGTCGGGCCGCAGCGCAGAAAGCCGGTCGATGATCTCCGGCAGGTGGGCGGTGTCGGCAACCATCAATTGATAGATGACCTTCCCCTCCTGGGGGCGGCGCTTGAGGCAGGGTGAGCGCTTTTGGTCCTCGTGCAGGATCATCCGGGCCGAAAGCATCTCCGTACATAGCGCTCCGTAGCCCCCAAAATCCGAGAGTAGACGGCGGAAGGCGCTGTGCGTGATCGCGGCCATCGGAGCGCAGAACAGCGGCGGGTTGAATATGACTCCCCGCAGAGCCAGCGGCGCAAGCAGTGGCGCTTCATCCATATCCGGCCTGATTGTAGTATACTGCCCGGGATAGGCCAAGCAATCATCATTGGACTACACCGCAAGGCGTCGGAGGTGTTATGGGGAATTTGAACAAAGTCATGCTCATCGGCCGGCTTACCAGAGACCCGGAGGTCAAGACGTTCAGCACCGGCGGCAAGGTGGCTAATATCGGCTTCGCCGTCAATAATCGCCGCAAGAACCAGCAGTCAGGCCAGTGGGAGGACGTGCCAGTTTGGGTAGACCTGAAGGCGTTCAATAGGGAGACAGGGAGGAAACTCGCGGACCTAGTCGAGCAACACCTCCACAAGGGCCAGCAAGCTTACTTCGAGGGACATCTGGTCCTCGAAGAGTGGGAAGGTAAGACTGATGGCAAGAAGCAGTCGAAGATGGTCGTCTATGTCGATGATTTCCAGTTTTTGGAGAAGCGCGAAGGTGATGGGAATGGGCCATCCGCTCAACGCGCTCCGGCGAAGGCCCCTGAGTCCGAGCCCGGCATCGAGGAGGCTCCATTCTGAATTATTTGCCGTCGCAAGGAGACCCATCATGACCAGCAACCTGTTCGCCGGCGGCCTTCCTTACGAGATTACGCGGGAGGAGTTGATGGAATTATTCTCCGCATGCGGCAAGGTCAGCGACGTCAAGCTCATCATGGATGGGTTTACTGGCCGCTCTAAAGGCTTTGGCTTTGTCGAGATGGCCACGGAGGCCGAGGCGCAGGCCGCAATCGCCAAACTCAATGGCACGACCCTCGGTGAACGCACGCTGTTCATCAGCGAGGCCAGGCCGCAGGAAAATCGTCCCAGTCGTCCCGGCGGCTCCGGCGGGTTGCCTGGGAAGCCCGGTTTTGTTGAAAGGCGTTCGGGGGTCAAAGACCGCCGGCGCCGGCAGTCCGTCGTTGCGGGGAATCCTAGGCTGGGAGACAAGCCGCGGTCAGACGGCGTGAGGCGGGAAGGCTTTAGCGGCGCAAAACAGGGCAGGAACGGCCCCGGCAGTTTCGGCGGCATGAAAAAGAGGCGGGACAAGTTCGGCGGGGGCGCCGAGAAGCGCAGCGACTTCGGCGGCAAGAAAAAGTGGGGAGGCAAGCCTTCCGGGAACACTGATAAGCGCAAAGATTTTGGCGGCAAGAAAAAGTGGGGCGCCCCGCGCTCGCGTCCCGGCCGTAGGGATGAGCGGCGGCCCTCCTGAAAATGGACGCTGCGCCGCTGCGGCAGGGTGAGCCATGCTCCCGCGCCTAGAGACGGGCGTCTGCCTTCTGAGCGAGACCGACCCCGGCCGGCTGCCTCCCTGCGCCGCCGAGGTTGCCTTCATCGGACGCTCTAACGCGGGCAAGAGCACTCTGCTTAACTCCGTGTGCCGCCGGGACATGGCGCGTGTTTCCAAAACCCCGGGGCGCACCCGCGCCATCAACGTATTTCGAGTCGGTCAGGACCGCTGGCTCGTCGATCTCCCCGGGTACGGCTTCGCCGTCGGATCCGAAGCCGAGCGCGCCGGCTGGGGCCCTATGATCGAGGGCTACCTGAAGAGTCGGCCGTCCTTGCGCATGATCTTCGCGCTCATCGACGCCAAAATCGGGCCGACACGCCTAGACCTGCAGATGGTGGAGTGGCTGCGGTCCTACAACCTGCCTTGGCGCCCCGTGGCGAGCAAGGCCGACCAAGTGAAAAAATCTCACGCCCAAGCCCGGAGGCGCGAGGCGGCCCACGCCATGGGCTTGCAGCCGGAAGATCTGGCTTGGGTCAGCGCCCAGGATGGGTCCGGGCTGCGCGAACTGCGCAACGAAGTTATCGCCCTGCTCACTCCTTAGGGCCTGTGCGCCGGGCCTCCAGCTCCTCCCATCGTTTGAACAGGATGTCGATCTTCCGGCATGCCGCATCAAGATTCCTTTGTCGCTGGATCAGTTCGGCTGCGTCGGTGGCCACGGCAGGATCATCCAGGGTCAAGCGGATTGCCGCAGCCTGCGCCTCCGCTGCGCGGATGCCGGCTTCCATGTTCTTAAGTTCTTTTGACTCTTTGGCGGAAAGCTCCGGCCGGCCTTTTTCCAAGGCGGCCGCACTCCGTCCCGGCGGCGACGATGCTTCTTCTTGAGCTTCTTTCCAGTTTTCCCACTGTGAGAGATCGGCAAAAAAACAGGTCTGGCCCCGGCCGTCGAGAGCCAGGATCTGCCGGCTGACACGATCCAGCAAATAGCGATCGTGGGTCACCAGCACCAGCGCGCCTGAAAATTCCTGCATGCTGGATTCTAGGACCTCGAGTGATTGGAGATCGAGATCGTTCGTGGGCTCGTCTAAGAGGAGCAAGTCCGCGGGCCTGAGCATAAGTCTGGCGATCAGCACGCGCGCCTGCTCGCCTCCGGAGAGCCGGCTCAGCGGCATGTCGAGTTGCTCCTGACGGAACAGGAAGCGGGATGCCCAGCCGCGAACATGGATGCGGCTGCCCTTGTAAAGCACATGGTCACCGTTGTCGCAGAGCGCCCGGTGTAGGCTCAGGCTTAAGTCGAGCTGGTCGCGATGTTGATCGAAGTTCACGACTTGCAGCCCTTCGGCTTGTTGGAGCTCGCCTGAATCCGGCGCCAACTGCCCCGCCAGTAGCTTGAGCAGGGTGCTCTTGCCGCTGCCGTTCTTTCCGATCAAGCCGAGCTTGTCTCCCGGCCGCAGCGTGAGGTCCAGCGGCCCAAAGAGCTTGCGGCCGCCCATGCTCTTTTCGATCTTGGAGGCTTCGACAAGACGTTTGGTCCGGCGGTCGCTGCTGGAGAAATCGATATCCGCGGCGCGGCCTTGTGCGTTGTGGTATTTCAATTCAGAGAGCTCGTCGATCAGCTCGCCGGCCCTGTCGATACGGGCTTGCTGTTTCGTGGTGCGGGCCTTGGGACCCCGGCGCAGCCAAGCGATCTCGCCGCGCACGATGTTTCTCACCGAGTCCTCGCGTGCCGCCTGGGCGCTGAAGAGCGCCTCGCGATTCTCCAGGAAACGGCTGTAGTTGCCCGCACTGTTGAAATGTCCTTGCGGGTAGCGTGTGTTGAGCTCCATGACGCGGTTGCTGACGCGCTCCAGGAATCGGCGGTCGTGGGTGACTACCAGGAAGGAAAACTTTAGGCCGGAGAGGAAGCGCTCCAGCCAGAGCACGCCCTCGAGGTCGAGATGGTTGGTCGGCTCGTCTAAAAGCAGCAGGTCCGGCTCGCGCACGACCTCGGCGAGGATGGCCAGCCGCTTGCGCCAGCCGCCGGAAAGCTCGCCGACCTGTTGATTCGGATACTGGAAGCCTGCATCGGCGAGCCCGGCGTCAGCACGCATATCGATCTCATAATCCTGTAGACCGAGCCCCTGCAGGGCCTGGATTGATTCCTCACGCACGCTCCAGCCCGCGCGCGCTGGCCCAAAGCGGTCCTGCTGCTCCAGGTAGCCAATGCGCAGGCTGCGCCGTAAGGATAGGGTTCCGTGGTCAGGGCTTTCCAGGCCGGCGAGTATTTTGAGCAATGTGGATTTTCCCATACCGTTGGGGCCGATAAGGCCGGTACGTTCGCCGTCGAGGAGTCCGAAGGAAAGGCCTGTGAAGAGCGGACGGGCGCCGAAGCTCTTGGAGAGGTCCTGGCAGCTCAGGAGGATTGACACGGGAAGTGGCTAGGACATGGCGGCGAGGATTTGCTTCAAGGGAATCAGGGCGAATCCCGTGAGGCGGTCAGACATGCCGTAGGGCAGAACTAGTTGGCCGTCGTGCACGAGCGCGCCGCAGGTGTAGAGGACGTTGGGCACGTAGCCCTCCCGCTCAATGCCTTCCGGGCGCATCAACGGTTCGCGCAGGCGGCCGATCACTTTGGATGGGTCCTTCCGATCCAAAAGGAATGCGCCGAGGCAGTAGGTCCGCATGGGGCCTACGCCGTGGCTTAAGACAAGCCAACCAGCCTCCGTTTCAATGGGACAGCCGCAGTTCCCCGTCTTGATGAATTCCCAGGGATGGACGGGGGAGAGCAGTAGGCTGGCTTCGTTCCAAAAATGTACATTGTCGGAATACATTAGGAAGATGTTTTCTCCATCTTGCCGGGAGAGCATGGCAAAACACCCGTTGATCTTGCGTGGGAAGAGGGCCATCCCCTTGTTGCGCACGCCGGGGCCGTTGAGGGTGGCGAACTTGAAGTGCCGGAAGTCCTCCGTGGCGAACAACTGAGGGAGGACGTTGCGCCCGTCATAGGCGGTGTAGGTGGCGTAGTAAATTATCTTCCCCCTCTCGTCGCGATGCGCTGTCAAGCGCACGTCCTCCAGGCCGTTGCTCTGGATGGAGGTGACGGGGAAGATGATCCTTTCGGAAAGTTCTTGGTCCAGCGGAAACCGGATGTCGTAGTTGGACTGCGCCAAGAGCCAAAGGCCCTTGGCGGTATTGTGATCTCCGATCCTTTGGCCGGGCGCCGTTTCGTGCAGAACTCCTTTGAGCGCGCTCTTGAGATCCTTGATGGTGAAAAAATCCGCCAGCCGACCCAGCACGCGCTCTACCCAGGCCCCGCCCAAACCCATTTCCGCGACCTTCCGTCCGAAGAGCGCTTTGTGATAGGCCGAGTTTTCAATCAACTCGGGCTCGGTCAGGAATCTTGATGCCGGGTCCAGGGCGATGCCGTGGTGGGCGTCGATGACGCCGCTGCGGAAGGAGATGGAGGAGATATGCCCTTCCCCCGTCGAGCGGAGACTCAAAAGGAAGCGCAGGCTCCCTTTGGGTAACTTCATCTGGTCTGGATGGGGCAGGATGGACGGATTGAAGAGCGCCGCGGATTCGGGCGAATATTCGAACATAAAGTAAGAGCCGATCAGGAATTTTCGCGCTTCCGAAACTTTGCGCCCCGCGGGCATGAGATGCTCCAGGTCGTGGAACCTTCTCACGAGGCGTTCGGTCAGCCAGCGGTGGCGGGAGGAGAACTCCGCCAAGACCTGCTCTAGAACGCGGTGGACGGTTTTCTCCGGAAGCGCCAGAACCCGCCGGAGGATCCTGAGGTATTCCTCGTCGGAAGCGAACCCCAGGCGCCGTAGGACCACCCGGGTTTGGTCGGGGGAGAGTCGGACCTCCGTGCGGCGGACGTTGATATTCCGGGCGGTGCCAGAGTGTCCTTTCATTTCGATGAGGGTACGATAGGGCTTTTGAAGGCGGCTATTTCATTGTGCACCTGCTGCATCTCCGCCAAAGAAATGAGGAACGCCAGGGTGGACTCGGCCCCCTGGTTTTGGTTCACGCGGTCCATGTGCAGTCCGTCTCGGCATCCGCCGGTGTTGGCATCATAGAGAAACAGGCCCAAATCGTTGCGCCCCAAGAACCAATCGAAGGCGCGGCGCGCTTGGCTGAACCAATAATCGTCCGAGGTGCAGCGGTATGCCTCTAAGCAGGCGGACACCATGGCCTGTGCCTCGATGGGCTGTTGGTCGAAATGGGCGCGCTGCCCGCCGCGCTTGTAGAAGCCGTTGGATCCGACGGGGCGGGAATAGCCCCCTTCGGCGGTTTGGATCTTCGCCAGCCAGCGCAGGGTCGTCAGGCCTGTCTCCAGCACGTCAGGCCGGGCGGTCCACCGGCCGCTGAGAATCAGCGCGTGAGGCAGCTGAGCGTTCATATAGGTGACCGTATCCTCGAACCAGGGCCACTCGAGACTGGCGGTGCGCTCGTAGAGCCCCATCAAGAGGTCCGTCAGGGCGACCCGCACTTGGCTCACCTGCCGGTCTCCGCTGAATCGGCGCAGGTACTCATGGGTGCCGGTCAAGGCCATGGCCCAGGCCCGGGGCGAACTGAATCCCGTGACCGGAGACAGCGCCTGGGCGAAGATTTGCCCGGCCAAAGTTTGAAAGCCCGGGTTTTTTGATCGGCCCACACAGGTCCCTAGGGCCCATAGAGCGCGACCGCAACAGTCCTCCGATATGGGCTCGTCCCTCCAGGACCGGTTGAACTCCATGAGGTTGCGGAACCGGTTCTTCTTGGGGTCGAAGGCGTATTGCAGGAAGGCGGCGTAGATGGTGGCTGCGTTGAAAAGCTGGGGCGAGTCTTCCCCTAGTTCCTCCAGCAGCACCGTCAAGATCAGGGCCCGGGCGTTGTCGTCGGTGCAGTAACCGGTGGAGAAGTTCGGCACTGCCACGATGGCGTGTTGGAAGATCCCTGAGGAATCGGTCATGCGGTAGAGGTGGTCCAGCTTTAGGTCCGGAAGCTCGGTGAGCTGCTTGTCGAGGGTCTTCACCGTGAAAAGTTTCCGGGTCAGGCCGGCTCTCTGGCGTCGCGCGTTGGCAAAGGCTTGCATGTAGGAACAGGCCACATTTCCCCACACCATGTCCCGCCCAATTTTGTAAGCGTTCTTCCGCATGGTGTTGCGGCGGGCATCGTCCGTCAACAGCCCCGCCACCGCCTGG
Organism: uncultured Elusimicrobia bacterium; assembly: GCA_903830945.1. GTDB lineage: Bacteria > Elusimicrobiota > Elusimicrobia > UBA1565 > UBA9628 > UBA9628. The sequence goes on from CAIKVT010000081.1 coordinate 97,749, forward strand.
GCGATGGCGTCCGGGTCGTTGAAGGGAACCAATACCCCACGGTCGTCCGCCAAAAGCTCCTGGGCATACCAATAGGGCGTCGACACCACGGCTTTGCCCGCGCCGAAGCAATAAGCCAAGGTTCCGGAGGTGATTTGTGCCTCGTTCAAATAAGGGGTGATGTAGATATCCGCGGCGCCGATAAACTCCTTCAGTTCAAGTATATCCACGAAGCGGTTGTAAAAGATCACATTTTTTTGGACGCCGTTCTTTTCGGCCAACAGTTCCAGTCTGAGGCGGTAGGACTCGCCTTGTTCTCGCAGGAGATTCGGATGAGTGGCCCCCAAGATGATGTAAATCACGTCGGGGTGATTCGCCACGATTTTGGGCAAGGCGTTGAGCACGCTCTCGATTCCCTTATTGGGGGAGAGCAGGCCGAAGGTCAAGAGCACCTGCTTGCCCTCCACGCCGAAGAGGCCCTTGTAGCCGCTGGATTCCACGAAGGAAGTTTCTGGGATGCCGTGGGGGATCATGTCGATCTTGGCCGCGGGCGCCTGGTACACATCCTTCAGGAATCCCGCGCCTTTTTGCGACATCACCACCAGCCGGGTGGAGAGGTGAATCAGCTCCTGCATCACGCGTTTTTGATCGGCGTTGGGATCCTTGAGCACGGTGTGCAAAGTGGTCACGATGGGGATGTCCACCTCTCGCAGCAGGGCTAGGAGGTGCCCGCCTGCCGTCCCCCCGTAAATTCCGTACTCGTGTTGAACGCAAACCACGTCTACGTCGCTGATGCCCAGAAAATCAGCGGCCCGGCGGTAGGAGGCAAGGCTCTGTTCTTCGATCTCGAAACGGACTTCCGGCGGGTAGTCGTAGCCGCCCGCTATGTCATTGACGGGCACGGCAAAGCACCTCACCTTGGGAAACTGGGCCGCCACGGAGGTGCATAGGTCCGTAGTGAAGGTGGCGATTCCACAGAGCCTGGGCAGGTAGTCTCCCACGAAGGCGATGTTCCTGATTCCAGAGTGGGATTCCATCATCCAGATGATGCCATATTGGATGGTCAAGCGTCACTCGGGATATCGCCAGCATCCTTGAAGAGCAGCAGTCGGAGTGGATTCAAATCCGCCGCCCTGGAGAGCATCGCCAAGGCAATCTGATTTGCTAAAATGACCGCGACCTCAATGGCTCGCCCGAACATATTGGTCGTCATAGGCACCCGCCCCGAAGTCGTCAAGATGGCTCCGGTCGTCGCCGCATTGCGGCCCTCCCAGCGCTGGCGCGCCACGGTCGTCGGCACGGCGCAGCACCGCGGGCTCATGGATCAGATGCTCGAGACCTTTGGGCTCAAGCTCGATTATGACCTCGATCTCATGCGTCGCGGCCAGACGCCCGCGCAGGTCCTCTCAAGGACCGTCGAGCGCCTGGCGCCGGTGCTGCGCAGAGAGAAGCCGGCGCTCGTGCTCGTCCAGGGCGACACCACGACCGCTCTCGGCGCGGCGCTTTGTTCGTTCTATCAGCGTGTGCCGGTCGGACACGTCGAGGCTGGGCTGCGCTCCTTCGACTTGATGCGGCCGTTTCCCGAGGAGGGCAACCGCGTCTTGATCGATCGCGTGGCCGACCTCATGTTCGCGCCGACGCGTGAGAGCCGCGCCAACCTGCTCGCGGAAGGCTTGCTCGCGCGCAAGATTTGCGTCACGGGGAACACCGTGGTCGATGCCGTCCAATGGTTGCTCAAGCGCAAGCCGGTCTGCCTGCCGGTGCCTCTTGAGCGGTTCCTGGCCTGCGCTGGCCCCAAGGCTATTATGACGATGCATCGGCGCGAGAGCTTCGGCGCGCCCGTGCGCGAGGTGTTTGCCGCGGTCAAGCAACTGCTGGGCGAGTATCCGCGGATGCGTTTGATCTATCCGGTTCACCCGAACCCGAACGTGCGCGGCCCGGTCGAGAAGTATCTGGCCCACCCGCGCATCCTGCTGACGCCGCCGATGAGCTATCCGGAGTTCATCCATATGGCTAAAGCCTGCGACCTGATCTTGAGCGACTCGGGCGGCGTACAAGAGGAGGCGCCGAGCCTGGGCGTGCCTGTCGTTATCCTGCGCGAGGTCACCGAGCGTCCCGAGGTGCTGCGCACGGGGCTGGCCGTCTTGGCCGGCACGGATCAGGCCAGAATTATGCGCGCCGCGCGCCGCTTCCTTGCGCAAGGCCGGCGCCGCGCGGTCCGCAGCCCGTTCGGCGATGGCCACGCCGGCCGGCGCATCGTCAAGCGGATTCTGGATTTCCTTGGTTAGAACTTTTCTGCTGGCAGCGGCGATCGCGGCTCGTGCCGCCGGCGTGCCGGCGGCCGCGCCGCAACTGGCCGACGGGCCTTCCGTGCTCGTCATTTACGACGGGCCGGAGCAGGCGTCCAATCCCGCACGCATCGATGCGTTGTACGTGGGCAACCTGCTCGGTCATTTCACGACGAGGCGCACGCTGCGCACGCTCGAGCAATATCGTGAGGGCGACTGGAAGGGCTACGACGCCGTCTTCGGCATCGTCTACCGCAAGCACTACCGCGTGCCCGACGCGCTGCTGCGCGACGCGTCGCGCAGCGATCGCCCGTTCTGCTGGCTCGGCAACCAGCACGGACAGCTCGATCGCTACGGCGCGTTGCGCCGACATGGGGTGGCCTATGAACGCTTCTTTGAGAACGCGCCTCTGAACCAGGTCGTCTATAAAGGCCGCACGCTTGACAAGGGCGATCCCGACACCAACGTCGTGCGCATCGTCGACGCGCGTCGAGCTCGCGTGTTGGCCTGGGCTACCGGTCGCACGCAGCTCCGGGTCCCCTACATCGTGCAGAGCGGACATTTCTGGCTCGTGGCCGACTCGCCGTTCTCCTATGCCAGCGAAAGCGACCGGTATCTGGCTTTTGCCGACGTCCTGCACGACATCTTGGGCATCGAGCATGCCGAAGACCATCGCGCGATCCTGCGCATCGAAGACATCAACGCTCTCTCCCGCCCCGCGCAACTCTCCGCGACCCTTGACGTGATCCGGCGCCATAAGATCCCGTTTGCCTTCGGCTTTGTGCCGACCTATGTCAATCCTACCGAGCGGTTGTATCTGCGCTTGGCCGACATGCCTAAAGTGCTTGCCCAGCTCCAGAGATACGTGCAGCAAGGCGGCGCGCCGATCCTGCACGGCTACACGCACCAGCGCCGCGGCGTCACGACTGATGACTACGAGTTCTGGGACGACTTTGCAGATCGCCCCGTGCGCGATGACTCCGACGCGTTTGTGGCCCATCGCCTCGAACACGCGCTGCGCGAGTCCGCGCTGGCCGGCCTTTATCCGATCGCCTGGGAGACGCCGCATTACGCCGCCTCCGCGATCGACTACCGCGTGATGCGGCGCTACTTCGATACGGTATTTGAGCGTCGCCTCGTCGTCAACTCGCTGGGTACCGACCAACTGTTCCCGTACCCGGTGGTCGATCTCTACGGGCAGTACGTGATCCCCGAGAACCTCTCGTACGTTCCGCAGGACAATCCGACGCCTGACGCCATACTCAAAGCGGCCAAGGCGGCCTGGGTCGTGCGCGACGGATACGCGAGCTTCTTCTACCATCCATTCCTCAAGCCCGAGCTTCTGGACGCCTTGATCGGAGGCATCGAGCAGCTCGGCTTCCGCTTTTTCGACGTGCGCCGCCTGCCCAACATGACGCACGGGGACGGCGAGATCGTCGCCACACGCGGGGGCACGGCCGAGATCTCCGGCACCGGCGGCTACCTGATCGAGCGCGTCGTCGGCGCCGATGGGGCGCCGATACGGCAGAAGTTCTCAAAAGTGATCGAGTCCGGCCCGATCCGTCGTGAGGTCGAACTCTCGCCGGGGCAGACTTACGTCGCGCTCAGGCAGGAGACGATGCCGCCCAGTTTGCTGAACCGACTCGTGAGGTTGGCAAAGGGAGACTTTACCGCGCTCCAGCGCCGTTGGGAATCGGTGCTGACTGGCCGTATCGCGCAAGAGCCGGTCCAGGCCGTGCTGCTCTGGAATCCCAAGGCTCGTGGCGAACAGGCCAAGGACCAGGAGAGCTTCCGCGCGACGCTTGACAGCGCCGGCTTTCCTGTCGAGAAACTCGAGTTGTCGCGGCTGGCGCAGGAAGCGGAGGACTTCGATCCGTTCACGCTGCTGGTCGTGCCGTCGGCCTCCGCCAAGGCGCTGTCGGAGAAGCAGACCGAGCGTATCGTGCGGACCGTTAAGGGCGGCATCACGCTGGTGACCGACGGCGAGAGTCCGCTGTCGCGCGCGCTCGGCGTGCGCTTGGGCGAGGCGTCCACGGTGAACTCCGTCACGAGCCGCGTGTTCGCCAACGAGGAAAACCGTTGGGCCGACCATCCGGTCGTGCCCTGGGTGGAACAGCCGGTGGTCGAGGACGACAGCGTCTATTACGCGGACCGTGATTTCGGCCATCCTCTGGTCATCGGCGGCCAGCTCGGCCAGGGCCGTTTCCTGTATTTCGCGCCGCTCTACGATCCTCTGACCGGGGGCGGCTACGGCCGTTTTCCGGGGCTGCCGTACTTGCTGATCAGTGAGTTCCATGTGCGCCCCATGCTCAAGCGCCGGGGCGCTGATGCGTATTTTGATCCGGGCTACCGCAACAACATCAGCATCGAGCGCCTGGTGCCGCTCTGGAGGCGCTCGGGCATCCGCGCGGTGCACGCCGCGGCCTGGCATTTCTATGACAAGTATAGCTATGACTATGCGCGGCTCATCCGCGTCGCGCACCAGAACGGCATCCTCGTGTACGCCTGGCTCGAATGGCCGCACATCAGCGACCACTTCTGGAACCGCCATCCTGAGTGGAGGGAGAAGACCGCGCGGCTGAGCGACGCCCACGTGGGCTGGCGCTTTCTGATGAACCTTCAGAACCCGCAATGCTTAAAAGCGGCGTTGGACGACCTCAAGAGCTTTTTACTCGCTAACGACTGGGACGGCGTCGACGTGGCTGAGCTCACCTTCGAGTCGCAGGGCCCCGAGCATCCGGAATCGTTCACCCCGTTCTCCGCGCAGGCGCGCGCCGGATTTCAGAAACAGAGCGGCTTCGATCCTGTCGAGCTGTTCGACGTTTCCTCGCCGCACCATTGGGCCAAGGACGGCGCGGGACTTAAGGCTTTTTACGACTATCGCCGCGCCGAGAATCGGCGCCTGCTGGGCGCGGTCTTGGGCGCCGTCGACGAGGTGAGCCGCGGGCAGGGCCACCCTTGGGAGACGATCGTGACTTTGATTGACGTCTTCAGCCATCCGGATCTGTCGGACGAGCTCGGCATCGACGGGCCCGGAACTATCGAGGCCGTCAACCGCCGCCAGGCCAAGCTCCAGGTCGAGGATCCGGCCCGGGATTGGTCCAAGCCGCCAGAGCGCTACGCGGCGCTCGGCGAGCGCTACCGCGGCCTGCGCCTGAACCGGCCGTTCTTGATCGACATCAACGTCGTGCCCGTCCATCCCCCAGGACAGGTCGGCTTCGCGACGGCGCAGCAGACCGGCTCGGAACTCCTGCGCCTGTGGCAGGTGGCGGCCGGGCAGGCGTCGCGGGTCTGTCTCTACTCCGAGTCGAGCGTGGCCGAGCAGGACTGGGACATCCTGCCGTACGCGATGGCCGACAGGGCCGACGTGCGCAAGGACGGCTCGGCGTGGGTCATCAAGGCGCCGTATACGGTGATCCTTGAGCTTGATGACCGCACCTCCAAGCGCTGGCTCGACGGGAAACCTTGGCCTTGCTCTGATAAAGGTGATGCGGTGATTCCGTCCGGCGAGCATCGGTTGACGCTGGCTGGTTCCAAGCGCTCATGGTTCGACACCAGCGAGCTGGAGACGAGGCTGATCTCGATCTCGGGAGAGCTCCTGGGCGCGCAACCGCACGGCCGTGGGCTTGAGCTGGAATACTCGTCGCCGGGCCGATGCGCGATGATGTTCAATAACCCATTCTCCAGGATCTTGATCGATGGGAAGCCGGCCCCTCTTCCCATGCTGCGCGGCGACAGCGGCTATGTCGTCATGGCGCCGCCCGGACAACATCGTTTGACCGGCATCAGCGAGGCGACTTTCGGCTACGCCGTGCGTTTCGCGAGCCTGATCCTGGCTTCGCTGATCGTGCTGTTTGGGTTGGCCTCGAGCGGTCTGCTGGCCCTCTTGTTCGCGCTGACGGCGATCAAACGGCGCCTGCTGGCATTGCGCCGCTGGCTGCGCAAGGGGGGCGCGTGATCGAGTACGGCGCGGGCCTCTTGGTCGAGCTGGTATTCCTGTCGACCGTGGCGCTGATCTGGATCATGCTCGTCTACCAGTTCGTGCTGACTATGGCAGGCTACCTTTACAGCCTCAGCGCCGCGCGCGAAAGGCGTCGGCTCGACGCCCTTCGCGCGGAACTGCCCGGCGTGTCCGTGCTGATCCCGGCGCATAATGAGGAACTCGTTATCGAGCGAACGGTCGAGACGATCCTGGCGTCCGACTATCCAAAGGACAGGCTTGAGCTGATCGTGCTCGATGACGCCTCGACTGACGGCACCGCCTCGATCCTCGACAGGCTGGCCGATCGTTACCCATGCCTGCGCGTTGTCCACGTGCCGGTCCATGAAGGTGGAAAAGGCAAGGCTGCCGTGCTCAACCGGGGATTGACGCTGGCGCGGCACTCCTTGATCGGTGTCTACGACGCCGACAATCTGCCGGAGCCCGCGGCCTTGCGTTATCTGGCGGCGCAATTCGATCTCGAGCCGCGCTTGGGTGCCGCGCTGGGTAAGTTCCGCACGATCAACCGTAAGAAGAACCTGCTCACCCGCTTCATCAATATTGAAGGACTGAGCTTTCAGTGGATCGTTCAGGCCGGCCGCTGGAAGCTGCTCAAGATCGCCACGCTGCCGGGCACAAACTTCATCGTGCGCAGGGACGTGCTCGACGAGGTCGGCGGCTGGGACGAAGAGGCTTTGACCGAGGATGCCGAGCTGTCGCTGCGCATCCTGGAGGCGGGACACCTCATTAAGTTCGTGCCCTATTCGACGACTTGGGAGCAAGAGCCCGAGGACCTGCGCACGTGGTTTAAGCAGCGCACGCGCTGGGCGCGGGGGTCCTTCTATTTGATGCGTAAATTTTTCTTGAATGTAGGCAAGGCCAAGAATAAGGCGCTGGCTTTTGAGGTGTTCTACTTCTTGGCGCTCTATTACGTGTTCCTCGCCGCGATCGTCGTGTCGGCGCTCTTGTTCGCGCTCTCGGCGACCGGCTTAGTCTCGATCCCCGTGCCGGGTCCGTACCTCGAGGTCTGGCTTGCCGCCTACTGCCTGTTCGCCGCGGAGATCATGTTGATGCTCTCGCGCGAGCCGCATGAGGACTCGCCCTCGAATATGTTTTACTGCATGGCGATGTACTTTACTTATTGCCAGCTCTGGCCGCTGGTCGTGGCCAATGCCTTCTACCTCGAGTACATCAAGAAAGAGCGGCGCGTCTGGGTCAAGACGCGCCGCTACACGCAGTCTTAGTGCCTCAGCGTATCGCTGATATCTTGCGTCGGAATCGTGACTGCGCTTGAAAAGGGTCCTTAAACCCGAGCCGGGCGTCGTGGCAGAGTTTTCTGTCGCCCCCGATCTCTCAGGTGCTTGGGTAACTTCAGGTCCACCTCGGCCGGAGAGCCCTTGAGATGACCTTGAAGTCGAGCTTGGATAACAGGCAAGATGCTAGCTTGCGCCATGCCTGAAATTTCGTTTTAGTATACTTGTCAGTATGAGTCGTCACGCTGCCCTGCTGCTGTTGCTGTCCCCCCCGTTCGTCTTCGGGGCGCTTTCTCCGGCGCTTGCCGAGACCGCCTATCAGAAGCCGCCGAGGGAAGTCCTCGATGTTCTCCATGCGCCGGTCGCGCCGGACGCGAGCATTAGCCCGACGCGCGACGCGATGATCCTGGCGACGCCGGTGCGCTATCCCTCGATCTCCTATCTCGCGGAGCCGATGCTGCGGCTGGCGGGTGTGCGCATCATCCCGCGCACGCGGCGGCTGCAGAACGCAGGATACTGGAGCGCCTTGAGTCTCGTCGCGCTGCCCAGCGGCGCTGAGCGCCGCGTGAGCCTGCCTGCAGACGCCAGGGTCGGGATCCCTGCCTGGAGCGCGGACGGCAAGCGCTTTGCTTTCACCAATCTCGGCGCGGACTTCGTCGAATTATGGGTGGGAGACGCGGCCTCGGGGCAGGCCCACAGGATCGCGGGCGCGCGCCTCAATCCGTTCCTTGGTTGGCCGCTTTTGTGGATGCCGGACCAGAAGACGCTGCTCGTGCGCGCGGTGCCGGAGGGACTTGGCGCGCCTCCGGCGCAAGACGTTGCGCCGCTCGGCCCGTCTGTCCAGGAGGCCTCCGGCGAAAAAGGCGCCAGCAGCACCTACGAGGTGCGCGACGTCCTTAAGAGCCCGAAGGATGAGGAGCTTTTCGACTACTATGCGGCTACGCAGCTTTTGCTCGTGGACGCCGAAAGCGGTCGCATCACGCCTTTGGGCAAGCCTGCCTTATATGCGGACCTCTCGCCTGCGCCGGACGGGCGCCACCTGCTCGTCGTGACGATTCAGCGGCCGTTTTCTTATCTTACCACGCACGAGCGCTTCCCTCGAGAAGTCGATGTCTGGGACAGTTTAGGACGCGTGGAGCGCCATGTGGCCTCCATTGCGCTGGCCGACCGCGTGCCGATCTGGGGAGTGAGGACCGGGCCGCGCGATTTCCACTGGCGGCCGACCGAGCCCGCGACGCTCGCTTGGACCGAGGCGCTCGACGACGGAGACTGGAAGGTGCAAGTCCCCCATCGCGACCGTGTCATGATGCTCGAGGCGCCGTTTGCGGGGGCTCCGGCCGAAGTCCTTCAGGTGCGAGACCGCGTCGAGAGCATCCGATGGGGAGAGCGCCGCGACTTGGCGCTGGTCACTAGCGTGGACATGATCAAGCGCTGGACCCAGACGCGCGTGGCGGATTTCGGTCACCCCCAGGCGAGCACCCGCCTCATCTGGGACATGTCGAGTGACGAGGCCTACCATCACCCGGGCTATCCGGTCATGAAGACTCTGCCCAACGGCATGAGGGCGGTGCTTCAGGATAAAAATTCGATCTATCTTGATGGCGAGGGCGCTTCGCCTGAGGGTGACCGGCCCTTCTTGGACCGGTTGGACCTGAAAACGCTCAAGACCGAACGACTCTTCCGCTGCGACCGTTCGTCCTACGAGCAGTTCTACACCTGGCTCGATCTTAAGGCCGGGGCCTTCCTCACCCAGCGTGAGAGCCCTCAGGATCCGCCGAACTTCTTCGTGCGGACTTTTTTGGGCCGCGTCAAGGCGCCGGCGGGCGAAGCGGTTCGCACGAGCACGCTTCAGGCCATCACGCACCTGTCGGATCCGACGCCGCAGCTGCGTGCGATCACCAAGCGCCTCGTCACGTACAAACGCGCCGACGGCGTCAATCTGTCATTTACGCTCTATCTGCCCCCAGGATACCGGGAGGGCACGCGCTTGCCCGCGATCGTGTGGGCCTACCCGCTCGACTACTCGGATCCGAAAATGGCGGGGCAAGTGACGGGCTCGACGCAGACCTTTACGAGGATCGGCTGGCCGCTGCATCTATTCCCGCTCCTGGCGGGCTATGCGGTCATCGACAATCCGCTTATGCCCGTGGTGGGTGATGCCAACCGCATCTACGACACTTACATGGAGCAGCTGGTGGCTGGCGCGAAAGCCGCGGTCGACAAGGCGGTGGAGCTCGGCGTGGTGGACCGCGACCGCATCGGGATCACGGGGCACAGCCACGGCGGCCTGATGACGGTGAACCTGCTTGCGCACTCGGACCTATTCCGCGCGGGCGTGGCGCGAAGCGGGGCTTACAACCGGTCGCTGACGGCGTTTGGATTCCAGAACGAGCGGCGCACGCTCTGGGAAGCGCCGGAGATCTACACGAAGGTCTCGCCGTTTTTTCATGCGGAGAAGATCAAGTCGCCGCTTTTGCTCATCCACGGCGAGCTGGACGCGAATCCAGGTACGGTGCCCCTGCAATCGCAGCAGCTCTTCGAGGCGATCCGCGGCAATGGAGGCACGGCGCGTCTGGTCATGCTGCCATTCGAGTCACACGGCTATCGCGCCATGGAGTCCACCGAGCACGTGCTTTATGAGATGCTCGCCTGGTTCGATAAGTACGTCAAGAACGCATCGCCGCGGGTCGAGGTCCGCTGATATGGGAATGATGCGTGGGCCTTGGAAGAGGGAAGCGGCAGTTGCTTTTTTAAGGATAATCAATCCTTTTTTGTTCAGGGGCTCGTTTTTCCTCTTTTTCCGTTAACAGCGGATTGGATGGTTGGTTAGGCTGGGATTGTCTTTGGAATAAGCAGGTCTTCAGGTAACATATGCCAGATTCCCCCGAGCGCTTTAATGCCGACCATAATGCAGGGTGAATAATTCCATGAACTCATCGCCGTAGGCCGTGCAGTCGGCGCGGCAGGAGAATTCCCGCCCCAGCGCCTTGTCGAACAGCGCCCGCCACTGGATGCGCAGCATGTGGTAATCCGTTCGCCGTCCGCGCTCCTGGGTCAGGAAGGAGACCATCTCGGTCATCCAAAAATTATCGATACAGGCCGCAGTCACTCCAGGGTGGGCTTCGTGCGCTGAGACGAAATGCATCATGCGGCCATAGGTCTGGTAGAGGGACAAGGCCAGCTCGGGCGAATGCAACTGAGGCGCGTCGTGGTCGCCGTCCAGCTCAAAGAGGACGAGATGGTCAAATCGGTCGCGCAGGCGACTCAGCATTTGAAGCTTCGTCTCTAAAGGCATATGGTGGATGGAGAGAGCGGCCAGCGCCAGGTCGTAGTGCTCACTTATGCTCTCGGCCGCGTCTTCGCAACGGGCCTGCAGACGCCGCACCGGGACACCTGGGCATTCCCGTTCCAGCGTGCGCATGGCCACATCCAGCATGCCTACGGAGGGGTCCAGCAGCAGCACCTCTATCTTATCGCCCGTCTTGCCAGCGGTCCGCATTGCGTTGAGCACGGCAGCGGTCAGCGTGCCGTCTCCGCAGCCGATGTCCAGGAAACGGAACGGATGCAAGATTGCAGGTAGGGAATCCGTTATCTGCTTGACTAGGTTCGCGCGTGCGGTCCGCATCTGTGGCACGGTGGTAAAATGGACGTAGGGGCGTGCGTCGGCGAAGCAAACTGTCGGCGCCTCCAACCGGCCGTGGTGGCGCTCTAAGAAGCCGTTGACGAAGGCGTTGGTGATTAGTCCCGGATCCTCGTGCCTGGCGCCGGTGGATAGCCAGGACCGGCCAAGCCCCGTCTGGTTCCGGGCTAGAAGAGCAGTGCCCACGAAGAAGTGGAATGCGGGCATGAGGTTGGCCCGGACCTCGGGTCGGAAAGCCTTTGGCTCGGCGGCGGATGCTTCGATCTCCCCCAACTGCCGCTGCCACGCTTTACGCTCCGGCTCGGATAGGAACAGCATTTTCCGCCTCCTTCGCATTTAGACCAGCCGGTATTATACCCTGTGTCGGCGCGATTATGAAAAGAGAACTGCAGTCAGGAACTGAGTCCTGTTAACTTGGGGGAATTCGCAATCATCGGATTCTGATGCTGTGATGTGAGTGGGCGCGGGAATATCGCGCAGTTCACGCGAAGAGATGCTCCTCAATTAGTATCTGTTAGGGGAAACGGCAAAAACCACGACGAGAGAAAAAGGGCGGCGGCTAACTTTCGACCGTACGCCCTTCTTTGGGCCGTTGTTAAATTGAGTCATTCCGAGATTTCGGCGGGTTATGCTTAACCCGAATAGAACACTAATCGAACGTCCCGTTACCCACGAATCGGGGTCGGCCTAGGGCCGCTCAAATAGGGCAGGGTCATAACCGAGCCGCCGGGCCTGATCAAAAAGTTGGGCTTCGAGCGCAGTGTCGAGTTTTGGCTCACGTGCGAGCAGCCAGAAATAGTCTTTGTATGGACTTCCAATCATGGCCCAGCGATATTCGGTATCGAGGCCGACGATCCAATAGTCTCCCGTGAATGGCCAGAAGAAGCGTACTTTGAGCCGGGAGTTGCTGGGGTGGGCACTCCAGCCGACGGCCCTGGCAGTCTTGACCTTGCGGGCCTCGCCTTTGCGGCATGTATTGATGACGTCGACCCGCCCGTCGGAACGCAGGCCATAGTCGGCGGTAACGTCGCGACAACCGCGCTCGAAGTATTTGGTGTAGCGGACGATTTCGTACCAGCGGCCCATATAACGAGAAAGGTCGACCTGGGGCATGGGCTGGGAGTCGAGCACTGGACTATGAGCGCAGGCTGAGAAGAGCAGCGCCGCGGCAAAGGTAATGGGGGCTTTCATAGGCGTGTCCGCTGCTATCATATCAAACTGACCCGGCTCCACTGGCATGCAAGGCGTGGCGCACTGCTACTCCGATTCTGCCGCCGATCACCCCCATCAGTATGTTTCGCATCTTTTCAGAAATGAACCGCCCGGAGTCTGTCCTGTCCAGTTTCGCCGCGCTGCTATCCAGGTCTAAAGACCCTTGTCATCTGCCAGGTGGGTCGCTACATTGTTATCTCTGGCTTTGAGCGTGAGCAGCGACGATAAGGCCGTCGTTCAGGCAGGCTTGAAGATGGTCCGGTCCGGTCGTATTGGGCTAACATGTCATAGAAGCAGGGAGGGTACTGCATGATCGTCAAAGTCCGAGTTATGCCAAACGCGGCAGACAATGAGGTGGTCAACCGCATCGGAAGCGTTCTTCGGGTGAAGGTCAAGGCCTCGACAATAGACGAGAAGGCAAACGCCACGCTGAAGAACTACTTGGCTGAGTTCTTTGAGGTCCCGTCGGACAAGGTCAATATTCTGCGCGGCATCAACGGCGGCGAGAAGACCGTCGAGATATTGGGCCGGACCGAAGAGCAGTTCGATCAGGTTATGGATTGCATCCCCTGAGCGGTCAGGCAGACGGCCGTGCCGTTGACCTGAGACGGTAAATCATGCAAAATGGATGCTTATCCTGGACTAAAAATAGGAGAACCATAATGATCAAGAAGAACAGCGCGTTCATGAAGCCCCTGACTCCCAGCACTGACCTCGCCAAGATCGTAGGGGCCAAGCCCCTGCCCCGCACAGAAGTGGTCAAGAAGCTCTGGGCGTACATCAAGAAGAATAAGCTCCAGGATACTAAGAACAAGCGGAACATCAACGCCGACGAGAACCTGAAGGTCATCTTCGGCAAAAAGATGGTCAACATGTTCGAGATGACGAAGCTCGTCAGCAAGCACCTGAACTAGACCGCCCAGAAGCGTAAAGCCAAACGAACCTCCCGCTGGGGACGACCTGGTGGGAGGTTCGCTATTTTGTGGGCCTATAGCTGCGCCAGTGCAATCTCCCGCGCCTTGACCAGTTTGCGACACTCCCTGGCACTGTGGCCTCAGTCAGGCGCGCAGACAATCAGCATCTGTTTGGGGAAGTGCCCGAAATCACGATGACTAAAAAATGAGCGTTGGCTAACTTCAGCCGCCGCTATTTTGCAGCATCACTAAAATTCTCCCCGGGGGGTACTTTGGAAGAGGGAGGCATCAGTTTTGATGTCCATTTTGTCCGCTTTTAAGCCCTTGGAAATATTGATTTTTAGAATCTTCCCGCAAAATTATCTTGGTTCCATAGAAATAAATCAGGAATTGGCCAATGGAGAATTCGGTGTCCACTGACTTGAGACGGACATGGGACCCCCCCCATCAAGTGACCCTCAAATTGATAGAATAAGCCATGTCCACGTCGACCGGCATACCCAACTTCGCTCAGAGCCCCGTTGACCAATCCGGCCCCCTAGTTGCCGTCCCTAACGACCTCACCCCTTATGAACTTCTCCAGGACGTAGGCATTGTCGATCCCAACGTTCGTGAGGTCGATGCCGTCGTCCTTGGCCATGAGCCCCGACCTTCGTTGTGGCGCCGCATCGCGGCTCGGGCCGCTATCGGGGTCGCACTGGGTGGTCTGGGACTCGGTGCCATTGTCGTTGGCGTAGTCCTCACGGCCACAATCGTTGGCGCGATTATCGGTGTGCCGATGATCCTCCTAGGAGTAATCCTCTGCGGCACTGCCCTGCTCGCTTCGTTTTCTCAGGGCCAGGTGCAATCTTTCGTTGTCTGTCACTGGCCCCGTTACTGACGTCTCCCGAAAGGGGGTTTCGTGTTTTAGGGAGAACCATATGAAGATGCATCTCTTCGAGTTCAACTCCATCGACGTCTCTCCATATAACCAGGTCACTGCGAATTGGGTTTCAGAGGTGGGTAAACGGCACCTCGCCCGACGGATGCACTGGGTGTTTGCGCGCGCTGAGGCATGCCGGGCGCGGGCGGGGAACGTCACGGCCACTGCTCAGAAGCAGATATTGAGCAGCTCCGCGACCTGCCCAACGGGGGAGGGTTAAACTCCGGGCTTAATATTGTGAGCGAAACGTCTCAAAACCCCAAGATGTAGTGTTGAAAAAGTTCATTCGGGCCTTTAAGCTCAATGGAGAGCTGGACCAATTCCTATCCATGCGGGGTAAAGCAGCCCGGTAGCTCGCAAGACTCGTACCCTTGAGAAGTCGCTGGTTCAGATCGGAAAGAGTGGCGGGCTACAAATACGGGGTCAGCAATCGTGTAATGCCGTCGCGCAGGCGAACGGGCAGTGAGCGGCCGTCGACCTCCTCCAGCGTCACAGCACGGCCGCCATTGCGTTTTATCTCGACCCAGTGATCGAGCCTCTGGGCCAGCTCAACGTCGTAACATTCCAAGCTGAACTCGAAGTTGAGGCGTAAGCTCCTGGGATCCCAGTTGGCCGAGCCCAGTAGCACCCAGCACCCATCCACCAGCATGAGTTTCGAGTGATCGAATGGGGGCGGGGTTAGCCATATCCGGCATCCATGCTCGAGCAGTTGCGACCACATCGCCCGGGAGGCCCACAAGACGAACGGCAGGTTGCTGCAAGCGGGCAGAATGATGTCGACCTGCACCCCCCGCATGGCTGCCAGATTCAATGCCGAGATCATGGCCGCGTCGGGTAGAAAATATGGAGTCATGATCCGGATCGAATGGCGGGCGATCGAAATAGCTCCCAACAAGGTCCAAAGCAGCTTCTCAAAATTCTCATCCGGGCCATCGGCCACGCCTCGCGCTAACACCGATCCCGCGATTTCGGTTTTGGGGAACCACGCATCACCACGAAGAGCTTCGCCGGTCGTAAACAGCCAATCGTCGGTGAATACTTCTTGCAATTGGGTGACCACAGCGCCCTGCACCCGAAAATGAATATCCTGCACCGGATTGGGCGGATGGCGCTGCAGGCAGTGTCCCACCCGGATATTCATGCCGCCGGTAAATCCCGTGCGCCCATCCGTCACCAGGATCTTGCGGTGCGTGCGCATGTTCATCGACATAAGATGCCATAAAGCAAACGACGGGAGGAACAGGGCATGTTCCACCCCCTCCCGGCGTAGCGTGTGGACTATGGTAGGCCAGGAATACAGAGTCCCAGTCGCGTCGAGCAGCACCCGCACTTTCACGCCCCGGCGCGAGGCATCGCCCAGCGCATGCGCAAAGGCTGACCCGACTTCGTCGCGATCGAAGATATAGTTCGCGAAGGAGACGCTTCGGCGTGCGTGTTGGATTGCTTCCAGCATGGCTGGATAGGCCTCATCGCCGTTGACCAACGGATCGATGCGGTTTCCCGACAGCAATGGGCGCTCTACCACTCGCCCAACGACTCGAGCCAGCATCATGAGATGTCCTCCATGATCAGGCAGGTGGCGCTGCAACTCTTCCGGCAGACATTCGTGTTGCGTGACTTGGGCCCGGTACCGCTCCAGGTTCCTTCGCAGCAGGGAGGCTTTATGACGAAGGCGATTGACTCCGAAGATGAAGTACAGGACAGCTCCGACCAAGGGCGCAAGCCAAACGAGGCCCACCCATGCGATGGCCGCGCGCGAATCACGCTTATGGAGGACCGCGTGCCCAGTCGCCGATACGGAGAAAAGCAGCCCGAATCCAATGATGGCGATGTGCCAGAGGTGATGCGCGAGATGACCAGTGGCCGTCGTCATCATGGCCCGTCCCTGAGGTCAGCCAGCATCTTCCGCATGGCACACTCTCTGCGATAATTCCGTGATGGCTGGCCTTATTTCTGCTCCTCCTTGGGCGCGGGCAATGCGGATGGCGAAAGTAGATTCGCGCTGAGCGAGAACTGCAACCCGGCGCTCCAAACGGTCTCAGTCTGTGTAAAAAACTGGCCTTCTAAGCGCGGGCCCTTCATGACTTGCACGAAATAGGTGATGCCGCGGCCCATGGAATAGTCAGCCGCGGTCTTAAGTCCCAATTGCGAGGTCCAAGTGGGTCTCCAGGCCGTCCGCTCCCAGGTCTGCATATCATTGGCCCAATACGGATGCCAGTGAGCGCTCTTGGATGTGTTGAAGTGGATTTCTGCCCCGCCTTGGACTGCTTGGTAGCCGATCCAAGCCGGCTTGGTATGAATGGCCCTGGTATATCCGCCGTAAAGACGCAGGGGTTCCACCGGATTGAGGGCCAAGATGGCCCGCAGTGCTTCCCAAGAATGGCTTACGGTTTGGATATTTTTGTCCTTAAGGTAATCGTCTCCCAGGTGAGAGCTGTCATGGTAAAACATCATCCTCATGGATGCCTTTCCCATGCGGAAATCGAGAGGGACGTTCCCGTAATAATCGATCACTTGGATGTCATGCGATGTGGCGTCAAAGCGCGTGAAAATAGCCCCGCCGAGATTCAATTGCGCGGCGCCTATGTCACCAGGAAATGCCAGTCGATATATCCCTAGATAATCACCCAGGTCGACGCGTGCGATCCCTCGCTGCTTGGCGACGACTCCTAAGGAAAAGCCAAAATGAGGATCGGTCGGATCGGCAAGCAAGGGCGCAAAGAGTTCGTGTGCCGGAGGAAAGCCCATGTTTTGATATGCGGCACAGACAGGGAAGGGGGTGCCCAGCAGAAGAAGCCCCAAGGCGGCTTTGGGAGCCGACCAGGCCAAAGCTGATCGCCGTAAGCACCTGGTTCCGTTCGAGCTAAGCCAGTAGGTGCCCGTTTTAGGTCCCCTTGAAGTAGTATCTTAGGCCGAGACCCGCGTCCAGACCAACGCTGTCGCCGGGAGACAGGCGGAAGACAGGAACGACCTCGAGGAATATCTCTACGGGATTGCGCGGCAGCCAGTAGGCGATGCCAGCCACCGTGCGCAGTCCGAACTCATTGGGAGACACGGTCCTGAACTGGGCGCCCAGTCCAAGATAGACGGGAAGTTTTCCCTCAGACGGTTGAGGCAGCACCTTCCAGCTGTGCCATAAGTAGTCACCATACAGAGCCAACCTGGTGCTGAAACCTACACCGGCATCCAGAGCCTGACTGTCGGTAAACCAAAACTTGGCCGTGCCACCCGTCGGATTGCCGAGGATGACGCCTGCCCCGACGTCGCCCGCTTTCTGTGCCCACAGCGGGTTAACCCCGGCCGCGAACAGGTAAACCAAAGCCAATAACATTTTCATCGTTTAATCTCCTCGGTAGGACTCAGGCCATCCGTTTATGTTGATACGATACTCTTCCCACCCTGGGGCCGCCATACGGAGTTATACGCTCGGCTATAGGTAAGATTCCCGTGTCCGCTCCAATCCTCGTGCGGGACTAGAACCGGAACAATTCGCCTTCATTCAACTTCTCCAGGACGGGGGCTGCTCTCGGTTTTGCAGGTTGGCGGTATCCTGCACCTTGGATTGGAGATAATTATAGAGCCCGCGAGGGGTGACGGCACCATCAGCGTTTTTGGCTTCACCGGTCAAGCCTTTCAAAAAGTAATAGGTGAAAATGCCATGGCCCTGCTTTGTAAGGGTGGTGACCTCTTGGCATGCGACCGTGGTAAAGAGCGTCATCTTACTGTCCAGGGAGTGTGCCACCGAGACATCCGGAATCAGCGCAGAACGGTGTGCGTGGGCGACGCCGCGGCCGAATCGTCCTCGGTCACCGTCAAATCGATGCATCCCAATTCCCTTTGGTCGGAGGTCTCCACGCGCACGCGCCAGCGACCCGGCTGGTAGCGGCTCTTGATCGTGTCCGCCCGGAATCCGCCCTCGCGCCCGCCGATGATGTCGAGCGGCATGACGTCGGACTCCTGCCAGCCGGCCACGAGGTCCAGGAAAAGCCAGCGCACTTGCAGTCTATCCTTGAAGCGCGCGGGAGAAAACACCGAGATGAAGCAATGGACCTTGTCGCCCGGTCGGGAGAGAAAGCTCTGGTCGCCGCGCTGCCAGAACTTCCAGCGCGGGCGGGTCGTGGTGAGGACGAATCGGTCCCCCACGCGGCTCACGTCGTGATAGATCCCAATCGCAGAAATGGAGAGGGGGACCGGTGGGATGAGCTTGGCGAAATAGAGCCACGTAAAGCATGCCAGCACAGCGGCGAAGGGGATGAGCACGTGCTTGCATATCGCGTAGGGTTGGCTGGACAGGCGGCGCTGCAACAGCCACGCTAAAGCCCCCATGACCAGCGCGGCCGCAGCCATGGAGCCAATGAAGGGCCAAGTCCCGATCGAGCCCACCAACATGGGCACGAGGTAGGTGCAATAGGAGATCAAGCAGAGGCTCAAAATCCCCATGCGCATCGTGGTGCCGGATGTTTTGAAGGGCTTGAGCTCGTTGACGGCCAGCATCGCCGCGAGGATCAGCAGGAAGGTCAAGGAGGCACCCAGCGAGGCGCTCTTGAAGTAGAACACGGTATAGATGTTGAGCAAAGTGCCCAGCATGAAATGGGTGGCGGTCGTATGATAGCGCCAAAAGGTCTGCAGCCGCCGGGGAGGAGAAAATCCGCCGTAGATCTCACTCAACTCCAAGCCCGTCAACAGCGCGCAGAGGAAGAGATAGGCCGCCTGTTGGATGATATTGCCCAGGCGGTCGATGCGGCCCACGGCCAGCATGTCGAAAAGAAAGCCAGCGATGAAAAATCCGGCCGTGCAGGCCGGCTCATGCTCGAAATAGAACTTCTTGACACGCGCGCCCAAGGGCCAGGACGTCGGCGCAGAAGGCGGAAGGATCGGCGATGGGTTCAGGCCAATCATGGGAGGCAGCCCGCCGGCCGTCACTTCGCTCCGGCTTGCGGCTCAGCGGTCTTGGCTTCAGCCAAGGCCTTCGTCACGTCCCTTAGGCGCAGGGTCCCGTCGTTGCTCGCGGAAAGCGCGCGTCCGCCGTCCGGGGAGAATGCCACCGCGCGGATGACGTCCGTGTGGCCGCTCCAGACCTTGAGGCATCTGCCGCTGGCCGCGTCCCACAATCGGAGCGTGAAATCCTCGCCGCCCGATAGGACCAGTCGTCCGTCAGGGCTGAAAGCAAGGGCTCGGATGGGTTTGCTATGGCCTTTCCACAGTCCGCGCAGCTCTCCGGTTGAGGTGTCCCAGACCTTGATGGTGTTCTCCCGGCCTCCGGTCACGCCGGTCTTCCCATCCGGGGATAAGGCAGCCGCTAGAATGATTCCGGTGATGCCTTCCAAACGTGTGACGACCTTGCCCTTGGTCACGTCCCAGACCTCGGAGTCTCCGCCACCGGTTAGAGCCCATCTGCCGTCGGCAGAAAAGGCCGCGGCCGCCACGTAATCGGAGCGTCCTCCCCAGTATTCGACCTCATGGTCGCTGGCGAAATCCCAGAGCTTCAGGGTGCGGTCGCTGCATCCGGAGATGACCTTGCCGCCGTCCGGCGAGAAGGCGGATACGTAGATGAAGACGCCGTGGCCGGGATAGACGAGGACCGGCTTGCCCGTGGCGATGTCCCAGCTCCGAAAGGAGAGTTCGTCGCTGACGGAGAGGGCGGTCACGCCGTCCGTGGAGAAGGCTACGGTCGTCACGGGGCTCTCGTGGCCTGCGAATATCTTCAAGGTCTGGCCCTTGGCTACATCCCAGAGCCGCACCGTCTTGTCCTGGCTACCGGAGAGGGCTCGGGTCCCGTCCGGAGAGAAGGTCACGCAGGTCACATCGTCGCCATGTCCGGTCCCAGTCCAGCCGGCCGTGAATTCTTTGGCCGCCGAGGCCGGGAGCGCCCATAAAACCGTCAAGGCGGCGAGGATGGGCCTGCGCAGGCGATAGGTCATGGGATTCTTTCTCCTCCGGAGTCCGGTCAGTCCACTCAGGCGCTGGCCCCGGATGGCTATGCCTTCTTGATCAGGCGCGTGATCCAGACCAGGACCACGGCTCCTAAAAAAGCAACGACGATCGCTCCGATGATCCCTCCACCAGGCCAGATCCCCAGCATGCCGAAGAGCCATCCACCCACGATGCCGCCCAAGGTGCCGAGGATGATGTCGGCGATGACGCCGTATCCTCCCCCTTTCATCATCTGGCCTGTGAGCCGTCCTGCGATGAGCCCGACAACCATGAAATAGATCAAACCCATAATCGCCGCCCCCTTACGCCTCGATCAGATTATACCGCGCCGCCTATGCCTCGGCCTTCGTGTCGGACCCTGGAAGTCTCGCAGGATTCTAGCCGTGATCTGGCGATCCGTCATCTTGTCGGCTGTTGCCATACCGATGATGCGTCCGCTCAACCCGGTCTTCCCCAAACGCTTTTTCAACTCGTCCTTGGCTTCCCCGGGGCCGAATATTTGGATGGCCTCAGCATCACGGATACATAAGATGACCTTGTCGTAGTAGATGCTGAGGTGGCCCATGATGACCGTTTCCCGCATATCATCCGATGGCGATTGCTGCGGACCATACTGAGTCTTAGAATGCGGCCCGCCATAAGGTCGGAGTTGTTTCTCGACGTTGGATTCGATCCGTATCGTCACGTCCCCTTTATCCGCAACCACCACGATGACGGCCTTCCTGTGATCGATCCAAAGGCCCGCTTTTGTCTTCATAGATCCCTCCCTCGCTATATCAGCTGCTTGCTGATATGTGCCCAGGAGCCTTTGAGCTCTTCGACCATGTATTTCAACTCCGAGCCGCCGACGCGCTTGACCCGTCCATAGCGCTGCGCGGTCTTGTCCACGAGCCTGTGGTAGGCTTCTCGATCTATCTCCTTAAGGTTCTCCAATTTCTCAAGCACCTCGCCTTTCAGCTGCAAGGATCATCCTAAAATCCTCTCGCGGTTCTTGGCCCCCCCGTTTTCCGCGGAGGAGGCAGGCTCCTGCTGCGGCAATGGCAGCAATCCCGACTCCCGCGCCGATCAGCTTTTCCCGATGCCTCATATTTCTTCTTGCGCCTTTCGGCTGAGACGGGGTTCAGACGGGCTTCTCGGCCGTCGAGCTGCTATCGCTGAGAGGTTTCATCTTGTCGTAGATCTGCTGCGCCGAAACCCGATTCTCGGACGAGTCGAAGGTGCCCACGGTTACGCGTATCCGTGTGACGCGGTCGGACTTGCGAAGTAACTCGACGATCACTGGCTGTCCTTGCGCGTTGCGCGCCTCGAGCTTGCCGTAGGCCTCGTCCTTCTTAGACGCGGTCACCGGCATCTTCAATTCCATCAGGGCCGCGTTGGCTGCATCCCAGGTCTTGTCCAGGGGAGACGCTTGGTACACCTGCAGCGTGTTGTGCATATACTTGGCTGTGCCGTAGGCGGTCCCGCCCGCGGCCCCGGCCAGCACCGCCAGGAAGCAACCCTGCAGCGAGCCCAGCGCCGCTAGGGCCAGCCCAATCAAGAGCGCAGCTCTAAAGGTCTTCATTTGACAAGTCCACCGAGAAACGGCAGGTCCGGGATGTGGATTTCTGACCGTCATTCTGCGGCTGGATCCTGGTGATTGCTTGGTGTTGTCCCGACATATAACCCGACCAGTCATACCACCAATACCCTTCGGCTTGGCGGCAAGCCTGCCAGTCATTGCTATCGATCGATATCTCTACCCGGCTCGCCTCTCTCGCCTCGATGCGGAATGTGTAATCGGGGCTGGTGACCACTTCTTTGTCCTGAGGATAATCCACCGTGATCTCTGCCGCGGCTACCGATTTCCAAGTTGAATGCATTTTTCTCATTTTGATCTCCTGCGCGATCCCGCTGCGCCTGGCTCTTCCGCCTATTCTCATTTTATCCCCATGCCGATATTCCACCAATACGGAATTATACGGAGGCCCTAGGTATAATCCCGGAGAGACCGCAGCGCGCCGGGGAGGTGCCGGGCGCTATCGGAGGGAAGTCAGCCCGTGCTGGATGGCGTACTTGGTAAGACCCGCGACCGTGCCGATCTTAAGCTTGCGCGACAGATGCTCCCGGTGCGCTTCCGCCGTCCGGACGCTGATGCCCAGCTTGCGCGCGACTTCCTTATTGGCTAAGCCCTCGGCCAGAAGGGAAAGCACTTGCCGTTCCCGGTCGGTCAATGCACCGGCGCCTTCGGTGTCGGCCGAAGGCTTCGACCCGGGAGCCAGGATAGCGTCAGTCATGTCGAAAGGAAAATGCAGGCCGCCCTTGAAGACTTGCTTGATGGCATCGAGCAGATGCTCCGTCGGCTCGTCTTTCATCACATAGCCATGCACGCCGCACCGGGCCATCCTCACCACATATTCCTCGGTGGCGTGGATGCTGAAAGCCAAGAGCTTGGCTTTGGGGACGATCTGGCGTAGACGCTTTGCTAATTCCCCGCCGTCCAAAGACGGGAGGTTGATATCCAGTACGATGACGTCGGGTGAGAGCCGCTTGGCCTTACGCAGGGCTTTTGGGGCATCACCAGCATCCCCGACCACCACGATTGAGTCTTGGTGGGACAGGTACGAGCGCACACCGTCCCGCACGATGGGATGGTCGTCCACCAAGAAGACCTTGATCCGGCCCATGTCCCTGTCTTTCACCTGTGGTCCTTGCCTGCGCCGTCCATCGGCACTCGGATGACGAGTCTCGTGCTGTGCCCCAACTGGGAATCAAAATCTACGGTCCCGCCGACGGAGGTCGCTCGCTCCCGGATATCGATCACCCCCCCCGGGCCGCCGGCCCGCCATCCGCAACCGGCCGCCGGAAAACCCGCGCCCGTTGTCGCTGACTGTCAACTCGAGGGCGCGTCGCGTGCGGGCCGGAGATTTCGCCACTCGCGTTGCCCGAGAATGTTTCCCGACGTTATTGAGGGCCTCTTGAGTAATATGAAAAATGGCCAGCGAAAGTTCCGGATCGACGGGCTTCTGAGAGCCCGCGTTCCGGAACAGCACCGGGATGCGCAAGCGCTTGGTGGAATCACGACACAGAGGTTGTAGGGCCGGCTGCAGACCAAGATCCTTCAATTCTGAAGGCATCATGTCCCGGGATACTCGGCGAATCTCCGCTATGGCGCAATCCAGGACATGCGTGACGCTGGCGATCCGGATGGAAAAGGCCTTTTTGTTCTTCTTCAGAATACAACCACCATACGATTTTGGAGTTGGCTTGGCAAGACCGCCCCATCCCGCACAGACGGCTCCCGCGCAATCTCGGCAGCCGCTTCGGCCCGTCCAAGCGGTCTAGCCGGCCGCTATTTCCACGCAGGCCCTTCGGCGAGCGCGTCGCGCCGAGTCGCGCAAGGCCAAACTTTCAGGCCACTGCAGGGCTACTTTGCCAGAGCTACAAGCCGTAGCACCGAAGAAATAGGCGGATCAGGTCGTCGCCAGTCTCGGGGATTCGCTTGGGCTACTCGATCGTTATTTCATTTCTCACGCTCTTCACGCCATTTATGTTGTAAACAAGTTTGCTCACTCGGGCCTTTTTGGCTTCATCCCTTACTCTTGACGTCGAAGATGTCTGCCACGATTTCCCGGGCTAGGTTCTTGGCCGTTCTGAGGCGCCTTTGTCAGAGCATACTCTCCTGGCCAGCCCAGCATCCATTAGGAATTAAGTCTAGCCTGATAGGTAGTTTTGCGGCAGTCCTGGCCAGGCAACAAGTGCATAGTCGCACCCGCGATGTCTTACGTCTTGGGTTGCATCAGTAGAACTACGAATTGGCCAATTGCGGCTCCTGCATTAGAATATGTTGACGACAGATTCAGGGAGGTTGCTTATGCGAGCAGTCATATGGTGCCTTATGCCGTTCTTGTTCTCTGGGCTGGCGTTGGCCCAGCAGCCTCAGCCAAAAGAGCAAGCTCCGGCCGCGTCCCAGCCGAAGAGGCCCGCGTTGAGCGAGGGGGCCTGCAAGGCTGAAGTCGAGAAGTTCTGCAAGGACCGGGAGAAGGGGGATGTCGGCGAATGCCTCATGCAGAATGAAGCCTACCTGTCCAAAGCGTGCACAGCGGTCGTGAAGGAGCGCTCCGACCGTAAGCACCTGGAGGCCAGAGATAAGACCAGGGCCGCCTGTAAGGCCGATATCAAGAAGTTCTGCCAGGACAAGACCAAGATCGACGAGTGTCTCGATGAGAACAAGGAGGATGTCTCCGTCGTCTGCAAGGCAGCCCTCGATCTGGTGCAGGCTTATTCCGAGGACATGCGCCACGAGGGCTGCGGGGCTGACATCGACAAGTTCTGTACGAACGTGGACATGGGGGACAGCGCCCAGTGCCTCAAGCAGCACAAGAGCGAGCTTTCCGACTCCTGCAAGGCCACTCTGGATAGGGTCCGTACGAAGAAATCCGGCGGGACGGAGCAGAAGATGACCGAGAAGGTTATCGAGAAGAAATAGGTCTTTCGCGCAGACGGGCCGGCGCCGCACTCCGGCGACATCTCTGTATTATGGCCTTTGCCAGGCCCCCGAGGGGGCCTGGGCGGGGAAGTCACTTAAGATAACGGCTATTGTGTCTTTAAAAATAAATTTATCCGGACTACAATCTTTCACATGAAGCAGGGTGCGAAAATTTGAAAATCATTCACAGAATCTATGCTTCGTTTGCCGGAGCGGTCTTGCTGCTTATGCTGGGGGTGGCGCTCTCGTTTTTTGCTTTTGGGCGGATCGAGAAAGCAGCCGCGGCGCGGCGGCATACCTTCGTCGTCATTGACTCTGCGAATGATTTGTTGTCTAAATTGAAAGATGCCGAGACCAGTCAGCGCGGCTATCTCCTGACCGGCGACAAGGCCTTCCTGGAACTGTATTTGGCCGTGCGCTACGACATCGGTGGCAGTCTGGACAAATTGCGTCGCTCGGCTTCGATCCGTGCTGCCGATAAGTATCTGGACGCAATGGCCCCACTGATTGCTGCCAAATTAGCGGAACTGTCGTCTGTCATAGAATTGCGCCGCAAGCAGAACTTGGCTGCCGTTATCGCGGTTGTCCGCGGTGGTCGAGGCAAGCGCGAGATGGATTCGATTCGCACTGAGATGAGCGGCTTCATCCAGATTGAGGAACGCGCGCTGGCACAGCGCGACGCCGATTTTCAATCGGACATGCGCCTTATGTTATCGATCATTATGGTGGCTAGCGTGTTTGCGTTACTACTTGCCATTTTTTTCGTCTATTTGATTTATCGAGAAGCACAGCAGCGACTCGAGAATCTGGTCCAAATCGAAACGCAGCGGTCGCTTGAAATTCAGAAGGAGGCGAATACCCAGTTGCAAAAGGCCAACGCCAAAGCTGAGGAACTCAATAAGTTTAAGTCCAGCCTTGTCTCGGTGGTGAGCCATGAGGTCGGCAATGCGTTGTCGGTCATGACGCTCGCCATGATTCTTCTGGAGGAAAAGCTCCCGCCGGAATGGCTTAAGGATAGCGACCGACTTTTCAACATGATCCGCACCAACATCGATGCGCTCACCATGGCCGTTCAAAACCTGCTCAACATGGGTCATCTCGAAGCCGGGAAACTCGCTATCCACCCCAAGCCTACCGATGCCGCAGAGATTTTAAGAAGCGTCCTCAAGTGCATGGAATTGCTTTGTGAAAAGAAAGCGCTCCGCGTGTCCTTGGAGCTCCCGGATGATCTTCAGCGGGTACGCGCAGACCAGGCCTCCTTGACCTTGGTGATCAGCAATCTGCTGAGCAACGCGATCAAATATACGCCTGAAAACGGACTCATTGTTCTGGGGATTGAAGCAAAAAATTCCCACCCAGGCTACTATCGGATATATGTGAAGGACACGGGCATCGGGGTCTCCGAGGAAGAGCGCGCCAAAATATTGGGCGGCCATTACCGGTCGGAAAACGGAAAAAAAATGACCTTAAAAGGGTTCGGTATTGGACTTTCGCTGGCCCAACAGATCGTCGAGGCACATGGCAGCACCATCGAAATCGATGGCGGCCTGGGAAAGGGTTCACGTTTTTCTTTCTTATTGTCGATTTCATCCTAAAAAGCCGGCGAATCGGACGTAAGACGATGAGGCTGGTGGCCACGTGGAAGTCCTTTAGGTTGCGCCGCACGATCTCCGCGTGCGCCAGGTCGTCTTCCAAGAGCAGAATGAGTAGGGGTTCTCCTCCGGCCTGAAGATTAAAAACGGCGATATTAAAAACCTTGGAAAGAGACTCAGAACCATGTCTCAGGATGATGGCGCTGTTCTTAAGTCAATCCTTAACCAACTAAAATCAGTCAAAGAGTTAAATTCTAGCGTCCATTCTTTGGCGCATGCCTAGAGGAAGTTGGGCCGACCCCGGCATTATCTTTCGGCTTCAAGGTGTGATATCATTAGCATGCAATTATTCATCTTGAGTACAAGGACTGAAACAAAAGCGGACCTGCTATCCCATGAACGAATGGACACCAGCAAGAGTTCTTGAGCGTGCGGCCGATGGGCCGATGCGTGTCGCCATTTTCTGCAGCGTCCTTGACCGGGCTGATAAGGATACCCGAGATCAGGTGCGTAAGCGCATAGCGGCGGCTCGAGGATTCCGCAAGATATTTGTAGATCGACTCCCGAACGCTGGACTTGCCGCTCATTTAACTGGTCTCTCACATCTAGAGAGCCTATCCGATATTCTTAAAGATGGTTTGAGAGCGTTTCATATACATGAGCGGGCGAAGTTGATGCGCGAATTCCTTGACCTATGCGGCATCCCCAACAAGGATGGACTCGCGGAGAAACCTGACATCTCCTCCCTTACGGTTGAAAAGATCGTGGCGACCGCACACAGACTTATTGGTCCTTTTCAAGAGCAGGATATCATCCTTTACGTTGCCTCTGCGGCTGTCTGCGTCGAGAGCTGGGGAGAGCTTTTTGGAGCAGCCGCAGATAAGCTGTTAGCCGAGCGCGCTGCGCGCAAGTAGGGGCTCAGTGACGTGTCCCCCTCCTAAATTTTGGAGGGCTTCACGAGTGATTGGCGCTGGACGCTGTTAACTTCCCGAACCATATCATCATTGGATTCCGATGCTTTGATGTAAATATTTTTTGGAATGTCGCGCAGTTCACGCGAAGAGATGCTCGTGGATCAGCATCTCTTTTGGGAAACGGCCAAAACCACGACGAGAAAAAAAAGAGCGGCGGCTGACGTTAGCCGCCGCTCTTTTTGCAGCATCACAAATTTGCTCCCCCTCGTCAACGATTATCGAACTTGGGCTCAGGGCGAAAACGCATTGAAACTGCTCAAAGTGGCTGTTTCGGCCGGTTCTCCAGGGGGGCGATAGGTCTATAATCGAACCGGGGACTGGTGCAGTCGACTGATCTTTACGTGCGAGCACCCCCCCCGCACGTAATCGGGCATCAGGGCCCTCCAAGGAACTCCCCCAGGACCGCCGCAGGCCCCGGCCAGGAAGGCGTAGGGCCCGTCCGAGCCTCTCTGGCAGTCCCGGACACGGCCGAGAACGTGGTCCCGGCCGCGCCAGCAGGACCGGTTGGGGTCGTGAGCAGGGGAGCGGCGGCAAGTGCGGCTCGAATGAGGCCGGATTTTAGTAGACTTTGACGGCGGGCCAATATGGAACAATGCCTGTCTGGAGTCCAGCTTTAGGAGGGACATGCCAATCTGGGGCACGATCTTCCATTAAGTCAAGAGGGATAGGAGGTGTGAACATGGTCAAGGTCAAGGAAGTCGAAGGGAGGTTGGTCTGCACTTTCCCGGAACGGATGAATACACTGGCCTGCCAAGCCCACGGGCCCCAGCTCTTAGATGAGATCGCCCGGGCGCAGAAACCGGTAACTTTCGACATGAAAGGCGTCATCTATGTGGCCTCGTCCTTCCTGCGCCTATGCCTGTGCACGCTCAAGACGCTCGGCCCCGAGAAGCTGGTCTTGGACAATGCGTCACCTGAAGTCAAAAAGGCCATCATGCTCGCCAAGATGGACTCTTTTCTCATAATGCAGTGAGTTTGCAGGCGGAACAAGTCCTCTTTGGGCCGCAGTTGCGCATATCCCTTCTGTCAGGATAACGTCCCCCCAAAAACTGTAGGGTTTTAACTTGTCGAAGAGTGGCACTACTCCACTCGTGCCAGGGGCTCCATTATGGCACAGCTCATAAAAAGTTGAGGCGTTCAAGCTGGCGTCGTTCTATCGACCGCTTGAGCGCCTCAGAGTCTGCCGGGCAACCCGTCCTGAGTCCGGAACGCACGCGACTGCAACGGCCACTTACGCACGGCCCGATGCGACACTGGCCACGATCTGAGTGCACGACACGTTGAAGCTACATCCCGCGACTGAACGCCTCGACGACACCGGACTCAGGACACTCACACGAACGCCCGACACGATGAGTGTGGCCGGATGCCCCGATTCGTCAAGACCTGTGTTTCATTGGATGTCCAACTTGCGGCATATCGTCAGGGTATGCCCGAAGTTGCTATCATCGCCGGGACGGAAGAGGATCAAATGGCTAAAACCAAAATAGACAACAACGCCTTCGTCTACCCCATGCCCATGACCATCGTCGGCACAATGGTCGATGGCAAGCCGAATTACCTGGCCGTAGCCTGGGTCAACCGCGTCAATTACCAACCGCCCATGCTCGCCGTCGCCCTTGGGAAAGTTCATCACACGAACAAAGGCATTTCCCTCCATGGTGAGTTCAGCGTGAACATCCCCGGCCAGGATCTCATAAAGGAGACGGACTACTGCGGCCTCGTCTCAGGAGCTAAGACCGATAAGTCCAGTCTCTTCGCCACCTTCCCGGGCGAACTCAAGAACGCACCCCTCATCGAAGCCTGCCCCCTGGCCATGCAGTGCCGCGTCGTCAAGACCGTGGACCTTCCCCAGGACACACTCTTCATCGGTGAGATTGTAGCCGTTTACTCTGAAGAGCGCTTCCTGACGGATGGCAAGCCAGACCCGGCCAAGATGCGGCCATTCAGCCTCACCATGCCGGATAATCGTTACTGGAGCTTGGGAGAACCTCTGGCCAAGGCTTGGGACGTAGGTCAAGGCTTCAAGAGGAGTTGAGCCTAGTGGAAACCATCACCTGCTCCTGCGGCGCGAAGGTCGCGCGCCCCATCGGCTCGTCCTCGCTCTGCGGAACATGCGGGAAAGAAGTGGTGACGACGAAGCCTTCGGCCCAGCACCCCGCAGAAGAAGCAGCACAAAAGGACCTTGGCATGGCTCAGGTCCAAAGTCTCGATCCTCGGCCTCTGATACCGCTGAAGGATGAGCCGCCCGCCGCGAAGCAGTAGGCTCTTCCCATGCCAGCGGACTCGGAGCCTGAGGATAAGCCTGCCGAGATCGTAAGCGGACCTTCCCCCTCGGCTCGTCCGGTCCAGGATCGCAAGCGCACCTTCTTTCATCCCCTCAGCGGACTCGTGATTCTGGGCGTGGACTGGCTCGCCTTCGGCATAGACCTGCCCCCAGCGTTCCTGTTCACCCCGTTCGTGTGCCTCCTTGCGTTTGGAGTCACATTCTGGGCCGTGGCCAGGATACAGCTGCGCGACGGGGACGGCTGGAGGAGCGCCTCTTTCAAGGCTATCCCGGCCTATTGCGTGTGTGGAGCCGAACCATTGACGGCCACAAGCCTAGTATCAAACTGGCCCAGTGGAGTGGGAACCGAAGTGGGAAGAGCCATTGCAGCACAATCCCCAACGCGAACGGAGCGCCGAATATCACCGGCGGTGGGACCAGGACCCTGGGACAGTCTGTTTTCCCGAATTTCAAGAAGTTCTCATGGGCCTACGGATATCGCGTCCACCGGACATTCTTCCTCAGCCTGCTTGCGGGTCGTTTCAGCGGCTTCAGGCACGACGGTCGCAACGACCACGGCCTTGCCGCCTTCCATGCGGAAGACCTCGGGACAGAGGTTGACGTATAGCTCGCAGCCGATACAGAGGTCAGAATCGACATTGGCCTTCATGATGCCCTCTCAGGAACGGATCATGACGAGCGCCATCTTGAACCGCGTCACGGCCTGTAAGGCGTGGGGTTTGTTCGCAGGCATGATGATCATCCCCCCGGTCTTGACT
This sequence comes from uncultured Elusimicrobia bacterium, assembly GCA_903830945.1. Taxonomy (GTDB): domain Bacteria; phylum Elusimicrobiota; class Elusimicrobia; order UBA1565; family UBA9628; genus UBA9628. Next base: position 127,946 of record CAIKVT010000081.1, read on the forward strand.
CGATGAGTGCTGCCAGCGATGCGTATCTTGGACTCCCCGTCTAGGACGAAAACCAGTGCGTCGAAGGGCGCCGTGTGCTCGCTCAGGCCCTGGCCCTTGTCGAAGGCGAATATCGTCACGGTACCGGTCTCTTTCTTGACCAAGGTCCGGCTCACCACCGCTCCGGCCTGGTAATCCACAAGGCCAGTAGCCTCCAAGACACGGCCTTTGAGTTCTTCACCATCATCCCTAATTTGTCCTTGTTGCATTTTACCTCCGGGCATCAGTGTGCTTGAATCGTCGCCCCCTTTGACAGCACCGGTAAGGGGAAGCTGAGCGGCGACCGGTCGCCATCCTTAGATGACTTACGCCTTGTTAGTAGCCCCCAGAATCGCCTCAAGGTCCTGCTGCGCGGTGGTTATGGGCTTGAGCCCAAACTTCTCCACCAGGACCTTGAGCACGTTGGGCCCCACGAACGCGGGCAAGGACGGTCCCAGATGTATGTTCTTGAGCCCTAGATGCAGCAAGGTCAGCAGGACGCAGACCGCCTTCTGCTCGTACCAACTCAGGATGATGGAGAGCGGCAGGTCATTGACCCCGCAGTTGAACGCCTTGGACAGGGCCACGGCGATCTGGATGGCGGAATAGGTGTCGTTGCACTGCCCCACGTCCAGCAGCCGTGGGATGCCGCCGATGTCGCCGAACTCCATCTTGTTGAAGCGGAACTTGCCGCAGGCCAAGGTGAGGATGGCGCAGTCCTTGGGTACGGCCTGGGCGAAGTCGGTGTAGTAGTTGCGGCCCGGCTTGGCCCCGTCGCAGCCGCCGATGAGGAAGAAGTGCTTCAGCTTCCCGGCCTTGACCGCCTCCACCACCTTGCCCGCCACGCCCAGCACCGCGTTGCGCGCGAACCCGACGGTGATGAACTTCGCAGGAGCGTCCTCGCTGAAGCCCGGCGCGGCCAGCGCGGCCTTGATCACTTCCGAGAGGTCGCCGTTGGCCACATGAGTCACACCCGGCCAGCCGACCAACCCTGTGGCGAAGATGCGGGCCTTGTAGGTCTCCTTGGGCTTCTGTATGCAGTTGGTGGTCATCAGGACCGCGCCTGGGAAGGCGTCGAACTCTTTTTGCTGGTCCTGCCAGGCCCCGCCGTAGTTGCCCACCAAGTGCTTGTACTTCTTGAGGCCAGGGTAAGCCAGGCAGGGGAGCATCTCGCCGTGTGTGTAGACGTTGATGCCCTTGCCCTCGGTCTGCTTCAGGAGCGTGTCGAGGTCCTTGAGGTCGTGCCCCGAGACCAGGATGCACTTGCCCTTGAGCGGGGTGACCCGCACCTGCGTGGGCTCGGGATGGCCGTAAGTCCCGGTGTTGCCTCGGTCGAGTAGTTCCATGACCTTGAGATTGACCTCGCCGACTCTCAGAGACATCCCCACCAGCTTGTCCATCTCCGTGGAGTTGGAGGCCAGAAAGTCGAGGGCTTCGTGGAAGAAGGCGTAGACCGCCGGGTCCTCGACGCCGAGCACGCGCGCGTGGTCGGCGTAAGCCGCCATGCCCTTGAGCCCGTACTTGATGAGTTCCTGTAGGCCGCCCACATCGCTGCCCAGCTTCTCGATCTTGCTGCTGACGGAAGACTCGCAAGCCGGGGCCGGGACTGGCTCTGCGGGCTTGCCAGCCTTGCGCGCGGCTTCCTCATAGAGCTTGCGGGCTCGCTCCTTCATGGACTGGGCGCGCTTGACCCAGTCCGCCAGGCGGGTCGAGTCGAAATTGACGTTGGTCACCGTGGTGAAGAGCGCCTCGACAATAAAACGATCTATGTCATGATCCGCAGCGCCCATAACCTGCGCCCGGTGCGCGTAGCGGGAGATGTCCAGACACTCCTGGATCAGCGCGTCCATCTGGTTGGCCGCGACTGCTTCCTTACCGCAGACTCCGACTCGCTGGCAGCCCTTGCCGCCCGCATTTTGTTCACATTGAAAGCAGAACATGTCCATTTTCTTTTCTCCTCCCGTCCTATCTGGTCTAATCATACTGATATTATGCAACGCGCGTCTCGCCCCGGCCTTGACCTAAGTCAAGCGCCGGTCGAGGCTGCGAAGGCCAGGTGCGTCTTGATGGCGGCGCTGAACTTACTGTTGACGACCGCGAAGCGTTCCCCAAGCTCGGCACTGTGTTCGGCGCCAAGAGTTTCCTCAGCCATCGGGTCCCGGCCCGAACCGGTGACTTCGTGTTTTTTGTAACTTACGGCAAAAAGCAAGGCGCCCACACATTTGATGAGGGGATAACGCAGAAGGGGGTGCTGTCCTGGCAATCGTAACCCCAGCAGGAACTCTCTGGTAAAGCGGTCAAAGAATGGATCAATCATGACGAGCTAATAAATACCATCCACCTGTTTCTGCGTACTTCGCCGACTTGTCCCTACGCCTATCTGGGGCCGAAATCTCGATGGGGAAAAAAGAAGCGGCGGCTAACTTCAGCCGCCGCTATTTTGCAGCATCACTCAAATCCTCCGCGAGTCCGACGCTGTTCAAAACGCATCCGGGCTATTATATGAGTTTCCGTTCGGCGTTTTGAACGGGCAGGCAGGGCAGAAGCGCATTCTGATGCCTGACGAATGTGAAAAGCTCCGGCAGGCGCATGTTCGGCCTTCCCGTGAATCTCTGATTCGGGCAGCGCATGAGCGGGCCCAGAAGATCAATCAGAGACTTGAGTCCACGCCGGGTTTAAGCCGAGCGGCGATCGCCAGGGAACTCAACGTCAGTCGCGCTCGGGTGACGCAGATGCTACGCCGCTTCCAGAAGCCGCATCAGATCCCATTGTGCTTGCACCGACCGTTATCCACATCTGAATGAGCGGTTCCGCTTCGGGAATCTGCTTGAGTGCATCGGCACAGCGCGGGAATACAGTCGAAAAGAGGCGAATCATATGTGCCATCGCGATCGTGAGGACTCCGAGAGAGCCGGCGACTAGCAGCTTCTGGGCATCCGCCGTTCGCGCCTGCTGTACCTGCAACACGCTAAGATAGCCCGAGTGGGCGTATGAACAAAGGTAACTGTAGAACGTGTCAGCGTGATTTTCATCAAGTCCCATCTCCTTTCCGATCTCGGCCCAGCCGGCCATCTTCCACCGCTGCTTAAAGAGGACGCCGTTTTGTTGCTTCGGCGTCAAGGCAGCGAAAACACGATTCGCGCGCAGCTTCACCTGAAGGCGTTCAATGAAGGCGCTCTCTTCTGCGAGCTTTCGCCTGCCCTCTTCAGACGTTGGGGTGAATTCCTGCCTCGCCATCAGATCAGCGAGCATCCAAGCGTCGTGGCGAAAGTTTAGCTCATCCTCGTCGGAAGTCGCGGCAAAGAGATAATAGAAGGTCAGTACCGACTCCAAAGCGGCCCGGATGATGACGTTGATGCTGGTTGGGTCCGTGAAATCGGCTTTGAGCTCCTGCAATCTAGTCCCGCGGCATAACGCCTGAGCGCTGATGCAGTGTGAAATGAACTTTACGGCCAAGCTCTCGGCGTTGGCGAGGCGCTCGTTGATTGGCTGGCCGACGTTGGCCTCGGCAATGGCTGAAAGGATACGGGTGAGCCTCAGGCAGTGGGCGGCGCTCTCTATCATCGTCCGCTCATGCGAGCCAACTGAATTCGGGCGGCAGGCGACCCTGGATCACGGCCACATTGATTGCGAGACTAAAATCCCAAAATCTTCTTAAATTCTGCAAGGCGAGATGGCGGGGCTTGAAGCAATCGTATCATCTCCGCAGACTCCGCAAGGTCCAGGGGCGTTTTTCCGGCATTATCCCTAACATCCTTGAGGGCACCGGATTTAATCAGAAGCTCCGCCGCCTCCAACTTGTTCCATCGTGCCGCCACGTGTAGCGGTGTCTCCCCATTTTCGTCTTTCCCAGAGACATGCGCCCCAGCAGACAACAGGGCTTCCAGTATTTTTCTTGCAAATACCGGTTCGCGGGCAAACCTCGGCAAAAGTTTCTCTTTTCTTGGCGACATCAAAATTGCCATATGTAGTGGAGGGACCATGCCCATCCCACGAAATCCCGATTGCCCTTTTTGATTAGGGTCGGCCTTGTGTTCCAACAGATATAAAACGGCTGGGTAAGTTGTTTCCATCGAGGGCTGCTTTATCGCATCTACCAGAGCAGTCTCGCCGTCATTGCCTGCGCTGTTTACATAAGCACCGTCATGAATCGCAGAATCCATGGCTTTTATGTCACCATCACTTGCGGCTCCGCGCAGGCGCAATTGAGCATTTATCCTCGGCAAGGCCCTCCTAGCCCCATATTTCGCCAGTAAATCGGCGATCTCCGGATGCCCATGTTTGGCTGCTACTTCAATCGGTGTTCCTTCTTCTATGGGCTCTGTCGCGCTTACACCGTGCTCAAGTAATACCCGCGTGTATTCTTTGAGTCCGCAAGCAATAGGAGACCAGAGGATGCCTGAGTCGGCCCACTGAATTTTCAGCCCATGCTTGAATAAAGACTGCAACGCATCGACAAGATCGCTTTCTTTTAAGTTGCTGTGTTCCAAGAAACACGCCATCATGGATAGATCCCCAAGGACTGTCGAGTGTATTTTGTTAGGAAAAATTCTATTCGGATTAGCACCCCTGCTTATAGCGGCCTTGACCTTCGCCACATCGAACGTGTCCGGATCGAGCGCCTGTTCCAAACTTAGATCAGCCACTGCATGAACTGCGTCCTGCAACGATTTACGCGATTCGGTGTCTGCTTGGCCCCTGTCCAGCTTTACCTTCACCCTATTCATGATCCGTTCGACTTCCTGGCGTTTCTCTTCGCTGGCAGCGGCCACTCCGCGACCTCGCTGTAATGCCTGGAGGTCAGCGGACAATTTTGCGTATGCAGCCTTCATTGACTCCAAGTCGGAGCCTATCTGAGTGATCCTCTTGTCGAGACGTTCGAGTAGCTGGCTACGGAACTTAGCGTTCTCGGCCAGAAAACTTTGAGCTTTTTCCTTTTGGACCCGGACCAGGACATAGCTATAGCCGTTGCAACGCGCCTGGTCGTCCTGCTCCCATCCGGCAAGCGGAGTTTGGGTCAGAATAGAATCGACGGCCTCGGCTACTGCGGCTCGACCGCGCCCAGGACCAGCAATCGTCGCAACTTGTTTCTCGTCCCAGCCATCTATGCTGCCGCTGACCTGTTTCCCGAGGTTCCTAACGGCTGCCTCCCGCGCCCTATCTGGATCGGAGTCTCGCGCAACGCCGTAGAACCATTCCCTGTCTCGTGGTAACGAGGCATAAAAACTCGGCGGCGAACAGTCCTCGGCTGAAACACTCCCAGCGGTCCAGAAAAGGAGAATGACGAAAATATTGATCTTCATTTGGGCTTGTCCTGGCTACGATCTTCACGTTTTAGCTCCGCCTCAAACTCCCGGATTGTGGGCAATGTGCCCTTGAGTTTCTCGGGGAGCGCCTTCGTTAGACGATACGCCGATACTCCAATGGGCCTCGGCGTTCCGCGTAGCGCATACTCCACCACAAGACGTTTTCTCGCCTTGCACAAGACGATGCCGATTGTCGGGTTATCATCCTTGTGGCGCAGCCGGTCGTCCACAGCCGAAAGATAGAAATTCATCTTGCCAGCGTATTCCGGCTTGAACGGGGTGTTCTTCAACTCAATCACCACATAGCAGCGCAGGCGCAGGTGGTAGAAGAGCAGGTCGATATAAAAATCATCGCCCTCGACCTCCAGGTGAACTTGCCGGCCCACGAAAGCGAAGCCGACGCCGAGTTCAAGTAGAAACCGTTGAATATGATTAAGGAGTCCCTGTTCCAGCTCCCGCTCCTTGGCGTCAGCGGCCAGGGTGAGGAAGTCGAAGGTATAGGGGTCCTTGAGGGCCTGCTGGGCCAAGTCGGACTGCTGCGGCGGAAGGGTCTGCTTAAAGTTGGTGACGGCCTTGCCCTGTCGCTCGTAAAGGCCAGACTCGATTTGATGGACCAGCACGGGTCGGCTCCAGCCGTGCTCGATGGTCATCTTGGCGTACCAAAGGCGCTTGATCGGGTCTTTCAGTTTGAAGAGGAGTTCCTGGTTTTGGCCCCAGGGAATTTCAGTCACGACCCGTGGCGGATTTATCCCATCTAATTCAGTCACGGGCCGTGACTGAATTGAGGCGTCCTCGCTGTAGGCCAGGTAGAAGGCCCTCATCCGTCTTACGTTTTCGGGCGAGAATCCGCCCACTCCAGGAAACGCAGCCTGCAGATCTCGGGCCAAGCGGTCGACCACGGCCTTGCCCCAGCCTTCGTTGCGTTGACGCTCAACGATGGACTTGCCGAGGTCCCAATAGAGGAGAATCAACTCCCGGTTCGCTGAAAGGACGGCCTTGACCTGCGCCGCGCGGATGCGGGACTTGATGCCCTCCAGGAATTCCTGGTAGTTGGCCGGCAACCCTGCCATTCGTGCAACAGGTTGTTGCACTATTGACTGCGAATTCTTTTTAGCGGGCATGATCGAAATCGCTCCGAGTTCCTGAGATGACTTGCTGGAGGCCCCCCTCACTGGTTGTTGGGCTTTCCTGGGACTTATACTTCTTTGGCCGGCCCGGAATCGGCTTGGTCATGAGGCCAGCCAGACCTTCTCGGGCGAACCGGTAGCGCCAGAGCTTGACCGTGTTACGGCTGATTTTCAGCTGCTTGGCAATCATGTAATTGGTCTGGCCCCGCGCCGCCCGCATGACGATGTCCACCCGGATTATGACGCGCCGGGAGAACCCCATGCTCAAGGTCCCTTTGTGCCATTTCCCCAAAATCCTCCTATGCTGGAGGGTCAACTTGATGGGGACCGACTGTCTCCGGGCCATTGGTCAAGGGATTCTAGCATATGGTCAGATTTTTTCAAGAAGCGGCATTTTTTGACCCGTTTTATGGATATCTCAAAACACAGGGCCCCCTGGTCAGATGTTTTTCCTGCCGCTCGTCGTGACTTTAAAAATTGTTGGGCTCTCAATTGAATATATAAGTAGGGGCTCTCTAAGGAATCTCCCGAATCTGAGCCCATGAATCCTTGCCTTGTAATTCGATTACTAAGTAGAGGGAGCCTTGCCGCTGACCGCGGCGCGGATGTGCGGAAATACAGGGCTCAAACGCATAAAGGTGTGTAGGGATAGCCCGCGATAAGAAGCGGAAGACATCATGGGCCGTGCGACATTTGTCAACGAAATGGCCGGCTCACGCGCATAATGTTAGGGGGGCTCCTTTTTATCGGAGTGGCCTTGGGAGGGCTCTTTGTAGCAGTGGTGTCTTGAGTGGTGAAAACGGTGGCGTTCTCTTGGCGGGGTTTCCGCCAGTGGTTATCCGACGGAACCTGGAGAACTTCTCCCTGGTCTTCGGGAAGCTGACTCCCGAGAGGCAGAAGGAGTTGGTGGCCCTGCTAGTTCAGGAAGTGTCCTATTCGCAGCAGGACCAAAAAATAAAACTGACCTTGCGTCCCCTCCCCGACCTCGACTTGCGAGTCGAAGGGCACAAGATCAGTTTTGATGAGCGTACAGATTGGCTCCGGGCGTAGGACTCGAACCTACAACCTTGCCGTTAACAGCGGCCTGCTCCACCATTGAGCTAGCCCGGATTGAAGTGATAATTCTAGCAGAAATCTATGCCGGCTTCCAAGGTCGCCAGGGTTCGCGTGGTTCGCGAGGCCGTCAGGCCAGCGGGATTTCTCTTGATTTTTCCCGCCCTAACGGTTATCCTTTCGACATGCCAAAAATTGAATTCGACATGGCCATCCTATTAGGAGACGTGGCCTCCCGAGGCGGATCGGACCTCCACCTCATTCACGGCGTCCCTCCCATCGCGCGCATCTCGGGGGATATCGGGTCCCTTCCTTATCCGGTCATGACATCTGAGGTCATCCGGGAGCTTCTGCAGCCTTACCTCGACGAGTATCAACGCGACTTGCTCAAAAGGGAGAATCGGGTCAATTGCGCGCATACCATCAACGACGGTCGCTTCCGTTTCAGCATTTACATGGCCCAGGGCACCTTCGGTGCCTCGATCCGGGTCCTGCCCACGAAGAACTATCCCCTCTCCGCGCTGGGCTTGCCCCCCGTGGTGGGCACCTTCGTGCACAAGAAGTCGGGTATCATCTTCGTCACGGGTGCTACGGGCAGCGGCAAGAGCACGACCATGGCCGCCATGCTGGAATGGTTCAACCAGACCGGTCGTCCCGGCAAGATCATCACCATCGAGGACCCTATCGAGACCATCTTCAAGCCCTGCCGCTCGATTTTTGTCCAGCGCGAGGTGGGCGTAGACACCCCCTCATTCGACGCCGGCATCCTTGACTCGCTGCGCCAGGATCCAGACGTGCTCTGTATTGGCGAGATGCGCGATCAGAAGTCCATTTTTGCGGCCATGCTCGCGGCCGAGACCGGGCATCTGGTCCTGACCACCCTGCACACGCGCGACGCGTCCAAGACGGCTCAGCGCATCGTCTCGGCCGTCCCGGCGGGTGAGCAGGACGTCATCCGGGAACAACTGGCCATGACCCTGGAAGCGGTCATCTCCCAGGAGCTTTTGCCTCGGGCCGATGGCAAGGGGCTAGTCGTCTCCTGCGAGATCCTTATCGCCACACAGGCCGTGCGCCAGATGATCCGCGAGAACAAGCTGGACATGATCAACGATGCGATCCAATCCGGCGGCCAGCTTGGGATGATATCCAAGGACAACTCCATCAAGAACCTCTTCGCTAAGAAGATCATCACGCGTGAGGTGGCTCTGGAGCACATGCGCAGTCCCGAGACCCTCGGGCGCTGAGTGCCCGTGCCGACCATGTCCGACGAGCCTATGCGCATCGTCTGTGATGACTACTTCGCTAAGTTTCTTGCCGGAGTGCTGCGCCTGGAGGACTTTTTTCCTGAGTTCCGGGTCTCTCACATCGGCAAATGTTTCCCGCGCAGCGGCCTCTATGTCTATCCCAACGGCTGCCACGTCGTTGAGCAGGGAGACCGGGGCCGCGACATCTATATCATCTACACCGGCGCAGTCGAGATCCTTCAGATCCTGGGCAGCGCTGCGGCGGATCTGGCGCGTCTTGGCCCCGGCGACATTCTGGGTGAGATCGCTCTGCTGCGGGATGGGGTGCGCGTGGCTACTGCCGTGGCCGGCGGCGAGACGCAGATCTTCCGGCTGGTCTTCGAGGACATGCAGTACCTGCTCCAGCATAACCCGTCTCTGTGCGAGCACCTGCGCGCGCTCGCGGCCAAGCGCCTGGGCGCCTAGCGCATGGTCGTCAATGCATTTCCTGATGACGGTCCCATGACGACTAACGTACCTTCAGATGCTCGTCAGGGCGGCGTTGCATCCGCGCCGTCGCAGTACCGGTGCGCTGCCAAGCGCCGGATGCGGCCCGGACCTTCCGGCTGGCTCATCGCCGCTTCTCTGCTGGCCTTGCTCGCTCGGGGCCTTGCGGCCGATGAGGTGGAGTGCCCGGCCGGCACCGAGCGCATCCATACGGACAACCCTTACGAACCTTTTAAGTGCGCACCTAAAGGTAATCGTCGCAAAGGCGGCCTGTCGTCTGGTTTTGGCCCGGTGGGGTTCGCCGTCAAGCTCCGCTGTCCTCAGGGCTCACGCCCGGTGATGACCCCGGGCGCCCTGCAACCTTATCGTTGCGTTACGAGCTCTTGGACGGCCGCGGATCCCGACCTTGCGCCCGACCTGGACGCGCAAGGCCGGGCTCGGTCCTGGAAGGCCTGGCCGGAGCCGGTGGCCGCGGGGAGGGCCGCTGCTCCACCCCGGGAGGCCGGCCGCGTCGGGGCCAAGTCTTACACGCGTTACGCGATCACCGGCGAGGTTTCCTTCGATTATCCCCGTGACTGGCATCTCACGGACGCTTGGAAGGACGAGCCGCCTACCATCTACGTGGTCCATGATACGGCCAGCGGCGGCAAGCAGGTGAGCATGACATTGATCGCCGCCAAGCCGGAGCAGGCCGGCTACCAGAGCATGGAGCTGTCCATCCTGAAGGAGAAGGAGTGGCAGAATGCGGTCCAGGAAAAAGGAGAGGGGCGAGTGGCAGGGCTGCGGGCGAGGTTCGTGTCGGTGACAGGCACCAGCCGCAGCGCGTATTTAGATCGAGGCGACGGGCGCTACCTCACCATTAATTACAGCGCACCAGCGGATCGTTACGAGGCCTACCTGCCCGCTTTTCAGCGCCTGCTCAAGTCATTGCGTGTGATCTCGCCTTGAACACGCAATCCGCTCAGACAGGCTGTGTGCCCGTCTGAGCGGATTCAGAGAAGGCCTCAGCTGTGTTTTTCGGCCTCCATGTAGGCCTGCTTGCCGGCTTTGAGGGCAGCTGTGATGGCGTCCTTCTTGTGCAGCCCATCTTCCTTAATCTGGGCCAGTAGGTCGCTGCCTCCCTCGCGTCTTTCCTTGAGCCAGTCCCCGATCTGCTCGCGGGTGTCTTTGCCGGCCTTGGGCGCTAAAAGGACGCCTAGGCCTGCACCGATGGCGGCGCCGACCATGAATAAAAACAGGCTCGAACCTCTATCTTCGCTCGACATATTATAATCCCCCTAAATCGCGCGGCGTGACGAATATACCGTCATTGTTATAACAGGTTGGCACGGGGCTGTCAAGGGTGACGACGCTCGTGAAACGAGCGGATTCCGGGCTTGAGCTCAGCCCGGATACACGCGACTTCCTCGGCGGTGCGCTCGGTTTCCAATCGCAGGGCGCTCTCGAAGTCTGACTTGAGGCGGTCCAGGGTTTCTGTCTGCCGCTGCCGCCGCCGGCGTGTGGAATATGGGTCGCGATGTATTGCGGAATCACTACCCTGTTGCCTTGGGGTGGATTAAATGAATAAAATAGCTGACCATGGTGGGGAGGCTCACGTGAAACCAGAAGCGGCTTCGCAGAAGTTCGATGTGGTGCGTCTGGCCGACGGCCTGTTTAAGGTGAAACTCAACCAGGGTCGAGGTTTTTTCAAGGTCGGGGTTGAGAAGAAGCCCGGCGAAGCGAACTCCTTTTTCCTGGAGATCAACGGTTCTCGAAAGTTTGAGATCGGCAACGATTGTGACACCTGCCACTTCTGGTTCAAATGCTTGCATGAGCCGCGCCTCTCCCGTAAGGTCGTCAACCTTCCCAAGGCATTCCAGGTCGCACGGCCTTTGGATGAGACCATGGTCCAGGACCTGGCTCCTATCCTCGAGCTCCAGGAGAAGGGCGAGTTCGACGTCTTCGAGACCTCCATCAACCTCACCGGGCCGTACGACAGCGAGGACGAAGGCTCCTATTTCTTCAACAGCGAGTTCATGGACCTTTGGGATATCGCGGACCCGCGCGAGGAAGGACTGCTCTCGGGCTGGGAGCATTACGAGGCGCAGCGCCCCCGCATCTTTCGGCACCCGGACAGCAATATCGTGGAAAGCCAGTATGATTTTGTCGTCCCTCTGGTCCCTCGCGGACTGCTCAAGGACGAGAACGTCAAGGTTTACCAGTCCATGATCGCCAACGGCGACCGGCCGCGGGTCCTGCTGCTGGGCCTCTACCATCGCGGCATCCCCGAGGTGGTTCGGCGCGGACGCAGCAAGATCCTGCACAGCTTCTTTGCGGGATTCGTCCTTGACGGCCATCACAAGCTGGCGGCCTACCGCCGTGCCGGGGTGCCGGCCAAATTCCTCGTGGTGCTCTCCCAGAAGGCCAGCAAGTACTTCTTGCTGGGCGACGAGGGCGTCTCCCCCAAGCCCAAGTTCGAAGAGCGTCTCGCGGCTCTGGCCGCTCCGGCTCTCGGCTGAGTCCCATCAGTTCCCGCGCTCAGAAAAGGCTTGCGGATCCCTTGGCTCGGGGTTATACTTCGTAGACCCTTCGGCCAGGCATAGGACTTCGGTCCTAACAGTGTATGGGCCCTTGGCCCCTGACCGGATGGGTCCAAAAGGAATACCCTGAGTGCTATGAGGGCCTATCCCGCCGCGTCGCTGCTCCTGGCCGTTACCCTGGCGGTCGTCTGCGCGCCGAACGCGTCGTCGACCGCGGCTCCGCCCTTGGGGTCCGCGCCGACGGCTGAGGCGCCCGTCCATTTCATCAATCAGGCCGCGATCGGCCTGAACATCCGGCGCGTCTTGCTGGAGAAGAAGATCATCGCCCACCTCACCGGCGAGGCCGTCTCGACTTTCGACGAGCTCAAGAAAGCGCTGGACGCCCTCAAGATCGAACTCGGCGCGGCGATGGAGATCATCCCCGAAGGCGAGCATGCCTCATTGGTGGAGCTCCTGCTGCGCGACGAAAGGATGTTGACGGGCGGTGCGGCGCTTGCGCGGGGTGGGGCGCATCTGGGCCCGCGGCTTGAGAAGGTCATGCGCGCGGCGGCCGAGTCCCGCTTGCAGGGTGCGGCAGCTTCGGTCGACGCCGTCATCAGCCAGCTACTGAGCGTCGCGACCGCGCGCGACCCTGAAGCCGCCAGCCGGGTTTTCGACAATCTGCGTGCGAGGTTGAGCGCCGATCCTGCGGTCGCGGCGAACCTCGACGCGGTCAAAGCCGACTTCGGCAGAAAAAGCCCCATCGTATACACGGCGCCTGATGATCCGCTCTATCAATTCACCAACACCGCGAAACTCTCCCGCCAAGCGGTCATCCCTTCGGCTGCGGCTGAGCCGGAGACCGTCGCCGCGCTGGCGCCCACTAAGAAGGAGGCTGTTGCCATCGAGAATTGCCAGGAGGCCCTCAACGGCGCGGTGCTCTCGGTCGGGGGATTGTGCAAATACAGCCCCGCCGGGGCGTCGGCGCTGGCAGGCTTGCTGGATGCCATCCATCAGCAGTTCGGTACGGTGGAAGGGATATTGGTGAACATCGGCTTCATGCTGCTGGGATTGGCTTTGGGCGCGCTGAGCGGCGGAGTGGGCCTGATCATCAAGGTCCTCTTCGCTCTCGGCATGACGGGCTGGGCGATCTATAAGTTGGTGCCTGCTTTTGCCAAGGCGATCAAAGCCCTTTGGAACTCGAAGGAGGGCTCTGTCGAGCGCTACGGCGCCATCCGCCAATTATCGGCGCTCGTCGGGGGCGTCCTCATCATGGCTCTGCTGGCCGTACTCGGCGGCAAGATCGGGAAGGTTTACGGGCCGGCTTGGGAGGCCAAGATCTCAAGCATCTCAGGGAAAGCTTCCGCGAAGGTGCCGAGCGGAATGTCCGCGATGTTCGCCAAGCTCAACAGCTCCGTCGAGGCGAAGCTGGCCGCTCCCAAGATGGAAGGGGCGTCGCATGTCCCCGAAGTCCCTGGGAAGGCCCCTCCGAGCGCGTTCAACAACGTCAAGAAAGGGATCATCGCGGTCGCTGAAGAGCGTTCCGGGAAGACCGGAACGGCCAGCAAGGCTGCCATGGATGCCGTCACCAGTCATTTGGAGAAGGCGATCGCTGACGGCAAGACCCCCACCCCCAAGGAGGCTCGGGTGATCCTGGCTGCTGCCCTCGAAAAAGCGAATCAGGCGGTCCTCGATCATTCCGCCAAGAATCCCGCCGAGGCGGCAAATGTGGATCTGGCGGTCGCGATCGTAGCCAAGGACGCCTCGGGCGGCTCCGTCCTGGTCTCGGTCAAAGCGGGTGACGCCGGGGTGTTTCTGCGGCGCGGTGGCGAGCTGGTCCGTCAGCGTGCGCCTATGGTCATCGAGCGCTACGCGGCGTTGAAGAAAGCGCTTGCGGCCGACGGACTCTCTGCGACGGAGAAGATCACCGCCGCGGAGCTCAAGGGCGCCAAGAACGTGGCCAAGCTGGCCGAAACCGATCCGGCGCTGGCTAAGGTGTTCGATGACGCAGCGCCGGGCATCGACTTGATGGAGTATAAGGCGCGTGTCGCGGCCGAAGTGTCGCCTAGAGAGGCTTTGGGATCTCCCCGCTATAAAGCTCCTCCCATCCAGGAGATCGCGCTGAAGCCGCGGGATGTCGTCTTCGCGGCGAACCGCAGCGTCGCCGATGTCGCCGCGGGAGCGCATGAATCGGTACCGGGAAGAACGCCTGCGGGGAAATACGTCCGTTCCTTGTTGGAGGCGGAACGGATGCGCGCCGTTAAGAACGAGCGGGCGGTCGCGGAGCTGAGCATTCCGGAGAAGCCTGGGTTCTTATCGTCGTTGGCTGCTCGGCTTGCCGCTCGGGAAGTCGCTTACCGAACGAACGTATTTCAGATGCTCGCCGGAAAATATTCGCCTCCAACCCTTGCGCCGAAAATGAACTTTGATGAAGCTCCAACCAAGTCTGTCGCGGATGGAGGACGTGACCCGGTGGACAAGGATAGCAATGACGACGACGCTGTCGTCGTCAAGGGCGGTGCCGACGACTCTCAGGATAATAGCGGCGGTAACGGCGGAGGAAACGCCGCCGGCGGCGGGAAAACCCCCACTGGTGGAGGCGGCCATGTCGGTGGTGGTGCCCGCGCTGGTGGTGGCGGCGGCGGCGAAGGTGGCGGCAGTAGCGGTGGTGGCAGTAGCGGAGGAGGAGGTGGTGGCGGCGGTGGCGGTGGCGGAGGTGGTGGGGAAGGCGGTGGCGGTGGCGGTGGCGGTGGTGGCGGTGGATCTCCCTCAGGCGGCGACATGCCCAAATCTTCCCTGGCTGGTGTCGACCCGATGACTCCGGTGGTTCCGGCCGGTCTGAGCAGCAAGGTCGCCGCGGACCCGATGGTCGTTTCTAAGCCCTTGATGACACTCCAAGACGCTCCCGTCGTGGAGGGCGGACATTCGGCCGCCGCTTCTTTGGCCAAAAAATTCGATGGCGCCGTGGAGCGTCCTAGAGGGGCCGAAAAGAAGAGCGACGCACAGGTCTTGGGCGGGGTCGGCGTCGGCGCCTCTGGTTCCGGGTCGGATTGGACCGCCCTGCCTCAGTTCGGCCCGAAGGGTGCCGCGTTCAGGAAGCCCGAGGCGGCTGAGGTCGCCGATGTCTCCTCCGATAGGCCTCGCGCCAGACAGGCGCGGGCATCCGCGAGCAACCCTCAGGCGGCCGCCGTCAAGACGGTCCCCGATGATTTCACCTATACTTACCTCTCTCCAGCCCAGCATTCTTACGACTTTTCCAAGGACCAACCGCAGAGACCGGATGATTCGGCCGGAAAGCTCCTGGCGGATATGGCGTTGAGGCTCTCGGCCGCCGGCGCGGTCGGCTATCTTCTGCTTTACTCCAATCTTCCGTACATCATCGGCCTCTCTCGCCGCAAGCGCCGTCAATAAGATAAAATGTCGTGTGGTCGGGACCCGTTCGAAATATGATTTCCCGTTGCCCTAGCTGCGGCACTCAGGTCGACGACGACGACCAACAATGTCCCAAGTGCTATTGGGATTTCGCGCAATTCAAGCATGTTCCGCCGCCGGATGCGGCGCCCCGCAAGGAAGTGGCGCCTGCTCCCGCACCTGTTCTCGCACCTGCTCCGGCGTCTCTGCCGACAACCCCTGGGCAATCGACGCCAGAGGAATTGTGGCCGATGCTGCCTGAAGTCAGCGGCCTAGCGATCCCGCAATTCGGGGGAAGACCCCAGCGTTCGTTTCCGGTTCCGGTGAAGAAGGAGTCCGAACCTTTGAGGCCGGCGGTTTCCGACCCCTCTGCGATACCGAAGGCGGAAGTCTCCCTGTCTAAGGGCCCGCAGTCCCTCGCTGAAAAGAAACCCGCAGAGCCACTCAAAATGGCACCGACTGCGAACATGTCCCAGTTGGGCCAGGCTGCGCACCTTCCGATCACGGAGATTCATGGCTGGGGCAGCGTCGTCTCGCCCCGACCGGCAAAGCCTGGAGCCGGGCAGCCGGCGATGGTGAAGCCTGAGCCCGGCCGCGGGCGTTCCCCGTTGGTCAATCGTGTGACGACCGGCGTAGTCACCGCCGGCGTGGTCTTCGTCATCGCCACGCAGTTCGTGATGCGCTCCGATGTGCAAGTGGGCGGCAGTCGCATCAACCTGCCGACCTTCGCCAAGAATGCATGGCCTAGGTCGCTGCAACTGCCGATGCCGTCCACAAAAGGGGCCGAACAGCTCGGCGCTGTCACATTGCTTGCCGACGCCGCTTTGTCGACTGCGGCCCCCCCCAGGCCGCAGGAGGAGGCCGCCCCGCGATGGATCTTCATTGGAGCCGCCTACGATCTTATCACCCTGCGGCCCGTCCCTGCCGTGACCTTGACTTTCAGGGACGCTTACGGGAGCGTCTGCGGTGAGACCATGACCGGCAAGGACGGAAGCTACCGCATTGCGTTGGATCCGTTGTCCGATGCCGGTTATGTCCTGGTCGTCAATCATGCCGACTACCAGGAGAAGTACATCGACGAGATCAGCCCTTCCCTTAAAGAGGCCCCCCTGGAGCAGCGGCGTCAGCTTGCGAGCATGGCGGCGCGGGTTCGACCTTGGATAGGAAGCACGACACTGGCGGCCCGTCGAGATTTTGTGATGATCCCTAAGAGTCCGACCCCTGCCGTGCCGAGCCGGTAGGCGGGTCTCAGCGGCGGCAGGCCTCTTCCACGTCGTGGATCTCTTTGGGTACATCTGTGAGATTGCGCGCCGGGCCGCGCGCCGTGATGAGGATGTCGTCCTCGATGCGTACTCCCCCGAAATCCAGGAAGCGCTCCGCGCGGCCGAAGTCCACCGAGGTCCTGTGCTTGCGTCGGTTGGCCGCATCGTGCAGCAGCGCACCGATGAAATAGAGCCCGGGTTCCACCGTGATCACGAAGCCGGGCTCGAGCTTGGCCACGAAGCGCACAGTGAACTTGAATGGATTGCGCAGCTTGCGCTTGCGCCCGCCGGGGGTGTCGTGGACGTCAAGCCCCATCATGTGGGAGAGTCCGTGCGGGTAGAAGAGCCGCACGGCCCCGTTCTCCACCAGACCGTCGGTGTCGCCGCGCAGGATGCGCAGGGATTTAAGACCTTCGGCCATGACCCGCATGGAATGCCGATGCAGATCGGAGGAGCGTAGGCCGGGTCGGGCCAAGGCGATGCACTCATTCTGGGCCTGCAGGACGATTGAGTAGACCTCTTTCTGCCGCGTGGTGAAGACTCCGCTGACCGGGAAGGTGCGCGTGATGTCCGCCGCGTAGCCGCGGCATTCTGCGCCCGCGTCGAGCAATAGGAGGTCTCCGGCGCGCATGCGGGCGTCGTTGCGGTGGTAATGCAGGACCGCGGCGTTGGTGCCGGAAGCGGCGATAGTGGGGAAGGCCAGCAGGGGCAGACCCGCTTTGCGGCATTCGGCTTCAAAGATCGCCTGGGCCGCGTACTCGAACTGTCCCGGCCGTGCTGCCCGCATCACCGCGCGGTGCGCGTGGGCGGTTGCCGCGCTGGCGCGCTCGATGAGCGCCAGCTCGCCAGGCGTCTTGCAAGCGCGCAGCTCGCAGAGGGCTTCGTCGAGGGCGCTCGGCGCGGCGCGCAGGCCTTGGAGGGCCTGGCGATGGATCTTGACCGTGGCTTTGTCGGCGTAGATGTTGCGATAGCCTCTGCGGGCGAGGCGCAGCTCCTTGGGCAGCGTGTCGGCATAGGCGACGCGCTCCACCCCGTAAAGACGCCGGGCCTCGGCGGGTCCGGGGACATGGCCGAGCCAGACCCGATGCTCGTTGTCGATGCGCGGCATGAAGAGGGTCTGGCGGCCCCGGCGCGGGTCGATGAGTAGGACGCAGCCGGGCTCGTCTACGCCGCAGAGATAGAGGAAATTCGATTGCTGCCGGAACTCGTAGTCCGTGTCCGCGTTGCGCGCCACGCTCTCTCCTCCCGAGAGCAGGATGAGTCCGTCCGGGAGCCTGCGCGCCAAGGCGCGGCGGTGGGCGAGATAGTGGCTCGTGGATTTCTTTTGGTCTGGGTTCATGGGCCGATTTTATATCATTCTCCTTGCGTATGACAAACGTGGTTTGCTAAAATAATTTTGGAAGCCACCGCCCCTCAACACGAACGGCAGCATGAGGTGGCTTTCTTCATTTTCGGCAGAGTAGTCCCAAAGGCTATAGGTCCAAAATCGACACGCCCTCTAGGACCTTGGGCCCCGACAACGAAGGCTTTCGCGAGTATAATCTTTCCAATGCCCATGAATTGGCGTCCCTATCTGGCCGCAGGCCTGGCTATTTTGATGGCGGCTCCGGGTCCGGCTTTCGCGGGCCAGGTCATTGCCGCGGTCCCGCCGTCGGCGTCTCAGGCCATGGTCAGAGGGACGTTCGGCCTGGGTGGAACGCAGGCCGCTTCGGGTCTCTTCCGTGAAATGAATCGCGGGTCCCTTTCCGGTCGCTTGCAGGCGGCGACGCTTCTGACGTCTCCGGTCACGGTCCTGGTCGCACCCGCGCTTTCGCCCGTTTCTCTCAGCGTCGTCGCGGCTTCTCCCAGCGCGGCTTTAAAGACACCGGCGGCTCCGGGCGTCTTGTCGGGAGCGTCGGCGAAACTCGCAGAGGCGAAGTCCGCTCTCGCCTCCGGTGACGAGGCCGGCGGAGCCAGGGTCGCGCCGGACTCGACTGCGGCCAAGGGGACCTGGGACGCCTTCTGGTCGCGCAGCCGGCCGGCGCCCGCTGACCCGGTGCTCTTCACCGACGCCGGGGCTTGCCGCCTTGTGCCGCTGGCCGCCCACCAGGCCGTCCCGCAAGCCAAGGCCGTCATCCCCGTCTCCGGACCTATCCAGACTCCCCGGCCGTATCGCCAGTTGCTCGCGCCGCTGGCTCTGGCTGCGGCCTGGGGCGCCACGCGCTTCTCCTTGGCCTCGCGGTTGCCTGGTTTGTGGATCAAGGTCGCGCCTTATGTGAGCGGCGCGGGCATCCTGCTGGCGAGCTACGCTGTCAATGGCTTGGCCCGCCGCGCCGTAGGGGCATTGGCCAAACGCCTGCACTGGAAGCCCGGGACCGTGATGGCCGCGCGCCTGGCGACGAGCGTGGCGGTCTACGCGACGGGCGGCGCCCTGGCCCTGCACGCCATGGGGGTTCCGACCGCCGCCTTGCTCGCCACCTTCGGAATCGGCGGCGTGGCCATGACCATGGCGGCCAAGGATTTCATCGGGAACTTCCTGGAAGGCGTCAGGATGCTGCTCAACCATCCGTTCGTCATCGGCGACCGGATCCGGATCGGCGCGCAGGACTCCACGGTCCGGGACATGGACCTGCGGTATCTCTCGCTGGCCCGCGCCGACGGCGCGGTCACCATGATGACCTACTCTCAGCTCTCCGAGAAGGCCGTGACCGTCTTCCGGGAGTACACCCAGAGCGCGTGGCCCGGCGCGGAGACGGGGCTGCGTGCCCTGCTGACGGCCTCGGGTCGCCTGGCGTCCCGGCAGAGCCTGGTCAAGGCGTCCTTGTGGACCGTCCTGGGCTTGGGCGTAGTCGTGTTCCTTCCCTTTTTCCCAGCCCTGTTGCCGCTTCATGTTTTGACGGCCGCCTGGAGCTGGGTGCCATACGCCAAGGGCGTGGCGATCATGCTCGCGGCGCACTTCCTGCAGAAGGGTGTGACCGGCTTCCTCCGCCGCTTGGCCCAGGACCGTGGCTGGCGGCCGCAGTCGGTGGTGGTCCTCAAACTCGGTGTGCAGCTCGGCCTCTATCTGGCGGGCGGCGCCCTGGCCTTGCATTTCTTAGGCATGACCTGGTCGGCCCTGCTCAAGAGCCTGGGCGCGACCTCCATCGCCGTCGGCTGGGCTTCGGCGGACATCATTGGAAACCTCATCCAGGGCTTCTGGATACTGACCAGCCATCCTTTCACGATCGGGGATGAGCTCGAAATCGGATCCGTATCGGGCCAGGTCGCGGATATGAACCTCAGTTGCGTCGTTCTGAAGCATCCGGACAATAGCCATACCTTGGTCCCCTACGCGGTGCTCAAGGCCTCGTCGTTCACCGTTCTTGCCAGGGCTGCGGGCCGCGTCCAGTGAGCGCCCCGGCAAGCCGCAGGCAGGACTTGCGCAATATCGCCATCATCGCCCACGTCGACCACGGCAAGACCACTTTAGTCGACGCTTTGCTCAAGCAGACCGGGGCTTTTAATGTGAAGGCCGACGCGGCCCAGGAGCAGGTGCTCGACTCCAACGAGCTCGAGCGCGAGCGCGGCATCACCATACTCGCCAAGAACACTTCGGTCGTCTACAAGGACGTGACCATCAACATCGTCGACACCCCCGGCCACGCGGACTTCGGCTCCGAGGTGGAGCGCATCCTCAAGATGGTCGACGGCGCACTGCTGCTCATCGACGCGGTCGAAGGGCCCATGCCCCAGACCCGTTTCGTGCTGCGCAAGGCCCTGGCCCTGGGCCTGCACCCGATCGTGGTCATCAATAAGATGGACCGCGAGCACGCCAAGCCCAATGAGGCCTTGGACCGGGTCTTCAGCCTGTTCATCGATCTGGGCGCGACGGATCCGCAGATGGATTTCGCGGTGGTCTACGCCTCCGGCCGCGAGGGCTGGGCCAGCCTCTCCACGACGCGCGGCACGGACGTGACTCCGCTCTTGGACACCATCCTCAAAGCGGTGCCCGGCCCGGCCGTGGACCCAAGCCGGCCTTTGCAGATGCTGGTGACCATGCTGGATTACAACAACTACGTGGGCCGCATCGGCATCGGCCGGGTGGTCAACGGCCGCATCGCCAAGGCCGAGACCGTGGGCCTTATCAAGCCTTCCGGAGAGTCGTTCAAGGGCAAGGTGGCGCGTCTGGAGCGGTTCTTCGGCTTGGAGCGGCGCGAGGTCGACGAGGCTAGTGCCGGCGACGTGGTGGCGGTGGCGGGTCTGCCTGAGATCCATGTGGGCGACACAGTGACCTCGGCCGAGAATCCCGAGGCCCTGCCCCCGCTGGAGATCGACGAGCCGACTTTGTCCATGGAAATCATGGTCAACAATAGTCCATTTGCGGGCCTCGAGGGAAAGTTCGTGACCGGACGCCATCTGCGCGACCGGCTGCTGCGCGAGAAGGAGATCAACGTGGGCCTGCGGGTGGAGGCCCTGGAAGGCGAAGGGCACTTTAAAGTCTCCGGCCGCGGCGAGCTGCACCTTTCTATTTTGATCGAGACCATGCGCCGCGAGGGCTACGAACTTGGCGTGGCCAGGCCCGAGGTGATCTTCAAGGAGTCTCCTCAGGGATTGCAAGAGCCGATGGAGTACCTGGTCGTGGACATCCCGACCGATTATCAGGGCGTGGTCATCGAGTCCATGGGCCGGCGCAACGCCAAGATGGTGAACATGGCCCCGGAAGGCACGAGTCGCATCCGGCTGGAATATGAGATCGCTTCGCGGGCCTTGATGGGATTTAAGTCGGAGTTGATGAGCACGACGCGGGGCCTGGGCCTGATGCACCATGCCTTCCACGGCTACGGCCCGAAGGGGCCGGAGCCTGGTCTGCGCTCCCAGGGAGTCTTCGTCGCCAAGGAGACGGGCCGCACCACGGGTTACGCCTTGTCCAGCCTGCAGGAGCACGCCAAGATGTTCCTGGGGCCGGGCGTCGACGTCTACGCGGGGATGGTGGTGGGCCTGGCGGACACGGAGAACGATTGCGTGGTCAACCCGTGCAAGGCCAAGGCCATGAGCAACATGCGCTCCAAGGCCAGCGACGAGTCTATCGATCTGACCCCCCCGCACATCATGACCCTGGAGCAGGCGCTGGAGTTCATAGACGACACGGAGCTCGTCGAGGCCACCCCGCAGAGCATCCGGCTGCGCAAGAAGATCATGAACGCCAGCTTGCGCAAGCGCGACGACAAGCGGCGCGAGGGATCGGCGGACTAGCCGACGCCACTGGTCTTAACTGTGCCCAGACTCTAGATGCCTTCCTGGTCCCGGGACTCCGAAGAGGATTGGGTCGACGGTCTTAAGGTCCCCCCCCGGCGCAAATACGCCAAGCGGGCGATCACGGGCCAGGCGGTCGAGCTGGCGGCGCAGGACGGCAACGCCACGGTCGCCGAGATATTCCCCAACCAGGCCGCGGTGCGCTTCGACGGCGGCGCGGCGCGCCGCCTGTGCGGCTACCGGATGCGGTCGCTGGCTTTCGGAGGAAACTCGCGCGAGCGCTCGCCGGTCTGCGTGGGCGACCGGGTCCGGGTCTCTGGGGCGGTCATCGTGGGGCGCTGCGTGCGGCGCAACCGGCTCATCCGTTCGGCGCCCAATTCGCGTGATCCTCTGCTGCACGTGATCGCGGCGAACATCGATCGCCTGGTGGTGGTGGCGGCCGCGCGCGAGCCGAACTTCTCTGCGGGCATCGTGGACCGTTTCCTGGTGGCGGCCTCATCCCAGGGCATCGCCGCCGTGCTCTGCGTGAACAAGACGGACCTGCTCGAGCCCGGGGCCGAGAAGACCTGGTCACATTACCCCGCGGCCGGCGTGGCGCTCGTGGAGTGCAGCGCGCGCAGCGGCTCAGGCGCGGAGAGTCTGGCCGAGATGCTGCGCGGCAAGACCGCGGCCTTCTGCGGCCATTCGGGCGTGGGAAAGACCTCACTGCTGCGGCGCCTGCTGGGAGACGAGGGCTTCGGCCGCGTGGGAGAGCTCTCCGGCGCTACCGGCATGGGACGCCACACCACGACGGGAGCCGTGCTGCTGCCCGCGGCCGATGGTTCGGTCTGGATAGACACGCCGGGCATCATGAACTTTGCTCTAGTCGGGGTGGAGCGCGCCGGGCTTCTCCAGCATTTTTCTGAGCTGGCTCAGGCGGCGGCGCGCTGTCCGCAGGGCTGCCTCCACGACGCGGAGCCGGGATGCGCGCTGAACGGCATGGCGCGCCTGCGCAGTTACCGGCAGATCTTGGGCTCGCTGTGAGCTAGAGCTCGCTTTCCAGGGCGTCCGCCACGCTCTGCAGGATCTTGATCCGGGCCCAGCGCTTGTCGTTGCCCTCTACGAGCACCCACGGCGCATGCTCCGTGCTGGTGCGCTCGATCATCTCGCAGGCCGCGGCCTCGTAGGCGTCCCATTTGGCCCGGTTGCGCCAGTCCTCTTCCGTGATCTTGTATTGCTTATACGGAGTCACCTGCCGGTCCTTGAACCGTCGCAGCTGCTCGTCGGCGCTGAGCGCGATCCAGAACTTGCGCACGATGATGCCGGACTCGGCCATCTGCTCCTCGAAGGCGTTGATCTCCGCGTAGGCGCGCCGCCATTCCTGAGGCAAGGCAAAGCCCTCCACACGCTCCACCAGGACCCGGCCGTACCAGGTCCGGTCGTAGAGCGCGACCCGGCCCACGCGCGGCAGATCGCGCCAGAAGCGCCATAGATATGGCCGCGCCCGCTCTTCATCGGACGGCGCGGCCACGGAGTCCACGCGGAAAAGCCGCGCGTCCATGGCCTGGGTGAGCCTGCGGATCGCCCCACCCTTGCCCGCCGCGTCCGGCCCCTCGAAAGCCAGAGTCAGGGAGCGGCCCTTCTTGCGCAGGCACCGGGTCATTGTCCCGATGCGATTCTGCAGCTTCTCCAGCTTCTTGTCGAAGGCATCAGCGTCGAGCTTGAGCCCCAGGTCCAGCTTGCGGATGACGCTGTTGGCTCTTGGCTTGGAATGGTCCGCTTTATGCTCCGGTTTGCCCGCGCTGCGCGATTGCTCCAGGCGTTGCCGCAGGGCGTCGAGGATGATGCGCGTGGCCGTGAGATTGCGGTAGCGCCGGTCGGTGGCCTCCACGATGTGCCAGGGCGCATCCCCCGTCGATGTCTTCATGAGGGAGTGCTCGCAGACCTCCCGGAACTTATCGTAGCGCTTGTGGAACCTCCAGTCCTGCTTGGTCACCCGCCATCGCGTCTCCGGTTCGGCTTCCAGATTCTTAAAACGCCGGCGTTGTTCGGATTTTGAGATATGGAACCAGAGCTTAACCAATAGGACCCTTTCGGCTGCGAGCATGCGCTCGAAGTCCACGATCTGGTCGAGGCGTTGGTCCAGTTCGGCCTGGCCCGTCTTCTTGCAGACCCGGTCTATGATGGGGTTCGAGTACCAGGAGGTCAGCAGGATGGCGGCCTTGCGCTTGGGCGGCAGGATGCGCCAGAAGCGCCAGAAAAAAGGCCGCTCGCGCTCCTCATCGGTCGGCTTGCCCCAGGCGTGCACCGCCACGCCGCGCGCGTCGAGCCATTCCAGGAGCTGGTTGGTAAACTCCGTCTTGCCCGCGCCCTCCACGCCTCCGATGAGCAGGGCCAAGGAGAAATCCGAGCCGGCCAGGGCCCGCTGGGCTTCCAGGAGGGCCGTGCGCAGCTTGGGTTCCTGGCGCTTGTAATCCGCCTTTTCCAGATGATTGCCGACTTCCGCTGTCTCGAACATGAGGTGCCCTCCTGGATCCGCTATCTTACCAAAGAAAGCGCCTGGGAGGGTTGAAGGTCGAAAGAGCAGCTAATATATCCAGCCCGGCACGCCTTGCGACCGCTCGCGCGGGGCCGGACGCGAGGCCGGGAGCTCGATGGTGGGAGAGCTCTCTTCGTTGATGCGGAGCTGCTCCTGCAGGGGCGAGATGTCCTGCGCGGGCTCGCGCTGGCGGCCGCGGGTCGCGGACGTCACGCCTCCGAAGCGGTAGGAGATGGTGAAGCGTTGGGTGTCGCTAAGCGTGTCAGCTATGCCCCAGGCATAGTCGAACACGAATCGGCCGCGCCAGCGCAGCCCGAAGCCCACGGTCAGACCCAAAGAGTCGCGCAGGAACTGGTATCCCATGCGCATGCCGTAGGTCTTGTTCCAGAAGTATTCCAGGCCCACGTCGGCCAGAGCCTGCTTCTCGTAGAGGCGGTACTCACCGTCGGCGGCTGCGATGAGGCTGTGCACTGAGGGCACGCCGAACTGGTAGGCCAGGCCGCAGCGGGCGGTCAGGGGCAGCGGGTCACCCTCGCTGACGAACTTCATCCTGGTGCCCATGTTGAGCATGGAGACGCCTGCGCCGAGGCCCGCCTCGGGCGAGTGGGCGAGGTAGCCGACATCGGCCGCCACGGCCTGGGCGGAGTAGCCGCCCGCCAGGGTGGAGTGGAGGTACTTGCCCGAGACGCCCATGAAGTGGTTGACGCCGTAGCTGTTTTCCCCGTAATCGACGGGAGTGCTGCCGACCCTCTCGGAATAGCCGAACGTGGCCGCAAAGTCGTCGCCCGCGCTCAGGTTCTGGGAGCCCGCCAGGGAGCCGTCGGCGTTGAGCTTGTTGTACTCGATGTCCCCGCTCTGGGAGAAGAGGAAATTGGCGCCCACGCTGGTGTAGCCGTTGCCCGAGATCCCGGTGAAGGGCGTGGGGCCGGCGTAGGTGATGTTCTCCACGGTGTTGTCGAAGGCCCCCGAGGGTCCGGAGAACATGGAGAAGCCGACCTCATGGGCGTTGAGGCGGCTGAGGCCCGCGGGGTTATAGTAGAGCGCGGAGGCGTCGGTGCCCACGGCCGTGAAGGCGCCGCCCATGCCCATGGCGCGCGCGCTCATGGGCATCTGCAGGATGGCGGCGCCGGTCACCCCGGGGTTCTCGGTGGCGAAAGCCGGGACAAAGAGGCCCAGCGCCGCGACCAGGAGGGCGGCTCTCATGGCCGCCTCCGCTGCAGACGCTTGGCCAGCAGCGCGGCCGCGGCCACCCGAACCCTCAGGGAGGCATCCTTACTCATGACCCGGGCCAGGAGCTGCGGGGCGTCATCGCCGGGTGCGGCAGCGATGGCCTCTAGGGCCAGCATGCGGCCGTCCACGTCATGCGCGCGCAGCTGCCGCTGGGCGAGGTCGAGGTCGATATGTTCGCCGAGTTCGGCTAAGCCTGCCATAGCGCGCAAGGCCAGGTCCGGAGTTTTTCCGTTGTCGGCCAGCCGCCGCAGCGCCACGACCGCGCTCGGCGCCTGGGCGATGCGCGCCAAGCCGCCGGCGGCCATGGAGCGCACGCGCGGGTTCTCGTCTTCGAGGCGCTCGATGAAGAGCCGGGCCAGGCTTTCGTCGCCCACCGCGGCCAAAGCCGCGACAGCCTCGGCGCGTACCGCCGACGAAGTGTCGCCGACCGCCGCGACCAGGGTCTCGCGCGCGGAGGAGAGGTTGGCCTGCCCGAGGGCCTTGACCGCGGCGAGGCGCACTGCGGCGTCCTGGTCCCTGGCGGCATCGAGGAAGTGCCGCACGAAGGGCGCGACCGGCGGCGCCTGGGCGAGGTCGAGGCGGCAGAGGGCCACTGCCGTGGCGTCGCGGACCGCTCCTGAGGCGTCGCTTAAGGTCTGCTCCATGAGTCCGACGACGTCCTCCGTCGCCATGTCCGAGAGCCTGACCAGGGCCTGGGCCCGGGCCTCAGTGTGGGATAAGAGTCCCTTTTCCTGGGCCGGCGACAACGAGCCCCTGGGAGTGGCCGAGCTGCGCGCAAGTTCCATGAGCAGCCTGCGGCCCTCGTCGTCGCCCCGTTGAAAGAGACTGTAGCCGGCCTCCAAGCGCACGAAGTCGTCGCGGTCCTGGCCGGCCTTTTTGAGCAGTTCGCCGACCTGGGGGGCAGGGCCTTCGATATCGCCCCAGGCGGCGATCACGGCGATGCGGACGTCTGGGTCGGAGTCGTCGGCGCGGCCGACGAGGAAGTCGATGGCTTGGCGGCTGAGCTCAGGGTGTGCGGAACCGACAGCGGCGTGCGTGCCGGCAATGACGAAGGCAAATGCAGCCAGGGCAACCATGCACCTGCAGGATATCCTTAGACGTTTACGGAAATATTGCAAGGATTCTTCTGAACAACGGTCGCCTCCCCTGTGGAGAGGCGAGAAAAAAATGGGCCCGCCAGGAATCGAACCCGGATCCCGTGGTTCGAAGCCACGTGCTCTATCCGTTGAACTACGGGCCCTAAGCGGTGATTTTACAACAATTTATGACGAGGCGGGGTTTTCCTCACCAGCACAGAGGTGCCCAGGACGCGGCGCTCCTCATAGTCCTGAGGGTGTTTTTCATGGACGTAGTGGTCGATGGCGCGGAGGTACTGTTTGCCTGCGAAGGCCGGATCGACCAGGATGAGGCTGGGAGGCCGGCGCTCCAGCTGCTCCAGGTAGCCCTCGAAGCTGAACAAGCCCTTGAACCGCGGGAAGCGCTGCATGACCTCCTCCGTGCCGGGTCCGTTGGGGATGTTCGTGTAGTTGAAAAAATAGGTGGAGTTCTCGCGGAAAACCACATGCGCGGGCGGCTGCATGGCCACCGGCATGCCGGGCGCAGACCACTCCAACAGCTGGTCGGCGACCAAAGCTTCCTGGCCCAGGCCCGCATGGTCTCGGCTGTAGGCCGCCAGCTCTGGCAAGGCCAGATAAACGCCGCCCCAGAACAGCAAGGCCACGGCGGCCTGGCACAGGCGGCTCTTCCAACGTCCGACCCTGTGCAGGAATAAGGCCAGCGGCAGGCTCCAGACCAGCAAGACCGTGTAGAGGTATTGGTCCCAGAAGTACTTCACCCAGAACGGCTGCGCCAGGGAAAATCCCAGGAGCACCAACAGCACTCGGTTCTTTCTCCAGCCGTTCTCGCGCAGTTCCAAGACGGCCGCGGCGGTCCCGCTGAGGAAGACCAGCAGCCAGAGCGGGTCGTAGGCCGCGCGCAGCAGCAGACCGCGGGCCAGACCGAAGCGATAGCCGGAAGAGCTCAGGGCCCAGAGATGGTGCCTGAGCGCCAGAGCAAAATACGGCTGCGGGTTTATCCCGGCTCCCCAGGCCGCCGCGTTGAAGAGCAGGCCGGCCCCCGCGGCGGCGAGCAGCAACGCGCCCAGGCAAGACCGCGCCCGGCCGGCTGCATCCCGCCAGAGCTCGGCGCCAAAGACCATGACGGCTAAGACGCAGATCAATGCCAGTTTGGGCGTGAGCAGCGCGCCGGTCGTGAAGAGAAAACCGGCTAGGGCCCAACGCGCGCGCGGCGCCGGACCCGTGGCATCCAGGGCCAGGAGGCCGGCCAGCGTGAGGGCCAGGACCAGGTGGTCCGCGCGGAACTGGGCGAAGGTGAAGACTACCGGGATCTGCAGGGCCACCAGGCCGAGGGCGGCGAGGGCGCACGTTTTCCAGGAGCGGTCATCGTCGCGCTTGAGCATCAGCAAGAGGAGCAGCGCTAAAGCCGCGAAGGAGCAGCCCAGGTTGAGTTTCCTTAGGAGCACCAAAGATGAGAAGGCTTGAGGCAGCGCGCGCAGCGCCGGACTGTAGAGCAGCCAGAAGTACGGCGGGTGGTCGTAGTAGAAATCCACATACGGCTTGTGGCCTTGGGAGACCTGCCAGATGGCATGGAACTCCGCCACCTCGTCGTAGTCAAGGCGCATGGTTGAGGCCAGACGCAGCATCAGCGCGCACAGCAAGCCGGCCCCTAGGAGGCACAGGAGGACATTGCGCTTATTCATGGTTTGTCGACGAAATCCCCCCCCGCACCTTGCCGCCACATCTTGACGCCTGCCAGCTCGTCAGGCGTAAGGTCCGCGCGAAAAAGGAACATCGGCTTCCATGAGCCGAAATCCTCCTTCGTCAGCACGAGATGTCCGACGCCGAATCCGTCCTGGTCGTTGATGGTCCCTAAGGCTAATGAGTTTGGCGCCACTTCCTTCGGCCTGCGCTCCCATCGGTTCTTGTAGAGTCGAAGATGGATCCCGTCCGCGTCCAACGCCACGACTTTCGCCGTCCGATAATGCCCCTGGTCGTCGATGACCGAATAGAGGCCTCCCGCTACGGGTTCCGGCCGACGATGGCAGCCGCACAGGCCGGACGCCAGGGCGGCCAGGACCAGCAAGCCGGAGCGTATATCAGATGCGTTCATCGCCGCGCCCGGGGCCGGCCGGCGAAAAGGCTCTTGGCCGGCTTGCCAAAAAACGCGAATTGCGCCGCGCTGCCCCGGAAGAAGTCCACATCCACCGGCCCCGAGATGCCGCGGATGCTTCCCCGGGAGGAGCACTGCCAGAATGTCCAGGGTCGGTGGTCCGACAAGCTCGGACGCCCCCGGTAATCGCTGATCCAGATCGCGTACTCGGATTTCCCCCCTTTGAAATATCGGTCGTACATCTCGTGGGATACATACACGACCGGCGCCTTGCCGTAGCGGGCGCGGACCCTCCGCGTAAAGGCGGCTAGTTCCCTGAGCAGGGCCCTTCGGTCCGGCATCCTGGCGCAGGCCGGCGAAGGCTCCAGGTCGATGGCCGCAGGCAGGGCGCCCGAGCTGCGGGGGACCAACTTGATGAACTGGGCGGCCTGGGGCGCGCCGGATGCGCAGAGGTTGTAGAAGTGGTAAGCGCCCCTGGCCAGATCGGCGCGCGACGCGCCCTGCCAGTTCTCGAGGAACGTCGGGTCCGTCAGATGGTCGCCTTCCGTGGCCTTCATGTAGACGAAGGAAAGGCTCTGGCCCCGCAGTCGCTCCCAGCGGATGCGGCCTTGATGGTGGGAGATGTCGATGCCCCAGACCGTTTGCGGAACTTTTTTATCGGCGGATCCCGCCTGCAGGGGGGCGCAGGCCAGCGTCATGACCAGGACCCAGACCGGCCGGTTCGCGGGGGACATGCGCGCAACTATGATACATGGCTGCGAACTCCGTTGGCAAGGCCCGGATAATTTTGATAACATCAGTAAAATCTCAGGCGGAGCAGGAGGACACGTGGGCGGACACTCTCATTGGGCCGGGATCAAGCACAAGAAGGCCATCGTCGACGCCAAGCGCGGCAAGGTCTGGACCAAGATCGTCAAGGAGATCGCCATCGCGGCCCGCGTCGGGGGCGGGGACCCCGGCTCCAATCCGCGCCTGCGCCAGGCCGTCGACGATGCCAAGGCCTCCAACATGCCCGCGGACAACGTCAAGCGCGCCATCCAGCGGGGCACGGGCGAGCTCCCCGGAGTGATGTACGAAGAGCGCCTCTACGAAGGCTATGGCCCCAACGGCGTCGCCATGCTCGTGGAGGTCACCACGGACAACCATAACCGCACATTGAACGAGGTGCGCCAGGTCTTCCGGGAGCACGGCGGCAACCTTGGAGAAGCCAACTGCGTGGCCTGGATGTTCAAGCCCAAGGGATTCCTCTCTGTGGCCAAGCCCGCTCCCGTCGATGAGGACACCTTGATCTCCCACGCTCTGGACCTGGGCGCCGAGGACGTGGTGACCGATGTGGCTGAAGCCTACGAGATCTACACCGAACCAAAGGACTTCGACAAGGTCAAGGCGGGGCTCGCGGCCCTCAATATCCCGGTGAGCTCGGCCGAAGTCTTCATGAAGCCGGACACCACGGTCCCGGTCGATAAGACCGAGGCCGCCGCGAAGATCCTCGAGCTCATGGAAGCCCTCGATGACAATGACGATGTCAAGAAGGTCCACGCCAACTTCGACATCCCGGACGAGATCCTGGACAAGGTCGGATAATGTCGACCACCGTCCTGGGCATCGACCCGGGGGTCTCGGAGACGGGATGGGCCGTTCTCAGCGCTGATGCGGGGGCCGTGCCGCACCTGGTGGACTCGGGACTCATCAAGACCCTGCCTTCCCAGCCTCTGCCCGAGCGCCTCTGCCTCATCCACGGCGCCGTGGCCCGGCTCATGGAGCGTTTCCGGCCGCAGGCCGTGGCCATAGAAGAGATGTTTTTCCTCAAGGCCGCGCACACCATCCGCGGCACCCTGCAGGCGCGCGGCGTCATCCTGCTCGCCGCGGCTCAGGCCGGCTGCGCCATCTCCGAGTACAATCCGCGCACGGTCAAGGCGACGCTGACCGGCAGCGGCGCGGCCGATAAACGCCAGATGCAGCGGCTCGTTTCCAAGACCCTGGGGCTCGCCGAGCTGCTGCGGCCCGACGACGTGGCCGACGCGGCCGCCATCGCGCTGTGCCACCTGCGCACGGGACGCCTCAAGCGGCTTCAGGTTTTGGAACTCTATGGAGGCGGCCGATGATCGCCTCCTTGCGCGGGACACTACTGGCCAAGGACGCGGAGCGTGTCGTCATCGAGGCCGCGGGCGTGGGCTACGAGATCAGCGTGACCGCGACGACCGCCTCGGCTTTGCCCGAGCCGGGCCGCGGCGCCCTTCTGCACGTGGCCGAGTCGGTGGCCATGTACGGTGGGGGCGTCACCCTCTATGGATTTTTGACGCCTTGCGACAAGGAGATGTTTTTGACCTTCCGCGACTGCGTTCCGGGCACGGGGGCGAAGAAGGCCTTGGAGCACCTGGACAAAGCCTCCAAGTCCCTTCCTGATTTCCGCCGGGCCGTGCTGGACAAGGATGCCAAGGTCCTCATCGGCGTGTTTGGATTCACGCGCAAGACCGCGGACAAGCTCATCGACGGGCTCAAGGACAGCATCGCCGCGCTCAACTTCCCCGGCGCCGAGCGCCTGGCCGGCGCCAGAGGCGCCGGCGCCGCGATCCCGGCCGGGGCCATGGGCCAGGCCTTAAGCGCCTTGGCCGCGCTGGGATACAACTCAGCGGAGGCGCGCGCCGCGCTCTCGGCCGTGACCGAGGAGCATCCCGGCGAGGCCCTGGACGCCGAGCGCATCATCCGGCTGGCGCTCAAGAGGCTCTGATGGCTGATCCCAAGGGCGTTGATTCCGTCCTGACCCCAGCGGCCAAGGCCGAGGAGGAGGCCCTCGACCGGACCCTGCGGCCCCGCTCGCTCGATGAGTTCATCGGGCAGGAGAAACTCAAGGCTAATCTGCGGGTCTTTTTGGCCGCGGCCAAGGCCCGCAAGGAGCCGCTGGACCATTGCCTCTTTTACTCCCCCCCGGGCCTGGGCAAGACCACTTTGGCCAACATCATGGCCCGCGAGTTGGGCGCCAACCTGCGCACCTCGTCGGGGCCCATCCTGGAGCGCGCCGGCGACCTGGCGGCCGTGCTCACCGACCTGGTGGAAGGCGACGTCTTCTTCATCGACGAGATCCACCGCCTCAACGCCATCGTCGAGGAGGCCC
>CAIKVT010000082.1 GCA_903830945.1 uncultured Elusimicrobia bacterium
GATCTGCGATAGCGGCCGGGAGAGCGAGTCGGCGACCCGCAAGCCCCAGAACAGGGCCGCCAGAGAGACGATCACTCCCAGTAGAAGCTCGAGCAGGCCGGTCCGGTTCAAGGCTTGGACGACTCCGAACTGGTATTCATCCTCGTATAGGGTCAATGCGATCACCCAGCCCCAGGGCTTAAAGTAGGCCAGATAGGCGAGCTTGTAGCGCACGACCTTGTCGTCCGGATTTCTCCAGGGATAGCGCTGGGAGCGCACGACCTGCCCGGGAGCGGCGGCCAGGGCGTCGCGGATCATGTCCTGCACGAAGTAATGGCCGTCAAGGTCCTTGGACTCCCAAAGGTTCTCCCCGTCCCTTTGGCCGTCCTTTGAGATGATATAAGCGCCCCGCTTATTACCGAGCGCGCCCAGCACGGAGACATAGCCGGATCCGATTCTTTTTCCTAAGATGATCCGGCGGGCCTTCTCCTGGCCGTTCGGCTCATTGAAGTGGGACTGGCAGAGATCGTAGATCCCGCCCATGAGCACGCTCATCTCGTTGTTCTTCACGATCTCCTGGACTTTTGTTTTTTGCTGGTAGAGCAGGGAAATGGTGGCCACAAGCGGGACGAAGACGATCAGCACCACCATGGACAGGAGTTTGCGCCTGATGGTATGAATTCTCATCTTAGCCTCCGATCCAAATTCATATGCCGTGGCGGTACGCCACTTGCCCGTCGAAAACGGTGAGCGCGACGCGGGCGGTGTGGATGTCCTGCGGCGCGATGGCGAACAGATCCCGGTCCAGGACGGCCAGATCAGCCCGGGAGCCTGTCCGCAGAGAACCGGTCTGATCTTCCCGGAACGCGGAGAAAGCTCCCCGGACGGTCATGGAATCGAGCATGTCGCCAAGGGCCATGCGTTCCTGCGGCATATAGGGTCGTCCGGCTCCGGAGAGGCCCTGCCGGGTGACGCCCGTCTGCAGGATCTCCAGAGGATCGCAGGTGATGTAATCTCCGCCCACGGGCCAGTCGCTGCCGGAGGTCACCATGGCGCCCGATAGCCAGAGCGTGCGCATGCAGAAGCGGCGGCCGAGCCGGGAGGGGCCCAGAAAGGCCTCCAGGGGCGCGTCCGACAAATCATCTTGGTAGAACCAAGAAGGCTGAAAGTTGGCGATGACCCCCAATTCCAGGAAACGCGGGACGTCCTCAAGCGCGACGAGCTCGATATGCGAGATCATGTGCCGTGAGTCCCGGACTCCGTTTTTCCTGCGGGCCTCCTGGAATCCATCCAAGGCCATGCGCACCGCGCCGTCGCCCATGGCATGCACGTGGACGCGGAAACCATGGGCGTCGAGCCCGACCACTGTCTGGAAGAACGTGTCCCGCGGCCATAAGGGCTCGCCGCGTTGACCGGAGCGGTCGCTGTAGGGGTCCAGCAGGAATGCGGTATGGCCTTCCACCGTGCCGTCAAGGAATATCTTGACCGAGCCGGCCTTCAGGTTCTTCCCGGAATACCTGCGACGCAGGTCCACGAACTCTTCCAGTTGCTCGATGTTCTGAGAGGGGTCGCTCTGGAGCGACGCGTCGACCCTGAGTCTAAGCTTGCCCTCGAGATCCAGGCGACGGCAGGCTTCCAACGAGTCGGGGAAGGCCGAAGCGTCGTGTATGGCGGTGATGCCGTAGCCCAGCATGCGCCCGATGAAATCCTCGCCTTGAGCCGCGCATTCATCCTGGTCCGGCCTGGGCAGGCGGTCTGTGACCAGGTCGATGGCGGCGAGTTCCCGGAGCAGCCCGATAGGTTCCCCCGAGACCTGGTCGCGCTCGATGATGCCCCCGGGCGGGTCTGGCGTGTCGCGGTCGATACCGGCCAACGCCAGGGCCTTTGAGTTGACCCAGGCGGCATGGCCGTCGGCGGAGGAGACCAGGACCGGACGTTCGGGGATGACGGCGTCGAGCTGAGCTTTATGGGGGCGCAAGGAGCAGAACACGCTTTCGATCCAACCTTGGCCGCGCAGGCAGGATTTTTCCGGATGCTGCCGCGCATAGCCGCTGAGAGCCGAGAGGTAGTCCGCGCGGGAGGCCAGGCCGGCCAACTCACAGCCGGGGACGAACAGCCCGCCGAAGACCGAATGGATATGGGAATCGTGCCAGCCCGGCAGGAGCATTCCGCCGCGCAAGTCCAGGACTTGCGTGGCGGAGCCAAGGAAAGCCGTGATGCCGTCATCGGGCCCACAGTAGGCGATCTTCCCGTTCTGGACCGCCACGGAACCCGCTCGCGTCTTTCCGGTTCCGGGCAGATACAAGGCGCCGTTGCGCAGGGCCAGCTCAGCGGCGGGGCTGGACATGGGTTCCGGCGGCCGTCTGGTGAGGGTCGTCCGCCTGGACGTAAGCGATGATTTCCTTGGCCATAGGAGTCAACGCCTGTATCTTGGAGTAGTCGAGCGCTATGTTGTTGAGATACTGGAGGACGATGGTGTCGCCGATGTTGGTCTGGGGCAGGATGCCGGAGAAGAAGAACCCCAGTTTCTTGAGCTCCGGTGTCGCAAAATGCGCGGCAGGGCTGGCCAGGTCCATGTAAAGATAGATGGCAGCAACCTGCTTAACGCAGAGGTCGTAGAGCATGATCTTGACCTGCCGGACGATGTCCGCCCCGAACTGATCCACCCAGATCTCCGCGCAATTCTCTGAGGCATAGACGTCGGCGCGCAGGACGGACGTCTCCTGCGGGAGCGCCGCCTCGGACTTCTCCGGCACGGCATAGACGTGGGACGCCCCGATGTTGCGATAAAGCTTCTCGACCATAGCCCGGTGCTCGGCCGGCGGGTAGAGCGTCAGCTTATGCGCTGGCTCCAAGTATTTAAAGCTCAACAGCACGCTCAGACGCTGCGGGCTCGCCTCGGAGATGCCCTTGAAGACCCAGGTCCCGGGGCTGGCGGCCAAATAGACCCCGCAGTCGTTGACTCCATATTTCTGCGCCACTTTCTGAGTGAAGATGTGGTTGGTGACGGAGTTTATGTAGATGCCGGAAAGGGGATACTTTTTCTCCATGGAGAAAAGGAGGTCAGTCATGCGCGTCAGGCAGCCTTGACCGCGATATTCCATGTTGACGAACGCGAAAGTCAGCTCCGATATCCG
Organism: uncultured Elusimicrobia bacterium; assembly: GCA_903830945.1. Lineage (GTDB taxonomy): Bacteria > Elusimicrobiota > Elusimicrobia > UBA1565 > UBA9628 > UBA9628. The sequence continues at coordinate 3,117 of CAIKVT010000082.1, forward strand.
CGCTCCGGCGTGCGGATAATGCAGGGCCGTGTGGCCCATGAAGACGTTGTCCTTGGTCACGGCGACTACGGAGATGAGCTCGTCGCTCTTATTGAGCTCCACGATCCGCTCAGGATAATAGATGCTGCTGTCGAAGAACGTATAGCCGTGACTTTTGTAAGCGCACCTGGAGACTTCAATGGCCTCTTCGGGCCGCATGCGGCGGACATCGTAAGGGATCTTTTCCTGTAGGATCTTCGCGGCGGCGGCAGGAGGCTCGAGCGCGAGCTCCTGCCCGGAAAACTGCTCCATGATGTTTTTTTGCGGAAGATATTTCGAGAGATGGGTCTCCTTGCCGTCCGCTCCCAGATTCACGAATGAGACCAGGTCCATGACGTTCTTCATCAGGAACATTCCCAGCCCCGGCATCTTGTCCGTCGAGACCTGACGGGGATCGTATTGCGGCAGGAGTCCGGCGTCGAAGGGGATGCCGCGGTCCTTGATGATGATCTTCATGCCCAAAGAGACGCGCTCGCAGATGATGTCGAAACTGTTCTGCTCGGACGCGTCATAGGCGTGCTTGATGACGTTGCTGACAGCCTCCTCCACCGCCAGTTCGATCTGGCCGAGTTCGGGAGGCTGGAAGCCGAATTTCTCCGCCGCCAGCCGAACATGGCTCTGCGCGATGTTCAGGTAAGATATTTCATTCGGCAGTGTGAGCTTGGTGAATTCTCTGGCGGACATGGATTGTCTCCTGGTCTCGCGGCTTACATCTGCGCCAGAGCTTCCGTCTCCGTCGAAAACACTTTCAGCATGGTCAGGAAGCCCGATATCTTGAATACTTCCTGCACCTGTCCCTGAATGCCCGTGAACGCCAGCTTACCTTGCACGGCGTGCACGCGCTTGACCGAGGTCAGTATCCCCCGCAAGCCCGCGCTGCTGATATAGTCCACGCCGCACAGGTCGATGATGAAGGCCTTGTCGCCTCGGGAGACTATTTCGGCGAAGCTCTTCTCGAATTCCGGGGAAGTCACCGCATCCATCCGGCCGGACACGGTGATGATCAGCGTGTCTTTCTCTTTCTTTGTTTGTATGTTCATGAGGCCTCCGCGTCTAATAGTATAGCTTTTCGGCTCCGGTCATTTTGAACCGACTACTCTCTAATGCCAAGCTCCTTGCCCACCTTCGCGAACTTCTCCAGCGCGAAGTCCAAATCCTTCTCCGTATGCCCCGATGACACGATGGTGCGCAGCCGGTCCTTGCCCCTGGGAACAGTCGGATAGCAGATCGAGAGAGCGAAAACCCCCTCTTCAAAGAGTCGCCCGCTGAACTTCTGAGCCCTGGCCGTATCCCCCACCATGACCGGCGTTATCGGCGTCTCGCTGCCCCCCGTATCGAAGCCCAGCCTCTTCAATCCCTCTTTAAAATACCTCGCGTTAGACCAAAGCTTCTCGATGCGCTGAGGCTCATTCATCAAGATATCCAGCGCCGCGATGCAAGTCGCGGTCACCGACGGCGGATGCGAGCTCGAAAACCCGAACGGCCTGCCCACCGACGCCAGATAATCGCACAGGGACTTCGAGCCCGCCACATAGCCCCCGATAGCCGCCACGGCCTTGGATAAGGTCCCGATCTGTATCTGTACCCGGTCGACGAGGCCGAAATGCGACGGCGTCCCCCGGCCGTTCTTGCCCATCACTCCCGAAGCATGCGCGTCGTCCACCATGACGAAGGCCCCGTGTTTCTCGGCCAGCTCCACGATCTGCGGCAGAGGCGCCAAGTCTCCGTCCATGCTGAAGACCCCGTCCGTCACGATCATTTTGCGCCGCGCGCCCTGAGCCTCAGAGGACTCCAGGATGGTCTTCAAAGCCTTCATGTCCTTGTGCGGATAGATCTTGCGCGAAGCCTTGGAAAGCCGCCCCCCATCGATGATGGAAGCGTGGTTGAGCTCATCCGAGATCAACAGATCCTTCTCGTCCGTCATCAGGCTCTGACAGCAGGCCACGTTGACCGTGAAGCCCGACTGAAAGACCAAAGCCGCTTCCGTGCCCTTGAACTCGGCAAGCTTCTTTTCCAGGGCCATATGGATATCCATGGTCCCGATGATGGTCCGCACCGCGGCCGTGCCCACCCCGTACTTATCGATGGCCGCCTTGGCCGCCTTCTTCAAAGCCGGATGGTTGGCCAGATCGAGGTAGTTGTTCGAAGTCAGGTTGATGACCTTCTTGCCGTCGATGATAGAGACCGGCTCCTGGGGGCCTTCCAATATGCGGAGCTTGACGAAACGGCCCTCGCTCTTCAGCTTGGCGATCTCCTCGTCTAAAAATCCCATCAGCTTATCGGTGACCATAGCGACCTCACTCAAAAAATTGCACGGCACAATGGCCGGCTCTTAATCTATCATTTTTGGTAAACTTCAGATATATGTGCCTCGGCATCCCTGGCAAGATCGTCAGCATCGCCGCTGGAGAGGAAAGCCTGGCCACGGGAAAGATCGACTTCGGCGGCATATTCAAGAGCGCCTGCCTGGCCTACGTCCCCGAGGCCAAGGTCGGCGACTACGTCATCGTCCACGCCGGCTTCGCCATCAGCGTCATAGACGAGACCGAGGCGGCGGAGACCTTCAAGTACCTCGAAGAACTTGACGCGGCCGTGGCCAAAGGCCAGCCGTGAAATATCTCGACGAGTACCGGGACCGCAGGGCGGCGGAGCGCTATGCCGGGCTCATCAGGTCCCTCACCAAGCATCCCTGGACCGTCATGGAAGTCTGCGGCGGCCAGACCCATTCCATCGTGCGCTTCGGCATAGACCGGCTCCTACCCCCGAGCCTCTGCCTCGTCCACGGCCCAGGCTGCCCCGTCTGCGTCACCCCCTTGGAACTCATCGACCGTGCCATCACGATCAGCCGCAGAGCCGAAGTCGTCTTCTGCTCCTTCGGCGACATGCTCCGCGTCCCGGGGTCGCGATCCAGCCTCCTCGAAGCCCGAGCCCAAGGCGCGGACATCCGTGTGGTCTACTCCCCATTAGACGCGGTCGCCATCGCCAAGGAACTCCCCGGCCGGCAAGTCGTGTTCTTCGCCGTGGGATTTGAGACCACGTCTCCCATGACCGCCATGGCGGCTCAGCAAGCCAAAGCCTTAGGCTTGGCCAACTTCTCCATGCTCATAGCGCACGTGCTCGTGCCTCCGGCCATGGAGGCCATACTCTCCTCTCCCGCCAACAAGGTCCAAGGCTTCCTGGCCGCCGGGCATGTCTGCACCGTAGCCGGCTTCGCCGAATACCAGCCCCTGGCCGACAAGTACCGCGTGCCCATCGTGGTCACGGGCTTCGAACCCCTCGACATATTCCAAGGCCTGGCCATGCTGGTGCGCCAGCTTGAGCGCGGGACCTGCGAAGTCGAAAACCAATACGCCCGCTCGGCCCGGGCCTCGGGCAACCGGACCGCCATCGCCTTGGTGCACGAGGTCTTCGAGCCCTGCGATAGGCAATGGCGCGGCATCGGCCCCATCCCGTCGAGCGGCCTGCGCTTCCGGCAGGCTTACTCCTCCCTGGACGCGGAGCAGCGCTTCCAGGTCGCAAGCATCCTTGCTTCGGAGCCCGAAGAATGCCTGGCCGGCGAGGTCCTCCAGGGGCTGCGCAAGCCCCACCAATGCCCGGCCTTCAGGACCCTCTGCACTCCCGACCATCCACTGGGCGCGCCCATGGTGTCCTCCGAAGGCGCCTGCGCCGCTTATCACAGATATCACCGGACCGAGGAGCGCTCTCCCGCGTGAAAGAAATCAACCTATCCTGCCCGGTCCCGCACGCCCCGGGCACCACCGTGACTTTGGCCCACGGCAGCGGCGGACGCCTCATGCACCAGCTCATCGGGAAGATCTTCCTCTCCGCCTTCACCGACCCCGCCCTCCACGAGGCCCACGACGGAGCCCGCCTGGAGCCCTGCCCGGACAAGCTGGCCTTCACCACAGATTCATTCGTTGTGCGGCCGCTGTTCTTCCCGGGAGGAGACATCGGTTCTCTGGCCGTCCACGGGACCTGCAACGACCTCGCTATGTGCGGGGCCCAGCCCATGTACTTAAGCTGCGGCTTCATCATCGAGGAGGGCTTCAGCCTCGAGGCGCTGGCCGTAGTCGCCCAGTCCATGGCCCGCGCCGCGGCGCAAGTCGGCGCGCGCATCGTGACCGGGGACACCAAAGTGGTGGAACGCGGCAAGGGCGACGGGCTCTACCTCAACACCGCGGGCATCGGCCGCATACTCGCGCCCAACCCCGTCTCCCCCGAACGAGTGAGATCCGGGCACGTCGTGATCTTAAGCGGCGACGTGGGCGCCCATGGCGCCGCCATCCTTTCCGTGCGCGAAGGTCTCAAGTTCGACACCGCCCTCCAGAGCGACGCGGCCCATCTTTGGCCAGCCGTAGCCGCCTTGCTGGAATCCAACGCCGACATCGCCTGCCTGCGCGACCTCACGCGCGGCGGCCTGGCCACCGCCGTCAACGAGATCGCTCAAAAATCAGGCTGCGGCATCTCCATCGACGAGGAGAAGATCCCGGTGCGACCCGAAGTCGCAGGCGCCTGCGAGATGTTCGGGCTCGACCCGCTCTACATGGCTTGCGAGGGCCGGCTTATCGCCTTCGTGCCGCCCGACCATGTCGAAAGGACGCTCAAGGCGCTGCGCTCCGCCGGCGGCGAACCCGCGGTCATCGGCAGCGTCTGCGAGAGCCCCGCGAGCGAGGTGCGTCTTAAAACCCTCATCGGCGTGGAACGCGTGCTCGACATGCTCAGCGGCGAGCAGCTGCCGCGCATCTGCTGAGCACTGCCCATGAACGTCCTGCTGGCGCTGATCTTGACCACAGGAGGGCTCTCGGCCCAGGATTTTCCGGCTCAGGCCGAGGCCATCCTCTCCATCCGCCCTTTCGACGGCGCCCAGGTGGGCGCCCTGTTCGTCTCGGTCGCAGACGGCGCCACTGTCTATTCGCGCAATCCTGACCTCCCCCTGCTTCCGGCATCCACAGCCAAACTTGCCACATCCGCCGCCGCGCTGGAGCGCCTGAAACCGGACTTCCGCTTCACCACCACCCTCCTCATCAACAAAAAAGACCAAGGCCGGCGCCGGCTCTCCGCGCTGGTCTGGCGCGGCACGGGCGACCCCTCCATCTCCGGCAGAAACCGGTCAGATCTTCATGAGATCTTCAACATATGGGCCGATTCACTGGCCGCCTTGGGCGTGTCCAAAGTCGAACGCTTGGTCCTCGACGGCCGCTATTTCGAGGGACCAGCCACGGTGCCGGTCTGGCCCGAGGGCGAATCGGCCTACTGGTACGAGGCCGAGACCTCGGCCATTTCATTCAACGACAACTGCGTAAACCTGACATTCAACCCGGCGGCCAAGCCGGGACGCAAACCGCAGATACTCCCGGCTCCGGACTTCGGGTACATCAAAATCAGGAACCGGGCCGTGACCGGGGCGACGGGCAGCGCCTTCACATTGGATTATCGCCGCAAGCCCGGGACCAACTCTGTTGAGTTCTTCGGTTCCATCCCGGTCGGGCCGACCCGCCACGACTACGTCTCCGTCAACGAACCGGCCCGGTTCGCAGCCGAGACCTTGAAACGCATCTGGAAACGGAAAGGCATCAAGGTCTCTCGGATCGTCTCCTGGGAGAAGTCCGGCTTGAGCGAGGGTCGTCTCTCTCCCCTTCTCGCCTGGCAGTCCGGGCCTCTAGAGGATTTGATCAAGATCATCAACAAGAACAGCCAGAATTTCTACGCCGAGCAGCTCCTCAAGACCTTGGGCAAGGAGACCGCCGGGCACGGCAGTTTCACCGGCGGCTTGGGCGTCGTCGGCCGCTTCCTGGCCGAAGCCGGGCTCACCGAAGCGCAGTTCCACCTCGTCGACGGCAGCGGCCTTTCCGAAGAGGACCGTTTCACGGCGGCCGGCCTGGTCAGGGTCTTGCGCTACATGCACGGCACGCCGCTCTTTTCGACTTATTACGAGTCTCTAGCGATTCCAGGTATAGACGGGGCGGCAAAGGACCGGATGAAGGGCGACGCCTTGGCCGCCGGCATGCGCCTCAAGAGCGGCACCGTGGGCCATGCGCGCAATCTCGCGGGATATCTTAAGTCCAGCAGCGGCAGGCTCTACGCATTTGCCGTCTTGGTCAACGGCGCCGATCTGGACCGCCATGCCGTCAGCGATGCGCTGGACCGGCTCTGCCTAGCAGCCGCCCATAGCCTCCCCTGAAGATTATTGCGGACTGCCCGCGCCTTCGCAATCAATCCCAGCCCCGTGGCTGTAGTCGCCCACGAAATGGACCCGTTCCGGCGCCACGCCGCGGGCGGCAAGCGCATCGCGCCAGTAAGATTGCAGGGCACTGAGGCCGCGAGCTTGGTTGGTTATGACAAAGAGGTTACCGCCGGGACCGCGGCCCACGAAACCGTTGAAGAAATCGATCTCGTCTGCGATATAGAGCCCGGACGCATCGGGCGGATTGTTGGCGTAAGGAAGAGCCTCCTTGAACACGCCGGCGACGCGGACCACGCGCAGGCGGGAGGCCAAGGACCGGGATATGGCCGAGAGCAGCCGCAGCGAGTCGTCGTTGTCGGGCATTTGAACGGGCCCCAAGGGTTTGCCACGGATATCTTCTGGGGCGGACTTGGAATAACGGTTCTGGTAGCCGTTGATGTAGAGCTCGCGCATGGCAAGAAGGCGGAGCCTCTCATCCTCAGGGATATTCCCGGCCAGGATGCGCTCGATGGTCGGGACTGTCTGGCCTGGATCGCTGAGCAGGATGACTCCCCCCGGCAGGGCCTGCAAGACGAGATCCAGATGCTTGCCGGCGGTGACCGGAAAAAGGTCTTCGGGCGAGATCCCGAGATCGGCGCCCACAAGAATTAAAGCCGACTTTTCATCCAGCACCTTGCCAGTCTGGAGTTTGTAGAAGCCCTGGGCGCGTCGGATGATGTTTTGGCTCAGAATGGCGTAGGGGCGGCCATCCGCGTAGCGGCCGGAGACCATCTCGCCGCCTTCGAGGAAAGTCCACTTCATGGACCGCTGCGGCAGCCCCAAACGTGCGGCATGGCCAGCTTCGAGGCGCGTGACATTCATCTCTCCATCGTCGATGTTTCCGACGCCGCGTGTGAGGCCGCTGAGGATGTCGCCATCAGCGGGCATGTCCGCGTTGAGCAAAAGGCTGCCGCCGCGGGAGAAAAGGGCGATATCCTGGGCATAGGCATAGTCGAATCCCAAGGATTGCATCCGTACTCCTTCCGCGGCCAAGGCTGCCGCGACCGCCTGATCGGAGGGCCGGCCGGTTCCGAAGAGACTGCCGTGATACCAGGTACGCATAGGCAGGCTGCCGTCTTCGGGGAAGACATGGTCCGCGGCTTGCCGGGCGGCATCCGGAGCCGCGCTGGCCGTGAAGCGCACGGAAAATCCTGCCGCGCCCCAGAGCGATTGTCCCTGGCCGCGCAGGCGTTCCGGCTCCTCGCTCCGGACGGCCGACACGACGCAGAAGGCCAGAGAGACTAAAAAGCTCAGTCGCGGCAGGAATCGGGACATGATGGTCTCGGGCTCGACATAGTATGCCTGGCCGAAGCACTTTGCGCCTGGGTCCACTGGTCCCGGCCGCGGCGGCAAGGGTCCTAGATTGGGACTTGCCGACGTTGCCGCAGTTGCGCTCCTAACAGGCTGCTGAAAAACCCTTGATTTTAGAGGGCTCTCTCTGCTCCCTTACAGCGTTGGCGCGCTATAATATAAATGAACTATGCGCCAGCCTGAAGATAAAGCCACGGCCGCGGGCCTGGCGGCCCTGCTCATCTGGTCTTCCTCGGTCGCGCTCACGCGCGGGGTGAGCGAATCCATGGGCCTGATCACGGGGCCCGCCCTCGCCTCTTTCATCGGAGGCGCGCTCGCCTTAGCCTTGGTCCGCCTGCGCGGAGGCAGGATCTCCGCCATGCTGCACCTGCCGCCCAAGTATCTCTACGGCTGCGGAGCGCTCTTCGTATCCTGCAACGTAAGCCTCTACCTGGCGGTCGGCGCCTGCGCCGAGCGCAGCCAGACCTTGGTCATAGCGCTCGTCAACTACCTCTGGCCCGTCCTGACCGTGGCCCTCTCCGTGCCCATCCTCGGCCGAAAAGCCCGCTCGTGGCTGCCCTGGGGATGCCTGGTGGCCGCAACCGGGACGGCCGTGGCCCTGCTGGGCGGCACGCCCCACGCGGCCGCGGACATCGGCTTCTGGGCCACCGGCCGCGGCCTTTTCGCCCTGGCTATGGGCTTGACGGCGGCTGTCTCCTGGGGACTCTACTCCAACCTCGCCCGGCTCTGGGGAGACCCCGAGCGCGGAGCCGTGCCGCTCTTCGCGCTCGCCACGGCCGCGGCCATGGGGATGCTCCTGCTCCTGCGGCCCGAGGCCCCGCGTTGGTGCCTGCGCGCGCTTCTCGAGGTCACGGCCTTGGGCATGGCCTCGCTCATGGCCGCCTACGCCCTATGGGATCTGGGCATGCGCCGGGGCGACCACGCCTTCCTCGGTGTCTGCAGCTACTTCGTGCCCGTCAGCTCCACGCTGTTCTCATCGCTCTACCTGGGCGTGCGGCCTGGCTGGCATGTCCTGACCGGCTGCGTTCTGGTCGCGGCCGGCGCGCTCATGTCCAGCCGCGCACTGGCCCGGGACTAACTGATAAAATCCTCACATGAGCTCCCCGAGCTTCCTTCCCACGACGCGCGTCGAGATGGAAGACCTCGGCTGGGACACGATCGACGTCCTGCTCGTGACCGGGGACGCTTATGTGGACCATCCTGCCTTCGGCACGGCGCTGCTGGGCCGCTGGCTCGTCTCCCAGGGCTGGCGCGTGGGCATAGTCGCCCAACCCCGCTGGGACCGCACCGACGATATCATGCGCCTGGGGCGGCCCCGCCTCTTCGCCGGGGCCAGCGCCGGCTCGCTTGACTCCATGCTCGCCCACTACACCGCCTTTCGCAAGAAACGCTCGGATGACGCCTACACGCCGGGCGGCGCCAGCGGCGCGCGGCCCAACCGCGCGAGCATCGTGTATGCGGGCCTGCTCAAGCGCGCCTTTCCGGGACTGCCCGTGGTTCTCGGCGGCATCGAGGCTTCTCTGCGCCGGGCCGCGCACTACGATTTCTGGAGCGACTCATTGCGGCGCTCCATCCTGCTCGACTCCAAGGCCGACCTCCTGGTCTACGGGATGGGCGAGCGCGCGGTTTTGGATATCACCCGCCGCCTGGCCCACAGCGAAGACGCGCACAAGCTGCGCGGCATACCGGGGACCGCGTTCATGGGCGGCCCGGCTGATATCCCCGCAGGTGCGGCTTGCGTGCGCCTGCCTTCCTGCGAAGCGATCAAGGGCGATCCCAAGAGACTCCTGGAAGCGACGCTCGCCCTGGAAGGCCAGATGCGTTCGGGCAGTTGGGCGCTACAAGTGCACGCGGACCGCGCCGTGATCTTCACGCTTCCAGCCGAACCGCTTGACGCGACGGAACTCGACCGTCTCTATGCCCTGCCCTTCACGCGCCTGGCGCACCCCTCATATCAAGAGGCCATCCCGGCCGTAGAGATGCTGCGCGCCAGCGTCACCGCGCACCGGGGCTGCGCCGGCGGCTGCTCTTTCTGCTCGCTGGCCCTGCACCAGGGGCGCAGGATATCTTCGCGCAGCCGGGACTCCATAGTCGCCGAGGTCTCCGCCCTGGCCCGCCAGCCGGACTGGGACGGCTCGATCACCGATGTGGGCGGCCCCAGCGCGAACATGTGGGGCGCGCGCTGCGCCGCAAACCCCAAGGTCTGCCGCAGGGCGAGCTGCCTGACGCCGGCGATCTGCCCGGACTTCCAGGACGATCAAGCAGGACTCGTCGAGCTCTTGCGCGCCCTGCGCGAACTAGCGAAGGTCAAGCATGTACGCGTGGCCAGCGGCGTGCGCCATGACCTAGCCTTGCGCAGCCCGGCCTACACTCGCGCCCTGACCGCGGAATTCACCGGCGGACAGCTCAAGCTCGCGCCGGAGCATGCCTCTGACGAGGTTCTAGCACTCATGCGCAAGCCGGCGTTCGCGGTCTTCGAGCGCTTCCTCACCCTGTTTGAAAAGGAATCCCGCGCCGCGGGCAAGGAACAGTACGTGGTGCCCTACCTCATGAGCGCCTTCCCCGGCTGCACAGACGCGCACATGCGCGCGCTGGCGAGTTGGCTCAAGGCCCGAGGCTGGAAGCCGCGGCAGGCACAATGCTTCATCCCAGTCCCGGGGACAGTCGCAACCGCCATGTTCTACGCGGGGATCGATCTGGAAGGGCGACGAATCAAGGTAGCGCGCACGGACGCCGAGCGCATCCGCCAGCACCGCATCCTGACCGAAGGCTGGGGCCGACCGGAGAAGGGCTAGTCACTCAAGCAATACAAGGCCGCGGTCAGCGCGCCCCGATTCTTGGTATGCTATGCACTGCGCGGACCAGACAACTTAAACCGCCTGAACAGCCCCAGGAGCGCCCTTGCCCCAGCCACAAGACCCCCAACCAATCCCGCCTGAATTCGGAAAGATCGTCTCCGCCATCGCGCCGCAGGACATCCACACCGTTCGCGCCGCGCTCACCGTTTTCGACGGGCAAGTAGCATACCGCAGCGACATATGAATTTGGATCGGAGGCTAAAATGAGAATTCATACCATCAGGCGCAAACTTCTATTCATGGTGGTGCTGATCGTCTTCATCCCGCTCCTAGCCACCATGTCCCTGCTTTACCTGCAGAAGACTAGGGTGCAGGAGATCGTCAAGAACAACGAGATGGGAACCTTCATGACCGGGATCTACGACCTCTGCCAGTCCCACCTCAATGAGCCGGGCGGCCAGGAGAAAGTCCGCCAGATCATCTTGAGCAAAAGGATCGGCTCCGGCTACATCTTCGTACTGGGCGCACACGGTGAGAAACAAGGCGTCTATCTCATCTCCAAGAACGCCCAAAGAGACGGAGAGAATATCTGGGAGTCCAAGGACCTCGGCGGAAATTACTTCATCCAAAACTTGATTCGCAGCGCCTTGGCCGCCGCTCCCGGGGAGGTCGTGCGCTCCCAGCGTTATCCATGGAAAAACCAGGACGAGAAGATCATGCGCTACAAACTCGCCTACGCAGCCTACTTCAAGCCCTGGGACTGGGTGATCGGATTGAGCCTATACGAAGATGAATACCAGTTCGGAGTCGTCCAAGCCTTGAACCGGACCGGCCTGCTCGAGCTTCTACTGGGAGTGATCGTCTCTCTGGCGGCCCTGTTCTGGGGCTTGCGGGTCGCCGACTCGCTCTCCCGGCCGCTATCGCAGATC
>CAIKVT010000083.1 GCA_903830945.1 uncultured Elusimicrobia bacterium
CGATGTCAGCCACGGTCCCGGCTGCCCCAGGAATCTGCTCGATGAGGCCATGAACACGCCCAACGGCGTGCTGGTACGCCGGTGCTTCCGGATCATGGGCGCCAAGTCGATGGGCCTGACCATCACCCTTTCCGATATTACGGAGGAAGAGTTCCGCGCGATGGAGATGATCGAAGCCGCGCGCCAGGAGCAGATATCGACCGAGGACAGCGGCGTACAGAGCTTCCAGGAGCTTCTGATCCGCAAGCTCTCACGCCGGTAATACCATGGCCGGATTTGGAACCGAACCCTCGACCCATCAGGTTACTGTTTTCGACCGGAAGTCGGGGACTTCTTTAGCACTTCGGCCGCAATCTGTTTGACGTAGCGGTTGACCAAGGCTGCGGGCGCATCCATTTGGCTTTGCACCGATCTCCCAAGTTCCGTGTCAGCGAGGTTCCGCTTCTTCTTGCCCGTAAGGCGCTCCTTCTCGGCCTGGACCGCTTTACGGATCATCTCCTTGCCAGATTCTATCAATTCGCCTTCGCTGTCCCTGGGCGCATTCAGCATGGTTTGACAGATAACTGGATAGGCGCGGCCCCATATGTCCTCCTGAGAGCGTTCTCCGAACGCCTGGAGTTCCAGGTCGCCGTCGTCGGTCAATTTGAAATCCACCATGAAGGTGTGAATCTGCCTGAGTTCCGCCACTTCCGCGTTGTCCCACTCGTCCAGCTTGATAATGGCATCTTCCCTGTTCCGGGCGGAGACGAATGACAGGTCGCCGTTCGGCCAACGGCACATAAACATCGGCATAGTACGATTCTACGCGCCTCGCCAATTATCAAGAAACGGGTAAGCCCGGAGTTGCTGTTCCGAGCACATCCAGCCGAGCATAACCGTGCCCAGATTTCAAACCGTCGTTCGGCGCGCCCGCTTCGTGTACTCCCCCTACACGGCGAGTGAAATGCAGGGCTTCGCCCAAGTACTGGCGGATACGATCCGCGCGCGCATCCAGAGCGGCCAGAATATCTACGACCAGCCGGCGGCGCCACTAAAGCCCGGTAAGGCCGGGCGCAGGGGCTACCCGGATTACAAGGCGGCCCGCGGCCTCCAGCCTATCCGCGACTGGACCTGGAGCGGGCACACGTTGCGGTGCCTGAAGGTGCTGACCGCCAACGAGAACCGCGCGGCGATTGGGTTCCTCGATGAGGCCATGCCCGGCAGGCGGCAAACGGCGTCGCAGATCGCCTTCTACAACAACCAGCGCGAGCGGCAGTGGGGCGTGTCGCCGCGTGACCGCCAGGCCGTGCTCGCCGCGTTTTTGGCGCGTCCCATTGTGATGCTCAAGGCAGCGTGAAATGGCTGATCAAGCTGAGAGAATCGTTCTCGAAGCCGAGGACCGGGTCACCCCGGTCGTCGGCCAGGCCAACGCCGGCCTGGACAGCTTCGAAAAGAAAGCGGAGTCGGCGCACGGCAGGGTCATCCGCATCACCGACCAGACCCGATCCTCGATCCAGCGGCTCATCGC
>CAIKVT010000084.1 GCA_903830945.1 uncultured Elusimicrobia bacterium
ACGCGACCGCTGTCCCTGCGACGAAGAATTTGATACCTTCCCATTTGGCGATTCCTCCTTTGGTGCTTCTTGTCCCAACTTGATGCTACCAAGCCGGGGGAATCGCCTCAACTCTTTTCAACTAGACCCGGGACATCCTCGGGCATCGACCGGCATCTGGAGAAGCGCCATGCTGGTCTCCTGCGCCTGGGCGCCGGCCGCAAACGCGGTCCAGAGGCCGAGGACCGCCAAGCCGAGGCGCAATGTCTTCTTTAACACCTGATAGTATTGTAAGCGCGCTGCGTCGGAACCGCTAGAAGCGAAAGACCCAGCCGCAGATAGGCCCAATGGCCCCACATCGGAGCCATCGAACCTGCGGGGAGCCTCCCCCTTCTGCGTCCAGTTCATACCCACATCGCAAATATGCCCCCAGAATCTCGCAAATACAACTAAAAGACAATTAAAAGATGAATAAAATCTGGTTAAGGACATCCCATATTTTTTCAATAGTCGTATCATAAATCTATCCTGACAGGCTTGGCGATAGCAGCATATCTGGAACATATCTGGAATTTGATAAGATTCTTCTGGAATCGCAGACCTCCTGACATGAAAAATAAGAAGATATTAGTCACCGGCTCCTCCGGCCTCATCGGCTCCGAAGTCTGCGTCTATTTCAGCCGCCTCGGCTTCGACATCCACGGCATAGACAACAACCAGCGCGCGGTGTTCTTCGGCCCCGCGGGCGACACCCGCTGGAACCAGGAGCGTTTGGCGCGGGAACTGCCTAGTTTCACGCACCACGAACTGGACATGCGCGACCGCGCGGGGGTCTTGCGCCTGGCGGCGGAGCTGTGCCCCGCCGTGATCATCCACACTGCGGCCCAGCCCTCGCACGACCGGGCCGCCGACATCCCCTTCGATGACTTCGACACCAACGCCGTAGGCACGCTCAACCTCCTGGAGGCCGCGCGGCGGGCCTGCCCGGAGTCTCCCTTCATCCACCTCTCCACCAACAAGGTCTACGGGGACCTGCCCAACACGATCCGGCTCAAAGAACTGGAGTCGCGCTGGGACTATGACGACCCCGCCTTCGCCCAGGGCATACCGGAGACATTCTCCATCGACCAGTCCAAGCACTCGCTCTTCGGCGCCTCGAAGGCGGCCGCGGACATCATGGTGCAGGAATACGGACGCTATTTCTCCATGCCCACCTGCTGTCTGCGCGGCGGCTGTCTGACCGGCCCCAACCACTCCGGCGTCGAGCTCCACGGCTTCCTGAGCTACCTCGTCAAATGCAACATGGAGGGCCGCGAGTATAAGGTCTTCGGCTACAAGGGCAAGCAGGTGCGCGATAACATCCACGCGCAGGACGTCGCTGCCTTCATCCACGAGTTCGCCCAGGCGCCCCGCGCGGCACAGGTGTACAACCTCGGCGGCGGGAAGGGCAACTCCTGCTCCATCCTGGAAGCCTTTGCCTCGGTCGAGAAGCTGACCGGCAAGAGCCAGAAGCGCGTCTACGCGGACCAGAACCGCATCGGCGACCACATCTGCTACTACAGCGACCTGCGCAAGATGCGGG